>URQQ01000154.1 GCA_900549995.1 uncultured Lachnospiraceae bacterium | reverse complement strand
GACTTAAATGGAGATATGAAAAGATGATTAAAGTACTATTTATTTGCCACGGCAACATCTGCCGTTCCCCGATGGCAGAATTTGTATTCCGTGACATGGCAGAAAAACGTGGCCTGGGTGACAGCTTTTTTATCAGGTCAGCGGCGACAAGTTCAGAAGAGCTTGGCAATCCGGTTCACTATGGAACGAAAGAAATACTTTCGAGATATGGAATACGTACCGATGGCAAATACGCGGTGAAAATGACAAAAAAGGATTATGAAGCATATGATTTACTGATTGGAATGGAGAGCAGAAATCTTCACAATATGCGCAGAATTACCGGGGAGGATGCGGATCATAAAATGGCACGGCTTCTTGATTATTCTGCACATCCGAGAGATATTGCAGATCCGTGGTACACGGGGAATTTTGACAGGACTTATGAGGATATTAAAGAGGGCTGTGAAGCATTATTTTTATATCTGACAGAAGAATATGCGAATCAACTGTAATCGAGTAGGAAACTACTCGATTTTGTCTTGTCTGGATGATTGTTATTTTCCCATAAATATGGTAATATAGTTCGTAAGAGAACAGTTCATAAAAGAACTAAATGAATGGAGGAAAAATGAACACAATCACAGAAGTATTTCTTACCGGGAAGCAGTTTCAGAAACTGTATGATAAGTCCATCAGCAGTGCGGCGAAAAAGTTTCGGATGACAAGAATGGAGATGGAAGTTATTTTATTTCTCCTCAATAATCCGGAGATGAACACTGCAAGAGAGATTGCCGAGTGTAGGATGTACACAAAATCAAGTGTGTCAAAGGCAGTGGAACTGCTGATTGGAAAAGGATATCTGAGAGGAGAAGAGGATACCAGAGACCGGAGAATTATAAGGCTTTGCCTGGAAGAAAAAGCACAGCCGGTTTGTGAGGCCGCATTAAGGGAACAGGAAGATTACATTGAGACATTGTATCATGGGGTAACGAAAGATGAGAGAGAGACAATGATCCGGGTGATTGAGAAAATGGCGGCGAATGTCAGACCTAAATTATAAAGGATATCTATTATGAATACGGGAGGTAAGAGATGAACAGACAAGATTTTTACATGGGGAAAGTGTTTGATGCGTATGAATACTTTGGAGCACATCCGGAGGGAGAAGGGACGTGGTTTCGGACTTTTGCGCCTAATGCACAGGATGTTTCGGTTATCGGCGAGTTTAACGGGTGGACAGACACCTATATGGAGAGGGATGGACAGAGCGGGTTCTTCCAGTGTTTTATTAAAGGTGCAAAAGAGGGAATGATGTATAAGTATAGAATCTATCATGGAGGAGGCTGTACAGAACATTGTGATCCTTACGGTTTTGGGATGGAACTTCGTCCAAATGCGGCCTCAATTATCAGAGATTTGAATGAGTATCGTTTTCACGACAGTAAATGGATGTCAGAGCGGACAAGAGGGAAGAATATGCCGCTGAACATTTATGAAGTTCATCTTGGTTCCTGGAAAGAAAACGCTGAAGATCCGGTGAATCACTGGTATCATTATGATGAGATTGCGGAAGAACTTGTGAAGTATGTCAAAGAGTGGGGATATAATTACATCGAATTTATGCCGCTTTCCGAGCACCCGGCAGATTGTTCCTGGGGGTATCAGAATACCGGATTTTTCTCACCGACATCAAGGTATGGCACTGCAGAAGAATTGATGAAACTGGTAGATTACTGTCATAAAAATGACATCGGAGTGATTATGGATTTTGTACCGGTTCATTTTGCAGTGGATGCTTATGGGCTTGCAAATTATGATGGAACGCCTCTTTATGAGTATCCAAATGATGCCGTAGGTGAAAGTGAATGGGGAAGTTATAATTTTATGCATTCCAGAGGAGAAGTCAGGAGTTTTCTTCAGTCGGCGGCTGATTACTGGCTTGAGAAGTACCATTTTGACGGGATACGAATGGATGCGATCAGCAGGATTATCTATTGGCAGGGAGATGAAAAACGCGGTGTCAATGGAAATGCAGTTGATTTTGTGAAGGTGATG
>URQQ01000153.1 GCA_900549995.1 uncultured Lachnospiraceae bacterium | reverse complement strand
GGACAAGATCTATGGTCTGGAACATGTTGAGCAATATTTGAAGGAGGATAAAGCGGTATGAGTATGATGCAGGAAAAAATGTATATGGATGTGGATGATGTGTGTGCAATTCTTGGAGTTTCAAAAACTTATGCATATAGTCTGATGCGAGAATACAACAAAGAATTGAAGGCAAAGTATCTAGGTTTCCACTGGTAGTAAAAAGAAATCGCACAATCATTGAAAATGGTTTGATGTTACTTGCCGGTTCAGGAGGAGAAGAGGATGGAGAAGAGGATGGAGAAGACGGATTATAAAATCACAGAGTTTCACAATTCGGAGTTTGGTTCCATCCGTATGATTGAAGATGGAGGCAGACTTTTATTTTCTGGAATTGATGTAGCATTTGCTTTGGGATATGCAAAACCAAGAAATGCGATAAATGTTCATTGCAAGGGGGCTCTGAAACGGGGCGTCCTTACATCAGGTGGGGTACAGCCAATGATTTTTATTCCAGAGGGAGATGTATATCGGCTGATTACAAAAAGTCGTTTAAAGTCAGCACAGAATTTTGAGAAGTGGGTATTTGATGAGGTACTTCCGGCTATTAGGAAAACAGGCGGATATTTAGAGACCGATCTTTTAGACAGGGTAAAAGATAACCCGGAACTTCTTTTGGAATTTGCCGAGAGACTTTTGGCAGAAAACAATCGAAATCGAGAATTGCAAAATCGTGTAAAGGATATGCAGCCAAAAGCAGATTATTATGATCATTTCATGATTACAGGAGAATGCACCAATATTCGAACGACGGCAAAAGAGATTGAATTTCCAGAAAGAAAATTTGTGAAACTTCTTTTAAATAGAGGATTTCTATATAGGAGTCCATCCGGCACGCTGTTACCCTATGCGGTGGAGAAGAACAATGATCTGTTTATTGTAAAAGACTATTTTAACAATGGACATCTTGGTTCACAGACATTGGTTACACCAAAAGGAAAAGAATTTTTTAAAGCGTTGTGTGCGGAGGAAGAGTAAAGAATGAAGGAGGTGGTTGCCATGATTACAGATCTGGACAGCAGTTAAATCGCTGAAAGGAGGGAAAATCATGCAGGAAGAGGTAACTCAGAAAACGGTCACGTTCTGCATTCGGACTACCAAAGTAACAGCAGATTTATTGAAAAAGGTTCTTGCTGCTTATCTGCGTCATCAGAAGCAGAAATCGGTAGAGAAGAAAGCGAAGAAGAATCAGCCGAAACAGGGAAAGGTCACGGTAAAAGAGCTGGCAAAACAGAATGCCGGGATGGTCAATATCGAGATCACGGACAAAAATATCAAGTCCTTTGAACGGTATGCCAGAAAATATGGGATCAATTATGCTCTGAAAAAAGACAAGAGCAAAGAGCCGCCGGTTTATCTGGTATTTTTCAAGGGACGTGATCAGGATGCCCTCAATGCTGCTTTCCGTGAGTTTTCCCAGAAACAGATTCAAAAAGCGAATAAACCTTCCATTCATAAGCGTCTTGCAGCTTACCGGGCAATGATGCCAAAGAAGACGAAGGACAAAGTAAAGAACCGACATCAGGAACAGAGCCGATGAAGAAACAAAACGGCAATAATCTGATGCAGAAGTGGAAGAATAAAGCTGGGGCCAGGCTGTCCGCCCTGGATAAAAAGAAACTGGTTCTTACAAATCTTCCCTATGTTCTGACCGCTTTTTATGCGGACCGGGCATCCTGCTTATACAGGAGCAGTCCTGGAGAAGATATAGGGAACAAACTGTTATATGCGATGGAACATGCAGATCGGATCTTTACAGGGATTCTGTTGAGCTTTGACCTGAGAGATCTATTGGTTGGAGTTACTGTCGCAGTTATTTTGAAACTATTGGTTTGGCAGAAACAGTCAGATGCAAAGAAACTTCGGAAGGGAATCGAGTATGGTTCAGCCAGATGGGGAACTGCAGAGGATATCAAGCCTTATATGTCAGATGATCCCTGGATGAATATTCCGTTGACAGCAACAGAAGCATTGACTATGGAAAGTCGACCAAAACAACCGAAATATGCAAGAAATAAAAATATTGTAGTTATTGGCGGTAGTGGTTCCGGTAAGACACGATTTTTCGTGAAACCGTCGGTCATGCAGATGAATTGTTCCATGGTCATTACAGATCCAAAGGGCACTCTCATTGAGGAGTGCGGGAAGATGTTAGCAAAGGGACCGCCTAAGAGAGATAAGAATGGAAATATTATGAAAGATAAATCTGGAAAAGTGGTTCATGAGCCATATGTGATTAAGGTTTTGAATACCATTAACTTTTCAAAATCGCTTCATTACAATCCATTTGCTTATATACGGTCTGAAAAAGATATCTTGAAGC
>URQQ01000152.1 GCA_900549995.1 uncultured Lachnospiraceae bacterium | reverse complement strand
CATCTCCCTCTTCCAAGCCCCTCCCACACCCCCCTCCCCGCCTCCGCTATTCCTCCGGTACGCAATTGCTGCGCTCTGCTTATGGTGCAGAATGCGAGAAATATATTTGTTTCCTCTTCATATTCCACCTTTGCCTAAATTACAGAGCACGCTCCATTAATTTCCAATCGTTTCCTTCATTCCCTCCCCCTTTTCCGACCCCACTCCATTTTTCCACCCAGGCAGGGCGCCCGCGCCCCTGCCCCACCACAAACAAACTCCAATCTCAACCTCCCGATTTCCAGCACCCAGCCGCAAGGGCAGGCAGCAAAGCGTCCCTGCCCTTGCGGCGTCTCCCATACTTCCACCTTCCGGCTGCAACAAACCAGGGGATTCTGTAAGGTTTGCAGGAACATCTGAGCTGGGAGTTAGAAATTCTTGCATGAAAAAGCGGACTTTGAACTGAAAAACCCTGGATCACAAATCCAGGGTTTTAGTCCGCAGCGAAACGCAGTCATCAGACTGCGTTAAGCATGCGGACGGTTCAGTTCAAAGTCCGCTTTTTAATGTTAGAATTTCTCTCCCGGGCGACGTTCCTGCAAACCTTACAGAATCCCCGTCTTACTTCTTAAAGAAATCCGGTATTTTTATTGACTGTTCTTTCACCTTACTTGTAGGTGCTTTTGCTGCCCCATAGTTTGGCATGGATGTTCCTGCTGTTCTGGAAGCTCCAGGTGCAACCCGGTTTCCTTCCTGCACATTCATTCCATAATCCATTCTTGGTGTGCGCACTGGTTCTCTTCCGTATGCCGGTCTCTCATTCTGAGGAAGAACCGTTGATTTCTGTCCGCCTTCAAGACGGGATTTTAATTTGGAAGCTGTACCTCCAACATTATGAAGACCAGTTGCGATAACTGTAATTGTCGCTTCATCAGATTTAGAATCATCGTACATAGCACCGAAGATAATATTTGCCTCTTCTCCTGCCAGATCCTGTACGTATTCTGCCGCATCACTTGCATCCATAAGAGTGATATCACCGGAAATATTGATAATAACATGGGATGCTCCGGAAATTGTTGTCTCAAGCAGAGGACTCGCAACAGCTTCTTTGACTGCCTCAAGCGCTTTATCATCACCTTTTCCGTGACCGATACCGATATGCGCAATGCCTTTATCCGTCATAACAGTCTGGATATCCGCAAAGTCAAGGTTGATTAATGATGGCACATTAATCAGGTCGGTAATTCCCTGAATACCTTGCTGCAATACTTCGTCAGCTTTCTTTAACGCCTCCGGCATTGTTGTTCTTCTGTCAACAACTTCCAACAGCTTGTCATTTGGAATAACAATCAGTGTGTCTACATTTTCTTTTAATTTCTCAATTCCTGCAAGAGCGTTATTCATACGTGTCTTAGATTCAAAACGGAAAGGTTTTGTCACTACGCCGACAGTCAATGCTCCCTGCTCTTTGGCAATTCTTGCAACAACCGGAGTCGCACCTGTTCCGGTACCGCCTCCCATACCACATGTTACAAATACCATATCAGCACCTTTTAATGCTGCTGATACTTCTTCTGCGCTTTCTTCTGCGGCTTTCTCGCCGATCTCAGGTTTCGCTCCGGCTCCAAGGCCTTTCGTAAGCTTATCCCCAATCTGCATCAAAGTTGGTGCCTTACATAACTGCAAAGCCTGCTTGTCAGTATTGATCGCAATAAACTCAACACCTGCGATCTGCTCATCTATCATTCGATTCACCGCGTTATTACCGCCGCCGCCGACACCAATTACGATGATTTTTGCTGCTGCTTCTGATTCATTTGTTTTAATTTCTAGCAAGAGTTCTTCCTCCTTTGTTATCCTTATTATCTTATACATCCCTTGTGTTATATTGCCATTCTGCCATATAGTTATATAATATAGACTTTTCTGCAAATAATCAATAGAATTTTATTTATTTTCATATTTTTTTCATCACTTCATACATCTAAACTCTATGTTCAGGGATATTATTCATTACTTTCATTTTCATCTGACTGATCATCATCATTATAATCTTCCTGATTCTGGTCTTCATCTTCTGAATTGTCCTGTTCCTGATCATCTTCATCATACTGCTCATCCCCGGAATCAGGGTCTTCTTCCTGTCCCTCTTCGGTATTAAGCTCCTGATCTTCTGTATCACCCTCCTGGACCGGTACAGTCTCCGCTGGCTTTTCAAAACTGATCACGCTTGTCCCCTGTCCGTAATGTTCAAGATGGAGGACTCCTTCCTGCCCATTCAGACGTTCCAATATTGGTTTGATCTGTCCGATTTTGTCCAGATAATTATTGCTGCCGAGCTGCACACATATATTTCCAAAATACAACATGATCTCTGAGTCTGATCTCACAATCCGGTCTGGTGTGAGCTCATTGTCACTCAACCCTTCTGTCACCGACTGGATTGCCTTAAAGATATCTTTGCCGCCGACATCCAGTTTTCCATAGAGATCAGCTTTTTTTATATCAAGTCCTTCGATACATGGTACGTTTTCTATTATATCATTTTTTTTCAGAACTACCAGCCCATCTTTATCAAAATATACA
>URQQ01000151.1 GCA_900549995.1 uncultured Lachnospiraceae bacterium | reverse complement strand
GTATTCATCGTTACTCCGATGTCCGAGTGCCCCATCAGGTACTGCAGCGTCTTTGGATTCATGTCAGCTTTCGCCTGATTACTGCAGTAAGTATGTCTGCAAATGTGCGGCGTAATCTTCGGCATCTGCACTTTAAAAATGCTGTTGTACCGATTCACTGTATTTTTGAATCGGTGTTCCCAATGAAGTGCCACTTCCGGCATCCCGTCCTTATCTCTGAAAAGGAATCCGACATAACCATCCACCATAATCTCCGAAAGATCCGTTGGTCTGTCTTCCAGAATCGCCTGAAACATTCGGAATACATCCTCTGTCATCGGAATCTTTCTCGTACCGGCGTTGGTCTTCGTAGATTCAATGTGATACTCCATGCTACCGATTCGCTGAAGCTGATGATCGATGTTGATGATGCGGTTCTTCAAATCAATATCCTTAATGGTCAGTCCGCAAAATTCCGAAATCCGAAGCCCAGTATGGAATAAAATGTAAAACACCTCATAGTATTTGCAGTACACATTATCATCGTGTACAAACTTGAGGAACTTCCTCATCTGCTCCTTTGTAATTGCTTCTCTGGTATGCTCCGTATTCACCACCACACCGGCAAGCTGGAATGCAAATGGATTTTTTACGATAATGTCATCATCCATTGCCATCTGAAATGCCGGTCTGAGAACACCTCGTACCGTTTTAATGCTGCTGGAGCCTCGTCCATCCTGCTGTAACTTAATAAGAAACAACTTTGCATCCGATGTCTTTACTTCCGAAATCTTCTTACTCCCAAACTCCTCTTTTTCCATCAGATTCTTTACGAATTTGTAATTGATAAGGGTGTTCGGCTTCACACCGGTTCTTGTCTGCAGGTAACGGTCAATCAGCTCATTTACAGTCATTTTCTTTCCCATTGGATCCAGTTTAGAATCCAAATCCTGCTGTACCGTCTTCTCCAGTTCCCTGAGGGAAAGGCAAGGCTGCTTTCCTACCGGCTGCGGATCTGTTGGAACCAGTTTCCAACTGTAAAAAAATTTGGTTTTCCCGTCCACTACATATTTATACTGGTATTTTCCGTTGGCTCTGATGGATTCGCCAGTGTGTAAAATCCTATGCTTCGAGTCTCTTCTTTGTCCTTGGCTTGCCATTTGCTAACCCCTCCTTTACTCCCAGTTTCTTCAAATATTTGATAAACTCGTCTTTAATGATTAACTTGCGAGTGCCGTACATCGCCATAAAAGGCAGGTTCTTCTCTTTCGCCAGTCGGAATAACTTTCTTCTGCTAAGTCCAAAATATTCTGCCGTTTCGATGACGGTAAGAAAATCCTTATCTGCTAGTGATGGTCTGCTCATCGTTTCTTCCTCCTTCTTCGCTTTTGGTAGTAACATATATCACTCTAAAACGCATAAATAGCAACTACTTTCGGCAGAATAAATGCATTTATATCATGGGATTATTCTGCAGAAATTCCTCAAACTTTGCGCGTATAATCAGGTATCGATTTCCACTGTACACAGCAAATGTTCCCAGATTATCTTCTGCCAATCGCCGCATCTTCTTCACACCAATATTAAAATAGGATCCTGCCTCATTGATTGAAAGCATATATTTTTCACTTAATGGCAACTTCTCCATATGCCGACCTCCATATTTTTTTGGTAGTCGTATATTCCCTTAAAATCTGGAAAAATGCAACTACTTTCTCCACTATATTTCTTATTCTTTTTCCTGCATTCCAAACCTGCCCTTTACATAGCAGGCATGACTGCAATATTTCCTTTTTGCATTCCCATACACAGAAAAAGACTTGCCGCAGACAGGACAGATATACTCACAAACCGCCTTTCGTTTCACCTGATCCAGATGGGAATTCCACCACTGATTCCTGCATTGATCGGAACAGAACCTCTTTTTCTTCTTTCCTTTTTTCTGTTCAATACTTTTGCCGCAGTTCTCGCAAGCCGACTCTGGTAAGCTCTGTTCTAAGGCTTCACTGCTCAGACCATTTCTTCTGCAATAGGATTTTACACTATTTGCAGATAAGTCCAGTTCCTTTGCAATCTGCTTATACCCCATTCCTGTCTTGCGATATGCAGCTATCTGAAGTCTTTGTTCATTCGTCATAAAGAAAACACCTCCTACCAGGTAGCCTTGGCAGGAGGTAACAAAGGACGTTTATGAATGTTTTTATCAAAATAAAAATGGCGAAGTGCTTATCGTAACACTTCGCCGAAAGCCTAACCGGTTTGAGCAAAAAATGCTTGGTTAGGTCTGCTTTACTATTTTACGCAGCTCTGCTTCATTTATACACTTAGATGTGCTTTCCAATCCGCCGGAAGATTCATTGCTGTAAGACTGACTACACCAATATTATTTTGAATCAGCTTATCAAAAGCATCAACAAATACTGTCCACTCCTCATCGAATGAACGCAGATACTTCATTGCCAGTAGGATTTGATACAAACCGTTATGTGCTGGCGGTGGTGTGACCTTATCTGCATCCAGAATTTCCGGTGTCGTATGTATCGTGCGATTGTAAATTCTGGAATTATGAGCACACATATTACGCAATACTGAAACGCCCTGTATCCATGAAGCAAGCATTTTCTGTGATGGATTTACCAAATTCCCTTTTTTCGATTTATACTGGTAATTAGTGGCCAATATAGAATACGAACTTCCAGTACCTGTTTTCAAATTCTTAATCATCTTCGATAGCGTACCAAATGAAAGAACTTCAACAGCTGCC
>URQQ01000150.1 GCA_900549995.1 uncultured Lachnospiraceae bacterium | reverse complement strand
GTCCGTCAAGTGTCATCTGATCACCTGTGTAAGCGTGGATTGTGCACATGATACCAGATTTGATTTTTGCAAGATTATTTAATGCCTGTGCCATAGGTGCAAGACAGTTTGTTGTACAAGATGCTGCAGAGATTACAGTATCTTCTGGTTTTAACACGTCGTGGTTAACATTGTATACGATAGTAGGAAGGTCATTTCCTGCTGGTGCAGAAATAACAACTTTTCTAGCACCTGCTTTAATATGAGCAGAAGCTTTCTCTTTGGATGTATAGAAGCCTGTACACTCTAATACAACGTCAACGCCGATCTCTCCCCATGGAAGTTCTTCTGCGTTAGCTTTTGCATAAATTTTGATTTCTTTTCCGTCTACGATAATAGAGTCTTCTCCAGCTTCTACTTTGTCAGCGAGAGCGTATTTACCCTGAGATGAATCGTATTTTAATAAGTGAGCTAACATTTTTGGAGATGTTAAATCGTTGATTGCAACAACCTCATATCCTTCTGCTCCGAACATTTGTCTGAATGCAAGACGTCCAATACGTCCAAATCCATTAATCGCTACTTTTACTGCCATGATTAATTCCTCCTAATGTTTGTTTATTATAGTTACTGTTACACAGTACTAATGGTTTGACATCCCGTTTGTTAAAGAATCATCAACCTAGACTTTATTGTACTAAATTTAAAACAAAAATTCAAGTGCCTTTTCCATTTTTATGGAACTTGCTTAAAAATGGGATTTCTCGCCTGAAATTCTGTATAATATTTAAATCCGCACGCCTTTAATACCTCTGCCGCCTTGCCAAAATCGTAGGCAATATGATCCGGACGGTGCCCGTCCGCCCCAACGGTTATGATCTCACCGCCCAGCTCCTTATAACGTTTTATAATATCCGGATTCGGGTGGCAGAAGCCAAGACCGTACTTATATCCGGATGTATTCAGCTCGATCCCTTTTCCGCGGGCAATGACTTCTTTTAAAATAGCGTCAATATACGGCGCGAATTTTTCATACGAATAATGGGCCGCCTTTTCTCTGCCATATCTGACAATATAATCGATGTGCCCAAGAACATCAAAATCCTGTACTGCCTTTATATCATCTACCATTTCCTCAAACGCATGTATGTATCCCTCTTCATCCGTTTTATCTGAAAAATATTCCGGTTCGTAAGGATCCATGTGATCTATTACATGAAGAGAACCGATTACAAAATCAAACGGATACCGGTTCACATAATTCCGGTAATATTCCCCAAGGTGCGTCTGAAGCCCGATTTCCACGCCGATACGGATGTCAATACGATCTTTATACTTTTCCTTCAAAGATGTAAGTCTCCGAAAATATTCATCCGTATCAAACATAAATGCCCCTTCCACGGGGTAGTCTTTGTCATGATGGTCAGTAAAACAGATTGCCGTCAGTCCTTTTTCTATGGCACCTTTTACCATCTCCTCCGGTTCTGCTTTGGAATCTGTCGAAAACATTGTATGCATGTGGCAGTCTGATAATATCATACTTTTTGTTCCTCCCTGTTATATCCCTGTAATCGTTCCGCCGCCCAGAACATGCTCTCCGTCATATAAAACGACTGCCTGTCCCGGAGTGACAGCTCTCTGAGGTTCTTCAAATGTACACAGAATCTCATCATCCCCTGATTTTTCAACGGTACAATATGCACCTTTATGATTGTATCTGATCTTGGCAAATACACGTTTTTTTTCTGTCAGATCCTCAACAGACATGAAATTCAGATGATCCGCGTGCAACGTCGTTGTCATAGAGGCTTCCTTCGTCCCAAGCACCACTTCATTTGTCTCTGGACGGATCTCCAGCACGAAAGCCGGATACCCAAGTGCAATTCCCAGACCTTTTCTCTGCCCCACTGTATAGTGTGTAATCCCTTTGTGCCGTCCGAGCACTTCTCCTGTCTCTGTCACAAAATTTCCTTCCAGAATCTCTGTTTTTGTTTCTTCTTCTATAAAAGAAGCATAATCCCCGTCAGGAATAAAACAGATATCCTGACTGTCCGGTTTGTTAGCCACTCTGAGATTTATTTTTTCTGCGATCTTTCGTATCTCATCTTTTGTATACGCACCAACCGGCATCAATGTATGAGCCAGCTGCTCCTGTGTAAGATTATAGAGCGCATATGTCTGATCTTTTGCAGATGTTTTGGATGTCTGGAGTGTAAAACGGCCATTTTCAAGCTGTACCACTCTCGCGTAATGTCCGGTCGCAATATAATCTGCACCGATCGAAAGACTTCTTCTCAGAAGCGATTCCCATTTTACATACCTGTTGCAGGCGATACACGGATTGGGGGTCCTCCCATTCAGGTATTCGTCCACAAAATAGTCAATCACATTTTCTTTAAACTCTTTTTTAAAATTCATCACATAATATGGAATATCCAGGTCGTTCGCAACCCTTCGCGCATCATCGACCGCACTGAGCCCGCAGCATCCTCCGTTTTCTTCCTGTACTGCCAATTCCTCATCCTGCCAGATCTGCATGGTCACACCAATCACATCATATCCCTGTTCCTTCAATAGATATGCCGCAACTGAGGAGTCTACTCCGCCTGACATTCCAACTACTACTTTCTTCTTAGCCATACACGTTCTAAAAGGAAGAGTAATTAATACTCTTCCTCTTCCTCCTCTTCACCTTCATGAATATCGGATTTTGGTTTTTCAAGTCCTTCTATTATAATGTGGTTCTTCTCAGCATAATCCCAGAGCGCGGCATGAATTGCTTCCTCTGCGAGCAGGGAACAGTGAACTTTTACCGGCGGAAGTCCATCCAGGGCTTCCATCACTGCCTTATTCGTGATTTCCAGTGCCTGCCTGATGTTTTTCCCTTTCACAAGTTCCGTTGCCATACTGCTTGTCGCTACCGCTGCACCGCATCCGAAAGTTTTAAATTTTACATCCTGAA
>URQQ01000149.1 GCA_900549995.1 uncultured Lachnospiraceae bacterium | reverse complement strand
GGCCTCCTGTTCGTAGTCGTCTTTGTCATGGCAGGACACCAGAATAAAAGGCAGCTTCTTATCTGTGATCCGCACCTCGTCCAGAAAGTCCATGCCGGAACCGTCCGGCAGGTCAAGATCACAGCAGACCACCAGCGGCATTTCCTCTTGGATGGCAGCCCGCGCTTCATTCAAAGTGGAAGCCGTTTTCACTGGATAGCCCCGGCGCTGTAAATACTTTCTCAGATTCCATATATAGGTATCACTATCGTCAATCAACAGTATCTTTTTCATATATCCTCCTGATTTTAATTAGAAATAAAATGATAATAATCGAGTAGGAGGCTAATCATTAGTTGATTAGCCGACCTCTCACACCACCGTGCGTACCGTTCGGTACACGGCGGTTCTTTAGTTTTCACACACTGTTAGATAATAGTCGAGCATGGATGTGTATCCTAGCTTGGCTATTATTGATTTTGTGATTACCGTATTTAGCATCTCCGCCATTCTCCAGTAACCACATCTTGATGGGGTATAAATAAAGTTGACACCCTATTCTCAAGGATTTTGATATATAATCATAATCAATACGAGAACAGGAGAAAAACCTATGGCACAGAATCAAAAATCTTATGACAATGAATTTAAAGCACAGGCGGTAAAGCTTGCCCAGGAAATCGGCGGTCATAAAGCTGCTCAGGAATTAGGGATTCCAAAGGGTACTATGTACACTTGGATAAAAGCCTTCAAAGAGGGGCGTCTCAGTGCAAATGAAGCAGTTCATACGCCCAAGAATGCTTTATCCCTCAACGATGAACTTATTGAACTCAGAAAGCGTGTAAAAGAGCAGGATAAGGAAATTCGTCGCTTAAAAGAAGAAAACGAATTCCTTGAGGAAGCAAGTGCTTTTTTCGCAGCCAGCCGTCGGAAGTCAGTAAAAAACAGAGATTAATGTTTATTGCAATCAAAACGGATGACGGCCGGATTAAGGGTAAAATTTCTTTTTATTGCAAAGTGCTTCATGTTTCAAGGCAGGCATTCAACAAATTCCTAAAAGCAAAAGATACCCCTTGGAAATATCAGGCACTGGCAGATGCAATGCTTGATATTTGCAGCGAAGATGAATGCAATGACACTTATGGAAGAATCCGTATGTATCAGGCCTTACAGCTCAAACAGCCTGAGGGAGTACATATTCCCGGTGAGAGAACTGTTTATCGTGTCATGGCAGAAATTGGTCTTAATCATAAACCAAAACGTAAGCCGAATGCTATTACCAAAGCTGATAGAGAAGCCAGTAAATCCAACGATTTAATCAAGCGTGACTTCGCTGCTGAAAAGCCTCTTGAAAAGTGCATGACCGATATGACTGAAATAAAGGCTTCTGACGGGAAGCTCTATGTTTCAGCTATCTTTGACTGCTATGATTTAGCAGTATTGGGACTTGCTATGGATACAAATATGAGAGCTACCCTATGCGAACAAACCTTAGAGAATGCTTGCAAAGCTTACCCGATGCTCCGTGGAGCTATTCTTCACAGTGACAGGGGAACCCAGTATACCAGTGAGCTATATCGTAAAGCTATCAACAGATATGGCATTGTTCAAAGCATGAACAGTGCCGGTGGCAGATGCCATGATAATGCCAGATGCGAAAGCATGTGGGCACGCTTCAAAGAGGAATTACTTTATGGTCGTTACGATCCTACCTCAATGACCGTAGAGCAGTTAAAGACGCTCATCTGGAGATACTTCATCAGCTACTGGAATAATCGGAGGATCTGCTCTGCTAATGGTGGACTACCTCCAATGGTTAAGCGACAACAATACTATGCTTCGCTACAGGAGGCAGCATAAGGTCGAACATTCTTGAGAAAAAAGTGTAAACCAATATTGACAATATCATCTGCTGTTAGCAAGTTTAATTGCCTGCCAATGTTCCAGTTTCAGTTTTCTGAGAATTCGATACCTCGTTCTCACTCTTTTCCATTGTTTCCAATAGACTGCTCGAATCCTACGCCTTGCCCATTCGTCCGTTGTTTTAAGAAGTCCTTTCATATCTGCAAGTCTAAAGTATTCCACCCAGCCTCGCACATACTCCCGGTATTTCCTTTCTCGTTCTGCATTGCTAATGCCTTTGTTCCTATCCGTAAGCTCTCTGATTTTATTTCTCATCTTGACTGCTGACTTTTGATGTACCCTGAATCTGCATTTGCCTTTGTATCTATAAAAAGTATAACCGAGATACTTGACTTTGCTGATGTGAGCCACTTCTGTTTTCTTCCTATTCACTTTTAGAAAAAGCTTTCCTTCAATAAACGGAATGATGTTCTTCAAGGTTCTTTCTGCACTTCTTTTGCTCTTACAGAAAATCATACAATCATCTGCATATCTGACAAATCTATGTCCTCTGTGCTCCAGTTCCTTGTCCAACTCATTTAGCATTACATTGCTAAGTAACGGGCTAAGTGGTCCACCTTGTGGCATGCCTACCTCTGTACGTTCAAACATTCCTTTTGCGATTACTCCCGCGTTAAGATATTTGTGTATCAAAGATATGACTCTGCCGTCTTTGATGGTTCGTGACAATACCTCGATTAGTTTACTCTGACATACGGTATCAAAGAACTTTTCCAAGTCCATATCAACTACATATACATAACCGTCATTTACGTTCTTTTGGCATTGTCTTAGGGCATCGTGTGCTCCTCTTTTCGGTCTGAAACCAAAACTGTTCTCTGAGAATTGCTCCTCATAGATTGGCGAAAGTCCCTGTGCGATTGCCTGTTGAATGACCCTGTCAACAACAGTAGGTACTCCCAGCTTTCTGTACTCGCCTTTTGTCTCTTTGGGTATTTCTACCCTTCGAACTGGGTTGGGTTTATAGTTCCCTCCCCTTATCTCTTGGATTAAGGTTTCTTGGTTTTCTCTAAGGAAGGGCAGAAGTTCATCCACCTGCATACCATCGATTC
>URQQ01000148.1 GCA_900549995.1 uncultured Lachnospiraceae bacterium | reverse complement strand
TCTCTCGAAATTTTCAGGGTTGTTTGTCTGTTGTTCAATTATCAATGTTCTGTGTGTTGCTTGTCTGTCTTGCGACAGCTCATTTATTATATCTCATTGCCATCCGCTTGTCAAGAACTTTTTTAATTTCTTTTTTCAAGCTTTGCTGACTTCTCAGCAGCAACTTTGATATCTTATCATATCTTGTATCGCTTTGTCAACAACTTTTTCATCTTGTTTTGATGCCTCCATCTTTCCCGATGTGAGTCGTTTTTATCAGCGACAACTTCCATATATTACCATTTATTCCCTGCATTTGTCAACAAGTTTTTACATTTTTTTATTGCTTCTGACAAAAGAGGTAAAAGGGGCTTGTTCCTCCCCTGCGCAGATGTACGATTTCTGCATTATAAAGAGAGCCGTTTCATCTGCAGATCATCCAAAGAATGGCTGGTACCTATATATACTTCGTATTCACCAGATTCCAGAATAAATGTATCTTTCCTCTCATCAAAACATTCCAGATCTGTGAGATCACAACGCAATATCACACGCCTGCTTTCACCTGTTTTCAGAAAGACTCTCTGAAAAGCTTTCAATTTACGGACTGATCCCTCTTTCTGTGAATGCCGCACATACATCTGAAGCACTTCTGCTCCTTCTCTTACTCCTGTATTACAGATTTCAACTGATGCAAGAAGATGTGCCTGTTCACTCCAGACTTCAAGCTTTCCGATATCAAAGGTTGTGTAACTCAGTCCGAACCCAAATGGATAGAGTGGTCTTATACCATTCTTTTCTAATAATGTATATCCGTGATGATACAAATACCGCTGTTCTGCCGCATTCCAGTCAACCAGAGGAAGGTCTGCCTCGTCCCGTGCAATTGCAAACGGAAGTTTTCCACCCGGGTTTACCTTCCCAAACAGCACCTCTCCCAATGCTGTACCGCCTTCCATCCCCGGATAGTAGAGCAGCAATATGGCACCCGTACATTCCTGCCAGTCCGCCATTGTTATCATTCCGCCATAAAGTGCTACAATTGCATCGCTTCGCACCTCGGAAACAGCATGTATCACACTCAGGTCTCTTTTTTTCAGCCCCAGGCCGTTTCTCCTGTCCCCTCCATAAAAGGTAACTGTCTCACTTTCATTGTCAGCTGCTATATATTCCCCTTCATCATGATAATCATTTCCGGCAATAATTACTACCGCGTCCGCTTCCTTCGCCAGACGTTTACAATGGGAAATGCTTTCCCCGCTGTAATAGACTACTTCCACTCCCTGCGCTGCCTGAATGATCCCCTGAAGCGCCGTTACTACATAAGGAGGATAGACCTGGCTGGAGCCTTTATCCCCTGTATTTTCCTCCCCGGCCAGATAACCAAGTACTACAATTTTCGCATTTTTATCCAAATTAAGCGGCAGGCGCCGGTTTTCATTTTTCAAAAGTGTAATACCTTCTCTTGCACATTTAAGTGCAAGGGCACGGTGCTTTTTCATCTCTGATTCATCTTCCCTGATTTCTGCCCCTTGATTTCCCTGTCTGGATATGATGGACTGATGCGCAAGCAATGTCCTGATAATACGAAGAACTGCCTCATCGATCACTTCTTCTTTTACGATGCCTTCTCTGACTGCATCCACCAGCTTTTGTCCGTAATAGTTCGTATTGGGCATCTCAATATCCTGTCCTCCATTTGCGGCCGCCGCTGTCTCATTCATGCCCCAGTTAAAATCGGTCAGGGTGAATCCATCAAACTCCCACTCCCCTTTCAGCACATCCCTGATCAGGTATCTGTTATGACCACAGATCGTACCCTCATAACTATTGTAAGAAGTCATGACGGCACCTGCACCTGCATCAATACACTTCTGAAACTGAGGCAGAAAGACCTCTCTTTCTGTACGCTTGTCACTGGTAATATTCACCTTAAACCTTGCATTCTCCATAGAATTAAACGCAAAGTGCTTGACGCAGGCAATGACGCCCCTCTCCTGCCCCCCGCGTACCATAGCCGCGCCCATGTTCCCTGCCAGGCATGGGTCTTCCCCATACGATTCCTGAATCCGTCCCCAGCCAGGATGATAAGGGAGATTCACGCAGATTCCCCCAAACAGGTTACCTCCGGCTGACAGGACTTCTTTGGCAATACAGTTTCCGACTCTTTCCTCCAATTCTGTATCAAAGGCAGCCCCCCGCATTAAAGAAACAGGAAAACAGGTTGCCACACCCCGTCCACACACAACTCCCCTGGTTCCATCTGCAAATAAAAGAGGCGGAATCCCCTTTTCCCTGAGTCCGCCTGCTCTGTATGGCTGTTCATTATAATGTGTTTTAGATTTCTTCTGAATCGCTTCCCGTACCTCTGCAAAAGTTCGTTTTCCACTCATCAAAGATACTTTTTCTAAAAGAGTAAGCTGTTTTGCAATCTGTTCGGCCTTTTCTTGAAATGACATTCTGTATTCTTTCCAGTTAACAACCTGTTTTTCTGACATCCGCTTTCTCCTGTATTATTTTCTTCAGGGTTCTTTTCACTTCTAACGTTTCAAAATCCAAGTATCCCTTTAAATCATCATCACAGACTTCCATCTGCCCTCTTTCCCGAAAGGCTTTTGGAGTCAGCCCAGTTTCCTGCCTGAATATCCTGTAAAATGTTTTTTCAGACCCAAATCCACAGATATCCAATATGTAATTCATATTCTTGTTTGTATTCTTTAACAGCTTTTTTGCTTTCTCCACCCGGAGGTTGTCGATGATTTCTTTTCCGGTCACCCCCAGGGTCGTCTTCAGGCTCCGGTCCAGCGTTTTCCTGCTCAGCCCAAATTCATGGCAGACCAGGTCCACAATTTTCACCTCCTCCAGGTGATTTTCAAGATACTCTATGACCGAGACCGCCAGCTCCTGATAATTTTTCGCGCTGATATCACGAAAACGTTCATCATAGACAACATAATCAAAAAGGTCGGCGATCAATGCACATGCCTCGGCTCTTACACGGAATACTGCATGCCGGTCTTCATTCATGCTTTCATATACTATTTTCGCCATTCTCCTGTAAAAATGCCGAAAACCACAAGATGGGATTTCTTCCCCCGTGCTGTCCAGATAAAATAACAGTTCAGAGTTGTC
>URQQ01000147.1 GCA_900549995.1 uncultured Lachnospiraceae bacterium | reverse complement strand
TCTGGTGTCAATAAAATATCAGATGCACCCGCATTTTCTTTCAAACGTTCCAGTTTTCTTGTCCCCGGAATCGGAACAAGATATGGCTTTTTATCAACCAGCCATGCCAGAGAAATCTGGGCAACTGTCGCATTCTTTTCTTCTGCAAATGCCTGTATCCACGCTAAAAACTCCTGATTTTTCTCGTAAGAATCTTTTGGGAATTGCGGCATAATTGAACGGTAGTCTGTATTTTTCTCAAAAACAGATTGTGCATTGTATTTACCAGACAAAAATCCATTTGCCAGTGGTGAAAACGCCACAAATCCTATATTTAATTCTTCCAGTACCGGGAATAATTTTTCATGCCATCTCGCCATCATGGAATAGCGGTTTTGTATTGCTGTTACCGGGCAGACTATATCCACTGCCTGTGCAATCAGATTTATCATTTCCGTCTTATCTGCCGATGCACCATACGCATGGTTCATTCCCATGCATCCAAGTCCTATTGCGGAAACTTTCAGGTCTGTTCCTAAAATCTTTTTTCTCATTTTTTAAACTTATACATCCTGACTATTTTTCTGCATATATTGCTTCACATATTTTTCCTATTTTTTCTTTATAGTTCCCCGTATGAATTGGAGGCATCTATTCCCGTGATTTAAAATCATCCATAACCAGTGGAATCATTTTTTCAGTAAATTCCCGACAATTATCGCAATATCCTTTTTCTGCAAATATTTTCTGCAATGTATCCAAACCAAGTTCCTGACAAAATACATGAATTGCATTTGCAACTGCATCAGCATCTTTTAGTGCATCTCCGGTAACATTTATTCCCATGATTTCTGCCATTTTTTGAATATTTTTCTGAGCATAAAGTGCAAAATGACGAACCACTGTAGGAAGCACCATCGCACAGGCATTTCCATGTGTAATATGATATAAAGAACCAATTGCATGGGCAACCGCATGTCCATTTGGAACTCCGCCATTCGCCAGTGCATTGTGTGCAGCCCATGACATTTGTTCTCTTGCTTCCAGATTCTCAGGTTCTTTTACTGCGACAGGCAGCCATCTCCATATTTTATTCAAGCAAAGAAACAGAATCTGATTTGTATATTCATTATTAGCAGTTCCTACAAGAATTTCTATTGTATGTGCTAAAGCATCTATTCCACCACATACTGTTGCAGCCGCAGGCATACATCACAGTGAATACCCTCAACAGAAAGAGCTTTTATTACATTTTGGGTAATAGAATGTCTGACAACGTGATGTCCTGTAACAAGCAGACATTTTTTATCTCATATTTCTTTAACAGTCCGCTTACTTTTTGTGCGGATTTACTCCCAAATATAATCTGATGTGGTATAAAAAAAGATGACACCCCATTCTCAAGGATTTGAGATATAATCAAGAGGATAAGGAGAGTGGACAAAATGGCAGGAAACAGACAATATGACCATGAATACAAAGTACAGGCGGTGAAACTCGCTAAAGAAATCGGACAAGCTAAGACAGCTAAAGAACTGGGAGTGCCAGGGAATACCCTGTATGGCTGGGTACATGCGAACCGTCTTGACAATCTTGATCTTGGAGCTGGCTCACAGAATCCACAAAGTGCCATGACGCTTAATGAAGAACTTTTAAGGCTCCGTCAACAGGTAAAGGAATTGGAGAAGGAAATCAGACTTTTAAAGAAAGAAAACGACTTTCTTGAGGAAGCCAGTGCTTTTTTCGCCGCGAGCCGTCTGAAGTCAGCAAAAACGAAAGAATGAAGTTTATTGCATTAAAAACAAAAGACGGCAGCTCCAAAGGAAATATTACCTTTTTCTGCAGGGTTCTCCATGTCAGCAGACAGGGATATTACCAGTATCTTGTCATGAAAGACCGCCCATGGAAATATCAGCCACTGGCAGATGCCATGAAAGATATACTTACAGAAGATATCTGCAATGATACGTATGGCCGTACCCGCATGTATCAGGCATTGACGATGAAACAGCCGAAAAGTGTGGATATTCCCAGTGAACGCACTGTTTACCGTGTCATGGAAGAGATTGGGATCAGTCATCATCCCAGACGCAAACCGAACGGGATCACGAAAGCGGACAGGGAAGCCAGAAAATCAGAGGATCTGTTAAAGCGTGATTTCCACGCAGAAGAACCGCTGACAAAATGTGTTACAGATATGACAGAGATCAAAGGCTGTGATGGGAAACTGTATGTTTCAGCCATTTTTGACTGCTTTGATTCCAGCGTGATCGGTTTGGCAATGGATACAAATATGAAAGCCTCTTTATGTAAAGAGACACTGGAAAATGCTGCTAAAGCGTATCCTAATATCCGTGGAGCCATTATCCATTCAGACAGGGGAATGCAGTATACCAGCCAGCTTTACCGGGAAGCGATACAGAAATATGGCATACAACAAAGTATGAACAGCGCAGGTGGCAGGTGCCACGATAATGCCCGGTGTGAGAGCATGTGGGCAAGAATGAAAACAGAACTGCTATATGATCGTTATGATACAGAGAAAATGACTACGGATGAACTTAAGACAATCATCTGGAGATATTTCACCAGTTACTGGAATAACAGGAGGATCTGCTCCACTAATAGAGGTCTTCCCCCAATGATCAAAAGACAACAATATTACGCTTCCCTGAAGGAAGCAGCATAGGATTCAAAATCCTTGAGGAAAATGTGTCAACTAATATTGACAATATCAGCTTTAGCCTTTTCACGGGCGGCTTTCTTGCTCTCCTGGGCGTGGATTGCCTTGAGCATCTTGGCCACCAGCTTCACCTTTGAGCGAGGTGTGACAGAGAACACATTGCAGTAAAAGTGGACGGTACACCGCTGGTATTTGGCCTCAGGAAACACTTCTCACACAGCCTCCAGCATACCAAGGCACTTGTCTCCAACCACCAGCTTAACCCCGTTCAGGCCACGGCTACGGAGCCACTGGAAAAAGCTGACCCAACTGGCCTTGTCCTCTTTCATACCCTCGGCAGCACCTAAAACCTCACGGTATCCGTCCTCGTTTACTGCAATCGCCACCAGAATGGCCACATTTTCAAACTCTCCGCCCCAGTTGCGGCGCAGATAGATCCCATCCACATAGACATACGGATACCGCCCGC
>URQQ01000146.1 GCA_900549995.1 uncultured Lachnospiraceae bacterium | reverse complement strand
CCATGAGTGTCAGAAATCTGATCCGCCAGTCTGGAGTGACTTTGATCTGTACGACAGACGACCCGGCAGATTCGCTTAAATGGCATCAGGCGCTGAAAGAAGATCAAAGTTTTGAAGTACAGGTTCTTCCTGCATGGCGCCCTGACAAAGCGATGAATATAGAAAAGCCGTCGTATCTGGAGTATCTGGATATGCTTGGGAAGGCAGCGGAAGTGGAAATCAGGACATTCGAAGATCTGAAGACAGCACTCAGGATGCGGATGGAGTTTTTTGACCAGATGGGATGCAGGGCATCAGACCATGCGCTGGAATATGTCATGTATGCGCCCGCAGAGGATGAGGAGATTGAAGCCATTTTCTCAAAGAGAATGCGGGGAAGTTCAGTGACGAGAGAAGAAGAGATGAAATTCAAAACCGCGTTCATGAGATTTGCCGGAAAAGAATATCACAGAATGGGATGGGTAATGCAGCTTCATTATGGCTGTAAAAGAGATAATAACAGGCCGATGTTCGACCGCCTGGGTCCGGATACCGGATTCGACTGTATTAATAATTTTGCGCCTTCCGGGGAGATGGCAGATTTTCTGAACTCCCTAAATTGTACAGGAGAGCTTCCAAAGACAGTGATCTACAGCCTGAATCCAAATGATGATGAGGCCATTGACACCATTTTAGGGTGTTTCCAGGATTCCAGTGCAGCAGGCAAGATCCAGCATGGATCTGCATGGTGGTTCAATGACCATAAGACCGGAATGATAAAGCAGCTCACATCACTTGGCAATCTCGGCTGTCTTGGGAATTTCATCGGAATGCTCACGGATTCCAGAAGCTTTCTTTCTTATACAAGACATGAGTATTTTAGAAGAATCCTCTGCGAACTGTTTGGCAGCTGGGTCGAGAACGGGGAGTATCCAAAAGACATGAGAATCCTCGGGGAACTGGTCAGGGGAATCTCTTACAATAATGCTGTCAGGTATTTTGGATTTGATCTGGAGGAACAATAGGGAAGAGTGTTTCTTTCTTAAGAAAAAACTAAATTGACAAATCCCGCAAAACAGGGCATGATGGAGGCAGAAAGAATACAAGGAGGCAGGAAAAAGACATGGGATGTCTTGGTAATTTATTATGGTTTATATTCGGCGGGTTTATCAGCGGAATGAGCTGGTGTCTGGCAGGAGTTCTCTGGTGTATTTCGATTGTTGGAATTCCGGTAGGGATGCAATGCTTTAAATTTGCATCGCTCAGTTTTTTCCCGTTTGGAAAAGAGATCCATTATGGAGGCGGCGCAGGATCTTTTCTGCTGAACCTGATCTGGCTGATTGTATCAGGACTGCCGCTTGCCCTGGAGCACGCAGTGCTTGGAGTGACATTGTGCATTACAATTGTAGGGATACCATTTGGGCTGCAGCAGTTTAAGCTTGCACAGCTGGCGCTGATGCCGTTTGGGAGTGAAGTATATTAAAGAAGAACAGGTCCGTATCATCATTGTACGGACCTGTTCTTTTTAAGTATCTGGTATATTTTTTTTGAATTCCAGGATGTCTCCCGGCTGGCAGTCCAGCACTTCACAGATTGCGTCAAGTGTCGAAAAACGGATCGCTTTTACTTTGCCTGTTTTTAAGTTGGACAGGTTTACATTCGATATGCCAACCTTTTCTGACAGTTCATTCAAGGTAATTTTTCGGTCCGCCATTACCCGGTCCAGTCTCAAGATAATTGCCATTTTCATTTCTCCTATATGATCTCATCTATTTCTTCTTGTATCTTTGAGCCAGCGTTAATCAGGCGGCCAAGTATGGTCAGCAGCAGTCCGGGAAGAAGAATCCACCCATCAATCAGGACAAATGTTCCTTTTGAAAGAAGTTCAAATCCCGAAGACGTGTAATCCGGCAGACGTGGGAAAACTACGGAAGCCAATAAAAACAGCCCGCCGATCATCTGGACGGCAACAGATAAAATTTTGGAAAATGGTTTCTTATCTGCGGCAATTTTCACTAAGGAAATGAAGGATAAGAATACACAAAGAAGCAAGAGTATCCGCCAGGCGAATGGCATGATGCCGTTCTCAGCCCAGGTATGGGTATTGATATCGGAAATTAGTCTTGCAATGCATCCGACAGTGGCAAATCCGGTCAGGAAAATAGAAAATCCTATCAATACACGCAGTTTTCTGGAAAAAAATTTCTTATGAGTTCCGTTGGTATCTGTATGAAAATCATTTGGATTCATTTGATCCCCTCCTCAGGTATTGAATGTTTACTTTAGGTATAGTATATCATTGTTTGTCATGATAAACAATAAATATTTAATGATCATCATTAAAAATTGACTGCATATCATCTGGAAGAGGAGAGAGAAAATCCATTGGTTCCTTCGTGACAGGATGGCAAAAAGAGAGTCTGTAAGAATGCAGTGCCTGACGGTCGATATGTTCCATGTCGGGATTATACAGGTAGTCACCGATCAGAGGATAACCAAGGTGCTTCATGTGAATCCGTATCTGATGGGTCCGTCCGGTTTCAAGAAGAAGCGAAACGAGGCTGTGCCCATTCTTTTCATAGACTGTCTGATAGTGAGTGACGGCACGTTCTCCATGTGCATAGTCAACCATCTGTACAATGAGCCTTCCGGGTACCCGGGACAGAGGTGCGTCTATGGTACCCGAGGGCGGTGTGACATGTCCGCGCACGGCTGCGAGATATTCCCGGCGGATCTGATGCTGTCTGGCCATAGCGGAGATGGCAGACGAGCTGATCATATGTTTGGCGATGAGCACCAGGCCGGAAGTATCCTGATCAAGCCTGTTCGTGCAGCGGAAGACAAAAGGAATGCCCTGTTCTTTGTAATACCAGGCAAGTGCATTTGCCAGAGTATTTCTCTGATTGGACGACGAAGGGTGCACTGGCATTTTTGCAGGCTTGTCCAGAATGATCAGGTCATCATCTTCGTAGATGACAGAGAGGGGAAGCTTTACCGGGATAATATTTTCGGAAGGGACATTCTCTTTTAAGTGTATGGTAATCTGATCGCCAGCGGAAAGCCTTTCATTCAGAAAAACCGGGAACTCATTTACCAGGACACTGCCGGAAGTTTTCTTTAGTTCCGTCAGATTCCGTTCGGAATAACCCTGGCGTTTCAGATATTGTGATACTTTCAGGAGATGGCCGGAATCTGGGACTGTATAATGCAAAGTACGTTCCATTTTAGTGTTCCTGACGCATGTCACAGATACTTTTTCCGAATTCATAGGCCTTTTCGGGGTAGGTGCTGTTCTCGATGTCGTCCCGTGTATACATGCCGATTCCAAGAAGAGAACCGCAGTCTTCCCATCCGAGATAATGACAGACCGTTTCATAGTGGTGCTTCAGGGCATCCATCGCCCATGAGTCGGTATCACCGCATGTTGCGAGAAGTATGGCCTTTTTCTGCAGGTCTCTAAATTTCTGGTTATTGGCATAGAAGCGGTCGATGACGGCTTTTATCTGGGCGCTCATTCCAAAATAGTACAGCGGAGTAGAAAAAACAACCAGATCAGCA
>URQQ01000145.1 GCA_900549995.1 uncultured Lachnospiraceae bacterium | reverse complement strand
AAACAAATGTATGCAGGAAAATCATACTCTGCAACATTAAGTGTACTTCCTGTCCCACCTGTAACCAAACCTGCCCCGATTTTGTCAAAGAACAGTGTAACCGCCTTAATAAAGCTCCTTATGTCTGTAATGAATGTCCGAAAGCCATCAATCATTGTCCCATTGCTCACAAGTACCGTTACGATGCTATCTTTGCAGACCGCAAATACAGGGAATGTCTGTCTTCATCCAGAACTGGGATAAACATGACAAAACATGAGCTGCATCAAAAGGACATGGTCATTACTCCTCTTATTTATCAGGGACAATCGTCCTATCAGATCATTACGAACCACCCAGAACTGGATATGTCAGTCAGAACACTTTGCTCCTACCTCAATGGTGGCGTTCTTACAGCAAGAAATGTTGATTTAAAGCGTAAAGTAAAATTCAAACCCCGCAAAGTTCATAAGACTCAGATCAAAGATCGTACTGTTTTTCAAGGCCGCATGTTTACAGATTTTCAAAAGCTCGAACTCGATCATTTTGCCGAAATGGATACCGTCCATTCGTCACAGGAATCCAAACGCGTCATTCTCACTTTCTTTTTGACTCGTGAGAAGTTATTCCTGGCTTTCATTATGAACCGCTGCACGAAGGGCGCTGTTCGGCTTATTTTTGACAAGTTGGAACATCAACTGGGAACCTATGATTTTCTCACTTTATTCAACACGATTCTAACAGACCGTGGTTCTGAGTTCGGAGATCCTGATTCTTTAGAAACGGGATTTGAGGGCATTATCCGTTCAAGCATCTATTTCTGTGATCCAATGAGAATCGGACAAAAAGGGGGTATTGAACAGGCACATACCATGCTCCGCATGGTTCTACCAAAGAAAACCAGCTTTGAATTTCTCACTCAGTGGGAGCTGAGAACGATTGTGGACCATATCAACTCCACTCCCCGAGAAAGTCTTAGCGGCCGCACTCCGTATGATGTCGCACTTGAAAACTACGGTATTGACATTTTAAAAGCACTTCAGCTTAGGCCGATTCCACCCGACGAGGCAGATAAATAATACTTTTATCATTATATTTTTCCTCCTGTAATGCCTCGTTTTGCCCTATTTTACGCACTTTTTTGGATTTCTTCGTTTGAGACCAATCTCTCTATTTCAATCTTCCGCAATGCACGATACTATTCTTTTGAGAATCTGAATTTCACTTGCCCAGGCGTTCCGTTTTTCATTATAACTTCTGCTTCGTCTCGCCACTCCTTGTATCCCATAACATTTCCCCTATTTATCATAAGCAATCCTAAAATAATCCAAATCCCCCTTATATTTATCCTGTGCTGTCAAATACATATCTGTCAAATATCCTTTTTCATTGCTCCATTCTTTCGCTCCACGATAATAGAACATTTTCAGATTATCCTCGATGATGAATGGAACGATATTATGTTTCAGGCATTCCGTAAGCATAATCAGTCTGCCCACATGGCCATTGCCGTCCTGAAATGGATGGATCCGCTCAAACTTTACATGGAAGTCCAGCATATCTTCAAAGGTCTTTTCTTCTTTTCCGTTGTACTCTGTCAGCAGATCTTTCATCTTATCGGCAACTTCTTCCGGAAGTGCAGTATCCATACCGCGACTTCATTCGGCATTTTTTATAATCGCCAACCGCAAACCAATCTTTTCTGGAATCGCTGGTTCCATTTTTCAGGATTAGATGAAGCTCTTTCATCAATTTCTCCGTTAATGCTGCCTTTACGTTGTCAATGATTCTGTCAATACAACGAAACTGCTTTGCTGTTTCAATCACATCATCCACATTCCACTCAATATGAGTTTTATGATAAATACCACCAGAATAAGCTGCTTTCCTTTCCTCCTGCAGAATATCCAGCAAGGTAATCGGCTGTTCTTTCTTTTTATTTGAGCGCTCCGGTTTTTCTGCATTTTCAGGGATATTCCAAGTCTTACCGGTAAGAAACGCCCCATCTACTCGTCCATGAGCACAGTAATTTCAAACGCTTCGTTCCGACACATTCCATTTTTTCGTTATTTCATCAACTGAACGATACTGTATCCATATTCCTCCACTTTTCTAACGCTAAATCAAGTTACTCCTTTGTGTCCGTCAAATCTTCCGTCTTAAACACATAATAGCCTTCATAGTAATAACTGTGATCGATGCCCTTCATATAAATTTCTCGATCATTTATATTATCTGTAAGGGCATTTTTCAGAAGAAATTTAATTTCGATATCTTTAATAGGACTTCTCTCCATGGCAAGCAGATAATCCTCTTTATCTACCTTGCTCCAGTCAACCACATAGCCGATTTCTTTTTTCAACATCAAGTCAAGCCATATTCTCGTGCTTCTCCCATTTCCCTCTCGGAACGGGTGAGCCACGTTCATTTCAACATATTTTTCGACAATTTCATCAAAAGTCGACTGTGGCATTTTGTCTATGCTCTGTAACGCTGCTTCCAAATACATCAGCGGAGCAAATCGAAAATTTCCTTTTGAAATATTGACCTTTCGTAATTTACCGGCAAAATCATAAATCTCATCAAAAAGATATTGATGGATCATGGCAAGACTTTTATAAGTGCCTGGTTCTAATGTCTCAAAGAAGCCACTCTCAAACATTTCGAGAGCTTTTTGCTTACTGATTTTTTCCTCTGCTCTTGCTAATTCTGTAGAATCTGTAATACCCAATTTATTTTCAAGCATAGCTTACCTCACATTCTTCATGCGATTACTTTTCAGTCACAAGTCTATTGTTATAAGTATCCCATCTCGACTATTGTCTCGATGGTTTTCTTGTCAAATGGCTGTTCGTGCAAGCACGACAGCTGCTTTCCTCGTTATTATATCACAATGTCGGCAATGACTCCAACTCTTTATAAAGCATCGTATTTTTATTTTGCCGCTTTCGGTATTTTCTATCGACTTTGCTGTTGTCTGCCTTACTGATGGAAGCATCAATTGGTCTTAGGGTATTACCAACCCAAAATACCGTATCTCCCCCTATTCGTTTTATCTAAATCTTTTTCTTCTTTAGATTTCGAATGCTCTCTTCGTCCTAGGTACTCATCTTCTGCTGCAATAATCGGATCATACCAATCCGCTTTCTTTTTCGCCCATTCAATCCACTCTGCAGCTTCCGGAGTTATATCTTTTTGTTGGGTAACCGCAGCTATGTACTGCCTGATTTCACAAGCAATCTTATAATCCTCTGCCTGATTTAATAATTCCTTCGTCCTTCTGACTTCCTCTTCTTTTCGCTTTCGGATTTCTTCCTCCCGTCTGGCTTCTTCTTCCTGCTTACGCCGTTGCTCTTCCAAACGTTCCCTTTGGATCCGAGCTTCGTCCGACTTTTCATATAACCGTAATAATATATCTCCCAATCGGTCTTCCAACTTTTCTTTTTCACTATCCCTGATGTATTCGCCGTTATCAAAAATAATACGCAGCTTTCCATTATAGATAGAATCATACTTTCGGATTTGTGGCTTAGATGCCCACTTATTCCATTTTATCTGATCATTATATTCTACCAGTTCACGAGCCTCTTGTCTGGTTAGCTCATGTTTTACCTTATCCTGTCCTTCTGCAATTCGGATTCTTACTGTATCCGCCATCACAC
>URQQ01000144.1 GCA_900549995.1 uncultured Lachnospiraceae bacterium | reverse complement strand
ATGACCCTCTGCTTGTAAGGCAGATGCTCTCCCAGCTGAGCTAAGATCCCATATCTGTGCGGTCTGCGAAGGATTCTCTCCGTAAACTGCTTTGCTATTATACTATGGTAAAAAGCAACTTGTCAATAGGTTTCTGGATATTTTTTCAATATTTTTTAACCAGATTTCTTCCCCTGAAAACCTAGAAAGGAATCTCTCTTATCACTCTACATGGATTTCCAACTGCCACACAGTTCGCAGGTATGTCTTTTGTGACAACACTTCCCGCACCGATTACACTCCCCGTACCGATTTTAACTCCGGGAAGAATGATTACGCCTCCGCCTATCCAACAGCCGTCACCAATCGTAACGGGGAGCGCATATACCTGGCAAAAATGTTCTCCGCCTTCAGGATTCCAATCTGGTGTTAAACGCTGTCTCAACTCTATCGGATGTGTTGCCGTGTAAATCTGAACATTAGACGCAATCATAACATTATTTCCTATTTCTATTTTGTTGCAGTCAATGAACGTACAGTTCATATTTATTGATACATTATTTCCAATAAAAATGTTCCGTCCATAATCACACAGAAATGGAGCACCTACGGATACATTCGTTCCCATATCTCCCAAAAGTTTAAATAAAATTTCCTGTTTCTGACTCTTCTGGCTGTATGGCAGTCCATTATAAACAGACAACAGTTGTTTGGACTGTTCTTTAAATTGTAAGAATACCTTATCATGGCAATTATAAAATTTTCCAGCCATGCATTTTTCTAATTCTGTCATGTGGATACCTCCTTGAAGAATAACTATAAAAAACATCCTGTTTCAATTCAAGTAACAGGATGTTTTTATGATGTCATAAAATTCTTCCGGCTAATGCTTCAATCAAAAAAAGTACTGGAACTTGAGAAGTCGCATTAAATCCACCATTTATAGTTTGCGTTTCTAAACAATATGATATATTCCAATCAGACATTTTTGCAATTGTTGAATTTGGATCATTCGTAATGCTAAGTATATTACAGTCATGTGTCTGGAATTTACGGATTGTCTCAATCACACCTGTGGTCTCTCCGCTGACAGATAATGCTATTACAGCTATTTTAGGGTATGTCGTTTCCTTAAGAGGATATAAGGCATCTTCCAATCCAACGGAAAATTTCCCGAAATTTGAAAAGTATCTTGCACCATATCTGGCTAAAGCACCCGATGAGCCTAATCCGACAAATATAACCATTTCTGCCTTTTGTATCAGATCAGCTCCCTCTTGTATTTTTTTCTCAAATGCGCATGTCGTAGTTCCTTGAAAATAATGTAATAATTGTTCTAAATCAGATCCCGGAGTGATATCGGCACGTTCTTTTATATACTTATTGAATTGTTCCTTGAAATCATTATAGCTTTCACAATCTATCTTATTACAAAATCTTATAATCGTAGATGTTGACACACTGGTATCTGCCGCAAGCTCTCGAATTGTCATATATGGTATTTTCTCTGCGTTAGAAATCATATATTTATAGAGCATAATCTCCGTATCATTAAATTTTTGTACAACGTCATACCTAAATAATTCTTGATTTTTCATTACACGAAAACCTCCTGACTGCTTAGATTTTAAATATATTCCTCCTGGAAATACAAAGTGCCGCTGCGAAGCAGCTTCTCTGTGTAATAAAAAAAGCCCTCTTCCAAGGACTCTCTCAAAGTAGCGGGAACTGGATTTGAACCAGCGACACCACGGGTATGAACCGTGTGCTCTAGCCAACTGAGCTATTCCGCCATAACTTGAACAAAATGTTCCGAATATTTGTAAGTTATGGGGCCTATAGGGCTCGAACCTATGACCCTCTGCTTGTAAGGCAGATGCTCTCCCAGCTGAGCTAAGATCCCATATTTTCTCAGGTTTTTGTATGTCTCTCTCAACCCGACTCGCTTATTATACTATTACTTCTGCTAAAAAGTCAATACCTTTTTTCAACTTTTTTCTACAGCCGTTTTTTCCATATTTTGAACGAACTGGTTAAGTTCAAAAAGCATTTCTATGTAATCAGAAAGCGGGTCACATAGACCCGCTCTTACTCTTAAATCTGATCAGCTTTATACGATTCCCTGAGCTTCCATTGCTTCCACAACTTTCTCAAATCCTGCAATATTTGCTCCGACTACGTAGTTTCCTGTCTGGTCATAGCGGTCTGCTGCATCCGCCATATTATGGCAGATGTTTACCATAATATCTTTCAGTCTTGTATCAACTTCTTCAAATGTCCAGCTGAGACGTTCACTGTTCTGAGACATTTCAAGAGCAGATGTCGCAACGCCGCCTGCATTTGCTGCCTTTCCAGGAGCAAACAATACACCGTTTGCCTGCAGATATTCTGTAGCTTCTAATGTAGTAGGCATATTGGCACCCTCTGCGACTGCAATACATCCATTTTCTACCAGCATTTTCGCGTCCTCAATGTGGAGTTCGTTCTGTGTTGCACATGGAAGTGCAATATCTACTTTCACAGACCAGACACCGCGTCCGTCATGATATTCTGAATTTGGACGGTAGCTCTTGTACTCTGTCAGCCTTGCACGGTTCACTTCCTTAATTTCCTTTAAAGCCTCTACATCAATTCCATCCGGATCATATACCCATCCGTTAGAATCACTGACTGTGACAACTTTTGCACCCAGCTGCTGTGCTTTCTGTGTTGCATAGATCGCTACATTTCCGGAACCTGACACTGCCACTGTTTTTCCTGCCAGATCATGGCCGTTCATCTTCAGCATCTCCTGTGTCAGATAAAGAAGGCCATAGCCTGTTGCCTCTGTTCTTGCAAGAGATCCGCCGTAGCTCAGGCCTTTCCCTGTAAGTACACCTTCATATACGCCGCGGATACGTTTGTACTGGCCGAACATATATCCGATCTCTCTGGCTCCTGTACCGATATCACCTGCAGGAACATCTGTATCCGCTCCAATATATTTACATAATTCTGTCATAAAGCTCTGGCAGAATGCCATCACTTCACGGTCTGATTTTCCTTTCGGGTCGAAATCAGATCCACCTTTACCGCCGCCGATCGGAAGTCCTGTGAGGGAGTTTTTAAAAATCTGTTCAAAACCAAGGAATTTGATGATTCCAAGATTTACAGATGGATGAAGGCGTAAACCTCCCTTGTATGGTCCGATTGCGCTGTTGAACTGCACACGGTAACCTGTATTCACCTGTACCTGTCCTTTGTCATCTACCCATGGAACACGGAACTTGAACTGTCTTTCCGGCTCAATGATTCTTTCCAGCAAAGCTTCTTTTCTGTACTTATCTTCATTGGCCTCAATAACAACACGAAGAGATTCCATAACTTCCTTTACAGCCTGGTGGAATTCCGGCTCTGCAGGGTTTTTCTTAACTACCAGTTCAATGACTTCATCAACATATGACATATTTCGTACCTCCTAAATTTCATTCACTGTCTACTGCTCTGCTTCATAATTGTCCTGCCGTGCGCACGTTACAGCTGAAGATCCAGCCGTAAAACGCGAAGCGGGGCAGACAAAAGTCCACCCCCGCTCTATTTGACACTCTTGACTTTACATATTGTAAAGCAATTTTCTTCACTTGGCAAGTACTTTATTACTTTATTTGTTTAAAGTTGTATCTCCATACACTGCCAAATCCCCTGTTTTTGCCT
>URQQ01000143.1 GCA_900549995.1 uncultured Lachnospiraceae bacterium | reverse complement strand
AAGTTCAAATGCCGTATTATCACGAAGTGCTCCGAGACGGTGTTTGTAACCTACACCTCCGGTACGTCCGCCCCCTACCATAGCCCAGCGGTAAGGTCTTTTGATTTTCTTCTCTCCATTCAACATCATTCATTCTCCTTTTTATTTACTGATTTTGTTTTTTATTTTCTTTACTTACTTACTGTTTCTTTTACCAAGCGCGCACTTATTTTGTAAGATATAAACAATTTTATCATCTATTTTTTATGATTTTTGTTTATTTTCTTTACTATGATTGTATTATATACTACCAATATGCAAAGGTAAATATTTGCTTTTGCTATAAAGTTCATCAATCTTGCTATTTTTTCGTTAATCTATTAACACAATATTCCAGCCAAAGGAGGCTTTTATTATGAAGAGTGTTGATCCGGGAATTCTGGCGCAGTCAGTATGTTTTTCATTCATACCATCCACACTTGCCCAGGAGCTTTACTTTTATCCAACCTGGTGTGGGCATTATTATTGTACACATAATTATTTCATGAGGAGAGACACCTATCCTCCACTTCTTGTTGTCTTCATCCGGGAAGGAGTGTTTGACTTTGAATACCGGGGCGAACATTTTGCTGCCCAGAAAGGAGACGTGGTATTGATTGACTGTACAGAACCGCATTACTACGCAGCAAGAGATGGCTTGGAATTCCTGTATATGCATTTCAACGGTTCCAATTCTCACGAGATCTGCCAGCATATCCTGAAAGAGCAAGGACCTCTGATCCAGGGTGAAAATAACGTTCTGATCGGACATCTTCTATATGATATGGTTGACTTTTATACCCACGGCGGAATTGAGACCATGTTCCAGAGTTCCATGCGTATCTACCAGCTATTTGAATATCTGCTGGCACCCGCAAATCAGCAGCAGAAAGAAGAACTGCCAATCGATGAAGTCATCCACTATATCCGTGCAAATGTCGGAAAGGATATCTCACTGGAAGAACTTGCTGACATTGCAAACCTCAGTGTATACTACTTTGCGCATCTTTTTAAACATCATACCGGATTTGCTCCTATGGAGTATGTGACAAATACAAGGCTAGAACGCACGAAGATCCTTCTCGCCCGCACAACGAAATCTGTTGCAGAAATTGCCTATGAGGTTGGATACTCCTCCAGCAGCAGTCTGATTAACATGTTTATGAAGAAGGTCGGGGTGTCCCCCACCAGATACCGAAAGACACATCAGAGCCAGGAAGTATAAAATTTTATCACCCTGTTGAGTCTACAATTATTGTAGGGTTTATGATAAAATTACTATACGAAATGAGGAATGAGAGAGATGAAACAAAATGACCTTACAACCGGAAATGTACTTAAGACGCTGCTTCTGTTTGCAGTCCCCTTTTTAATTGCCAATGTCCTGCAATCTTTGTACGGAGCCGTGGATTTGTTCGTAGTGGGAAAATACTGCTCTACAGAAAGTGTGGCAGCCGTGTCTACCGGGACTCAGGTGACCCAGATTATCACAAGTCTGATTACAGGGCTGACACTTGGAAGTACCATATTAATCGGCGAACATATGGGCGGCAAAGACTATGACCGTGTGAAACAGACCATCGGAACTACCCTGTCTGTCTTTGCAGTTACAGCGGTAATTCTGACCGTTCTGATGATTGTATTTGAACGGAAGCTTTTACTCCTTCTGAACACTCCTTCGGAATCTTTTGAACTGACAATGCAGTATGTGTTTATCTGCTCAGCGGGAAATATTTTTGTCTGTGGATATAATGCGATCAGCGCGGTTCTCAGGGGATACGGCGACTCGACACGCCCTATGATATTTGTCGGTATCGCCTGTATCATCAATATCCTGCTTGATTTTATATTTGTAAAATACTGCGGGCTTGGTGTCGCGGGAACTGCTTTGGCCACGATTATCTCACAGGCTGTCAGCATGATCATTGCAATCATATATCTGAAGAAAAAGAACTTTATTTTTGATTTTAAACTATCCAGTTTCAAACCAGTCAGAAGTATCGTCAAAAGGCTTGCTTTTGTCGGAATCCCGATCTCTTTTCAGGAGCTGATGTGCAGAATCTCTTTTCTGTATCTCATGACTGTCATGAATCACTGCGGTGTGTATGCTGCATCTGTTGTAGGAATCAGCAGTAAATATGATGTCTTTGCCATGCTGTCCGCAACTTCAATGGCCAATGCACTTGCGGCGGTCACGGCACAGAATATGGGAGCCCAAAAATTGAAAAGAGCCCGCCAGTCTCTGTGGTATGGTCTGGGATTTGCACTCTTTATCTCCTGCCTGTTCTGGTTATGGGCACAATGGAATCCACAATCTATGATCCGTGTCTTTGCCAGTGACTCCAACGTCGTTGCCGCCGGCGTTCCATTCTTCCGTTCCTGCAGTTATGATTACATCTTAGTCACGATTGTGTTCTGCCTGAACGGATATCTCAACGGCCGGCAGAAGACACTGTGGACGATGGTAAGCTGCAGTGCAGGCGCACTGTTTTTAAGGATTCCGATGGTCTGGTTCTTCGGCACACATTTCCCGGATGACCTTGGCATGCTGGGAAAGATCGCGCCGGCAGTCTCCGGAATTATGGCCTTTTACACACTCGTTTATGTCATATATGAGGGAAGAAAACATGAAAAACAACGAATTATTTCAGATCGGTGAGGTATCCCGGCTGTTCCACATCAGTATCGGTATCCTGAGGCATTATGACAAAATCGGCCTTTTGAAACCAGAGTATACAGATCCTGAAACCGGCTACCGTTATTACAGTACCAGGCAGTTTGAATGCCTGAATACAATCCGCTACTTAAGGGCCCTTGATATGCCTTTAGAAAAAATCTCGATCTTTCTGCAGAATAGAAACATCGAGAATATACATCAGCTTCTGCTCGATCAAAAAGCTGACTTGAAACGGCGCCGCCAGGAACTGGCAGTCATCGAACGTAAAATAGACAACCGGATTTCACAGCTGGCGGATGCTTTGTCCTCCAGACTTAATGTCATTCATGTATCACAAAAGCCTGCACGCAGGCTCTCTTCTATTAAAAAACAGCTGACTCCTTCCAATTATCTGGATCTGGAATATTCGATACGGGAACTGGAGCAGGATGAAGAAAACACCGTCACCTTCCTTGGAAAAGTAGGTGTCGGTGTTTCAAAAGAGAAACTCCTGAAAGGCCGGTTCAAGCCTTATGATCTTGTATTTATTATTCTGGATAAAGAAGACAGCTTTAAGGGCACTACCATATCTCTTCCGGAAGAGACTTGTGTCAGCATCCGTTTTCAGGGAGGACATGACAAAGCGGCCGTATATTACCATGAACTGATGCAGTATATAGAAGATCACCATTATACTGTCAACGGTTTTTCAAAAGAAATCACCATGATTGACTATGGGCTGACCAGCGATGTATCCAAATTCGTGACAGAAATACAGATCCCCATCTCAAATATATAAAATGTCTGATTTTTACAATGAATTCACCCATATTTAATTGTATAATATCTCTATCTGCCAGGCTGCACCCTGGCGTATGAAATACCTATAAACAGACGCTGTGACGTCTGTCAGACAAGGAGGATGACTATGAACTGGGAACCATGGACAGGCTGTTATAAAATCAGCGATGGCTGCTCAAACTGCTATTTTTATGGGCCGCATGCCAAACGATATGGC
>URQQ01000142.1 GCA_900549995.1 uncultured Lachnospiraceae bacterium | reverse complement strand
GGCGGTCGGGAAATAGACAGTTTTTAGAGAGGGAGGGTGTGACTCATACTGAGTCACACTCTCCCCAAATTTTTATCATAAAAAGAAAAAAGATGGCTAACGACAACCATCTTTCTCTCCGTTCCATGTTATAATGGGACTATGCAAAAACAAGATTATTATAACAACTTTTTTGAAATTGGGCAACAGAAAATTAACTTCAGTTTCTTCGAATTGAGTCTACCCGACGACGATCCAGTCTATACCCTGAAAAAGGTATTGGAGGAATTAGATTTTTCAGGCCTGCTGGCCTGTTATTCAGATAAGGGAAGAACCGGGTTTAACCCAATCATGCTGTATGCTGTTGTTACCTATGCAAACATGCGCGGGGTCAGGGCTGTTGACCGTATGGTAGACTTATGCCAGAGAGATCTCGCCTTTATCTGGCTGACCAAAGGGCAGAAGCCCCAGCGGGATGTTTTTTACGATTTTAAAGGAAAAAAGCTGACGGGAGAAGTCCTGGATGAACTGAATTACCAGTTCATGCGCCGTCTGGAAAAGGAAGGCCTTATCTCGCTGAAAGAGCTTTACATCGATGGAACAAAGATTGAAGCAAACACGAACAGATATACGTTCGTTTGGCGGGGCAGTCTCAATTATCATCTTGCCGGTCTGCTGGACACGATCGATGCTCTTTACACAAAGTATAATACATTTCTGCTTGAAAACGGATATGGCCCCAAATACAATCTCGGAAATGCCCGGATGTTTGTGATTGAAGGAATGGACAAAGTCCGTAAAGTCATTGAAGAAAACAGGAAACTGCAGAAGAACCTGATGCAGATTGCACAGGGAGAAGACATCGGATTCGTTTATGGGAAAGGTAAGCATAAACCGGAGATCCAGAAGCTTTACGAGGAACTGGAAGAATGCGGGACCCGTCTGATGGAGTATAAGGAATGCTTTGAGATCATGGGGAAAAGCCGCAACAGCTATTCCAAAACAGACATGGAAGCAACCTTCATGCGGATGAAAGAAGAGTGCGACAAGAAGCGGCTTCTTCTTGAAATATTTCAGTATAGATTAATAACTCTAGTATCCCAGTGATAGGGATATTCCCATCCGAAACTGCGCTACAGGTAACTGTGGGGTGGGTTGCATGAGGAAAAGCTTAATCCCAAACTTAGCATCCATAGAACGGGAGGGCGAGGGAAAGATTTGCATGGTATGTAATTAAATATCGTGACATTCAGCATTGGATGGATGTGAATGCCAATGTAATGCAGATAGGAAAACATTACTTCTTCTTAATGTCAGTTGTCACCCATATATCTGCCGGTATAGTGAACATACCTAAACAAATCGAATCTGAAAGAAGCTGAACTTGGTAAGCCCTGCAGCGTCCAATCCTATAAAGGTTGGTAGACTGACCGCAAGGAAGGCACAATTCCCTGCAGGGTATAGGAGCGTTGGAAAAAGCAAAGGCCATCAAGGTGCAAACCGGCAGGAATAAGAAATAACTGGATGGATACACGATAAAGTGACTCGAAAGAGAGCTGACTTCCAACTGGTATACAACACGAAAGAAAGCGGAAAGCAACCTGTTAAAAGGAGGATGACAGATGAGAAATACTTTATTACAAATAAAGTCCACAACGTCCTTCCCTACGAACTGGAAAGAACTACAATGGAAACAAATCCGTAAGTATGTAAACAGGCTGCAACAACGAATCTATCGTGCCGAAAGCTTGGGGAACAAACGAAAAACAAGACAGTTACAGCGGCTGCTAATGCGAAGCAAGGCGGTATTGCTGCTTTCTATCAGAAGAATTACTCAGGAAAACAAAGGGAGAAAGACGGCTGGAGTAGATGGCATAACGATACAGACAGATATCGAACGTATGAATCTCTACCGAAAAATGTGCAATCGTACTATAGCATATCACAACCCCAAACCCTCTTACCGTACTTATATAAAAAAGAAAAACGGGAAATTACGTCCGTTAAGCATCCCAGTAATCATAGATCGAATCTGGCAGAATGTAATGAAAATGGCACTGGAGCCACAATGGGAATACCGTTTTGAACCAACCTCTTATGGATTCCGACCAGAAAGAGGCTGCCATGATGCGATTGAGCGAATCTATAAATACCTGGTGTTCGGAAAAAGGCGATGGGTATTTGAGGGAGACTTTAAAGGCTGTTTCGACAATCTCAACCATAGTCATATATTAGAACAAATCAAAGGAATTCCAAACAGAAAAGTCATTGAGAAATGGCTGAGAGCAGGATATGTAGACGATGGTTTATTTTATAGTACAAAATCCGGAAGTGGTCAAGGTTCAGTAATATCACCATTATTAGCGAACGTAGCTCTGCACGGAATGGAAAAGGCTCTTGGAATCAAGTATTACGTAAACAAACGCAGTGATGGGTATACATGGGCAGTTAATCCAACAGCCTATGCAATGACACGATATGCGGATGACTTTGTAGTTATGTGTAATACAAAACAGCAGGCCGAAAGCGTATATAATAAACTGAAACCATATCTCGCTCAAAGAGGGCTTGAATTAGAGGAAACAAAAACAAAAATAGTAGAGGTGACAAAGGGGTTTGATTTTCTGGGTTTTAATATTCGGCGATATAAAACTGCGAAGGGCGAACAGTTATTTATAAAACCTTCCAAGGACAGTATCAAGAAAAGCAAACGTAAAATCTCTGATATTACTTATCAGGTACGAGGACACAAGGTGGATGTGCTTATTCAAAAACTGAATCCAGTCATTCTGGGAATAGCAAACTACTGGAGACCAGAGGTGTCAACTAAGGCATTCGCAGATATGGATAAACACATAGTTAATGTGACGTATCGCTTCTTGAGAAGAACCCACAGAAAGAAAAATAATAAATGGATTAGGGAAAGATATTTTCGAGAAGATTATAGAGGAATAAGTGCCAATCGATGGATTCTCTCATCTCCAAATCAACACAATCTGCAACTTATGAAGATGACCTGGGTGCACATCAAGAGACATGTCCTGATTAAACATGATGCAAGTCCATTCAACGCCGAACTAGCAAAATATTTTAAGGATAGAAAGAGAAAGTCAAGGAACCAAGAGAACGGAAAAAAGTATGCTTGAGCTGTATGTCATGAAAGTGACACGTACAGTTCTTAGGCGGGAAAGAGGGAGTAATCTCTCCGACCTAGCCGACCCATATGATGAACGGGAAGTTAAAACCAGCATACAATGTCCAGATTGCGGTGGAGAATTACTTTATCGTCCACGGATATGTAAGCAATGACCGGACAGACTATCATACGCTGATTCCTGTTTTAGAAAAGCACAGGAAAACGTTTGGAAATACGTTGGAGGCAGTGACTGCTGACAGCGGCTACTGCAGTGAAAAGAACCTGCTGTATTTGAAAGAGAACGGGATCCGGAGTTATATCAAGCTTCAGGAACATGAGAAGCGTAAGACACGGGCATACAAAGAAGACATCGGGAAGTATTACACCATGACATATGTCATCTTTGAAGATGAGCGTTATTATATCTGCCATGACGGAAGGGAACTGCGGCATATCCGGACGGAGAGCAAAGAACAGGATGGCTACACCCAGACCGTGGAGGTATATGGCTGTGCGGACTGCAGCGGCTGTGAGCATAAATCGAAATGTCTTTATAAATACAATGCAGAAAAGAACCCGGACCGCAATAAAGTCATGAA
>URQQ01000141.1 GCA_900549995.1 uncultured Lachnospiraceae bacterium | reverse complement strand
AAAAGACCCTTATAGGGTCTAATCAAGCCACCGGCTAAGCCGGTGGTCTTGACTCTGCAGCGAATGGTAGTTGACAAGAGAAAATCTTCTGTTATACTGTGTATATAACAGAATCAAGAAGAAAAAGGTGATGAGATGTTTATCGATGTACAGATAGATTTTGAGAGTGACGAGGCAATCTATATCCAGCTGAGAAATCAGATCATTATGATGATTGCTACCGCAAACATCCAGGAAGGCGATGCACTGCCGTCTGTCCGTCAGCTGGCGGAAAATATCGGCATTAACATGCATACGGTGAATAAGGCATACAGTGTATTGAAGCAGGAAGGATTCATACAGCTTGACCGCAGAAAGGGCGCTGTGATTTCGATTGATGTAGATAAACTGCAGGCAATTGAAGATATGAGGGCACAGCTTCGGGTACTGCTTGCAAAAGGATGCTGCAAAAATATTACGAAGGAAGAGGTTCATGAACTTGTAGATGAAATTTTTCTGGAATACCCGCTTTGAGGTTATGGTTTCATAAGGGATGCAGAAATCTGTGGAATCAGGAGGAAAATATCCTTCGCCTTAACGTCATATCATAAACATAAGTATAAGTAGAAATAGCAGGACGGCAGATATCCGCCGTTCTGGCATAGCAGGAGGAATATAATTTATGCAGAATCAGTATACAAAACAGGCTGAGAAGGTTCTTATGACCGCCAGGACTCTGGCGAAAGAACTGGATCATCCTTATATAGGAACAGAGCATCTGCTGCTGGGACTTCGCAAAGAATATACCGGGGTCGCAGGCCAGGTACTCGCCATGAATGGGGTGGAAGAGGAGAAAGTACTGAAAATTATTGATGAGCTGATCTCCCCGGCCGCCGATGTAACCATAGAAAGGAAAGCAGAGGAAAGCCCAAGGCTTCGTTATATTCTCGATAACAGTAAGGACGAGGCGCTCAGGTTTCGGTCTGAGAAGATCGGGACGGAGCATATGCTGATTGCGATGCTGAAAGATGTGGACTGTGTGGGGACGAGAATCCTGACAACGATGAATGTAAATGTCCAGAAGATGCTGCAGGATATTCTGACAGCAGTCGGAGCTGATCCGGCAGAAATCTCAAAAGAATTTCAGGATGACCCGAAGAAAGGCCCGGGAGTTCTGGAGCAGTACAGCACAGATCTGACTGCGCAGGCAGAAGAGCAAAAGCTTGACCCTGTCATCGGCAGGGAAGATGAGATTTCCAGAATCATGCAGATATTAAGCAGAAGGACGAAGAATAACCCATGTCTGATCGGAGAACCAGGCGTTGGTAAAAGTGCGATTATCGAAGGGTTTGCCAACAGAATTGCAAGCGGAATGGTTCCGGAAGGGATGAAGGATAAACGAATTCTGACACTGGATCTTCCGGGGATGATCGCAGGGTCCAAATACCGCGGAGAATTCGAGGAGCGTATGAAGCGTCTGATTCAGGAAGTCAAGGCGGCCGGAAATGTCATTTTATTTCTCGATGAAGTCCATACGATTATCGGCGCAGGCGGTGCGGAGGGAGCGATTGACGCATCGAGTATCCTGAAACCTTCTCTGGCAAGGGGCGAGATTCAGCTGATCGGTGCCACGACAATTGTGGAATACCGGAAATACATTGAGAAAGATGCTGCGCTTGAGCGGAGATTCCAGCCGGTACAGGTGGAAGAGCCGACAGAAGAACACTGCATCAGGATACTGGAAGGGCTTCGCCCAAGATACGAAGTGCATCACCGTGTCAGCATCGAAAATGAAGCGATTGAGACGGCAGTCAGGCTGTCTGCACGTTATATTAATGACAGACATCTCCCGGATAAGGCCATCGATGTTATGGATGAGGCATGTTCAAAAGTCAGCCTCGCAGGATTTAAGATTCCGGAAAATTACCGGAAACTCGAGGAATTGGTGAAATCCCTCGCAGAGCAGAAAGAAGAAGCGATTCTGCAGGGAGATATTGAAGAAGCATCCCTTCTCCAGGCAGAGCAGAAGGCAGCGGAAAAGAAACTGGAAAGTACAAAGAGGCGTTTTGATAAAAAGAATGAGGAGAGGAAGCTCACTGTCACAGGGGAAGATATGGCGGGGGTAATTTCCGAGTGGACAAAGATTCCGCTTCAGAAGCTTCAGGAGACAGAGACGGCAAGATTAAAGAAATTAGAAGAGATTCTTCATAAAAGAGTCGTCGGACAGGAAGAGGCAGTAACTGCAGTTGCAAAAGCAGTGAAACGCGGACGTGTAGGCTTAAAAGATCCGAACCGCCCGATTGGTTCCTTCTTATTCCTTGGACCGACAGGAGTAGGGAAGACAGAATTGTCAAAGGCACTGGCAGAAGCTCTTTTTGGCAGCGAGGATTCCATGATCCGCATTGACATGTCAGAATATATGGAGAAACACAGTGTATCAAAGATGATCGGTTCTCCTCCGGGATATGTCGGGCATGAGGACGGCGGGCAGCTCAGTGAGAAAGTCCGCAGAAATCCTTTCGCAGTCATACTGTTTGACGAGATAGAAAAAGCGCATCCGGATGTATTCAATATTCTGCTCCAGGTGCTTGATGACGGACATATCACAGACTCACAGGGCAGAAAAGTAGATTTCCGAAATACGGTCATCATCATGACATCCAATGCCGGAGCGAAGGCAATCATAGATCCGAAGAAACTCGGATTTGTAACGGCTGTGGATGAAAAGGGAGATTACAAGAAAATGAAATCCAATGTAATGGATGAAGTAAAACAGATCTTCCGTCCGGAGTTTTTAAACCGTATTGATGAAATTATTGTATTCCATTCACTCAATGAGTCACATATGAAGAAGATTGAATCCATCATGTGCCAGGAATTCTGCAGACGTGCAAAAGAACAGCTGAAAATCACGCTGACCATCAGAGAATCAGCCAAAAAGCTGATCGTGGAAAAAGGAACAGACCAGAAGTATGGCGCAAGGCCGCTGAGAAGGGCAATGCAGAATGAGCTGGAAGATAAGCTGGCCCAGGCAGTGCTTGACGGTGAGGTAACAGAGGGAATGCATGTGGAAGCAGGCGTTTCTAAAAAAGAAATTAAATTTTACCCAAAGGATATAAAGAACTAGCAAAAAACAGCGTTTTATTATATAATTAAGGCAGTAAACATTGAATACCATTAGGAGGACAAAAGAAATGGCTGTGGTCAAAGAACTATTAAAGGTTGAGGAAGATGGGACACTTAGTTTTGGGGATTATACTCTGGATAAGAAGACAAAATTAGATGGATTTGAGTATCAGGGCGATCTGTACAAAGTGAAAACGTTTTCTGAAATTACGAAACTCGAGAGGAACGGGATGTTCGTATATGAATCCGTACCGGGTACTGCAGTAGAACACTTCAAAGTATCTGACAGGGTAGTTTCCTTTAAGGTATCAGCACCGAAAGACGCACAGTTTACAGTGGAACTTGAGGCAGACTGCGAGTATGAAGTATTACTGGATGATGTAAACGCTGGTAAGATGAAGACAAATCTGAGCGGAAAGTTAAGCGTCAGCGCAGAGCTTGGCGAAAATCAGAGTATCGACGTAAAGATTGTAAAGTTTTAAATATGAAAAAGTAAATCATTGAGATGAAAACCGTAAGGGGAATCACTGGAGAGACAGTGATTCCCCTTATTTGCGCTGACAATGAGCCATATAGACTCGTGCTTGCACGAAAGTCTGTATGGCGAATGTCCGTCACTGAGCAGCAAAGCTGCGAAGTGAAGGTGTCAGCGGGAA
>URQQ01000140.1 GCA_900549995.1 uncultured Lachnospiraceae bacterium | reverse complement strand
AATTGGTTTTACTGATGATCTAACCTTCACGTCAAATCCTCCTTTCATCCATTGCCTTGCCTACATTGCAATCTGTTTTAAGGCGCACTGCACCAAAACAGTTCGCCTTATATTATAGCATCGCTTTCTGCAGAAAGTCAATATATTTTTTAATTTATTTATCTCTCCAGATAATCCGGCCTTTGCTCAGATCATATGGGGATAATTCCAGAGTTACTTTATCACCTGGTAAGATTTTGATAAAGTTCATACGCAGCTTTCCGCTGATATGAGCTAATACCTGATGCCCGTTTTCCAGTTCAACCTGAAACATTGCATTTGGTAATTTTTCTACTACTGTTCCTTCAATTTCAATAACGTCAGCTTTTGACATTTTAATCCTCCTCTAAATTAACATCTTTTTCCTTATATTCCTTAAGTATACGTTTTATTGCAACATCATCTGCGCCGGTCACATCATATATCTTATGAATTGGCTGCACATGTTTTTTCTTCTTCTTTTTCAGATGGTCTCTTGTTCTGATCCGGCCGTCTGATAAATATACATATGTTTCGTCAACTGAAAGTATGATATATATATGACCCTTATCATGGCCTGCTTTTGACTTTGCAAGCATTCCTGTTTCATATCTGCCCATATCGCGTCCTCTTAATTCTCTGATAAGGTCAAAAGTCTGGGTTCGCCCTCTGTTATCAATACCGTATTTTCATAGTGTGCTGACAGTGAACCATCTTTCGTCACAGCGGTCCAGTCATCATCAAGCCATGTCACTTCATGCGTCCCAATATTAATCATTGGTTCAATTGCCAAAGTCATTCCCCTTTTCAGGCGGATTCCTCTTCTGCCCACATCAAAGTTTGGTATCTCAGGAGCCTCATGCAAATGTGTTCCGATGCCGTGGCCGCACAGATCCCGCACGACTCCGTAACCCCTTTCACCTGCATATCTGCCAATTGCTGCCGAAATTTCAAATAAATGATTGCCTTCTCTGGCATATTTTATACCTTCAAAGAAACTTTCTTTTGTAACTTTCAGCAGTTTTTCTGCTTCACTGCTGATTTCTCCGACCGCATGTGTTCTTGCTGCATCAGAATGGTAGCCTTTATATATCACACCGGCATCAAGTCCGACGATGTCCCCTTCTTTCAAATACCGTTTGCGGCTCGGTATACCATGGACAATCTCATCATTCACTGATACACAGATAGATGCCGGATAGCCGTTATAATCCAGAAATGAGGGTATACACCCATAACTCCGGATCACTTCTTCTCCCAGCTGGTCAATCTCCAGTGTAGTCATTCCCGGATGCAATGCCTTCTCCAGTTCCTTATGGACAATTTCAAGAATTCTTCCCGCTTCTGCCATAAGTTCTATTTCCCTGGCTGATTTAATTGTAACTGGCATTCTTACGCCTCCAGAACTTCTACGATAGCTTTGAATACATCATCAATATCTATCGTTCCGTCAACTTCTCTTAAAATGCCCTTTTCTGTATAATACTGAATCAGAGGCTGTGTCTGGTCGTGATATACGTTCAGACGCTTCTGTACGGTCTCCGGCTGATCGTCATCCCTTAAGATTAAGCTTCCGCCGCAGTTATCGCAGACATTCTCTACTTTTGTAGGTGCATATACAATGTGATATGTAGCTCCGCAGTCTACGCATGCTCTTCTTCCAGACATACGTCTCACAATATTTTCATCAGGAACTTCCACATTCACAGCAAAATCCATCTTCTCGCCTTTTGCCTCAAGCGCTTTATCCAATGCTTCTGCCTGTGGGATTGTTCTTGGGAAACCATCCAGTACATATCCATTGGAACAGTCTTCCTGGCTCACACGGTCAACTACAAGGTCTACAACCAGTTCATCCGGCACGAGCAGTCCCTGATCCATGAATGTTTTAGCCTTTTTCCCGAGTTCTGTACCATTTTTAATATTAGCCCGGAAAATATCGCCGGTAGAAATATGAGGAATCTGGTACTTATCCGAGATTTTCTTTGCCTGTGTCCCCTTGCCCGCTCCTGGGGCACCTAACATAATTATTTTCATATATATTCCTCCATTTTCTCCATATAGCACTTTAACTCGAAGCATTCTATCCCCTGGATAAAATTCAACGAGCTAAAATAACTGTCTGTTACGACTTCCTCTTAGTAACCGAGAAAGCTATATTTATTTGGATTTCCTTTATTGCTCAAGAAGCCTTTGTAATTCCGAACAAGCATTTGTGATTCAATCTGCTTGATTGTCTCTAATACTACACCGACGATAATGATCAGTGATGTTCCTCCGAATGATACATTTGCGCCAAACACTCCGTTAAAGAAATACGGAATAATCTGAACGATTACCAGTCCGCAGGCTCCGACGAAAATAATATAATTTAAAATCTTTGTCAGATAGTCCACTGTCGGTTTCCCAGGACGGATTCCCGGAATGAATCCCCCGCTCTTCTTCATGTTATTCGCAATCTCCATCGGATTAAATGTGATGGAAGTATAGAAGTAAGCAAAGAAGATTGTCAGGATAATATATACAATCAGACCCCAGGAATATTTCAGGTTAGCCGGATTACACCAGTTATTAGAACTTAATCCTTTTAAAATCTGGCTGCCGATTCCGTTTCCATTACCTTTTCCGAGGAAAGAAGCAATAACAACCGGGAACTGCATAATAGATGATGCAAAGATTACAGGAATAACACCAGCTGTATTCACCTTGAGAGGAATGTGAGAAGACTGTCCTCCTACACTCTTTCTCCCCTGTACTTTCTGGGAATACTGAACTGCAATTTTTCTTTCTCCATCCTGCAGAATAATGACAAAAACAACCAGGACTATAATAACTGCAAGAATAATAATAGTCGCCAGTCCTCCTGAAGCGAGACCTTTTCCTTTGACAAACGTGTCATACAATGTCGTAAAGTCATCCGGAATACGTGAAAGGATATTGATCAGAAGTACAATTGATATACCATTTCCAACTCCTTTTTCCGTAATTCTTTCTCCAACCCACATTAAGAATGCAGAACCTGCTGTCAATGTCAGGACAACAATTGCAGCATTTACAAAGTTATATTCAACAAGAAGCCCCTGGCGCCCGAATCCAACTGACATTGCAATTGATTCGATCAGTGCAAGAGCTACCGTGACATACCTGGTCATTGCTGCGATTTTTTTTCTGCCATCTTCTCCTTCACGCTGCATTTCTTCCAGTTTAGGAATTGCAATTGTGAGGAGCTGCATGATGATGGAAGATGTGATGTACGGTGTAATACTCAGAGCGAATATTGACATCTGTGTAAACGAACCTCCAGTGAACGCGTTAAAGAAATTAAACGCGTCCCCTGTCTGGTTCGCAAAGAAATCCTGGATATACGTTGGGTCAACCCCTGGAGTAGGAAGCTGAGAGCCAAGTCTGACTACGATCAACATCATAAATGTATAGAGGATTTTCTTACGAATTTCCTCTATCTGAAATGCCTTTCGAAATGTCTGTAGCATTAGATCACCTCTGCTTTTCCACCTAAAGCCTCAATTTTAGCTGCTGCTGCTTCACTAAATGCGTTTGCCTGTACTGTAAGCTTCTTAGTTAACTCACCGTTACCAAGAATTTTAACACCATCTCTCGGATTCTTAACGATTCCGTTCTCGATAAGTGTTTCTACTGAAACAACTGCATCATTATCAAAAATTTCTAATGCACTGATATTGATACCAACGATAGTTTTAGAATTTCTGCAAGTAAACCCTCTCTTTGGTATTCTTCTATACAATGGCATCTGGCCAC
>URQQ01000139.1 GCA_900549995.1 uncultured Lachnospiraceae bacterium | reverse complement strand
AAGTGCTTCTGGTTTCTGAGCCTGATGTTCGTGCTCTGGTCCAGCGTACACGTGAAGTTTTGTCATCATAGATCTTCCTAAAGGTCCTTTTGGAAGCATTCCTTTGACTGCAAGTTCCACTACCATTTCAGGTTTCTTAGCCATCATTTCTCTTAATGTAGTTTCTTTCATTCCACCTACATAATCTGAGTGATGATAGTATACTTTCTGATCAAGTTTCTTTCCTGTTACATTGATTTTTTCAGCGTTAACGACGATTACATAATCACCTGTATCGATGTGTGGTGTAAATGTCGGTTTGTTCTTTCCTCTTAATACTTTAGCTACTTCTGATGCTAAACGTCCTAATGTATAATCTGCAGCGTCTACTACGTACCATTTTCTTTCAATCTTGTCTGGACTAGCCATATAAGTTTTCATGGTTTTACCTCCTATTGCATATTATTGCTGATTGGTTATTATTTTTATGGAAATCAGTCCACTCCGGGGCTTTGGTGTAAACTGTTTTCTACTTTTGTCATACTGATTTATTATATTATGATGAGCCGTGTGTGTCAACCACTTTTTCAGATTTTTTTGTTGTTTCTGCACCTTTCCGTCCTATTTCGACACCACTGTAAACAGACTCCTGTACTGTATGACGGAGATATCAGAAAACCGTTTTTTCAGATAAAGATAGTAGAATACCATCTGCTGTGGTAAAATATACTCATTGAGCAGATAAAATATCAAAGCAGAAAGGAAGTATTATTATGTGGGCATATCATAGTGTATTTTATCAAATTTATCCAATCGGGTTCTGCGGAGCACCGACATCGAACGATGATATCACCGTTCCCCGTATCCGCAAACTGATTGACTGGGCTTCATACCTTGAAAAACTAGGTGTTGACTCGATTCTCCTGAATCCGATCTTTGATTCTGACAACCATGGCTATGACACACGGGATTTTAAAAAAATTGACTGCCGCCTTGGAATAAATCAGGATTTCGCGGATGTCTGTGATACATTGCATGAACACGGCGTAAAAATTGTGCTGGACGGTGTTTTTAATCATGTAGGACGCGGCTTCTGGGCCTTTAAAGACATCCAGGAAAAACGGGAAGCCTCTCCATATAAAGACTGGTTTTTCATTAATTTCGGCGGAAACAGCGGCTATAATGACGGTTTCTATTACGAAGGCTGGGAAGGACACTATGAACTGGTCAAATTGAACCTGAAAAATCCAGAAGTTGTGGATTATCTTTTGGAATGTGTGAAGGGCTGGATCGATGAATTCTCTATCGACGGACTCCGTCTCGACGTGGCGTACAGCCTTGATCCTGAATTTATGAAACGTCTCCGCTCCTACACTCAGGAAATCAAACCTGACTTTGCGCTGATCGGTGAAGTATTATTCGGGGATTACAACCTGATCGTCAATGATCAGATGCTGCACAGCTGTACAAATTACGAATGCTACAAAGGATTATTCTCAAGCTTAAATGACATGAACCTTTTCGAAATTGCACATTCTCTGAACCGCCAGTTTGGGCCGGAGCAGTGGTGCATTTACCGCGGCAGGCATCTGATGACATTTGTCGATAACCATGATGTCACAAGAATTGCCAGCATACTGAAGAACAAAGAACATCTGCCTCTTGCCTATGGAATTTTAATGGGAATGCCGGGAATCCCCTGTATTTATTATGGAAGCGAATGGGGTGAGGAAGGGGTAAAAGCGCCAAATAACGACTATGCACTCCGCCCCTGCTTCGAAGAACCAAAACCAAATGAGCTTACAGAACTTATCACTCAGCTGATTCTTATACGGCAGAACAGTCCGGCTCTCTGTGATGGAAGTTACAAAAATATCGTGATTCAGAATCACCAGCTGATTTTCGAGAGACGCACTGAAGCGGAACGCGTTCTTGTCGCTGTCAATGCCTCTGATTCAGAATACACAGCAAATCACGGTGAACTTCAGGGAATTGCCACGAATCTTCTCACAGAAAAAGACGTGGAACTGAATGGACAGCTGATCCTGCCTCCATACAGCATCCAGTATCTGAAACTATCATAAATGAACCTTTAAAAGCCAATATAGAAAGGCAGAACTGTAAGCGTTATCTGCGCTCACAGTCCTGCCTTCTTTTAGGATTCTTTTAAGATTCTTTTACAAGCACTTTTGTGATCTCACCAATATACATGGTGTGATAATCCTTTTCCGGATACCATTTTGTATCACATTCTTTTTCATCAAAAAATTCTGGCGCCATCTCCTGGTGATATAATTTCTTACATACAAAGATCATCTCTGCTTCTTCAAATGCTGCCGTTCCATCTACGTAGTATGGTGTCAGGCCTGCTTCTTTTATCTTATCTGTATCACGGCCAGATACACTGCCGCACAGACTTAAAGCCTTTCTGTACTCTTCATTATAGAAGGAAATAGTAAATGTATCTTCTGCATCCACGAACTCTTTGGTGTACCGCTGTGGTCTGATATATGCTGTCACGACACTTTTTCCCCACATGATTCCTACACCGCCCCAGCTTGCTGTCATCGTATTACATTTCTCTTCATTTCCGGCTGTAATCAGCATCCACTCTTTTCCTATTTTGGTAAATGGATTAAATTCTAACTCTTCGATTTTCACTTCTCTAAAAGACATTATTGAAACCTTCCTTTCTTTGTAAGATTATATGGCTCTGTCTTTATTTTACCACAACTTTCCGGAAGTTTTTCTTTCCTCTTCTAAGGACAATTCCCTCGCCTGTGAGCTGTTCTTTTGCAAATACTGCTTTGATATCTGTAACTTTCTCACCGTCAACTGCTACGCCGCCCTGTTCTACAGCACGTCTTGCCTCTGATTTCGACGGTACAAGACCGCTCTTTACGAGCATTGTAAGGATATCAATCTGGCCTTCTGTCAAATCCTCTTCGTTAAGCGCTGCCTCCGGCATATCTGCAGCACTTCCGCTTGAGAATAATGCCTTTGCGCTTGCTTCCGCCTTCTTAGCCTCTTCTTCTCCATGTACAAGTTTTGTAAGCTCAAATGCCAGAATTTCTTTTGCTTTGTTCAGCTGGCTTCCTTCCCATGCATCCATCTCGTCAATCTGCTCGATCGGAAGGAATGTCAGCATACGCAGGCATTTCAGAACATCCGCATCTGCCACATTTCTCCAGTACTGATAAAATTCAAACGGAGAAGTCTTATTGGGATCAAGCCAGACAGCACCGGACTGGGTTTTTCCCATCTTCTTGCCTTCTGAGTTCAAAAGAAGCGTGATCGTCATGGCATATGCATCTTTTCCAAGTTTACGGCGGATCAGTTCTGTTCCTCCCAGCATGTTGCTCCACTGGTCATCGCCGCCAAACTGCATGTTACAGCCGTATTTCTGGTATAATGCGTAGAAATCGTAACTTTGCATAATCATGTAATTGAATTCAAGGAAACTCAGTCCTTTTTCCATTCTCTGTTTGTAACATTCTGCAGTCAGCATACGGTTGACACTAAAGTGTGGGCCAACTTCTCTTAAAAGCTCAACATAGTTCAGATCCAGCAGCCACTCCGCATTATTGACCATGAGTGCCTTTCCTTCAGAGAAATCAATAAAACGGCTCATCTGCTTTTTAAAACAGTCACAGTTATGCTGGATCTGTTCCGGCGTCATCATCTGACGCATGTCAGTTCTACCCGATGGATCTCCAATCATCCCAGTACCTCCTCCAAGAAGGGCAATCGGCTTATTGCCCGCTTCCTGAAGACGTTTCATCAGGCAAAGTGCCATAAAATGTCCTACATGAAGGCTGTCTGCTGTTGGGTCAAACCCAATGTAA
>URQQ01000138.1 GCA_900549995.1 uncultured Lachnospiraceae bacterium | reverse complement strand
TGTTCTCTGATACGAAGAAGATTCTCTGCGATCATTTCATAAGCCTCTTCCCAGGTGATCCGTTCGAATTTTCCTTCCCCCTTTTTACCGGTACGTCTCATCGGATACAGAATCCGCTCCTTATTATACACATACTGCCGCGACGCTGCTCCCTTGGAGCAGAGCTTTCCCGGCTTCCCATGGATACTGCTGCCCTCTACCGATACGATCTTGCCATTTTCCACACATGCATCGATTTTACACTGCGGTGAGCAGATTCCGCATGAAGTTTTAATGATTGTTTTCGTTCCCAAGTTTTTTCATCTCCTCCTTCACTTTTCAAACACGCTTTCATCCTCCGCTCCATAGAACCTGTGTCACTATTTCTATACATATTGCTTCAGATCTTCCATCGCTTTTTCATCTAATTTTGATTTGTCTATTTTAGCATGTTTCAAATATTTCCGCCAGATCAAAATCAATACAAGCCCTGCCGCAATCACTGCCGTCAGAAAGTAAAAAAAGTAACGGAATCCTGCCACTCCGGGATGATTATCAATCATATTGCCCGCGAGCATAGAGACAAACGTCTCCGGGATTGCGCCGGCCGTACAAATCAGACCAGCCGCAGTACCTGAATACTCAACCGGTACTGCCCCTTCACTCATCATAGTCCATGCCATCGCATAATTCATATGAAAAAATACGAGGATCGTAACAAACAGCACTGCCACAAGCAGGATACTGGATCGTTTCACCGGTGTAAACAGCATCACGGCCTGTCCTCCAAGCATCACTACAAATGCCAGCAGCATGAGGCGGGCCGTTCCGAACTTATCTGCCAGATAGCCTCCGATAATATTGCCGCTGATGGAGCCAAATTTCCTGAACACTCCCAGCATTGCTCCAAATGCAACGCTCGCACCAAGAATATCCGTTACATATGGAATATAATAATAAATGGACAGGCAAAACACATGATTGCAGAATGAGACAAGACAGATAATCCACACCGCAGGATTTTTCAGTACTTTGGCAATACCTTTAAATGAAACTCTTTCAGCCCTCAATACCATCTTCTCATCTTGCACCGCGAAGAACGCAAATATGCCCATTGCGATATTAATAAAAGAATAAAATAAAATCACATATTTCATCGCAAGAACTTCATTTCCCATCCTTGAAGTGCCAAAGTTAAAAAATGCAATTGCGATCAACGCAGCAACAGCACCACCGATACTCTGAGTCCCTTCAAAAAAACCATAAGCTTTTCCCTGGCTGTCTTCGTCAGACATCACGCGCACCGCTTTTACACATGCCGGCCAAAAGGCAAATGTGGTAGAAACACCCCACAGCGCATATACACATAACAGTCCTTTAAATCCCAACGGCAAAAGATGAAGAAGTCCTCCGATTCCCGTGCCGAACAGGGACACTACTATAATTTTTCTGATCGGCATACCATCTGCAACAACACCGCCGAACAGATAAGATATAATTCCAAAAGCTCCGATGACGGTTCCAAACACCCCCATTTGAGTATTCGTCAGATGATATGTTGATATATATGCATCATAATAGTCGAACCGAAAGAAGGGAAGTCCAAAGATTACGGATCCGCTCAGTGCCAGAACAACAATCGCTCCAAAATTCTTATTGAGCTTTCCTCTAATACCAAGCTTTCTCAAAAAACTACTCATATATTTTTCCTCTTTTGTCAGTTTACAGATATAATACGAAATGTTTCTCCTTTATCATATGTCCTGGAATAAATCGTAAACTCTTCATAGAAGAATTTCCCCGCATACACACCCCGCTCACATCCATTGCTGCTCATTTCAAATTTTTCCCACGCACCTACGTTTTCCTTTATTTCTTCCCTCGACAAAGTCTCTTCAATAAGTTTCGATGCCTCTTCTTTCGCAGCTGAATCAGCGGATGCCTTACTTTCTACGCTGCTGCCGGCTGTCTTATCCTGTGCGTTTGTCTCCTTCAATGTTGACTTCGTTATGGCAGCCGCCGCCAGAGCAAACGCACCGATAAGGAGAACCATGGAAAACAAAAGCAATACTATTTTTTTTCTATTCATCAGTTCTCTCCTGTTTCAATAGGTTTCCTATTCTTCCTCTTTCACATCATCAAGAATATTAACTCCATCACTTACATCTTTTCCTTTTTCATCGAGAACAGCATCCTGATATTTATCATAGTGGACTTTCTTATTGTTATGATCAATGAATTCATTTCCTTCGTTTGACCATGGGATCCATCCATTTCCCCATTCTTTCACGTTATTAAGATCCACTGACTGACACCAATAAGCAATCTTCGCAGCTCCCCAGCTGTCCCCGCAGAAAAATGCCATTGTCTTATCAGTATCCAGGCCGTTGCTTTCCAGGTAAGATGTTATCTCAGCCTGAGTTCTCGGTGTTTTATCAATGTTCTCGAAGAATTCACCCTGTTTCTCTGTACCCTGCGGACACCAGACAGATCCATCTATATGTCCTGCAAGATCATGATACCCGTATCCGGAATGTTCGCCCTTCCATTCATCCTCTCCGCGGTTATCTACAACCTGTCCTTCAGAATCCCCTTTAAGAATCGATTTGATATCGTCCATCCAGAGGATTTCGTCTGGGTTTTCAATTGTATCTGTGCCAAAACTACCGGCCTCTTTCGGTGTCACTAATGTATCAGCGTCCGTATCCAGTTCATATCCATTATATTCCCAGGCCGTCAGGCTTCCGGTCATGGCATATACTTTGACCCCGAGCGATCTCAGCATAAATCCAAGACGCCCCTGCGGATCGGTCACTGTGCCTGTTAATATCACTATAGAGTCCTTGGTAATACCGTACTGCGTGCAGACATCATCCCGAAACTCTTCAAGCGAGATCAGACGCCATTCTTTCGCATATTCTGATCTTTTCTCCGGCACGTATACGCGCGGTCTCTCATAAGAATCTGTATTAATATGAACCGCTCCAGGTACGTGTCCTACTGAAAAATATGTAGATTGACCCGCATTTCCCCAGCTGACATCCACCAGAACAACTTTGTCCAAATCCTCACCAACAATGGCTTTTGCTTCCTCACTCAATGCCTTTTCTCTGCCCGTTTTTACATCTGAAATACTCTTTACAATTTCTGTCGGTATGAATCTGTCATAATTGCTATAGGATTCCAAATCGGTTCCGGCATCTATCAATTCTTTTGCCTGATATACTGAAACATCTTTGATCCCCTGTTGTTTTAGATATTTTCCTACATCAGAAGCCTGTTTTCCAGTGTAATCATAAACAATCACCTTCTTGTCTTTTGTAATATTCTGATCCTTCATCGCCCGCTCAAGATAAGCTTCGCGGGAGGCAGACTCAGAATATTCACAGTCGAGCCAGCGCGCAGAGAAGAGCACTGCATTCTTAAGATGCCCGCCATTTGCCGCCCCTTCCAGTGCCCAGCCGGAATACGCCTCCTGCGGACGTGCATCAATAAGTACTGTGTTTTCATCTGCATCCGTCATAAACTCCTGCACCTGTGCGGCAGTTGCCTCTTCAAGAGTAATCTTTGCTTCAGCACTGGCTTTTTTTACAGTCTTTTCTGCATCTTTTGCCTCTGCTTTACTGCCACATCCAGCTGCGAAAACTGCTGTCATTGCAACGCATAATAATGAAACTACTAATTTTTTTCTCATTGTTTTTCCCCCATTTCTTTTGTTCCTTTTTATCTTATCTCGCTGTCCTCTCATGGTCAAATTCATAATATCAATAATAAATTCCATTTATAGATATTATAAATCAGCTTCTATTTCCGGATTTCCTGCACGATTCCCGCTGACACCTTCACTTCGCAGCTTTGCT
>URQQ01000137.1 GCA_900549995.1 uncultured Lachnospiraceae bacterium | reverse complement strand
GGGACGCAAAGCTACAGGGCCTGTAAAATGGCAGCCAGTTGCATGAAATGACGTGCACTGTCTGTTTGACAGTGTTTTTTTACGGAGTTATTTCACAGACGTAACAATAATGATTTTATCAGGAAAGAAAGAGGTAAAGTATGAAAAAGGCAAAACGTTGTTTGATAGCAGTGGTGTCAGGTGTACTTGTAGCAACTGCTGTCTTGTCTGGATGTGGACAGTCAAAGAAAGAAGTATCTAAAAACGATGATCATCTTACAGTTTATCTGTGGGAAAATCGTTTGATGAAAAATATTGCACCCTATATCCATGAACAGTTTCCTGATCAGGATATTGAATTTATTATTGGTAACAATGATACCGATTTATACAGTTATTTTAAAGAACATGATGAATTACCGGATATCATAACAGTACGGCGATTTTCTGGAACAGATGCACAGGACTTACAGCCTTATCTTATGGATTTTGCTTCTTATGATGTTGTTTCCAAGTATTATTCCTATGCGGTGCAATATTATAAGAATGCGGAGGATGAAATCCAGTGGCTGCCAATCTGTGGTATTCCGCAGACGATCATTGCCAACAAAACACTGTTTGATCAGTATGGCGTAAAGATTCCAAAAAATTATGAGGAATATGTACAGGCCTGTCAGCAGTTTTATGATAATGGCATAAAACCGTATTCCATGGATCTTGGGGAAGACTGGTCTAATAATGAAATCATCCAGGCGGCGGCAATCGGTGAGTTTACAAGCCTGGATGGTATTGAATGGCGAAACGGTGCAGAGACTGCAGCGGATGAAGTGAAGTTTGATGATACATTATGGAAACGTATTTTTTCAGAAACCAGTCAGTTTCTTAAGGACTCGCACTTTGGTAAAGAAGATATCAATATTGACGTCGATACAGGAATCCAGATGTTTGTCGAGGGAAAATCAGCAATGTTTCATGGACATCCGACGGTTATGCAGCAGCTGCAGAAACAGATGGATGCGGAGCTGATCCGTATTCCTTACTTTTCACAGACATCGGATGAATCCTATGTGTACATGACTCCGTCCTTAAACATTGCATTTAACAAAAACCTGGAAAAAGACCGGGAGAAACTGGATACTGCACTGGATGTGCTGGATTGTATGATTTCAGAAGAGGGGCAAAAGCTGATTGCGGATGGAAGCGGTGTTATTTCATTGAATACAGATGTTCCAACCATGATGCAGGATGTGCCTGGACTGGAAGAGGAAATTAATAATAATGCTGTTTATATCCGATATTCCGCCCAAAAATCATTTGATGCAAGTCTTGAGGCTGTTAACGGATTACTGTCAGGGGAAATGGATGAAACACAGGCTTATGATACTTTTCGCAGTGTAATGAACCGTAAAGATCCAGAAGAAAAAGCAATGATGAATTTTGAAAATGAATATTCCATTTCACTGAACGATAGAAATGGCCGTGATGCAGCATCTTCCATTTTAACTACGATCAGAGAAGAAAATGATGCACAGCTGGCTCTGGTACCATATTATTATTTCACTTCTTCTATGTACAAAGGAGAATGCACCAATAGCCGGGTTGGCATGATGACAGCGAAGAGTTCAGATACAGCATTATATGTTGCAAAAATGAATGGCAAACAGGTTTATGAACTCGTGGAAAATTATCTCGCCGATGCGGATGAGAATTTTTATGTAACCAATAAATACGAATTACCAATTGCATCCGGTATGAAAATGATCGTCAATCAAGCGGAAAGTGGATTTTTGTTAAAGGACTTAACAGTTAATGATAAGAAAATAGACAAAGAAAAGGAATACTCTATTCTTCTTACAGACACCACAATGTCTGTTTTGAAAAAAATAAATCCGAAATGTGAGATTGAGCAGCTTAAAGATACAACATTATCAAGTGCATGGATCGCAGCAATGTCAAAAGGACAGCAGCCGTCAGCACCGGAAGATTATATAGAGGTTGAACAGTAAAAGTGGAGATAGAACAAGCGGTAAATAAAAGAAAAAAAATAACAAAACTGTTGCTTATACTACTTACAATTCTTTTAAGCTTAGTCTGTATCAAGTATCTGGTAAGTAAGTCTAAGAAGTATATCAGCGAAAATGGAAAAGGCAGTATGAGAGCTGTTGTTGAACAGATGCAGCAGACCTATGATCTTCAAGTGAGTGGATACTACAGCCAGCTGCAGTTGGTTGAGGAATTTTTACTTCATGAGAGGGAGCTGTCTCTTGAAACGGATACGAACAAAAATTTCTTTGAGGCATGGGAAAAAGAATCGGAAAGCACCCTTATATTCCTTCAGGAAAATGGTCAGGCAGTATCAGCAGGTGGAACAAAAATGCGGATTGATATGCCAAGTAAACTTCTGCTGGACTTAAAGAATGGATACAATATTGGAAAACTGGTGCGTCTTGATTATGATCAGAAGAAAAAAGACGGTTATCTGGTTGCGATTCCATGTCAGGAATATACGATCAATGGGGAAACTTATACGGCAATTGGAAGCGTGTATGATCATTCGAAACTGGATTCCATGTTAAAACTGAAAGGTTATGACGGGAAAGCATATCTGTTCATGTTGGATCATGACGGAAGTATTACGTATACGAACCAGAGTGGTGATAAATACCTGCGTAATTACTCTTTGTTAAAACATTTAAAAGGAGAACAGGCTATTACAGAAGAAGAGGCGGATTTGCTCAAAAAGAAGTTTGATAACAGGGAATCCGGAGTTGCACTTTTGGGAAAACAGAACCCCTATTATCTGGGGTATTGCCCGATAGAAAGCAACAACACCATTTTGGTATGCATTGTGGCAAGGGGAGTTATTGACAATGTGCTGAGGGATTACCAGAAAACGGTGTTGTGTACAACAATACTCATGGCAGGTTTTATACTTTTACTTTTTGTAGGATTATCCTACAGTATTTCCAGACTCAGTCTTGCAGATCAAAAAGCAGAATATGAAAAAAGAAAGAATGAACTTCATTTACAAACAATGAAGGAAATGGAAGTAGTCAATCAAAAACTGAAAAAGGCAAAGAACGTTGCAACAGAGGCTTTACAGACAGCTGAAAATGCAAATAAGGCGAAAACGGATTTTCTGTCTAATATGTCACATGATATTCGTACTCCTATGAATGCAATCATTGGTATCACATCTTTGATCAGACATGATGCAGGTAATAAAGCAAAAGTTATAGAGTATGCAGATAAAATAGATAGTTCATCACAGCATCTGTTAGGAATTATTAATGATGTTTTGGATATGAGTAAGATTGAGGCAGGAAAAACAGTCTTCAAGTATGCTGACTTTTCTATTTTGGATTTTATGCAGGAACTTGACACTATATTTCATACTCAAATATATGAAAAGCAGCAGACCCTTACAATCATAAAAGAAAATATTCAGCATGAGTGGGTGAATGGTGATCAGGTTCACCTGATGCAGATTTTCAGCAACCTGCTTTCCAATGCAGTGAAGTATACCCAGGAAGGTGGGAAAATTCAGTTCTTTGTAGAAGAATGTGAGACAAAGTCATCTGTCTATGCAAAGTACCGTTTCTTAGTTAGCGATAATGGTATGGGAATGTCGGCAGATTTCAAGGATACCATTTTTGATGCGTTTACCCGTGCGGAAAGTTCCCTTACAAATAAAATACAGGGAACCGGACTTGGAATGGCGATTACTAAGAATCTGGTTGAGGCAATGGGAGGCACCATTGATGTGGAGAGTGAATTGGGACAGGGAAGCTGTTTTGAGGTTATCTTGGATCTGAAAATTGCAGAGGATAGAACGGTTGCTCTGGCGGCACAAGAAGAAACAGATGAGCAGGATGGTAATATCCTTCAAGGAATGAGATTCCTGTGTGCAGAGGA
>URQQ01000136.1 GCA_900549995.1 uncultured Lachnospiraceae bacterium | reverse complement strand
AATGCTGATAGATACTGTGTTTTAGCGGATAATCAGATTTTTATTGTGTTTTTCAGTATAAAAAATGCGCATCCCCCGGAGGGATGATACAGGGAACAAAGTTTCCTATATCATAACAAAAGGGACAACATACGTATGTACTTGTCCCTCTCACACATTTACTATTTTACTAATTCTTTTACTTTCGCTCTCTTACCTACACGTCCTCTTAAGTAGTTCAGTTTCGCTCTTCTTACTTTACCTCTGCGGATTACTTCTACTCTTTCTACGTTAGGAGAGTGTAATGGCCATGTTTTCTCAACGCCGATTCCATTAGAACTCTTTCTTACTGTAAATGTTGCTCTTGTGCTTCCACCCTGTTTCTTCAGGACTGTTCCTTCAAAAACCTGGATTCTTTCACGGTTACCCTCTTTGATTTTACCGTAGACTCTTACAGTATCACCTACGTTAAATTCAGGTACCTCAGCTTTTAACTGTTCTGCTTCGATGTTTTTAATAATATCGTTCATGTGTGACCTCCTTATTATTCGGACGTTCTTAATACATTTTCTGTACCAGAGGACCATCTCTTTTTCTCACAACATGTTAGATTGTATCATATTTCCCTATGTTTCGCAAGGTTTTTTTCAGTAAAACAGACCCAAATATCACCAATTCAATCTTGTCACCTTAAGCCTGTTTTGCTATAATAATTAATTAGGCTGATGATGATCAGCATGAGAACGGAGGAGAAATATGAAAGAAGAAACAAAGTCACAGGAAGCAGATCTTGGCGGCGGACGTATCGGAAAACTGCTGTTCCAGCTCGCCCTTCCTGCAATTCTCGCACAGATTATCAATGTCATGTATAACATGGTAGACCGGATGTATATCGGACACATCCCCAACGTCGGTTCTGCCGCACTTACAGGTGTCGGTGTCACCATGCCTGTCATTATGGCAATCTCGGCATTCGCCGCTCTCGTCAGCATGGGCGGTGCTCCAAGGGCATCGATTATGATGGGAAAAGGTGATAAACCACAGGCGGAAAACATCCTTGGAAACTGTACGTTCGCGCTCGCAGTGATCGCAGTGATCCTGACTTTAGTTTTCCTGCTTTTTGGCCATCCAATCCTGATGATGTTCGGTGCAAGTGAAAATACAATATCATATGCATGGGATTACATGAAAATATATTCTGTCGGAACTATATTCGTACAGTTTTCCCTGGGGCTGAATGCCTTTATCAATGCACAGGGATACGCAAAAACCGGGATGCTGACAGTTGCGATTGGTGCAGTGATCAATATTATTCTGGATCCGATCCTGATTTTTGGATTACATATGGGTGTCAGAGGTGCCGCTCTTGCGACAATACTCTCCCAGGCAGTCTCCTGTATCTGGGTTTTAAAATTCCTGACCTCGAAAAAAAGTTTTCTCAAAATCCAGAAAAAATATCTCGTTCCAAAATCCAAAGTACTGTTTCCCTGTATCGCACTTGGGCTTGCACCATTTATTATGCAGTTTACAGAAAGTGTGCTTTCCATCTGCTTTAATACTTCTCTGCTGAAATACGGTGGAGACGTGGCAGTCGGTTCCATGACAATCCTCACAAGTGTCATGCAGTTTTCCATGCTGCCTCTGCAGGGTCTGACGCAGGGTGCCCAGCCAATTATCAGTTTTAACTTTGGTGCAGATAATATTGACCGTGTAAAGAAAGCATTTCGTCTTCTTTTAGGATCAAGCCTTTTGTATTCCACACTGCTGTGGGCCGTGGCCATGTTTGCTCCTACAGTATTCATCACGATATTTACAAATAATGCAGAACTTGCTGCATTTACAAAATGGGCGATTCATATCTATATGGCGGCCTCTCTGATCTTCGGAATACAGATCGCCTGCCAGCAGACATTTATTGCGCTTGGCAATGCAAAAACTTCCGTTTTCCTTGCCCTTCTGCGCAAAGTTATCCTGCTCATTCCTTTGATTTTTATTCTGCCAAACCTCTTTACAGACAAAGTCATGGCAGTCTTTCTGGCAGAGCCAGTTGCAGACATCATTGCAGTCAGTACTACTGCGGTTCTCTTCTTGCGTGAATATCATAAGCTTGGAAAAAAAGAAACCGTATAAACCTGTCAAAAACATAGGTCCATCCGCAAAATAAAAGTGTGAAATCAGTTCCCCGATTCCACACTTTTATAACAAATTGATATATTCCAATTACATTATTGTATTTTTTACAACCTCTTTTTCTGCTTCACTTAATTTTGCTTTTTCAAGAAGGTCCGGCCTGTATTTTGCCGTACGTATCACCGACTGTTCCCTGCGCCATTTCTCAATATTTGCATGATGTCCTGACAAAAGTATCTCAGGCACCTTCTTTTCATGCCATGTTTCCGGCCTTGTATACTGCGGATATTCCAGGAGGTCATCCTGAAAACTTTCAAACTCTGCCGACACATCATTATGCAGTACCCCCGGCACAAGTCTTGAGATCGTATCCACCATCACCATTGCCGGAAGCTCTCCTCCGGTCAGAACATAATCTCCAATGGAGACATAGTCGGTTACAATCTCTTCCAGCACGCGTTCGTCTATCCCTTCATAATGGCCGCAGAGCAGCACCAGTTCTTCCTCTTCGGCAAACTCTTCTGCCATTTTCTGTGAGAATGTCTTTCCCTGCGGTGAAAGATACACAACTCTCGGTTTTGCTTTCATCTTCGCCCGTACCGCTTCGTAGGCAAGGTATACAGGCTCTGCCTGCATCAGCATGCCCGCACCGCCGCCATAGGGATAATCATCTACCGTATGATGTTTATTAAATGCATAATCTCTGATATTGACCGCTTCAATCGACAACAGCCCTTTTGCGGCAGCACGTCCGATAATACTCGTATTTAACCCATCCATCACCATATCGGGAAACAATGTCAGTATATGAAAATTCATGTAGTTCTCCTTATCCTGCTTTTTTACATCAGCCCATCCAGAAGATGTACTGTCATTTTCCGGCCTTCGATATCTACGTCCAGGATACACTGCCTGATTGCAGGAATCAAAACTTCCCCGCCGCCGGCAAGCCCGACAGTATAGACATCATTGGCGCCTGTCTCAATGACATCTTTGAGAATGCCAAGCTTTTCCTGATCTTCTGTAAATACTTCCATTCCGATCATATCCGCTATAAAATACTCATCTTTTTTTAATTTTACTGCATCTTTCCGTTCTACAAGAAGCGGTTTGCCTTTATATTTCTCGATGTCATTTATGTTATCGATTCCTTTGAATTTCAATATCGCGAACTGTTTGAAGAATTTTACCCCTTCAATTTCCAGCGGAATCTGTTCTTTTCCTGTATCAAGTATTACTTTTTTGAGTTTCTTGAATCTCGCAACATCGTCCGTTGTAGGAAATACTTTGACTTCCCCGCGCACTCCGTGTGTCGATGAGATCACTCCCACCTGTAATAACTGCTCCATATATACTCCTTCTTTGACTGTAATAGGGACGCACACCCTATGACAGGTACACGCCCCTAACTTATGACGGATTACTGCGTAATCTCGACAACCACTTTTTTATCTTCTTTTGCAGCAGCGGCCTTTACGACTGAACGGATCGCTTTCGCAATGCGTCCCTGCTTACCGATGACTTTCCCCATATCGGAATCCGCCACCTTAAGTTCAAGAACCGTCGTCTTTCCTTCTTGCTTTTCGGTTACTACTACGCCTTCAGGATTGTCTACCAGTGCTTTCGCAATTACTTCGACTAATTCTTTCATTACGCTCACCTCCGCGAGTACAGCATATTATTTTTCAATACCAGCTGCTTTGAAAATCTTGCCAACAACTTCTGTAGGCTGAGCACCATTGTTTAACCATTTTTTAGCTGCTTCTTCATCTACTTTGAATACGCTTGGATCCTGAGTAGGATCATAAGTACCAATCTCCTCAATGAATCTGCCATCTCTAGGAGATCTGGCGTCAGCTACAACGATTCTATAGAAAGGAGCTTTCTTCTGT
>URQQ01000135.1 GCA_900549995.1 uncultured Lachnospiraceae bacterium | reverse complement strand
TTAATTTCTTTTTTCAAGCTTTGCTGAAGCTTTTGATTCGTGTTCAGCGACAACTTTGATAGAATAACATATGTCTGCTGTATTTGTCAACAGTTATTTTCATTTTTTTACATTCCTGTCAAAAAAACGACATTCCCTATATAACATATTTTTTGCAGCTCATTTATAATATCAGCTTTTCCCCGAATTTGCAAGCCCTTTTTTAAGGAGTGGATTTTACCATCCACTCCCCATCTCTGCCTGATTAATTTCATCAGGCTTTACACTTCTTGCCTGTCCACTTTTTAAGAACATCAACCAGATGATCTATATCAACCGGCTTTGCTATATGATCATTCATCCCTACATTGCGCGCTTTACTGATATCAGCCACAAAAGCATTCGCTGTCAGAGCAATCACAGGTATCGTTTTTGCATCTTCCCTCTTTGATAAACGAATTTCGCCTGTAGCCTCATACCCGTTCATAACCGGCATCTGAATATCCATCAAAACAGCATCATAGTAACCCGATTCTGAAGCCCGGAACTTTTCGACTGCCTGTTCCCCATTCTCAGCTGAATCAATCAGAACCCCCTTAGGACTGAGAAGTTCTATTACAATCTCCCTGTTCAATTCATTATCTTCAGCAAGCAGAACACGTCTGCCGCACAGCTCGGAATCCATTTCCTCTCCCAGCGCATCTACGGTTTCCATTCTGCCGCTTTCACAGAACAGTTCAAGAACATGGAGCATCTTAGATTTAAACAGCGGCTTTGTAATAAACGCATCTGCACCTGCATGCACAAACTCTTCTTCTATTTCTGAATAATCATAAGCCGAAATTACGATAATAGGTACTTCTTCTCCAAGCTCATTTCTGAGAATTTTCACTGTTTCAAGCCCATCCATCTCAGGCATCTTCCAATCCAGAATAACAGCAAAAAAACTGTTATCATTCTCATGTGCTTTCACCACACACCGGACCGCCTCAGCTCCAGACAATACCCACTGCCCACACATCCCCAATTCATTCAAAAGCAATGTAGCATTTTCACATACAGTCTGATCGTCGTCAACAACAAGCACCGGCAATCCTGCCAAATCTTTTCTGTGTTCCTCCTCGTCTTCCAGAACTGTAAGGGGAACCGATACTGTAAACCTGCTTCCCTCTCCCAGCCTGCTCTCTACTTCAATCGTGCCATTCATCATATGAATGATATTCTCAGTAATTGCCATTCCAAGTCCCGTCCCCTGAATTTTACTGATGCGTGAATCCTCAGCACGCGAAAATGGTTCAAACAAATGAGGAATATAATCACTTGACATTCCGATACCGTTGTCAGTAAATATGAACTCATACCGACCTTTATCCGAAGCAAGCGCAGGCATTTCATGAATCATCATACAGATTTTCCCGCCCTCCGGTGTATATTTGATTGCATTAGACAAAATATTCATGAATACCTGCTGCAGACGTTCTCCGTCCGCAATCACTTTTTCATGACAGACTTTTCCTACGTGAATCTGTAATTCCTGCCTCTTTTCATTTAACAATGCTCTGCATACATCAGATACACTTTGAATAAGTTCAGGCAAATCCACTCTCTCTGGCATAAGATCAATCTTACCGCTTTCTATTTTAGACATGTCCAATACTTCATTAATCAGACTGAGCAAATGGTGACTGGACACATTAATCTTATTCAGACAGTCTTTCACCTTTTCAGGCGCATCCAGGTTTGCCCGCGCAATCGTTGCCATTCCAATAATTGCATTCATCGGAGTGCGGATATCATGAGACATCGATGATAAAAAGTCTGTCTTAGCTGAATTCGCTATTCGTGCTGACTGATATGCCTCTTCCAGTGCTTTCCTCTGGCGCTGCTGCTCCATCCGTTCTTCCGTCACGTCAAGACCAATACTGTAGTAAGAGGGAATTCCATCCCAGCTGTCTTCTCCATCCACATAACATAAGGTAGCCGTAAGAGTCCGCTGTTCTCCTGCCCGTGTGACTGCCCGGACTTCCATTACTGCATTCTGTCCTGTTTCAGTAAGTGTATCCATAACTTTGTGCACTCGTTTCAGGTCTTCCGGATTCAGATAATCACATTTAGAATTCAATTCATTTTTAAACTCTTCCTCCGTATAACCGATCAGCTTCAGAAAATCTGCGGCATACCACAATGCGGTTCTGCGGTCCCTCGCATCAATTCTTACCAGACCTCCAGGTATCGTCTTCATAACCGCATCACGTTCTCTGTCTTTTTTCGCCAGTTTATATTCTGTACTAAGCATGTCATGTGACATTTCAATTCTCGCTCTATGGCCTTTCCAGTCAATGATTCTATTTTTTATCATGAAATTCTTTTCCAGTGTTGGATTATAGAATTCCCATTCATAAAATTCATCCCGCCGCAGACAGTGATTATTACAGAACGGACACGGCGATGTCTGTCCTTGAATTACTTCATAACATTTACGTCCTAAAATTTCATCCTGTGTCATATGCAATGTATGGCAGGAGGCTTTATTCAGATATAATAGTTCATAAGTATCCATATCACTGATATAAATATTTCCCACATATTCATCCATAATCCATTGGAAATACTGCATTCCTTCATCCTGCTGTCCATAGATATCGCTGACATCAGACATTACGGCATAAAATACAGGACAATCCACTACTTCCTCTTCCGCGATTGTCCCATTGATATGTACCCAGATATACCCGCCGCCCTTTACCGGCATTCGGCAGGTAAACTGTACAGCCATCTCTCCCTGCTCTTTCGCATCGGATATTTTCTTTTTTATCGACGCAAATTCCTCCTGGTACTCATTATATTGCTGTCTGAGATCTGAAAAACTGGACTGGTATTCCTCTTTATCGTATCCGACACAACTGCAAAAGCAGTCATTCATCCACAATATTGTCATATTTTCATCCAGCAGATATTTCGCTGCACTGACTTTCAATGCATCCAGTGTTACATTCCATTGACTGTTTCCATTCATCCCTGGCTGCTCTCCACCACATCCCAGGGTTGAATTATGCTGATGTCCCATAACCACAGTACTCCTTTATAATTCTCCGATATTTCCAAGATACTCTTCTGTAAATTATAGCGAATCAAATATATAAAAGCAATCAAAGTTTAGGTTCAAATAATACCCTATCTGTAGATTTCGGGATTCCATCATATATCTTCTCCCATTTTCCATCTCTGTATATTTGGTACTCCTCGAAAGCACATGGCAATCCATTGGTATGATTCATATCCGGACTGTCCATCATCTGAAAATGCAGATGTGGAAACATGGAATTCCCGGAATGCCCGATGTCCCCCAGCACATCCCCCTTTTCCACGGTGTCACCAACATGTACCTTCACCGAATCCGGCCGAAGATGGCAAAGAGCAGCATAAACACTGTCGCTGTATTTAATAATTACGCAATTACCGGTCAGCATTTTTATATCATCACTGGACGGATCGAACCTGCTGTTCTTTCCAGCCTGATACAGATCTTTGAATACTGATAATCTTTTTCTCTCAGGATAATGATCTATCACCTTTACTATCGTCCCGGCACATGGGGAATAGATCTCCTTCCCATAGCAATAGCACTGTTCTACAGATACCCCTGACAGAAAATACCGCAGCGGACTGCTGTTGTAACAGGGATGTCCTTTTCTCTCCCAGTCCACCTGTAGAAAATCATAAGCATAGCGTGTTCCTAAGCGGTTAGTTCCGTGGCTTGGGATCCGGGATCCCGGCGTATTAGGTACAGACCACTCTCCCCTCACCGGAAAACCAACGATGATCGGCTTTGTCAATTCGTTCATGCAATCCCTCCGTTCATATTTATGGACTATCATAGATTTCTCTGAGATCTTGAAAAAAATATCTATCTCTCTCGTCAGTTCCTCATAGTCTAAAGTAGTAGTTTTTACCTATCAGGTCAATGATATTTGTAATAAAAAAGCACATGCAGTTTCCTACATGCGCTTCTCTTCACATACCTTCAAAATCACATACAAAGTTTTTTATCATCCATCTTT
>URQQ01000134.1 GCA_900549995.1 uncultured Lachnospiraceae bacterium | reverse complement strand
CCGGAAAAATCATAGTTTTCAAGAAATGTATCTATAATGCGAGGTTCTTCGCCCCACCAAATCGGATGTCCAATAAAGACCGTATCATAATTCTCTATATTTTCAATAGCATTGGAAATCTCCGGCCTGGATGTGCTGTCATTCTGTTCCCGATTTGCCCTGCAATCATCATTACCGTAATCTAAATCCTCACTGCTGTAAGCATCCACCGGCATGATTTCAAACAGGTCTGCTCCCGTAACTTCTGCAATCTGTTCCGCAATCTGTTTTGTAGTACCTGTCGCTGAAAAATAAGCAACCAGTATCTTCGTTTCAGATTTCTCTGTACCTTCAGCACCTTCTGCTTCTGCAGGCTCTGTGTTTTGTTCTTCTGACTCTGCCTCTGTATTTACCTTTTCTGTTGTATCCACATTCTCAGACTCTGTGCTATTTCCTGCATTTCCACATCCTGCAAGCGTTAAAACCATTAGCATAGCTGCCCAAAATAATGAAAAACGTTTCATGTATAGACCCCCAATCAGATAGATTTTCCAAGATTATAAGCTGCATCCATGTGTGCGGTTCCACGAGTCATAGATGCGGTTCCGCATCCCGTTCCAAGAATCATGCCACAATCCTCAAAGCCAAGATAATCGCAAATCCCCAAATAGTGGTCTTTTAAATAGCCCAATGTCTTAGGATTGCTGTCCCATGCTGCTGCAATAAGGACTGTTTTCAGACCTTTTCCTGAAATACTGCTGTTGAAACTGTAAAAACGGTCAATTACCAGTTTCAGCTGTGCTGACATCCCAAAGTAATAAATAGGGGAAACAAAAGCCACCATATCTGCACTTCTCATTTTCTGCTCAACAATCTGCATATCATCATTCTGTACACAGCTCCCACGCATACCACAGGCATCACACCCCTGACACGGATGAATATTCATATGTGCCACATCCAACACCTTTACATTATGCCCGACTTCTTCCGCGCCTTTGATAAATTGCTCTGCAAGGGTATTGGAAGATCCTTTTTTGTGGGGGCTTCCCTCAAGTACCAAAATCTTCATTCGCTTTTTCCTCCTGAATATTAGTTTTTACATAATCCCAAATCTGGAGAAGAAGTTCTCGATGTGGGCCGGATTCTCATGGTCCATGAAAATATTGCTGCCCTCATTCATCGCTTCAATCTGTTTCATTTCATCTTCTGTAAGCACAAAATCGAACACATTTAAGTTCTCTGCCATACGCTCTTTATGGGTAGATTTTGGAATCACCACAATGCCGCTCTGAATCATAAAACGGAGTGCTGTCTGTCCTGCATTCTTGCCATACTTTGCACCAATCTCCGTAAGTACCGGATGAGAAAACAGGTTCTTCTCGCCTTTGGCAAACGGTGCCCATGCCTCAATCTGTGTTCCGAACTTATCAAGGTACGGTCTGATTGTTTTCTGCTGCTGAAACACATGCGTTTCAAGCTGATTTACCATAGGCTTAATTTCTGCAAAGGATGCAAGGTCAAGGTATCTGTCTGCGTAGAAGTTACTTACACCAATCGCTTTTACCTTACCTTCTTTATATGCTTCCTCCATTGCCCTCCATGTACCATAATAATCATTGTATGGCTGATGGACAAACAGAAGGTCAATATAATCGGTCTGCAATTTCTGTAAAGATTCCTCAATAGATGCTTTTGCTTTTTCATATCCGGCATTGGCAACCCAGATTTTTGTTGTAAGGAACAGCTCTTCTCTTTTTACTGTTCCTGCTTCAATCGCTTTGTGAACGGCATTTCCTACACCTTCTTCGTTGTAGTATGCCTGAGCTGTATCAATACTGCGATACCCCACATGGATTGCATCAGTCACACAACGCTCCGTTTCTTCATTGCTGATTGTAAATGTACCGTATCCAAGTACAGGCATTTTTACGCCATTACTTAATGTTACATATTCCATCATTCTGCATCTCCTTTTTATTTGTTATTTCGTATTTCATTTCTTAAATAGTCCATTCTTTCCAGTTGCCGTTCTTTCAGATGGATTTCATCCAGAGCCTGGCTGCGCTTTTCATTCAACATCTTCATCCGTTCCCATTTTGTAGAATCCCCGGCAAGCAGCAGTTTCATATAAGTTTCCACTTCCAGACTGGTGAAACCCATGTCATGAAGCGTCATAATCATACTAAGGTGTTCTAAATCCTGATTGTCATACCGCCACTTATCCATGGTCATCTTTACAGCACGGCACAATCCCCATTCCTCATATTTCTTTAGGACTTTTAGTGGGATCTGATACCTCTCACTGATTTCATCGGCAGTCAAAAGCCTCACCTCCTTAAAAACAATAGGTGCAGCAAAGATTTTTATTTCTCTCTTTGCTACACCCATATTCTAAATCTATTTTTTTGCTATGTCTAATGCTTGTATTACATAATCAGAAATACAGTTTTTGTATTTCATCATTGGGTTATATTACCTTTCATTACCTAACTGCTTTCTATCGGTATACGTCCTTGACATACTTTATAAAAGCAGTTGTTGCCTTTGAATAGGATTGTTGATCTTTCCATGCAAGCACCGAACTTAATTCCAGTTTCGGCTCCAACGGAAGAAACTTCATATCATCATAGTGACAGTCCAGCTTTACGCAGATGGCTGCACCCTTCCTTTCCCTTGCTGCAATTACCGCATTATAAAGCAGATTATAATTCACGCAGGATTCCATCTGCCTTGCAAAATCTCCTGACCAGCCTGCCAGTTCATGATGCACCGGGGTATTCAGATGCACCGTTACCACCTGCGTCCCCACAAGATCACCGGGACGTATCACATCCTGGGATGCAAGCGGCGCATCTTTATGAATCAGAACGCCCCACTGCTCTTTTGTTTTCATACGGATAAAATCGTATTTCACAATACTCACAGGCTCCAGAAGAAGCCCCATATCCAAAGTTCCCTGCTCCATCCGCTCTTTGATGTCCTCGTTATTTCCGCTGTACAATTCAAATTTCACAAGGGGATACCGCTCCTGGAACCCGGTAATCAGCTTCGCCACCTCCTGCACACCACGCATCTCCCCGCATCCGATTGCAATGATACCGGACAAAGTCTCTTCCTTCTGAGTCAGTTCCTCCTGGGCCTTCTCAGCAAGATTAACCAGTTCCTGTGCCCTGCGGCGGAAAACCATCCCTTCATCCGTCAGATATACACTATGGTTGCTCCTTTGGAACAGCTTTACTCCCAGTTCTTCCTCCAGCTGCATGAGCTGCCGTGACAGCGTTGGCTGGGTGACATGCAAAAGCTGGGCGGCTCTGGTTATATTCTCTTCCCTTGCAGCCATAAGAAAATATGACAATACACGAATATCCATACCAAAATTCCTCCTTCTACATGTAACGGGCAGCTAACAGATTATCATTCTTACAGGCGTTACTTTCCTACACCTAGCCTGACTGCAACTTCAACCGATCTATTATTTATCATCTAATTCCTTTAAGGATACTCCTTGCTTGTTTTTCCATATCCTGGGTCCGCTGACACTATATCCAAGAAGAAAATCCGCAGCGGCCGAAGAACTGGAAAATAGAATATCTTCTGTTGTTTTCAGATTCTCAACTTTTCCTTCACGGAATAATTTTTCTCTCAATTTCACTGCTCCCGGAGACAAAGATTTCTCAGATACCTTTTCATTCACACCGCTCCCTGCCAATACAACGAAACCTTCTGTTGTTACCAGACCTTTGGCTTTCACTGAGCCAGTATTAATATACAAAACGTCTTTCTCATCTTCCGCTTTCTTATGTTGGAGAACAGGTTCAAATACCTTATAACCAAGAGCATTGATAAGCACTCTCACATGTGCGATGAATTCTTCCATAACCGCAATCTGCGATTCTTTTAATACCGTATTCTTATATGTATTTTTTGTCAGTATATGATACCTTTTACATTCTTTTGCCAACTCAAAAAACCGATTTTCCAAATAACGTATGTGGGCTTTATTCAAATCACGTCCCACAAAAATTACGGCGGTCGTCCAGTAGTACTTTTCCTTTTCAGCCTGATAATCACGTAAATGCTGTATTAATCTTTCCTGAACCTTTTCAGCTTCTCCTATATAAACGGAATCTGTTCCGTCTTCTTCTTTGCAAA
>URQQ01000133.1 GCA_900549995.1 uncultured Lachnospiraceae bacterium | reverse complement strand
CGAAATATACACAGTTTATCGTTATCACCCACCGTCACGGAACGATGGTGGCCGCAGACCGTTTATACGGTATTACCATGCAGGAGAAAGGCGTTTCGACGCTTGTTTCGGTAAATCTGATAGAAGAAGATTTAGATAAGTAAAAGGAGGCCGTCTATGAGTGAGAAAAAGGGATTCTTTGGGAAACTGGTAGCAGGACTGCAAAAGACAAGGGACAATATTATATCGGGGATGGATTCCATTTTCAGCGGCTTTTCAGCCATCGATGATGAGTTTTATGAGGAGATCGAAGAGACTCTGATTATGGGAGATCTTGGAATTCAGACCACCATGTCGATTGTGGAGGATTTGAGAAAGAAAGTAAAGGAACAGGGAATAAAGGACCCGGCAGAATGCAAGGAGCTTCTGATGGAAAGCATCCGGGATCAGATGGATTTAGGGGAAAATGCGTATGAATACGAGAACCGCCAGTCCGTTCTGCTGATCATCGGTGTCAACGGAGTGGGGAAGACCACTTCCGTCGGCAAGCTGGCCGGCCAGTTAAAGGACGACGGGAAAAAGGTGATTCTCGCGGCGGCAGACACCTTCCGTGCGGCGGCGATTGAGCAGCTGACGGAGTGGGCCAACCGGGCGGGCGTGGACATCATCGCCCAGCAGGAAGGCTCCGATCCGGCAGCGGTGGTATATGATGCTGTGGCAGCAGCAAAGGCACGGCATGCAGACGTACTTCTGTGTGATACAGCAGGCCGGCTTCACAATAAGAAAAACCTGATGGAAGAGCTGAAGAAAATTAACCGTGTCCTGGAGAGGGAATACCCGGAGGCATACAGGGAAACTTTGGTTGTACTGGATGCAACGACAGGACAAAATGCACTCAGCCAAGCAAAAGAGTTCAAGGAAGCCGCAGACATTACCGGAATTATTCTGACGAAGATGGACGGAACTGCAAAAGGGGGAATCGCGGTGGCGATTCAGGCGGAACTTGGCATACCGGTGAAATATATCGGCGTGGGTGAAACGATCGATGATCTGCAGAAGTTCAACTCCGATGAATTTGTAAATGCATTATTTTTAACTGAAAATTAATTTTTATTCGCTATTTTCACTGAAATGGGATATAATAGTGAAAATAGATTCAAAAGAAAGAGGGATTGTCATGCTTACATTAGAAAAGTTTGAACAGGCGAGTGAAATCGTCAAACAGGTTACCAATCCTACAAAATTGGTGTTCAGTGAATATTTAAGTGACCAGACAGGCGCAAAAGTATATTTAAAGCCTGAAAATATGCAGCATACAGGTGCTTACAAGATTCGAGGCGCCTATTATAAAATAAGCACACTGACTGAGGAAGAACGGGCGAAAGGACTGATTACAGCTTCTGCCGGAAACCATGCACAGGGTGTTGCATATGCGGCAAAAAAATTCGGCTGTAAAGCCACAATTGTAATGCCTACAGTAACGCCTCTGATCAAAGTGAACCGTACGAAAAGTTACGGCGCGGATGTAGTACTCTATGGCGATGTCTATGACGATTCCTGCGCAAAAGCATATGAACTGGCGGAAGAGTACGGATATTCTTTTGTACATCCATTTGATGACCTTGACATCGCAACAGGTCAGGGAACCATCACAATGGAAATTATCCAGGAACTTCCGACCGTTGATTATATCCTTGCACCGATCGGCGGCGGTGGTCTGATTACAGGGGTATCTGCCCTTGCCAAAATGCTGAATCCCAAAATCAAAGTCATCGGAGTGGAACCTGCCGGAGCAGCAAGCATGACAGCAGCGCTGAAAGCAGGAAATGCAGTGCCGATCCCTTCGGCGAATACAATCGCAGACGGTACCGCTGTCAAGGAAGTCGGACACACGATTTTCCCATATGTGCAGGAAAATGTGGACGAGGTGATTACAGTGGAAGACGACGACCTGATCGGCGCATTCCTCGATATGGTAGAGAATCACAAGATGGTCGTAGAAAACTCAGGGCTTCTGACAGTGGCAGCCTTAAAGCAGCTCGATATCAAAGGGAAAAAAGTCGTATCTATTTTAAGCGGCGGCAATATGGACGTGATTACAATGTCCTCCATTGTCCAGCACGGGCTGATCCAGAGAGACCGTATTTTCTCTGTCTCTGTACTTCTTCCGGATAAGCCGGGTGAACTTGTGCGGGTTGCAGCTACGATAGCAGATGCACAGGGAAATGTCATCAAACTTGAGCACAACCAGTTTGTAAGCACGAACAGAAATGCTGCAGTGGAACTTCGCATTACAATGGAGGCATTTGGAACAGAGCATAAAAATCAGATCTTAAAAGCACTTGAGGACAATGGATATAAACCTAGAAGTATCAGTGCAAAATTATATTAAAAGACAGTACATAGTGAGAAACCAGAAATTTTTCTGGTTTCTTTTTTCATCCAATCGAGAATAGGATGGATTGTCGACAACAAAGTAATGTCTTGACAAGAAATGTATAATTGTATACAATTATACAAAAGTAAGAGGAAGATATAAGGAGTGAAATGTGATGGATAACAGAAAAGTATATTTAAATAAGCACACAAACCTGCTTCAGCTGGAGGAGCATATGTACCCGCTGGTAGATGTGAAGGAACCGAATGTATTCCGGAACCTGTTTCCGTACGACGAGGTTCCCAAAGTAGCTTTTAATGACAGGATTGTGCCGCATAATATGCCGGATGAAATCTGGATTACAGATACGACTTTTCGTGACGGACAGCAGTCAAGAGCTCCTTATACGACAGAACAGATTGTAACGATCTATGACTATCTTCACCGGCTGGGAGGAGAGAAGGGAATCATCCGCCAGAGCGAGTTCTTTTTGTATAGTAAAAAGGACAGAGATGCAGTGTACCAATGTATGGAGAGAGGGTATCGGTTTCCAGAAGTAACAAGCTGGATCCGTGCAAGTAAAAAAGATTTTGAACTGGTCAAAGAGATCGGAATGAAAGAGACAGGAATTCTTGTCAGCTGTTCAGATTTCCACATTTTCCATAAGTTGAAAATGACAAGAGTTCAGGCTCTGGAACATTATCTCTCAGTAATCAAAGAATGTATGGAGACAGGAATCAGCCCAAGATGTCATCTGGAAGATATTACAAGATCAGATATCTACGGATTTGTGATTCCGTTCTGTCTGGAACTTATGAAATTAATGGATGCGTACAAGATTCCGGTCAAAATCCGTGTCTGTGATACGATGGGATATGGCGTGAATTATCCGGGCGCTGTGATTCCCCGTTCGATACCGGGGATTATATACGGGTTGATGACACATGCAGGAGTTCCAAGTGAACTGATTGAATTCCATGGACATAATGACTTTTATAAGGCAGTTACCAATTCAACATCGGCATGGCTCTACGGTGCCTGCGGAGTGAATTGTTCTCTGTTTGGGATTGGCGAGCGTACCGGAAATACGCCTCTGGAGGCAATGGTTTTCGAATATGCGCAGCTGAAAGGCACTCTGGATGGAATGGATACAAAAGTGATCACAGAACTGGCCCAGTACTACGAAAAAGAAATTGGTTACAGGGTTCCCTCGAGAACTCCGTTTGTGGGAAAGAATTTCAATGTAACAAGAGCAGGCATCCACGCAGACGGTCTTCTGAAAAATGAGGAGATCTATAATATATTCGATACCGACAAATTTCTTGACAGGCCCGTACGGGTTGCGGTATCTAACACCTCCGGCCTTGCAGGAATCGCCCACTGGATCAATACATATTACAGGCTGCCGGAGAACAGACTTGTAGATAAGAATTCTGAACTTGTAGTAAATATTAAAGAGTGGGTAGACAGTCAGTACGAAGATGGCCGGGTGACAGTCCTTACGGACGAAGAATTAGAAACCAAAATTGCTGAGACATGCAGCAGACTGAACATCACATTACAATAATATTGGGGGAACTAAATTATGGAAAGTTATCAGGAACATTCGCTGAGCGGGCGTGTGTTTCACAAACTGCGGGATGATATTCTGGATGGAAAATACCAAAAAAATGACGAATTAAGAGAAACTGCAATCGGGCAGGAACTTGGGGTGTCACGTACTCCGGTCCGTGAAGCTTTGCGGCAGCTGGAACTGGAAGGACTCGTGCGGATCGTTCCGAATAAGGGCGCATATGTGACGGGGATTTCCATCAAAGATGTGAGAGATATCTATATTATCCGATCCAAACTGGAAGGACTGTGCGCAAGATGGGCGACAGAATATATTTCGCCTGAACAGATTGACCAAATGGAAGAAATCATTCTGTTGTCAGAGTATCATTCACACAAAGCCCAGGAGGAATCCAAACAGGTGACCGTTCTGGACGGGAAATTCCACGACATCCTTTATGAGGCATCGAACAGCCGTATTCTGGAACACGTACTTTCTGATTTCCACCGT
>URQQ01000132.1 GCA_900549995.1 uncultured Lachnospiraceae bacterium | reverse complement strand
AGTATGCGGAGTCAGATATTCTGTACGGGCTTTTACATACTTAGAAGAAACCGCTTTGACAGAAAGCAAATCTCGGTAATACTTGTCCATGATTCTCGGCGTGACATCCTCCAGCTTCATATCACCGATGAGGGGACGAATATAGTTTGCAATCAGGCTCTTTCTGCTTTCATAGGTAGACATCGCCCAGGTGTTCACACCATAGATTGACATATACTCATCCAAAAGATCATTGACGGTTTTAGCAGAAGGGGGAATAAAGGTTCCGGACTCCTGCTCATATTCAACCTGCAACTTCCTTTTCTTTGCTTCGGCATTCGTTTCAAAGGTTTCCCACTTCTGACGCTTGTTGCCGTTCTCATCGGTGTATGTATAAACCACAGAATACTTCTTTTTTCTCTTAACGATAGATGCCATGTAATCAGCTCCTTTCCTGTCTATCTTCCGCTAACTGGTAGCGGGTCTGATTGTGATACCATTTTTCAAAGCTCTCTTTGGTAGCTCGCTTATACCTGCCAACCTTGATAAGCTCAAAATCTTCATTGGCAACGATATAGTAAATGGTCTGACGATGTACCCCAAGCATTCTTGCCATTTCCGGCAGACCGTAGGTGGATGCCATAATATCTGCATCCAGTTCCTGATCCTCTACCGTGCGGTAATCGGTTTGAGAAGCATACCATCTTTCAAAGCTCTCCTTTGTCACTCTGCGCTTGCCCAGGACATCGACCACATCAAAATGCCCTTTGGCAACCAGTTCGTAAGCAGTCGCTTCTTTCAGCCCAAGGCGCTGTCCAAGCTCCTCCATTGAATATGTAGTTTTCTTCAATTCCTCGCCGGGAGGGGTTCCATCGACCTTCTGGTATTTGAACTGATTGGCATACCATTCTTCAAAGCTGTCGATCATCACCCTCATGGTGTTGCCGACAAGAATGGTTTTGAAGTAATTCTTCTTAATGAGCCAGTATGACTCCGTTTTACCAAGACCGAGCATCCTGCCCATTTCCAGAACAGACATACTCGTGCGTTTTCTCATTTCCGCCATCGTACAACCTCCTATGTAAAAAATGTAGCCATGTGTTTCTTGTCATGGCTACATTTTATCGAACTCTCAATATGTTTTGAAGTTTGTCGCCGGGTTGTACGACGCCCTTGACAAATCTTACATTTGATGATCCAACCACTCATCAAAACTCTTTTTGGAGATTCTGATACTGCCACCGATGCGGACGCTATGGAAAACTTTCTTTTTCACAAGGTTGTATGCGCTGGTTCTGCTGATGCCCAGAATATCCTGAATCTCATCAACCGTATAGGTTCTCTTATCAAACTGAACTGCGTTAGCAGCCATCGCTTCTTCGGTGCGCTGATTCATGGCAGCGATTCTTTCTTCAAACATTTATGTTCACTCCTTCGCTCTCTTTGCTTTATGTTTTGGGGAACGCTTTTTCAGCTGTTCCATTGCCAGGCTGACAGATAAGGCTTTCTCAATCGCTACCATTTCACGGGGCGTTACCTTACCTAAGTAATTATCAATCCTGCTTTTATCAATGGTACGAATCTGTTCCAGCTGAACAACGGACGCTTCTTTGAATGCAGGATTGTCGTAAATAACAAAGTGCGTCGGCATATTCGCTTTCTTATGGATTCTGGTGGTGACCGTTGCCACAATCAATGTGGGAGCGTGTTTATTACCGGTATCGTTCTGAATGACGATAACCGGACGGATGCCGCCTTGTTCCGACCCAACTACCGGGTCCAGCTTGGCGCAATAAATATCACCACGGCAATATACCCAATTTTCTTTCATCATGTGCCATGACCTCCTTTCGTTGGCTATGTAATAACTGACTGCCAGAAAGGAATCAGGCAGTCAGTCCAAAAGTCTATGTGTCCCATATTTGCCACGCACCCCTGGGAAAGAGGGCTTACGCCCTCAGGGAATCACCGAACGACTGATTGCGAATCAGTTCCATAGGAATCTAACCTCTGCCGGGTTCTCCGCCAGCTCCGTAGAGAAGTATCTTTAATCCTGTTGCTTTCATGGCCGTATTGGGAGCAACCCAATATTTACAAGCCAGTATTGATCGCTGGCATCGGGAGAGAGACAAGCGCTTAATTTATAGAAGAAAGTCGTTCTGTTTCTCTATCCGATACGTCTCGGCGTACCGCTGATGTGGCTGATGCTCTCGCACCGGCAACAGGAACGTATTCGATGACTGTGTATTCAGTTTTCAAGGATCAAGCAGCCGATTTTCTTTGGCTGTATCTAAATTGTACCTGTTCCTCATGCAAGTTTTTATTGCCTCGTAGGTATAGTTTTGAGGTTATTCACGACCTAAAAATATGTAATCAAGGGTTGTCTCAAAGCGCACAACCAGTTCGATTGCCAAATCAATAGAGATACCTCTGTTGCCGGTTTCAATTCGTGCAATGGTGTTTGCGGCAACACCTAACTGCTCCGCAAGCTGTTCCTGTGTAAGCCCATGTTCCTTTCTCAAGGCTTTAATTCTTTTTCCGCTTTCAACCAAGTCGTAATACATTTTCGTTCCTCCGTGTTTTTGAATTTGTGAAGTTGCAAAATCAAAAACAGCGGGAGGAGATCGTGCCCGATTCTCAATACCCTTTGCCATCTGCCTGTCCTCCTTGCAGGCATAAAAAAAGAGCCGGAGTAAATTACTCCAAGCTCTCGTTCATGCCTTTGTGTTAATTATGGGGGAAAATAGGCAGGTATAAAAAAAGCCCCGTACCCATTACAGGCACGAGGCGTAACTCTCTCTATTCAATTTTATGCCGCTATCTCCCAGCATAGCCATTTTAACACTGGACAAGTCGGACTTTCAGTAGGGGAACCGTCGTATTTTCATCGGATTTTAGTCGGACTAAAATCCTGTCTTAGCATTCACAATAACACAATGCTTCTTCCTCCCGGGCACTTTCCAGGAAATCTTTCAATTTAGGAATGGCTGTTCCCCAAAGTGACAGACCAAATAACAGTATCGCTTCTTTCTTTCGGTCATAGTAGGTGCTGCGTTCCATATTCAAAACCTCCAGCATTTCTGATTCCCTGTACTTGAAGCGGTTGAGATATGCCTTTGAGATAATCTCACAGTACAGAGCGCCTTTATCTGGATATTCTCTGATTTTCAACATAGCCATATCTACCAGTTCAATGATCCACTTTGTCTCAAATAAGCTGCGAATGCGTTCTTCAAATCGTTCTCTCGCTTCATCCGGAGCAAAGTTCTCCAGATAAATCAATGCACCATCTAAGCTGTCACCGTAAGTACAAATAAGGGTATCACATACATCATTCGCACGATCAATGGTAGACCAGCACACCTCTCGATATATGGATAAAATCAGCTTTGCTCTTTCATACAGAACCTTCTCGTCAATGTTCTGCATCCGGCAAAGCATTCGAATACTGCTTAATACCTGTGTATTATATCTGCTCATTCAGAATCTCCTTTCAGCCTAATCCATAAAATAAGAATTCCTTTCTAACTCCTGTCACTTGGCTAAAGGGAAACAAATACCATGGGACAAGAATGACTATAACTTCCGATATTTGATTAAAATAACAGAAGTGAAATCGGAAGTTCTTGACTTTATAAAAGTTCCGATATATAATTAAGTGGAATTAAAACTTCTGTTATGATTCTTATTATAGCATTTTCCAGAAGTTTGTCAACAAATAATCGGAAGTTACGAATAAATATTTTTTGAAAGGAAGGATACTACCATGACATTTGGAGAAAAAATTAAAGAAGCTCGTTTGGCTATGAACCTATCTCAAACGGAGCTTGCCCAGATGACCGGCATTTCCGAAAGATCCCTTTACACCTATGAGCAGCTCGGAACACTCCCCAGAAAAAGCAACATCAGAAAACTTGCTGAAGCACTGCATATCTCTGTGTCCTATCTTTTGGACGAATCTGAAACGGATAGCCAGAGCCATATAGATCAGGATATGTTTATTTTAGAGGCAAAGGAAAACTTCGGTTCAAAAGGAGCAAAAGAAGCTCAGGAAGTGTTGGGTCGTGTAAATTCTCTGTTTGCCGGTGGAGAATTGGACGAGGACGCAAAAGATGTATTCTTCCAGGCGATTATGTCAGTTTATATGGACTCTAAGAAAACAGCACGGGAAAAGTACACTCCGAAGAAATACAGAAAGCATAAAGATAAAGAGTAAAATCCTCAAGCACAGAATATGTTTTCTGTGTGCGATTCGGAGGTGAAGCAAATGAAAACGGCAGAGCATATCATTGAAACTGTCGATAAGCTTGTGCGAAAATATCACACCAGAGACCCTTACGAGCTATGTCAGCTGTTAGGTATCAAAATCCACTATTACGATTTACAGAAGAAATTGAAGGGCTTCTTCTATTACCAGTCCAGACAAAAGAATATCGTGATAGATCACAATGTGAACGGTATCCTGGAGCGTATATTAGTCGCACATGAATTAGGACACGCTGTCCTGCATACAAAAATC
>URQQ01000131.1 GCA_900549995.1 uncultured Lachnospiraceae bacterium | reverse complement strand
TTTTTTAAAACTTCCTCCTTGCTTCCGACCAGAATAAGATCAGCTGTTCCTTCTTTTAAAATTTTCTCAGCTGCCTCATAAGTTCTCTTATCTTCTGTCTCCGGAAGAACGATCGTTTTTTTGTCTGCTTTTGCTTTCGCTTTAATGTCATCAATAAATCCCATGATTTAAAAGCCCCTTTCCAATTTTTTCTCATATATTCTTTATTATACCGCAAAGGTTTTTTGTATACAAGGTATAATCATGTGCATTTTTTAGTACAATCTGACAACGCAGGTCACACGGTCTGCCCATCTGTTATATATGATACATAAGTCTTACGATATTAAAATATACAAGAATCGTACTTGTATCCAGAAGTGTCGTAATCAGCGGCGCTGCCATAATTGCCGGATCAAGCCCTATTTTCTTCGCAATCAGGGGCAGGGTGCAGCCGACCATCTTCGCAAGGCAGATTGTCCCCATCATGGTCAGGCCGATTGTCACACAAAGCATCAGATCATGATACATGATAAATACACGAATGCCATTCACAAATGCAAGGAAAATGCTTACCAGCATTGCCACCCGTACTTCTTTGAACATTACCCGAAAGATATCTTTGAATTCAATCTCACCCACAGCAAGTCCCCGGATCACAAGTGTGGAACTCTGAGACCCACAGTTACCTCCGGTTCCCATAAGCATCGGGATAAATGAAATCAAAATCGGCATTGCGGCCATTGCATTTTCATAGTAGGTCAAAAGAAGTCCTGTCACAGTCGCGGAAAGCATAAGTATTAAAAGCCACGTACTTCTGTTTTTGGCATGCCGGAATACGGAGGTTCCAAAATAAGTCTCCTCATTCGGTGTCATACCTGACATGATGCTGATATCTTCCGTTGCCTCATCCTGGAGAACTACCATCGCATCGTCAACCGTTACAATGCCTACCATACACATCTCATTGTCAACAACCGGAATCGCGATCAGACCATATTTACGGATTGTCCCTGCGACATCTTCTCTGTCATCGTGTGTATTCGCAGTGAAGAAATTGGTATCCATAATTTCCTCCATGGTTCTTGCCTCGCCGGAGGTCAGAAGATCCTTGATATCCACACAGCCGATCAATTTTCTCTTCTCCGTCACATAACAGGTATAAATGGTCTCCTTATTGATTCCGACCTGGCGGATTTTCAGGATGACTTCCGCAACTGTCATTTCTTTCCTGACTGCAATATAATCGACATTCATGACGCTCCCGGCACTGTCCTCCGGATATTGCAGCAGTGTATTGATCTGCTTTCTCGTCTCTTCGTCTGTCGCCATCAGCAGACGGTCAACGACATTGGCCGGCATCTCTTCCAGTACATCGACGGTATCATCCAGATACATCTCATCCATCACTTCTTCAAGTTCAGAATCGGTCAGTGCATTGATCAGCACTTCCCTCATATCACTGTTCATATCTGCAAATGTTTCCGCAGCTTCCTCTTTGGCAAGAAGACGGAAGACAAGAATCATCTGTTTTTCATCTAATTCTTCCAGAACTTCCACGAGGTCGACAGGATGCATCGTTTCTAACTGTTCTTTTAATTCTTTAAATTTTCTTTCCTCTAATAGTTCTGTGATCTGTCCATCTGTCACGGTGCATCCCCCTTTGTTATCTTAATAGTAGCCTGAATTTTTTATAATTCTGTGTAGTATGTGATGAGTGCCTGCGTGCCAAGATCACCCTTCCCATCTTCCGCCAGGTCTTCGTAATGGCTCAGTGTCTCCTCCAGAATGTCAAAAGTAAGCCCACGGCTTGTAGCCTCCTCGACTGCGATTCTCATATCTTTAATGAAATGTTTCAGGAAAAATCCGGGATTCAGGTCTCCCTGCATCATTTTAACGCCCAGATTCTCCATCTGCCAGCTTCCTGCCGCACCTGCATGAATACTGTCAAAAGTCTTTTTCACATCAAGATCCATCTCTTTTGCATAGGCAAGCGCCTCGCATACACCGGAAATGGTTCCTGCAATTGCAATCTGATTTGCCATTTTTGTGTGCTGTCCGGAGCCAATTTCTCCTTCGTAGATAATGTTTTTCCCCATTGCCTCAAAGATATCCCGGCATGCCTCAAAGTCCTCTTTATCCCCGCCTGCCATAATTGACAGCGTACCTTCTTTTGCACCCTTATCCCCGCCGGATACCGGCGCGTCCATGACATGAATATCCCGGTCTTTTGCTTCTTCGTAAATGCGCACAGCAAGCCCCGGACTGCTGGTCGTCATATCGATCAGATACGCTCCTTTTTTGGCGCCTTCAAGAATTCCATTTTCACCAAAATAGACTTCTTCTACATCTTTTGGATACCCCACAATTGTAATGACTGCGTCCTGGCCTTTGGCACATTCTTTCGGCGTATCACACCATCTGGCACCTTCTGAGATGATATCTTCCGCCTTCGATTTCGTCCTGCTGTATACAGTGACCTCATTTCCTGCCTTCATTAAATTCCGGATCATAGATTTTCCCATAATTCCGGTACCGATAAACCCGATTTTCTTCATTATTTTTCCTCCAATTTAATATTTTATAGGTAACTATTCAGCCATGCACATATGATACAAAAAAGGCTGGCGCAAGCTTGCCTGCAGAAGACTGTTTTGTATCATCTGTATATGGCGTTTAGCCAAAGTGAGGAAATACAAAGTATTTCCGAGGTTATGGCTGAATAGTTCCTTTTGCAGAATATTTCTTTCTATAGTATAATCGGAAATATACAGATATGCAACCATTTGCAAAAAGGAGAAAATAACAGTCTATGAAAATAGTAGGATTAATTACAGAATACAATCCATTCCATAATGGACATCTATATCATATGCGAAAAGCAAAAGAAATTACCGGTGCAGACACCGTGATCGCTGTGATGAGCGGCAACTACGTCCAGAGAGGAACCCCCGCCATCATGCCGAAGCATCTCCGCACGGAAGTCGCTCTTTCTGCCGGTGCGGCTGTCGTAATTGAACTTCCGGTATGTTATGCCTCAGCAAGTGCTGAATACTTTGCACTGGGAGCCGTATCTCTGTTAAATCATCTGGGATGCGTCGATTCTATCTGCTTCGGTTCTGAGTGCGGTGATATTGAAGTGCTGAAAAAACTGGCGGATGTGATCGGAGAAGAACCGGAGGAATACAGACTCTCACTGCAGGCTCACTTAAAGGATGGAAATCCATTTCCGTTGGCAAGGCAAAAAGCGCTGAAAGAATATTTCCGGGATAATACTCTGGATGAAGTGCTTGAACAGCCCAACAATATTCTTGGAATTGAATATATCAAAGCGCTGAATCAAATACACAGCAATATCGTTCCCTATACAATCGAACGGAAAGTATCAGGGTATCATGATGAAGAACTTACAGATTCCTACAGTTCGGCTTCTGCAATCCGAAAACTTCTCGCATATGCGGGAAATGCACTTCATCTGGAAGCAGATACCATCTACGATGAGCCGGATCTTTCCGATGTCATGGCCCGGCTGGAGAGCCAGGTTCCTCCTGCCTGTATCAAGTCGCTGGAGGAAACACACAGAATCCGGTACCCCATCTACAGCAATGACTTTTCTCTTATTTTGAAATACCAGCTGCTTCAGGAGACAAGGGAATCGCTCCAGCAATATTTTGATGTGTCTGAAGAGCTGGCAAACCGGATCATGAACCGGCTGAACGATTATATCTCCTTTGACCAGTTCTGTGATCTGCTGAAAACGAGGGAAATCACCTATGCCAGGATCAGCAGAAGCCTGATCCACATCCTGCTTGGAATAAAAAAAGAGCATATGGAAAACTATAAAAACCACGGCTATCACTATTACATACGTGTTCTTGGCTTCCGCAAGGACTCTGCCCCGGTTCTGTCCCTGATCAATGATTTGGCCTCTATCCCTATGGTGACAAGGCTGACAGCAGGCTACCCGCTGTCAGAAGACGGACAAAAGATGCTGAAACAGGATATCTCAAGCGCTAATCTTTATGAATCTGTCGTGACTGATAAATTTAAATTTCCTTTTATCAGTGAGTATGCCCATAAAATTGTCCGGATATAACGTTTTTTACAGTACAAAACCCTCCGAAGCATTTCAGTCGATGCCTCCCGGAGGGTTTTAAATTCTATATTCTTTTTGTACAGGCCACTGCGATTGCTCCCGGGCCGATATGACAGGCAACACTTAAGGAAAGTCTGTCCATATAAATATCTTTTGTGTTAAAGCGGTCTTCCAGTTCTTCTTTCCATTCCTGAGCTTCTTCCTCACTGCAGGTGTAAGCCGCTTCGAGATGAATTTCTTCAATTCCGCCAAAGCGGTGCAGGATATCTTTCTCCATGGCATCAAGCATCACTCTTTTGGCCTGTTTAAACCCACGTACTTTTGCGTAGGCATCCAGTTTGTCTCCCTGTATCTGCAGTACAGGCTTCAGGTTTAAAACCGTACCGATCGCAGCCGCAGCCGGTGTGATTCTTCCGCCCTTTTTCAGATATTTCAGCGTATCCACTGTGATATAGATGCTTGCCTCCAGCTTTTCCTTCTCCAGAATCTCTTTAATCTCAGAGGCATTCTTTCCTTCCTCTGCATGCTTCATCGCATCCAGCACAGACTGTCTCTGTGTCACGGAAATCCGCTGATTATTTACAACTACGACTTTACCATCGTACTCATCTCTTGCCAGACTCATTGCAGTCTCACAGGAACTGCTGAGCCCGCTTGACATCGGGATATGAAGAATCTCGTCATACTCTTTCAGCAATGTATCCCAGATATCGAGCAGATCTCCCGGTGCCGGCTGGGATGTCTTAATGTCGATCGTATCGTCCGCAAGTTTGCGGTAAAATTCATCATGCGTAAGTGATATATCTTCCAGAAATAATTCATCATTAATATAAAAAGGCA
>URQQ01000130.1 GCA_900549995.1 uncultured Lachnospiraceae bacterium | reverse complement strand
ATATATGGGCACTTTTTGCTTTTAGCATAATATTTGTGTACAATATATAGGGGTGAGTGTCGGCGGAAAGTGAAGCAGAACAGTCGTTTGTTATGCTGGTAAAAGCGGTGAAATGGAAAATACAATTGTGCAATATGATAAAAAACAGGACAATTGGACAATGACTTTGGATAATTGCGTAAGCATTTACGACAAAGAATATATATAATAAACATAAATAATATAAAAAGTTACTAAAGACTTGGAAATGGAGGGTACTATGGGCAGAAAGCTAACAGTTGCGCTGGCAGGACTTGGCAGCAGAGGAAAAGATATGTACGCGCCGGCAGCAAAATTGTATCCGGATAAAATGGAGATTACAGCCATTGCGGATATTGATCCGGAGAAAGTAGAAGATGTGGCACGTGAGTACCATATTCCAAAAGAACGGTGTTTTCTTAGTGCAGAAGAACTGCTTGCACAGGAGAAGCTTGCGGATGTGATGTTTATCACAACTCAGGACAGACAGCATGTAGGACATGCGATTCCGGCACTTCAAAAGGGATATGACCTTCTTTTGGAAAAACCAGTATCACCAGACCTTGATGAGTGTCGGGAGATTGTGAAAGTGGCGGCAGAATGTAACAGGAAAGTCGTTGTCTGTCACGTACTCAGATACACACCATTCTACACAAAGGTCAAAGAGCTGATTGATTCCGGAATCATCGGGGAGATTGTCAACGTGACAGGAATGGAAAATGTAGGGTACTGGCATCAGTCACACAGTTTCGTCCGCGGAAACTGGAGAGATTCAGAGACAACAAGTCCGATGATACTGCAAAAGTGCTGTCATGATATGGACCTGCTTCTGTGGCTGACAGGAAAGACATGTGAATCTGTATCGTCCTTTGGAGGAACCTATCTGTTTAAAGAAGAAAAGGCGCCGGAAGGTGCAGCACTTCGGTGTATGGATGGGTGCAGGGCAAAAGAAAACTGTCCGTATGATGCAGAAAAAATATACATAACCAATACGCTTACAGGTGTGGCACAAGGCAATACAGAGTGGCCGGTCAATGTACTGGCACTGCATCCTACAGAAGAAAATGTAAGAGAAGCAATTAAAAATGGACCTTACGGCAGATGTGTATATCATTGTGATAATAATGTGGCAGACCACCAGGTTGTAAATCTTGTGATGACAGATGGATCTACGGTAAGTTTTACGATGTGCGGTCTTACGGAAAGAAATTCAAGAGTGACAAAATTCATGGGAACCAAAGGAGAGATTGTCACAAGAATGGAAGCCTTGCCGGAATTTTTAGATGAGACAACCATCGAAGTGACACCATTTGGAAAAGAAACCACGCTGATCTATGCAAAGGAACTGTCAGATGATTTCTCCGGCCACGGCGGCGGAGATGTAAAGATGGTAGAAGAGTTTATTGACATGGTCAGTGAAGGAAGAGAGCCGGCAAATGCGATTACAACTCTTGATAAATCCGTGGAAAGCCATTACATTGCTCTGGCCGCGGAAAAATCAAGAATCCTGCATGGTCAGGTAGTGACTCTTGATGAAATGAGAAATGCATAAATATTCTGGTAACCAGCAGGTGTCCGGGAAAAACATCTGCTTTACAATATAACAAAGAAAGAAGGAGTTATTATGAGAAAAGAAAGTTTATTCAAAGCAACAGCAGTAGGTCTTGCAGCAGTGATGACAGTAGGATGCCTTGCAGGATGTGGCGGTAAGAAAGAAGAAGGCGGAAGTACAAAAGACGGCAAAACAAAAATCAGCTTTGGTATCTGGGATGAGAATCAGAGACCGGCAATGGAAAGCCTTGCAGCTGCTTATGAAAAAGAACATTCTGACGTGAAAATCGATATTCAGCTGACACCATACAAAGGCGGAGAGTATTGGACAAAACTTGAGGCAGCAGCTACCGGCGGTACAGCTCCGGACGTATTCTGGCTGAATGTACTTCATTTAGATGACTATGAAGAGGGCGGTATTCTTGCTGACCTGACAGATGCAGTTGCAGATTCTGATCTTGACATCGATGCAAATTTCCCGGAATCGCTCGTAAATGCATACACAAGAGAAGATAAATTATATGCAATTCCAAAGGACTTTGATACCAACGCTTTATGGTACAACAAAGAAATCTTTGACAAAGCAGGCGTTGCTTATCCTACAGATGACTGGACATATGATGATCTGTTAAAAGCATGTGAAGATCTTAAGGCAGGAGGACTTGATGATGGTGTATATCCGTTTGTCTGCCCGATTGATTTCCAGACATGGTATTATCCTACAGTTTACGCTAATGGCGGATGGATTATCAACGAAGACAAGACAGAGACCGGATATGAGGATCCAAAAACACAGGAAGGTATCCAGTGCTGGATCGATATGATTGAAAAAGGATACTCACCAGATGTCAATACTTTATCTGAAACAGGATCTGACGCTATGTTCGAAGGCGGACAGACAGCAATGACATTAGCTGGTTCTTATATGACACCGGAATATACAAGCAATGATGCAATTAACACAAAGATCAACCTCGTAGAATTCCCTGAATTCAACGGTGTAGAGCCTAATATCATCAACGGTCTTGGATATGCGGTTTACGAAGGAAGCAAGAACAAAGAAGCAGCAACAGATTTCGCTTTATGAAGCGAAGAAGCAATGAAGATCCAGGGCGAGACAGGTGTTGTTATCTCAGCAAGAAATGATGCACAGGGCTTATTTGCAGATTCTAACAAAGATCTGAACCTTGCAGCTTATACAAATCACGCAGATATTGCAAATGCTCTTCCGGTATGCAAAGGTGTAGCAGAACTTTACGATCTTGAATTAGAGCAGTTAAAAGCAGCTTATACAGGAGACAAGTCTTTGGCAGATGTTTGCAAAGAATTAAAGACACAGGCAGACGAAATACTTGTAAAAAATAATAAGTAGGTGAGAGAAGTATGGCTGGTACAGCAAAACAGGTAAAGGTTCCGAAGAAGAAAATTACGGCAAGAGATTGGAAAAACTGGGGCGTCGGGTATTTATTCATTGCGCCGCTTTTGATCGGTATTTTCGTATTCTACATTTATCCGTTCCTTCAGAACTTTTGGTTCAGCTTCAATGATGTAAATAAATTTAATATTGCAACATTTGTAGGACTTGACAACTATAAACAGATGTTTCAGGATAAAGATCTTTATCAGGCATTGGGAAATACTCTGAAATATGTCGTAATCACTGTGCCGATCGGATTGATCCTGGCTTTGATCACAGCTGCTCTGCTGAATTCAAAGATTAAAGGGACATCCATTTACCGTACAATTTATTTCTTACCATCCGTAACCATGGCAGCTGCTGTTGCCATGGTATGGAAATGGATTTTCAATGAAAAATACGGTGTGCTCAATGCATTTTTAAAGGCTTGCGGCGGTTCCGGGCATGGATGGCTGACAGATCCAAAGACGGCATTATATATGGTAATGATTGTCGGAATCTGGAGTGCGGTAGGATACAACATGATTATTCTTCTTGCCGGAATGCAGGGGATTTCAAAATCCTATTATGAGGCCGCTGCCATGGACGGTGCAGGACCTCTGACGCAGTTCGTGAAAATCACGATTCCGATGCTCTCACCTACGATATTTTTCGTAATGATTACATCTATTATCAGTGGATTCCAGGTATTTGACACCATCTATATGATGATTTCCAAGACAAGTACGGCATTTAAAGGAACCCAGACACTTGTAACGATGTTCTACCGCAACGCGTTCGATTACGGACATAAAGGATATGCGGCAGCAATTTCCATCTTCATCTTCCTGATCATTATGCTTGTAACAGTCATTCAGATGATCGGACAGAAGAAGTGGGTCAACTACGAATAGAAAGGAGTGGAATAAAGTGAGTAAAAGTGGGAAAAGAAAAAAACTGATCACACATATCGTTTTACTGCTTGGTATTGGAGTCACAATTCTTCCATTCCTCTGGATGATACTGACCTCATTTAAGACAAAAGGAGAGGCAATGTCAATCCCGCCGACGATATTCCCGGCCCATCTGGTGACGGAAGCTTATCACTCGGTTGTGACAGCGCTGCCATTTACACAGATTTACCTGAATACAATTTTCTCGACGGTGATTACCGTATTTGGACAGGTCGCGATCTGTACGCTTGCTGCATACGGCTTTGCAAGACTGAAATTTCCGGGAAAGAATGCATTGTTCCTGATTATTTTATCAGTACTGATGGTCCCGGGACAGATCTTCCTTGTACCGCAGTATCTGATTGTACAGAAAATGGGGCTTCTGGATACACTTCCGGCTCTGTTTTTGCCAAATCTGTTCAGTGCGTTTGGAACATTCCTTCTGAGACAGTTCTTTATGTCTCTGCCGAAAGAACTTGAAGAAGCAGCCATTCTGGATGGATGTAATCCATTCCAGATCTTTGGAAGAATCATGCTTCCGCTGGTAAAACCAGGAATTGTATCACTGGTTATTTTTACAGCCAAATTTGCATGGAATGACTTCATGTGGCCGTTGATTGTCAATACATCGACAGCTAAAATGACGCTGGCTCCGGCACTTTCGACTCTGCAGGGACAGCACACGAATGATTTCCCTGCCCAGATGGCAGGTTCGGTTCTGGCGGTTGTGCCGATGATTGTACTGTTCTTTATTTTCCAGAAACAGTTTATCGAGGGTGTGGCTCAGAGCGGAATTAAAGGTTAGAAAAAAGAAATCCGAAAACGGATTGCAGGGGCTGCGGCACCGGCTGGTCTTGAATCAGCCGTGCGCGGCCTTTTTCTCTAAGAAAAACCTTGACGAACCTTGTAAAACCATATAAAATGTTAGTACAACAGTTATCCGAAGCCGATACCTTTAAATAGGTACAAGATAAAAACGTATCTTGGGAATTTTTTAAAAGTATCGGCTTCGGATAAAGTTGTGATACTGCATCAGGCGATATGAAACGGGAAATCGACTTTACATTTAAAGTCGTATTTTTCATGTTTTATATTTATATTCTGAAAGAAACTATTAGGCAGGTTTCTTTTAGCAACTGGCATCTGATCATGGCCGGACAGGCAGTACGGCGAAAGGTTGGATGTGAAATAATTATTATATTTAGGAGGTCATTAAGACATGGCAAAATGGGTTTATATGTTTACGGAAGGTAATGCGACCATGAGAAACCTTCTTGGCGGAAAAGGTGCAAACCTTGCTGAGATGACAAATTTAGGTCTTCCAGTACCACAGGGCTTCACAATCACTACAGAAGCTTGTACACAGTACTACGAAGATGGTGAGAAGATCAATGATGAAATCATGGGTCAGATCATGGAAAGCATCGCAAAGATGGAAGAAGTTACTGGAAAGAAATTCGGTGACAAAGAGAATCCACTTCTTGTTTCCGTTCGTTCCGGAGCAAGAGCTTCTATGCCAGGTATGATGGATACTATCCTGAACC
>URQQ01000129.1 GCA_900549995.1 uncultured Lachnospiraceae bacterium | reverse complement strand
AGTTTTTTCAGCAGAATCAGTGAAAAAAGCGAAAAGAATTGCAAGTGATAATCATGTGGATGTTGCCATTTGTGATGTGAATCTTCCGGATGGAAACGGATTAGAGCTTGTCAGATGGATGCGGAATTGTCAAAATGTATATATTATCTGTCTTACCGCGTTGGATCAGGAGACAGATCAGGTCATGGGATATGAAGCCGGTGCGGACGATTATATGACGAAACCGTTCAGCCTTTCCGTACTTCTTCTGAAAATCGAGGCTCATTTCCGCCGCAGAAAGAATGAACCCGGAACTCCAAAAATGCATTCAAAGGATATCGTATTTATCCCCGGAGAGATGAGGGCGTTCGTAAAGGAAAGAGAAATAAGCCTTACGAAGAATGAACTAAAAATGCTGTCCTTTTTTCTTCAAAACCCGAAACAGATTCTTTCAAAAACACAGCTGTTAGAAAACGTGTTTGATCTGGATGGTGATTTTATGGATGAAAATACGGTAGCTGTGAACATCAGAAGGCTTCGGGAGAAAATCGAAGAGAATCCGGCGGCTCCGGTCTATATTAAAAACATCCGCGGGCTTGGGTATATATGGAATCAGGAGGTAAGTCAGTGACGAAACGACATCGTAAAAAGTGGGTTGATGCCTTGTCACTGGTGCTGCCGGTTCTACTCCTTTTTGCGGTATTGAACTGCTTTACCACCTATTTATATTATCAGGATTATCAATGTAAAATGGATATCCTGACAGAAGTTGCGGCGGGCGCAGAGACCACCGGCATGGATGTTGCCGCAGGATGGCTGAAAGGAAACGACCATCACGCCAATGAACAAGGTAAGCAATTATTAGAGCAATACGGGTACTGGGAAAACAAAGGGACTTCGTTTTATGTGCGCTTCCGGCAGAATATCATGATAACCGGCTGTACAAGTGCAGTGCTATGTCTGTCTTTGCTAACGTTCCTGTTTTACCGGAAGAAAGCTGAGGCGAAAGAAAGTCGGAAACGATTGGAGCAGCTAGAGCAAATCCTGATTGCATTTCGGGAAAATCACTTTGAGGTAGTGCCGGACACAGAAGATCATGTCGGGCAGGAAAGACTGAAATTTCAGCTTGAAGCAATCGGACATCATATCCAGCTGCTGCAAGAGGAAGCCAGAGCGGAGAAGGAAAGCACAAAGGAAATGGTATCCGACATTTCCCATCAGCTGAAAACCCCGGTTGCAGCCTTGGATACCTGCTTTAGCATATTGCTGCGGAACAATCTGAGTGAGACGGAGCAACAGGAATTTCGCATCCGCTGCCGGAGTGCATTGGACGGATTGGAAACATTGTTGCAGTCTCTGCTGGAAATATCCAAACTGGAGACAGGTTTGATTCAGCTTGATCAGAAAACACTTCCCATTATGGATACGATCATCTCCGCAGTAAACCGAACGTATCCAAAGGCAGCGGAGAAAGGGATAGAACTTATTTTCGACTGCAACGAATCACTGGAGCATTGTGCACTCATGCAGGATAAACGTTGGCTTGGAGAAGCAATCATTAACGTTTTGGACAATGCCATCAAATACAGCCCAGAACATTCAAAAATCACGATCCGTCTACAAAAAAGAACCGGCTTTGTGAGAATTGAGATCGAGGATCAGGGAATCGGAATCCCGCAGAGTGAATACCATAAAATATTCCAGCGGTTTTACAGAGGGACTGCGCCGGAAGTCCGCGAAAAGAGCGGAACTGGCATCGGTCTGTATCTGTCCAGACAGATTATTGAGCAGCATGGTGGGACAATCACGGTAGCCTCCGGCAAAGTCAGAAAAGGAAGTACCTTTTTGATTCAGCTGCCGGAGACTGGACTTTCGTAGAGATGATGAGCAGAAGTCTTTCAAATCTGTAAGACTTCTGCTCTCTTTTTGAAAGTGAAATGAAAGGTTCCTTTGATACAATGCTGGTAAATAGGAAAAGGAGGCCATTGGAGTGGGCGTGATATTAGAAACGAATCAGCTTTGCAAATTTTATGGGACGGGGGAAAATCAGGTCAAAGCCGTCAATCATGTGAATATCCAGATTGGGCAGGGAGAATTTGTCGCCATTGTCGGAAAATCCGGCTCCGGAAAAAGTACCCTGCTGCATATGCTGGGCGGACTGGATACACCAACCAGCGGCAGCGTGATCTTGTCTGACAAGGACCTGTATTCCATGAAGGAGGATCAGCTTGCCGTTTTCCGGAGAAGAAAGATCGGATTTGTATTTCAGGCATTCAATCTGGTATCCTCCATCAATGTGTGGGAAAATATCGTTCTTCCGTTGGGGCTTGACGGGAAAAAAGTGGATAAAGCTTATGTCAATGATATTATCACCACACTGGGTCTTGAACACCGGATTCATAATCTTCCGAATACCCTCTCCGGAGGACAGCAGCAGCGCGTTGCGATTGCAAGAGCCTTGGTAAACAGACCGGAGATTTTGTTTGCGGACGAGCCAACCGGAAATCTTGATTCCAAGACAAGTGACGAGGTGATCGCGCTGCTGAAAATGAGCGCAAAAAAATATGGACAGACAATTGTAATGATTACCCATGATGACGAAATTGCACAGGTCGCTGACCGTATTCTGGTGATTGAGGACGGACAGGTGGTGGATTTTAATTGAGGACGATCAGCAAAATTGCATTCAGCAACGACAAAAGAAATCGGACAAGAAGTGTCCTCATTATGACGGCGATTTGCCTGACTACCATGCTTCTGGTCATTATCAGTACAATTGGAAATGGACTGATCCTCTTACAGAAGGATCAGGCTGCAAGCTCATACGGAAGCAACTACGGCCTGTTTATCGCCGCAGATGGTACGCAATTAAAAGAAGTGGAACGCAGAGCTGAGATATCTGATATCGGCACCATGTGTACGGAGGGCATCCTGAAAGGAAATGAAAATGGCGGCTTTGTCAGTGCGGATGAAACGGTCAGGAAAATGCTTCCCTATAATCAGGAATATGTGTTGAAGGAAGGTACCTATCCGGAAAAGGCGCAGGAAATTGCCGCAGGACGCGCTTTCTTTGATGCAGTGGGATACCATGATGTAAAGGTCGGAGACACCGTAACATTGGAGTACCGTTCCGGCATGCAGTCGGAATACGCACCGGTGGAATTTACTGTCAGCGGGATTTTATATGACCGGGATGAATATACCATCGAGGCTTCCTATGTTGTATTCGGTTCGCAGGATTTTTATAATGAGCGTGTTGCGGAGGGTGACAGGCAATATAATATCTATTTTACCTTGAGCGATTCTGCAAATGTATCTATGAATAATGTTGCGCCTGTTATAAAAGAAATCGCGGATTCCTGCGGCATTGACCAGAAAAACGTGATCATCAATGACCTCTACCTGCAGTGGGTATTGCAGCCGAGCTATGAAATGATTGTGGTTTGTGGAACCCTGATCCTCGGAATCGTGCTGTTTTCCGTTGTGGTCATTTATAATATCTTCCAGGTCGGGATCGCCCAGAAGGTTCAGGAGTACGGAAAAATCAAGGCGCTGGGTGCAACCAGAAAGCAGATGAAGCAGTTGATCTTTCGTGAGGGCATTCTTCTGGCGGTTCCTTCGATACCGCTGGGGCTGCTGTTTGGTTTCTTGATTGCAAAAGTCAGCTTCAACTGGCTGGTGGAGCAGGGAAATCTGGTATCGTCCGGAATCAAGAACCATCAGGTGCCTCTGTTTTCACTGACAATTATGCTCATCTGCATTTTTGTATCGTTTCTTACGGTCGTTTTGGCTCTGCGCAAACCCATGAAAATTGTTTCCCGGATTTCACCCATCGAAGCGACACGGTATCTTGGCGGCTCCAAAACGCAAAAACAGGGCAGACGAAAAGGCAGAAAAGATGTCACCGTTTTCTCCATGGCAATGGCAAATGTGACAGGCAATCCGAAAAGAACCATCGCTACGATTCTTACCATGGGGCTTTCCTGTGTATTGTTTGTAATTGTCGCTAATTATGTTGGGAATATTGACACGGAGCATGAAGCACGTCTTTCCGTTAATCATGGACAATTTGAACTGCAGCTGGATTATTCTCAGAATTATGATGAAGCCTATTCGGAGAATAATCTGAACACAATCCTACAGAACAACCCACTGAATGATTCTTTGATTAAAAAAATCAAATCCATCCCCGGTGTAACGGATGTACTGACGAGAGAAATCGTCTCTGCAGATTTGAACGGAACAAAATTTCCGGTTGCAATCGTAAATCAAGAGGATTTTGAAATGATGCGCGGGGATGGCGATATCGGTTCCATGGACTATGCACAGGCTGTCAAAAACGGGGATGTTTTCTTTGGCTGGTCCATGTGGATGGAAGATGACGGGTATTCTGCGGGTGCACCGATTACATTCAACTTTGATAACGGAAGCGGAACCTATACCTATCATGGAAAAATCGCAGGCTCCTTTGTAAGCGCGGACACTTATCTTGTCATTCCGGAAGGTGTATACCGTTCCATGAATCCGAGGGGAACAGCCTATGGCTATCTGTGGGTGGACTGTGATAAAAAAGATGTTGCATCTGTGGAACAGAGTCTGAATACTTTGATTTCTAATACTTCGCATATAAAAATGGATACCTATCATGCACAGTTACAATCTGCAGAATACGCAAGCCGTATGATGAAGCTTGGCTGCTATCTGTTCATGGCAATTGTCGGTCTCATTGGGTTTATGAATCTGGCAAACACCATGATCATCAATATCACCACGAAGAAGCAGGAATACGGTGTGCTGCAAGCGGTAGGCATGACCAATAAGCAGTTGAATCTGAGCTTACAAATACAGGGCTTGATTTTTACGGTTGGCACCATCTGCGTTGCGCTTGCTGCCGGTCTGCCCCTTGGCTATGCACTGTTTTCCTATGCGAAGCATAATGGGATTTTTGGAATGAACGTTTATCACGTTCCTCTTATCCCGATTCTTGTTATGATTCTTCTGGTTGGTATTCTACAAATTGTGCTTTCCTGTGTTTTAAGCAGTAATCTGAAAAAGGAAACGCTGGTAGAAAGAATAAGGTATCAGGGATAGCAAGTAATATGTAATGAACTAGGTCTTAACGAAGAGGAGAAATAGATAACTTCCATTTTGTATGTATGATAAATCTAAACAGTATTTTAGCAACATTTCCTGAGTGGGGGCAGAAAGTGCCCCCACTTTCACTATTTGGGGGCGAAAAGCTCGTTGTGAAATGATGAGAAAGTTATTTTGTGTTAAGAAAAGAACGCTTTTGCTGATTGCCGGGATCGGAAAGGAGCAGGCATATGAGTAAGGATGATCATAATGGGACTTCAACTTTTATTTTAATAAAGCAAGAGAATCTCTGTGCATGCAGCGAAGCTTCATGCATGGGGATTTTTTCCGTAAAAAAACAACATTGCGGCAAGCATAAAAAAGTATTACAATAGGGCTATGAGACTGGATTTTTTGATTGATGGAAATAATTTTGATATGGCAGGCGAGGCTTCCAGCAGTGTGAAGCGGACGCTTACGAAACTGGGAGTAGCACCGCCTCTTGTGAAGCGGGCGGCGATTTCCATGTATGAAGCGGAGATCAATGCATTTATTCACGGCGGAGGCGG
>URQQ01000128.1 GCA_900549995.1 uncultured Lachnospiraceae bacterium | reverse complement strand
TAAGGAAATTTTGACGGATGATGAAGAATTGAATGCTTTTTTGTTTTCTTTGGGTTGTTATAGTGGTGAGCCAATTACAGTGATCTCTCATTTGAAAGGTGGCTGCGTAGTCTCTATCAAGGATGGACGTTATAATATGGATACTGATTTGGCAAAAGCTATTTCAATATAAAAATAGTGGAATCACTATTTTTTTGCACATACGTTAGTATATACTAATTAAGATTAGATGCGCATAATCGTGAATGACAAGAACAAGAAGGAGGAGAAATATGAGAATTGCTTTTGCAGGAAATCCAAACAGTGGGAAAACGACCATGTACAATGCACTTACCGGCAGGAATGAACGTGTCGGGAACTGGGCGGGAGTTACGGTCGAAAGAAAGGAAAGTCCGATAAGGAAAGGGTATTATGAGGGAACAGAAGAATTGATCGCGGTGGATTTGCCGGGTGCATATTCTATGTCACCTTTTACATCAGAAGAAAGCATTACCAGTGAGTATGTTAAAAATGAGAATCCGGATGTGATCATTAATATCGTAGATGCTACAAATCTCAGCAGGAGTCTGTTCTTTACCACACAGCTTCTGGAACTTGGAATACCGGTAGTTGTTGCACTTAACAAAAGTGACATTGTCAATAAGAAACAGACGCAGATTGATGAAAAACGTCTGTCCGAGAAGTTGGGCTGTCCGGTCATAAAAACAGTTTCTACATCTTCCGGACATGAAGGACTCAGAGAAGCTGTTCATGCTGCGGCTGAATTAAAAGGGAAAGGACAGAAAGCACCTTACACACAGGCGGATATTGACCTGAAAGATAAAGCAGCGGTAGAGGCTGCTGACAGGAAGCGTTTTGAATTTGTAAATGGTATTGTGAAACAAGTAGAAAAAAGAAAGATTTTTACAAAAGATAAAAATGTACAGGATAAGATTGACAGTATCATCACGCATAAGATTATCGGGATTCCGATTTTTGCTGTCGTTATCTTTCTTGTATTTTACATATCACAGACAACTCTGGGTACCTGGATCGCAGACTGGCTGGTGGCATGGATCGAGACATTCCAGGGCTGGGTCGGCGGACTGATGGAAAACGCAAATCCGCTGTTGTATGCGCTTCTTGTAGATGGTATCATCGGTGGAGTTGGTGCGGTTGTTGGCTTCCTCCCGCTTGTTATGGTTATGTATTTCCTGATTGCACTGCTGGAAGATTGCGGATATATGGCAAGAGCTACTGTAGTACTGGATCCGATCTTTAAGAGAGTAGGACTTTCCGGAAAATCAGTGATTCCCATGGTTATTGGAACTGGTTGTGCGATTCCAGGTGTTATGGCATCCCGTACAATCCGAAATGAAAGAGAACGTCGCACAACAGCAATGCTGACACCATTTATGCCATGTGGAGCAAAAATTCCAGTAATTGCTTTATTCGCAGGGGCCTTCTTTGCAGACGCATGGTGGGTTTCGGCAACTATGTACCTGGTAGGCATTCTGTTAGTTTTACTTGGAGCTTTACTTGTCAAAAAGATTACAGGACAGAAATACAGAAAATCTTTCTTTATCATTGAACTTCCGGAATACAAACTTCCAAGCTTAAAAAGAGCCTGCGGATCTATGCTGGAGCGTGGGAAGGCATACATTGTGAAAGCAGGAACGATCATTCTGGTATGTAATACAATAGTACAGATTATGCAGAGCTTCAACTGGCAGTTCCAGCTTGTGGAAGAAGGAGCAGAGGGAACATCTATTCTGGCATCCATTGCTCATCCGTTTGCTATCCTGTTTATCCCGTTGGGATTTGGAGTATGGCAGCTTGCAGCGGCAGCAGTGACTGGATTCATTGCAAAAGAAAATGTAGTAGGAACTCTGGCAGTCGTTTACGGTGTTACAAACCTAATTGATACGGATGAACTGGCATTGGTTGGCAGCGGAAGTGAAGTTGCTGCTGTTATGGGACTTACAAAGGCAGCAGCACTGGCGTATCTGATGTTTAATCTTTATACACCTCCTTGTTTTGCGGCTCTTGGAGCGATGAATTCGGAAATGAAGAGTGGAAAATGGCTGTTTGGAGGCATCTGTCTTCAGCTGGCAACAGGTTATACCATAGCTTTTGCTGTATACCAGATTGGTACATTGATCACTACGGGATCTCTTGGCACTGCATTTGTACCGGGATTGATCGCAGTCATCACTTTTGTATTAATCATTCTTTGGAGAATCCGCAAGTCTGATAAAGAATTTGCTTCAGAATACAGTTTGCATTCTGTCAGATCATAAGAGAAAAATAATCGTAAGCAGACGGTGGGCAGAGGAGAGTAGCTTTGTCCGCCGTTTTGATTAAAGAAAGGATGTGATTCGACCATGGCAGATGTGATCGCGGTAATTATCCTGGTTGTTTTGATCGGGGGAGCAGCAGTGTATCTGATCAGGGCAAAAAGAAATGGAGTGAAATGCGTGGGATGTCCGGCAGGAGGAAACTGTTCTAACCAACGAAAAAGGAAAAGAAAAAAGCTGTCAGGCCCCATTATTGCGAAAAAAACTATGGTTATTTCAGGAATGCACTGTGGACATTGTGTTCAAAGTGTGACAGACAGTCTGAATCAGATTGATGGGGTCTCTGCCAAAGTAGATCTTGCAAAAGGATGGGCAGAAGTCTCTCTTGATCGTAAAGTAGAAGACGATGTTTTGACTGCTGCAGTGGAAAAAGAAGGATTTTCCGTTGACTCTGTTCAGAACCAGGTATTTTAGAAATCTGTTAAACCAGCGAATATGGACGCATGGAGAAGTTTGGGATGAACGGCGAAAAAGAAAAAATAATAATAAAATTAAAAGAAAATGGCTGCAGGATAACGAAACAGCGGAAGATGATCTTAGATATTATCCTGGAAAACAGGTGTTCCAGCTGCAAAGAAATCTATGTTCAGGCATCAAAGCTAGATCATAGCATTGGGATGGCAACGGTTTACCGTCTGGTAAAGGAACTGGAGAAGATTGGGGTACTCAGCAGGCAAATTGTGTACAAGTAAAAGGAGAAAATGACTAAATTTCTCAATAAGAACAGTTAGCATTGACTATCTGAAATCAAACTTGTTATTTTAATAAAAAGTCTTATAGAAGGAAGGGATACAATCATGAAACAACACAAATTTTGGGCGTGGGCATGTGTCTTTTGCTTTTTGATGTTATTCTATACAGGCTACAAACACAAATAATCAGGAGGAATGTATTATGTTAAGTGATTCTGCATTAAAGAAAATTGGATGTTTTATAGGAGGAGTTCTGTTTGGAACGGCAGGTGTAAAAGTTCTTTCTAGTAAAGATGCAAAGAAAGTGTACACAAATTGTACAGCAGCAGCATTGCGGGCAAAGGACTGTGTAATGAAGACAGCTACTGTCATACAGGAGAATGCAGAAGATATTCTTGCTGAGGCGCAGCAGATTAATGAAAAGCGTGCGGCAGAAGAAGCAGAGAGAGTAAAAGAGGATGCTCTTCAGGAAGATGGTGCGGCAGAGCAGGAAGAGAACGAACAGGAATAAGAATGAAGTTTATTATTAAACATGAAGTGAAAGGCCGTCTCCGCATTCATGTTATCCGAAACAGGATGACATGTGCGGAGGCGGATATTCTTTGCTGGACTCTTGAAAAACAGAAAGATATTACCAGTGTCAAAGTATATGAGCGCACCGCTGACGCTGTGATCTATTATACAGGGGACCGGGAAGAACTGATTGGCAGATTAAGAAAGTTTCGTTTTGAGAAAGAAGATGTGCCGGAAAATGTAATATCAAGCTCAGGGCGTGCTTTAAATTCTGTATACAGAGAAAAGCTGATCGCAAAAGTACTCCTTCATTACGGAGGAAAACTGATTCTGCCAAATCCAATAAGAAAAATATGGCTTACTTTTAAGGCTGTCAAATATATTGGAAAGGGAATACTGTGTCTGGCCAGAAGGAAGATCGAAGTTTCGGTATTAGATGCCACGGCAATCGGAGTATCCGTTCTGCGCAGGGACTTTAATACTGCAGGTTCGGTCATGTTTCTTCTGGGAATCGGAGAACTTCTGGAGGAGTGGACACACAAGAAATCTGTTGGGGATCTTGCCCGCAGTATGTCATTGAATGTGCAGAAAGTATGGCTGAAAAGAGAAGAGCAGGAAATCCTAGTTCCGTCTTCAGATATTATGCCGGGAGATACCGTTGTGATACATATGGGAAATGTGATTCCTTTTGATGGTGAGGTATCCACAGGAGAGGGAATGGTCAATCAGGCTTCCTTAACAGGCGAATCCCTTCCGGTACGAAGAACGAAAGGACAGTCTGTGTTTGCCGGAACGGTCATGGAAGAAGGCGAATTGGAAATTACAGTCAGAGCTGTATCGGGTTCTACAAGATATGAGAAAATCGTGACTATGATTGAAGACTCGGAAAAATTGAAGTCCGCACTGGAAAGCAAAGCAGAACATCTGGCAGACCGACTGGTTCCCTATACCCTCCTTGGTACTGGCATTGTAGGAGCGCTGACCCGTAATGTAACAAAAGCACTCTCAGTTCTTATGGTAGATTTTTCCTGTGCATTGAAACTGGCCATGCCGATTGCCGTTCTTTCCGCCATCCGGCAGGCCGGACAGCTTGGGATTACTGTGAAAGGCGGAAAATATCTGGAAGCAGTGGCTGAAGCAGATACGATTGTATTTGATAAGACCGGAACACTGACTAAAGCGAGACCAACGGTAAAGGAGATTGTTGTATTTGGCGACTATCCGGAACCGGAAGCTCTCCGTATTGCTGCCTGTCTGGAAGAACATTTTCCCCATTCCATGGCGAAGGCTGTTGTAGATGCCGCCAGAAGAAGAAAACTGTATCATGAGGAAATGCACTCCAAAGTGGAATATATCGTAGCACATGGGATCTCCTCTTATATTGACGGAAAGAAAGCTGTGATCGGAAGCAGTCATTTTGTTTTTGAAGATGAAAAATGTAAAATTCGAGGGATATACCAGGAGAAGTTTGATACGCTTCCGGAGGAATATTCCCATCTGTATCTTGCCATTGATGGAGAACTGACTGCGGTAATCTGTATTGAAGATCCGCTTAGGGAAGAAGCAAAAGATATGGTGCAGATGCTGAGGACAGAAGGAATCTCTAAAATTGTCATGATGACTGGAGACAGTGAACGTACCGCTGCTTCGATTGCGGAACGTGTTGGTGTGGATGAGTATTATGCCGAGGTACTTCCAGAAGATAAAGCAGGATTTATTGAAAAAGAGAAAGCTGCGGGGAGAAAAGTCGTGATGATTGGAGACGGGATCAATGATTCACCCGCACTTTCAGCTGCAGATGCAGGAATTGCGATCAGTGATGGAGCGGAGCTTGCCCGCGAGATCGCAGATATTACCATTGCTACAGAAGATCTGCGTGGAATCGTAATGCTGAAACGATTGTCTGATGCCATGATGCGTCGGATTCAGGGGAATTACAAAGGTATTGTAAGCATTAACGGAGCACTGATAGCTCTGGGCGTGGCAGGTCTGATCCAGCCAACAACATCGGCTTTGCTGCACAATACATTTACGCTTGCGATTAGTCTGAGAAGCATGAGCGGTTTATTGCCAGAGAAATGATCATACATATATAAAAATAAGTCGGCAGGACACATATCTGCCGGCTCATTTTTAGTACCATAAAAGTGTAGTTGTTAGAGAGTAATTAACTCTGACATCTGCACT
>URQQ01000127.1 GCA_900549995.1 uncultured Lachnospiraceae bacterium | reverse complement strand
TATAGAAAGGAGCTTTCTTCTGTCCCATTCTTTTTAATCTGATTTTTACTGCCATGTTCATTCACCTCCATGAATATTTATAATTTTATTATTTATTAAAAAGGCAATTTAAATTTACCTTTTTTACCAACTTTGCCTCCCATCATTCCCGGGAGTTTTTTCATCATCTTCTTTGCCTGGTTGAACTGCTTGATCATGCGGTTCACTTCGCTGATGTCAACACCTGCACCTCTTGCAATTCTGTTCTTCCTGGATGGATTCAGTATATCCGGATTCTTTCTCTCTTCCGGTGTCATCGAGAAGATCATTGCCTCCATCTGAGACATTTTCTTATCGCCTTCCTCAGAATCAATGTCCGGCATCTGTCCGCCGCCCATTCCGGGAAGCATACTCATGACGCTTGACAAGCCGCCCATTTTCTTCATCTGATTCATGCTTTCCAGGTAATCTTCGAAATCGAACTGGGCTTTTTTCATCTTCTGGGTCATTGCTCTTGCTTTTTCCTGATCCATCTCTTCCCCTGCTTTTTCAATCAGGGAGAGAACATCACCCATTCCGAGAATTCTGGATGCCATTCTGTCCGGATAAAACTGTTCCAGATCAGAAAGTTTTTCACCCATACCAGCATAGAGAATCGGCCGTCCGGTTACAGCTTTGATTGAGAGAGCCGCACCGCCTCTTGTGTCACCGTCCAGTTTTGTCACGATTACACCGTCAATTCCAATTTTATCATTGAAAGCGCTTGCTACGTTCACGGCATCCTGTCCGGTCATCGCATCAACTACCAGAATTGTCTGGTGCACTTCCACTGCTTCCTTGATCTCCTTTAGTTCAGCCATCATGTCTTCATCAATGTGAAGACGCCCGGCAGTATCCAGGATTACGATATTATTGCCATTTTTCGCCGCATGTTCCATCGCGGCTTTAGCTATATTGGAAGGTTTGTTTTTATCTCCCATGGAAAATACTTCCACGCCCTGCTTCTCCCCGTTGATCTGCAGCTGTTTGATCGCTGCCGGACGGTAGATATCACAGGCTACAAGAAGCGGCTTTTTGCCTTTCAGCTTAAACTTACCTGCAAGTTTTGCAGTTGTCGTTGTCTTACCTGCACCCTGAAGACCTGCCATCATGATGACGGTCGTGGCACTTCCCGGCTGAAGAGCGATCTCTGTCGTCTCGGAACCCATCATTTTGACAAGTTCTTCATTCACAATCTTGATGACCATCTGCCCCGGATTCAGCCCGTTCATCACGTCCTGGCCGATTGCCCGTTCCTGTACATCCTTTACAAACCCTTTTACTACTTTAAAGTTAACATCTGCTTCCAGAAGTGCCATCTTAACTTCTTTTAACGCTGCTTTCACATCGTCTTCGGTTAGGCGGCCTTTGCTTCGCAGATTCTTAAATACGTTCTGAAGTTTCGCAGTTAAACTGTCAAATGCCATTCTATAACTCCTCTATGATTTCATCAGATATCCGTCTGATCTGCTGCATTACCTGATCAGTCTGTTTTCTCTCGTCCTGTTCAAGCAGCTCATTAATCTGGTGGACTTTTTCCTTTATAGAAAGAAATTTCTCAACCAGATGCAGTTTCTGTTCATATTCTTCCAGTGTCTTATTGCACCTCTTTACAAGGTCATGCACTCCCTGCCGGCTGATCCCCTCTTCCTGGGCAATCTCGCTTAATGACAGATCCTCCAATACGAACTCTTCATATATTTTCTTCTGATGTTTTGTCAGCAGCTCGCCGTAAAAATCATACAGCAGAGTCTGTTCCAGAAATTTCTCCATGTCACTCACCTCAGATATCATACAATAAGAATTCCAGCATGTCAAGTGTTTTTTCTTGACACGCTGGAACTTTCTTTTTACTGTTCACGAAATGTCACAGTTCCTTCATCCGCATCCATTCCATCCACAATCGCAAGTGATTCCAGATGAATGCCTTTCTTTCTGATAATCTCGCCGCCTGACTGGAACCCTTTTTCAATTGCGATTCCGATTCCTTCTACAGTTGCTCCGGCGCTTTCCACCAGCTCAACAAGACCCTGAAGCGCACATCCATTTGCCAGAAAATCATCGATAATCAATACATGATCTTCTTTTCCAATGTATTTTTTAGATACAATGACGTCGTACACTTTCTTATGGGTGAATGATTCAATCTTTGTCGCGTACACATCCCCGTCAATATTCACACTCTGTGCTTTCTTGGCAAATACGACAGGCACATGAAAATACTGGGCCGCAACACATGCGATTCCGATCCCGGACGCTTCAATCGTAAGAATTTTGTTCACGGGAGCATCCGCAAACAACCGTTTAAACTCTTCCCCAATATCATTCAGCAGTTCCACATCAATCTGATGATTCAAAAAATTGTCAACCTTCAGGACATTTCCCTCTTTTACTATCCCGTCTTTTCTGATTCGTTCTTCTAATTCTTTCATCTTTACTGGCCTCTCCATTTATATAGATATGTTTTTATTATCTTACATAAAATCAGACCACATGTCAATTTACTCTTTTTTGTTCCGGTTTTTTTCAGATTGCGGAAAGGAGTTTAAAAAGATACTCTAGCAGGTTGCCCCGCCCTTCAGATGCTTCTGGGCCGCCAGATTTTCGCCTTTTCTTGCCAGAAGATCGTCAGAAAGCAGCTGCTCCTGCACATTTTCGAATCCAATGCGGGCAATGGTGTCCGCAAAGCGCTCTCCTGTATTTCCCTGCTCCCGAAACAAAAGAATTGCTTTTTCAATGACATCCAGTGCCGCTTCTTTCTCCGTGAACACTTTCTCCAGATATCTGCCCTGAGACGCCTTTTTACCCCAGCGCCCGCCAATATAGATACGATAGCCGTCGGTATAATCTTCAATCACCTTAAACGGACATTTTCCGACACACCGTCCGCAGTGGTTGCATGCATCTTCATCAATCACGATCTTTCCATCTTCTACTTTGGCAATCTGTATCGGACAGCTGTCCACAACCTGACATACTTTGCAGCCTTTGCATTTTTCCAGATCTTCCTGGACAATGCGCTGTCCAATGATACCGATATCATTCAAATCCGGTTTCACACAGTTATTCGGACAGCCTCCCACCGCAATTTTAAACTTATGCGGAAGCTTTACGTCCGAGTATCCGTGATAGAATCTCTCATGAATTTCCTCTGATAATGCGAAGGTATCTGTAAGCCCGTACTGACAGGTAGTTCCTTTACAGGAAACTACCGGACGTACTTTGGAGCCTGTTCCGCCGGTCTCAAGTCCTGCCTGCATCAGATATTCCCGGATTGCATCAATATTATGATACGGTACGCCCTGGATCTCCATCGTCAGACGGGAAGTCATGGTCACTTCTCCGTTTCCGTAAAGTTCTGCCGCCTCTGCTATGGCACGGGCTTCCTCTGCCGTAATTTTCCCGTTTCTTGTAATCACGCGGCCATTAAACTTATCCGCAGTCGTTTTATCTCTCAGGAAACCAAGCGCTTTGACTCTTGTGACTTCCTCCGGGGAAACTTCAGCTTCTGCGTCCGCTATTTTCACATCATTGAAGAACACACCGCCTTCAAGGGCTATAACATTGGTGTAACCATAAAAGCTCATCTTCTTCTGCAGGAAATATGCCCGTTTGCCTTTTGCACAGACAAGAAGGAACTTCCCGTCCTTTTCAAGCCCTTCAATCTCACCATTTACATCCGGCAGGTTAATATACTGCGCCCCGTGAACTGACGGTGACAGACCAACATCCAGTACGGTGTACCCCTCTGCCTTCCCTTCGGCATATTCCAGCGGCGTCATGCTGATAAATTCTCCGTTTAATTTGTTCAACAGAATATATACTGCCTGGACAAACGGATGTATTGCTGTTGAAAATGGCGGCGCATATGCAAAATCTGCATTTTCATAATCTTCCAGAACTGCACCCATAGTGATTCCCATGACCGCAATATCCACCATCTTATCGACAGCTCCCGGACCAAATACCTGGATTCCGAGAAGTCTGTGTGTCTCTTTCTCCGCAATCAGCTTGGTAACAAAATATGCAGCTCCCGGATAATAATGTGCTTTGTCATCTGTCACTGCCGTCGCTGTGACCACCTGATAGCCGGCTGCCTTCGCCTGCTCTTCCGTCAGGCCGGTTCTTCCTATGTTCAGGCCCGGAAGCTTGACAACTCCTGTTCCAAGCACTCCTTTATATTCTTTTTTCGCTCCTGTCAGGATCTGAGCCAGGGTACGTCCTTCCATATTGGCAGAGGATCCCATCGGTGACCACTGTCTGCTTCCCGTAAGACGGTTTGTAACCATTGCGCAGTCCCCGGCTGCATATACATCCGAAAGATTCGTCTTCATCTGATGATCAACGAGGATGGTCCCTTTGAACATCTCTATTCCTGAATCCTGAAGAAATGCAGTGTTAGGCCGGATTCCTGCCGCCATAATGACCAGCTCACATGGGAAGGTACCCGCCGATGTCTTGATTGCCGCAACACTTCCTTCTCCTGTGATTTCCTCTGCTTTTGTTCCGGTAATCACACGGATTCCTTCTTTTTGCAGATGCTTCTTGCCATAGGCCGCCATCTCGGGATCCAGAATGTTCGGAAGAATCTGGGATGCAAAATCAATCACAGTCACCTGAATCCCTTTTGCCTTGAGATTTTCAGCCACCTCCAGGCCAATGAATCCGGCACCGACAACAACAGCCTTTTTCACATGGTTTTTATCTGCATAATCGCGCACCTGGATCGCATCGTCCGGTGTACGCATTTTATATACACCTGAAAGTTCAATTCCTTTGATTGGGATCACTGCCGGAGATGCTCCTGTCGCGATGATTAATGTATCGTATGTATATTCTTCTTCGGTACCTGACATCAGATTTACTGCTTTTACCTTTTTTTCTTCTATATCAAGCCCTGTCGCCTCAACTTTAGTCAGCACTTTCACGCCTGTCAGCGCTGCATACTTCTGGGGAGTATTGACAATCAGTTCTTCTTTCTCCTCAATCACTCCTCCCACATAGTAGGGCAGGCCGCATCCTGCATAGGATATGTCCTGGTCTTTTGTGATAATCGTAACATCCGCGTCGGGATTCTGACGTTTTAACTTGGCTGCAGTTTTCGTCCCAGCTGCAACTCCTCCAATCACTAGCACTTTCATTTTGTGTTCTCCTTTGACATTTTTAATTTTCCGGATTACTTTCTATGGCAGCAATGCTTTTCATTTGCGCACTCCGGCTTCAGTGCCGGACAGACAATCACATCACCGCCCTCAATCCTGATGCTCTTTCCATTTACCATAGCGTCCGCGATCTTCTGCCTCGCCTCATCGTAGATTCTTGAGACTGTCGGACGGGATACGTTCATCTTTCTGGCGCACTCTGCCTGTGTCAGCTTTACATAGTCCAAAAGACGGATGACCTCGTACTCATCATAACCAATGATGACTGTTCCGGCAGTTGTGCTCCCTTCCGGGCGGAAACCTTTCACCGCCGGCTTGGAGCAGATACATCTGAATTTTTGTGGTCTTGCCATATCAGCACCTCTTTTCTTACCTCTTAAGTATAACTCATTATGAACATATGTCAATAAAAATGAGACTTCTTTTGAAGTCCCATTCTTTCAAATCTTTTATGTATTGATTGCATTTCCGGTATACAGCTGATAATACCTTCCTCTTTCCCCAATCAGCTGCTCATGGCTTCCACGCTCGATAATCCTCCCCTGCTCAAGTACCATAATACAGTCAGAATTTCTGACCGTTGAAAGCCTGTGGGCTATCACAAATGTTGTTCTTCCTGCCATCAGTTTATCCATGCCCTCCTGCACAATCCTTTCTGTTCTCGTATCAATAGAGCTCGTCGCTTCATCGAGAATCAGTACCGGCGGATCTGCGATTGCCGCACGTGCAATCGCAAGCAGCTGCCGCTGTCCCT
>URQQ01000126.1 GCA_900549995.1 uncultured Lachnospiraceae bacterium | reverse complement strand
ATTTTTGCCGCTTCAGCATATCCCCATCCATCCGCAATCAGATGATGAAGAATTGACAATAATTCTGCGGATCCATCAGAAAAAGTCAGTATCATAAATGCATACATTTTCTTCTCCGGATTGAGTTTTGTTCTGAAAAATTTTCTTATAAACCGTTTGTAGGTACTGTTTCTTTCCCCCATATCCCTGATTTGAAATTCTTCACTCAGATAATCCTGTTCATGCTGTGCAGCCTGATCCGGTTCCTTATGCATGTCATCCAGCACCAGACGCATTGCCTGTGTATTGCATATAAAAAGATTCACTGCTTTCTGAATCAATACAGTATCCGCGTCCTTAAATTTTATAATTGCACAGTTATTATTCACATTGGTGTCAGCATAATATTGCTCTGCCATCAATATATTTTTCTGCGGAAGACTCAATGGATAATGTTTTACTTTCATACAACTCCCCTTTTCTTTTGATTCATATATCGGCTGATTTCAGAAACTACCATCTCTGCATTCGATTCGATAAAAAAATGGTCACCCGGAATTTCATAAATATCAGATGATCCTTTCGTATATGCTCTCCATCCGGCCATTCCTTTGACCTCTACACCATCATCCTCACTCCCGCAAAAGCAGGTAACAGGTGCCGTGATTTGTATATTATCCAGAGGGATATATTCTTTGATCAGCCTGATATCCTGTTTAAACTGTTCTAAAATATTTTTCTGGAAAATCGGAGAGTTCATAACTGCTTCTGGTATTTTTCTGCTTTCCCTCAAATAGTTATATAATTCTTCTTCGGTTTTAAACATGATTCGGTTTTCATAAAACTTTTCCGGCGGAAGACAGGCGGATAAAAAGATCCGCTCTGCAGACAGCTGGTATTCTTGTTCCAGTAAACTTTCACAATAAAAGGCAACAATTGCTCCCATACTATGTCCTAAAATATAAAACTTCTGATCCTCAGGAGACAACTTTACAATTTCTTTTGCCAGTTCTTCTGCGATTGCAAACAGACTTTCTGCAAACTCCTCTCCGACCCGTCTCCCATGTCCTGGATAATCATAATTAAACGCCGTAACATTCCTGATTTTTGATGTCAATTGGACGAATCCCGCTGAACTTCCGCCCGCATAGGGTACGGTAATCAATATCGGCTGTTCTGCATTTTTTATAGACTTCATCCCTTTTGCTTCCTTCCTGATTCAAATTCCTGACACGGTGTCTTGCATAAATTCTCAAAGTCTCAAGCGCCGCTTATATCTTTATAATCAAATTATTAAATCCCAGAGCCCTGGAATATTCAGAGGAAGTAACCATCTTTTTCAGAATGTTAATTCCGCCGATCTGATACTCAATATCATCCCCATTCCCTGCCGGGTTATAGTCCAGAGGATTAAACGGTATTCCATTATCTCTGATTCTGATAATCGTACCGCTTTTCTGGATGCGTACCAAAATATCTATATACTCATTTGCTTTATTCTTATATCCATATAAAATGGTGTTCGCAGCCATTTCCTCGACTGCCAGTCCTGCAATATCTGCTCTCTTTTTCTCCATACCGTTCTCCGTACAAAACTCAATCACTTTCTGAGAAATTGCCGATGCCTCTTCAATTTTGGTTTTAATCGAAATGTCAAGAAGGACATCCTCTTCAACATCCATCAAAAGAATCCCTTTTACATTTGTTTTATCCGCTATTCTTCTGCTGGCAATTAAAATCATAACCAGTGTGCATACCTCAGAACATATAAAGGAACTCCATATACCAACACCATTGGCCGGGAACAGTTCATTCAAAATCAGGATAAACGGAACAATAAAGATCACACCTTCGCAGCACGTAATTGCAATTGCAAGCTTTCTTTTCGCCGTTGCCTGATAGTAGGACATGAAAACATAGACCACTGCATACACAGGAAGGCTCAGGCCGAACAGGCGGATTGCCAGGGTAGATATTTTCATCAAATCCGGTGTCTGTACATTGAATAATCTCGATATTGAAACCGGAAACAGTTCAAACAGAACAATCATAATAAGTCCTGCTGCAAGTACAATCTGCAGTGCTTTCTTTACTGCTGCCGCCATTCCTTTCTGATCTTTTTCTCCGTATAAAACACCAATAATAGGCAGCATCGTCTGTGCTGCTCCCCCAATAAAAATAGATGCGAATGACAGACAGTTATTGCATATTGCCACTGCACCTGCCCCATTATTACCAAGAGTTGAAATTGCCGTACGATTCAAAACCGTCATTTTTATTGTCATTAATACAGAATTAATCGCGTTTGGCAGACCACATATAAAAATTTCGCCCAGATAGCTCAATGAAATTCCTTTCCATCGAAAGTGCAGGGAACGGTTTTTGGACGTAAGATACGGTATCGCTACGAACAGACCTACAAAATACCCCGTCAGGCTTGCCAGCGCAGCACCCCGGATTCCCAATTTCAGCACACTCATAAAAAGTACATCACAGCAAAGATTCACTACATTCGCAATTACTAATACCATCGCTGCCAGTCCCGGTTTTCCATCTGTCCGTATAAAAAAAGAAAAACCTGGTACGACAAAGAAAAGAATCGCTCCATAAACAAAAACACTCAGATATTCTTCTGCCATAGGGCCAAGTGAACTCCCTGATGTGGTGAGTCCAATCATCGGCTCCATAAACACCGTTCCGATCACAGTGACCAGAATTCCGAAAAACACAAGCATTCCCATTGCCATGGTAAAATAATAATCTGCATCTTTTCTTTCGCCCTGTCCTAATGCAGTGGCTGCCATAGTGGACCCCCCTGCGCCGAATACAGAATAGATCGCGCCAAAAATCAGTATAATGGGCTGGCATGTATTAATTGCACCTAATGCGTCCGTACCCAGAAAATTTGATGCCAGAACACCATCCACAATGGTTCCCAGTGACAATGCCATACTCATTAAAATTGTAGAAAACAGGTACTGCATAAATTTTTTCCCTATCAGTTCTCCGTTCCTGTTAAACATTCTGTCCGCCCCTTTCTATTTAAATTAGAGACTGCCCATAGAAAGCAGTCTCTAATTTCATCACATTCATTTTACTGATCTGAACTCAGCCAGAGGAAGGAATAGGATTTACTGATACCTTCCAGTTCTTTCATAATATTCAAAGATATGCACGGATACTTTTCTATATATTTCCATATAATTTCCCTTTGAAAAGAAAGAACCTTAACCTCTTTGGAAATTGCACGGGCAAGTGTATACGTTGGAACTCCTTCTAAAATTCCTTCCACCGAAATTAATTTTCCGGCTTTTAATGACATCAGAGAATTGGTCCAGCCATCCATCGCCTCTCTTGCAAGTTCCACATAACCTTCCATAACAAAACCAAGCTTATCAATCTGTTTCTTTTCTGAAATAATGATATCATCTGCTACATAAGAAGTGATTTTTGCAAAATCAGCCAGTTCTCTCAATGCTGTCTCATCCACACCCTGAAATACACTCAATCCACAGATAAATGAAGTAATGTTCTGTTTTTCTGCCTCTTCTTCTCTGTCTGCCGCTGCAAACACACTGATGTCCGGACATTCAATCTGGCTGATCTTAAGCTCAGGATCATTTTCCGCAATCTGAAGCAGAACCTGTTTGAAACAGTCCATAAGAATCTTAATCTTTGTGTCTGTAAAGGTATTCTTGTTATAGGTGAAATTACATACAAAGGAACCTCTCTGCATCATAAAATATAAACACAGATCCGTTGAAAGATTATCAAAGGATTCTGAATCAAGCAGCGTGATTCCTGGTATTTTCGGCGCATTAGAAAAATCATCTGCTCCGGCAAAATTATGAAAATTCAGCAAGTGGTCAAATATAGGTTCCGTTCTTCCAATCGCATCCTGCAGCTCCATCGGTGAACAATGAGAATATTCCAGTGACTGTGTAAACTGTTTCTGGACATTTTTCACCTGTGTTGCAAATGTAATATCTTCTTCCACCCGGATACGTACCGGAACGGCATTCACCATACCGCCGGTAATCATTTCACTTTTCTGAACTTCTACTCCACGTCCAGAGGTAATTGCGGCAAAAGTTACATCGGAAGTACCATACAGTTTTTGCAGCATGATTCCCCATGCAGTCATCATAATGTTACTGATCGTTGCCTTGTATGTTCCCTGCATCTTACGTATTTTTTTATTGACATCACTTTCAAAGCTCAATCCTTTTGTGGACATATCATATGTCATGTTGCTGGCCACATACCCAGGCGCTTTTGTCAGCGGCGGAAGATCCTTCAGCACTTCTTTCCAGTAGTTGATCTCCTCTGTTTTATCAAGATTTTCCAGCCATTCTGCATATTTTCCAAAAGATACATGATCCAGTTCTTCCGTCGGCAGCCCTTCCCCTTCCATGGCATAATCAAGGAAAAGTTCCTTCAAAAGAATTCCCGTGCTGGCTCCGTCATTGTTAATATGTGGCTGTGAAATCAAAATTGCATAAGTATCTTCTTCACAGGTTTTATAAATTGCAATACGCAGCAGCTTATCATTCTCCAGATCGAAACCACGGCGGCGGTCTGCATCCATGATATTCTTCAACACATCATCCATATCTTCAGCCGCTGTTGATGACATATCAAGAAACCTAAGATCTGCCGTCCGGTTCTTTAGCACTACCTGATATGGCTTTTTCATGTTTTCATGTGCAAAAGCTGTCCTTAAATTGTCATGCGCTTTACATACCTCATCCACTTTTTGACGGAAAGTGGATGGTTTTATCTTAATTACTGCACGAAACAATGCCTGAGTGAAAAAAGCCGAAGTTACCGTCTTCGCCTGAGCGAACATCCATTCCTGGCCTGGTGCAAGATTATAAATATCGTCAATCTCAATCCCGTATTTTCCTACGATTTGATCCAGCGCTTCTTCTGTTAAATCATTTGCCGTAAAATTGGAAACTGAAAGGGCATGGTTAACCTTCTTCGCTTCTGCCTTTTTGATCGGATGAACCGCTGCTTCCGATGCTGTCGTCTTCTTTACAGGCGTTTTTCCCTGAACATTCACCTTCGTCTGTGCAGGTGCCTTGCTTTGATTTTGAGGTGCTGGAATCATCCCAGGCATAGTACCCATTGTTCCAATTGGTGTGCACAGCTGCTGTTGATTCCCCGCACCATATATCTGTGGTAAATACGGATTGTAATACCCCATCCTGTTGTATGTACCACCTGGTATCATTCCATATGGGCTAAACATGCGCAAACTTACTCACCTGCTTCCATTTTGCTGGCAATTCCATTGAACGTTGGATTTTTAAAAATATCCTGCATTTTTATGCGGTATCCATTTTCTGAAGCTCTCGTAACAATCTGCATGATTTTAAAAGAATCCAGACCTTTTTCAAACAGATTTTCATCTGCTGTATATCCCTCTGGGAAGATGCCTGTGAACACAATTGTCAAAGCTTCTTCCGGAGATTTTGTCGGTTTCCCAACATGTGGTTCTTCAATTGCTATTACATTCGGATTTTCAACCGGTTTCTCAATTGCATAAACATCTGGTCCTGCCTGCGGTGCACCTCCGGCAAACCCTGGTGCCTGTGGCATAAACATAGAAAACTGAGAAACAAGCTGCATCATCGCCTGTGGTGTGCAAAGCTGATTCTGCATTGCCGCCATCTGCTGCGGGGTACAAAGCTGGCCCTGTTGTCCTTGCATTGCCGCCATCTGCTGCGGAGTGCAAAGCTGGCCCTGTTGTCCTTGCATTGCTGCTAACTGCTGCGGTGTGCAAAGCTGGCCCTGCTGGTTCTGCATTACTGCCATCTGCTCTGGCGTGCAAAGCTGGCCCTGCTGATTCTGCATTGCTGCCATCTGCTCTGGTGTGCAAAGCTGGCCCTGTTGTGTATTTGTTGCGTTTGTTGTATTATCTGCTGCCATATTCGTTTCCTCCTATACTGTAAATCGTCTTCAATTGAATATGGAGTAGAGTCTCCAATTCTCCACTCCATACATGCCATCTTTTCTAAATTAAAATTGTATAAAACAAAATATGTATCTCTATATTACATTACCGGAAATCCACCCATTGGTGTGCAAAGCTGACCTTGCTGTGCCTGCATTGCTGCTAACTGCTGCGGGGTACAAAGCTGGCCCTGCTGTG
>URQQ01000125.1 GCA_900549995.1 uncultured Lachnospiraceae bacterium | reverse complement strand
AGCATACATACATAAGGGAACCATCGGGGCAACGGCCGGATTCTTTGGACTCATGGCACTTGCCTCATCCGTCTACGGGATTGTTACAGCGGCAAAAGGCCTGAAGGAGCGGAACAGAGACTACCGCACGTGCAAGGCAGGGCTTGCGGTCAATGGTTTCCTTTTGGTTGGTTTTATATTAATCTTTGTTAGGGGGTTTTTCTAAATGGCGGAAAACGAGTTGTTATTCGAAGAAGAGGAACATATAAAGGAACGCTATGAGCTGTCTGTTGAACGGATACAGAGAATTCTGAAAGAAGAAACTGTAAAGGAACCGTACCGCAGTTATTTCAGAAAAGTTTCGGAGTTTCTCATGGACATTGAGCGGGTCAGGACGATCCGCGGAGACGGTACATGGGCACAGATGACAAGAGAGCAGCTGGCAGAGGAGAACCATCGTCTGTACCAGGATATCCTGCCGGAGTGGTACGAGACAAGCTATGCAAATCCGGCGTATGCAGTAAGTACACTCGGGGAGACATTTGGGGCAATCTTAAGCTTCCTCTATACGGAAGTCAGAAGTGAAATTGCCTATGTATTTGAACGCAGACTTTTATATATGGCAGTCTGCAATGAACTTTTTATCGAAGTGTATAATATATTTGAAGATGAAAAAGAGCCGGATTATAAAGAAGTAAAAAATGTAATTTACTGGTACGCAAGTGATTACTGTGATGTCTTCGTGGCAGACAGGATCAGGGAACAGATAGACCCTGACTGTTCTTTCGCGGCCGATATTATTATGAACGCTGATCTTGCCGATACAAAATATCTGTATGAATTCGGAGAGTATATTACAGAGAATGAACAAAAGACAGCAAGACACCTGGCATCTTTAAGTGAAGAAAAGATAAGAGAAATGGCAGATGTATATACCGAAGGATACCGGATTGGATTTATCAATACGGGGAAAGACCTTTCAAGGAAATCAACTGTGAATATCCGGTACACGCTTGGATTTGAGCGGGTGGTGAGACAGGCTGTTGAAAACTTCAGACAGATGGGACTCAAACCGGTAATTTACCGGGCTGCTGTCAGTGTGCTGAATAAGAGGTTGATGCATAAAATCGGATATTATGGAGCAATTGCGAATAAACAGTATGAGTATGACCACAGGATGGATCAGGCATTGTTTCTCGACAAACGCTTTATCGAGAGAAAGCTGGATGTCACGAAGAATGTATATGAGAAGAATAAGGAACTGGCAGGAAAATTTGCCGGTCCTGCCTGTATTGATGTATTCGGAGAGACACCGTTTGTCCCGGTGAGAAAAAAAGAGGCTGCTGTGTTCAATGAGAAACAGGAACAGCTGTCCTCCCTCTACGACAGCCGCTCCGGCCAGATTGTAAACCAGTATATCAAAGGTGAGGAGAGAAGCTTCACAATTGTGGCATATCCGGTGCCTGAGATCGGAGACCAGTATGAGGAGATTTTCGATGAAATTATCAGGATTAATACACTGGATGCCAAACTGTACCAGAAAGTACAGCAGACGATGATTGATGCGCTGGATCAGGGGGAATATGTCCGTATCAAAGGCTGTGGATGTAATAAGACAGATCTTACAGTTAGGTTATACCGGCTGAAGGATCCTGGGAAAGAGACTATTTTTGAAAACTGTGTCGCAGATGTCAATATTCCGGTGGGAGAAGTATTCACGTCCCCGGTGCTTGAAGGGACGGACGGGGTACTGAATGTCAGCAAGGTTTACCTCTCAGAACTGCAGTATCAGGATCTGAGGATTGAGTTTAAGGATGGTATGATTACAGATTACGGCTGCAGTAATTTTGAGGATCCCAAAGAGGGAAAGAAATATGTCTACGAGAATATTCTGCAGAACCATGAATCACTGCCGCTTGGGGAATTCGCGATTGGTACCAACACAACAGCTTATGTGGTGGCGAAAAAATACGGGATTGAGGATAAACTTCCGATCCTGATCGCAGAGAAAATGGGTCCCCATTTTGCAGTGGGGGATACATGCTACAGCTGGAGTGAGGAGATCAAAGTCTATAACCCGGATGGAAAAGAGATTGTGGCAAGAGACAACAGCGTCTCTGTTCTCCGCAAAGAAGATCCGGGGAAAGCGTATTTCCAGTGCCACACGGATATCACGATACCATATGAGGAACTGGAATTCATTACGGTGGTAAGTTCTGACGGTCGGGAGACGGACATTATCAGAGATGGAAGATTCGTTCTGGAGGGTACAGAGATACTCAATAAACCGCTCAAAGAGATGATGTAATAAGGCAGGAAAGCATACCAGGCTTTTGCATGTGCAGGAGTCTGGTTATAAGTACTTATTAGTATTAGTAACAGGTTCATGAGTTGACATTTACAGTAATGATTAGTAAAATAACTTATAAATGGATAGATATTTATTGATGTTACTTATAAGTCAGATACCCAGCCGCAGGCGGGGTATCTGATCCTCGCAGCAGTCGCCAAGGTCAGGCAAGATTGACTTTGGCTCGTTGCCCGCGGAAATGAAAGGAGATAAAACATGGCAAAAGTAGGAATTGTTATGGGAAGCGACTCAGACATGAAAGTCATGAGCAAAGCAGCAGATATCCTGGAGAAACTGGGGATTGATTATGAGATGACAATCATCTCTGCCCACCGTATGCCGGATGTATTCTTTGAATACGCAAATAAAGCGGAGGAAAAGGGATTTAAGGTAATTATCGCAGGGGCAGGTATGGCAGCGCATCTTCCGGGAATGTGTGCGGCAATCTTCCCGATGCCGGTCATCGGTATCCCGATGTCAGGAAAGAATCTGGATGGACAGGATGCACTCTACTCAATCGTTCAGATGCCGCCGGGAATTCCGGTTGCAACGGTTGCAATCGACGGTGGAATGAATGCAGCGATTCTTGCGGCAAGAATACTTGCGACTTCAGACCCGGAAATTCTGAAACGACTGAAAGAGAATTCAGAAGAAATGAAGGCAGCTGTCCAGGCAAAAGCTTCAAAGCTTGACAGCCTTGGACATAAAGCATATTTAGATCAGATGTAGAAAGAACTGCAGTAAATACATACGAACAGGCAGTAATCGGAGGATAAGAAATGGATTATAAAAACGCAGGTGTAGATATCGAAGCAGGTTACAAATCAGTAGAGCTTATGAAGGAACACATCAAGCAGACAATGAGACCGGAAGTGCTGACGAATATCGGAGGCTTTTCAGGGGCGTTCTCTATGGAGAAATTCAAAAATATGGAAAAACCAACACTGGTGTCCGGGACAGATGGTGTAGGAACGAAACTGAAACTTGCATTTATACTGGATAAGCATGACACAGTCGGAATTGACTGTGTGGCGATGTGTGTAAACGACATTGCGTGTGCAGGCGGGGAGCCGTTATTTTTCTTAGACTATATCGCATGCGGAAAAAATGAGCCGGAAAAGATCGCTACAATTGTCAGCGGTGTTGCGGAAGGGTGCAAACAGTCTGATGCTGCATTAATCGGCGGTGAGACTGCAGAGATGCCTGGTTTCTATCCGGAAGATGAATATGATCTTGCAGGATTTGCAGTTGGCGTTGTAGACGAAAAAGACCTGATTACAGGAAAAGAAATCAAAGCAGGGGATGTGCTGATTGGAATGGCATCTTCAGGTGTACATAGCAATGGATTTTCTCTGGTCCGCAAAGTATTCGACATGAAGGAAGAGGCTCTGAAGAGATATTATGATTCTCTGGGATGCTCTCTTGGGGAAGCGCTAATTGCTCCTACCAAAATTTATGTAAAAGCGCTTCGTATGATCAAAGAAGCAGGAGTGAAAATTCAGGGATGCAGCCACATCACTGGCGGTGGATTCTATGAAAACGTACCGCGTATGCTCCATGACAATGTACACGCAGTGATTCAGAAAGATTCCTATCCGATTCCTCCGATTTTCAATATGCTTGCAGTTGACGGAGATATTGAAGAACATGTGATGTACAACACCTTCAACATGGGGCTTGGAATGGTGATGGCAGTTGATAAAGAGGATGTAGAGAAGACATTAAAGGCAATCGAAGAAGCTGGGGAAGCTGGTTATGTTGTCGGACATATTGAAGCTGGTGATAAAGGAGTTACTTTATGTTAAATATCGTAGTGCTGGTATCTGGCGGCGGCACCAATCTTCAGGCTGTCATTGACGGCATTTCCAATGGTTCCATCGAAAATACAAGGATTGCAGGTGTCATCAGCAATAATAAAAATGCGTATGCTCTGGAACGTGCCAGAAAGCATGGGATTGAGGCTGTATGTATCTCACCGAAGGACTATGAATCAAGGGAAGTTTTCAATGAGGAGTTCACAGACAGGGTGTCGCAGATGCAGCCGGATCTGATTGTGCTGGCTGGATTTCTCGTGGTAATTCCGGGACAGATGATTGCGAAGTACCGTAATCAGATCATTAATATTCATCCGTCATTGATTCCTTCTTTCTGCGGTAAGGGATACTATGGGCTGAAAGTCCACGAAGCGGCTCTCAAACGGGGAGTCAAAGTCACTGGGGCTACGGTGCATTTTGTGGATGAAGGAACCGATACCGGCCCGATCATTCTGCAAAAGGCAGTAGAAATTATGCAGGATGATACTCCGGAAATTCTTCAGAGGAGAGTCATGGAACAGGCGGAATGGAAAATCCTTCCGGAGGCAGTCAATCTGATTGCCCGCGGTAAAGTCAGTGTAGAGGCAGGAAAAGTGTTGATTGAACAATAAGGAGGAACCGCTATGAAGGTACTGATTGTAGGAGGCGGCGGAAGAGAACATGCAATCGCATGCAGCGTTGCCAAAAGTGACAAGGTAGATAAGATTTATTGTGCGCCGGGGAATGCCGGGATTGCCGCAATCGCGGAATGTGTCGATATCGGAGTGATGGAATTTGAGAAAATGGCAGCATTTGCCAAAGAACAAGAGATTGACCTCACCATCGTAGGACCGGATGATCCGCTGGTAGGCGGCATTGTGGATGTGCTTGAAGATGCCGGGCTTCGTGTGTTCGGGCCTCGTAAAAATGCGGCAATTCTGGAAGGATCGAAGGCCTTTTCCAAAGATCTGATGAAGAAATACAACATTCCCACAGCAGGGTATGAGACATTTGACTCTGCTGATAAGGCAATGGAGTATCTGGAAACTGCAAAATTCCCGATTGTCCTGAAAGCGGACGGCCTTGCTCTTGGTAAAGGTGTGCTGATCTGCAATGATCTTTCAGAGGCAAAAGAAGGTGTGAAGACCATTATGCTGGATAAGCAGTTTGGCTCCGCCGGAAACCATATGGTAGTGGAAGAATTCATGACAGGCCGTGAAGTATCGGTGCTTTCCTTTGTTGACGGCAAGACAATTAAGACTATGACCTCTGCGCAGGATCATAAGCGTGCAAAAGACGGAGACCAGGGACTTAATACAGGCGGTATGGGGACATTTTCTCCAAGCCCGTTCTATACCGCGGAAGTTGAAGAATTCTGTAATAAATACGTATATCAGGCAACCGTTGATGCGATGGCTGCGGAAGGGCGTGAATTCAAAGGAATTATATTCTTTGGGCTGATGTTGACAGCGGATGGCCCGAAGGTTCTGGAGTACAATGCCAGATTCGGCGATCCGGAAGCACAGGTCGTACTGCCGCGCATGAAAAATGACATCATCGATGTTTTTGAAAGCTGTATTGACGGTACACTTGACCAGATGGATCTTCAGTTTGAGGACAATGCGGCAGTATGTGTTGTACTGGCATCTGATGGATATCCGGTGAAATATGAGAAAGGTCTGCCGATTACAGGATTTGAGGAATTTGACAGCCATGAAGGGTATTACTGCTTCCACGCGGGGACAAAATTCGACAATGGACAGATCGTCACGAACGGCGGGCGCGTCCTTGGAATCACTGCGAAGGGAAAAGACCTGAAAGAAGCAAGGAAAAATGCCTATGCGGCAACAGAGTGGATTCAGTTTGAGAATAAATATATGAGAAATGATATCGGCAAGGCAATCGATGAAGCGTAAAGCCGTGGGATCATAATCAGACAGGACAGGGTCAGAAGACTCTGTCCTGTCTTTTGCCTTGTTAGGCCATGGGCCTGTTTTTCATTGTGGAGTTTTTCGTGTTCCGAAAAACA
>URQQ01000124.1 GCA_900549995.1 uncultured Lachnospiraceae bacterium | reverse complement strand
CATTTTCCGCATACTGGCCAATTTTCGCGATTTCTACCGCGGATATTTCATTATTGTTATAAAGGTAAGAAACGATCGTTCCAATCAGTGTCTCAAACGCTGCGGAAGAGGATAAACCGGCGCCAATTAACACATCGCTTGTAATATACGCCTGAAATCCACCTATGCTGTATCCGTTGATCTGTATCTTCGCGAGAACGCCACGGATCAGTGCAGCGGTTGTTCCCTCCTCGGATTTACGCTTATCCAGATCATCAATATCGACCGTAATTTCCGATGCATAGCCATCCGATAAAATCGTTACCCTCGGCCGGTTTAACTTTTTGACTATGGCAATGGCATCTCGGTTAATGGATGCTGCCAGCACTTCCCCGTGCTGATGATCCGTATGGTTTCCTCCGATCTCGCTTCTGCCCGGTGCACTGAATATCTCTACTTCATCCGCACCGAACGTGGCATTATACTGGTAAAGTGCCTGCTCATAACGCTTTTTTTCATACGGGATAATATACGGATCCGCATAAATCTCAGTTAATCGTTCATCCAGCCGTCCTTCATGGATTGCCTCAATGATCTTGTTCGTTCTCATAATCCATCCACCTTTTGCTTTCCGAAAGCCATTTCTGGTTCTGTCTTAATCCATTTTCTTTTCTGATACATACGGGAAATCTACTTTCATATCCCGGAAATAATACTCTTTATCCCGATCACTGATTTCTCTTAAAACCCTGCAGGGATTTCCTACTGCTACTACATTGGCCGGAATATCCCTTGTTACCACACTGCCGGCCCCGATCACGGTATTATCGCCAATGGAAACACCCGGCAAAATGGCAGCATTACTGCCGATCCACACATTTTTACCAATATAGATCGGTAGGGAGTAATGCGCTGCCATTTCCCTGTAGTGGGGATCGACCGGATGCCCAGTTGTGCAGATGGTCACATTGGGGCCGATCATTGTCAGGTCTCCAATGTGTACCTCTCCATCATCAATGATTGTCAGATTAAAATTTGCATAGAAATAATCACCTAAATATACATGCTTCCCGTAAGACATATGGAGCCCATCTTCGATATACACATGATTCCCACAAGAACCAAGCAGTTCCTTTAAAATTTTTAGCCGCCGATCCTGATCTCCCGGTCTGCAGTGATTATAATCAAACATCCATTCTTTGCAGTCTTTCCGCTCATTTTTCAGGCGTTCTTCTATCTCCTGATTGACCGGATCTACATGCCCGGATTCATAAAACAGCATGCCTGCTTTTATACGTTCTTCCAGATTCATTTTTCATTCCCCATACAATACACAGATGTTTCCATTTCGTTTCACACGATGGTTATTTTTCCGATTGCGCGGAGGCTTAGCAGATGGCAAAGGAATAGGAAATAACATTTTCTGCATTGATACGGTATGCTTCCTCCACGTCACTTCCCCAGCTGTCAATTCCACCAACACCTCTTACTGCGCCACAAACGCACAGAACAGTCCTTCTTGCCGGCGGCAGTTCTTCATGGTGTGTTGCGTTTTCAATCTCTTCTGCTGTATATGGCAGGCAGGAAAAAGCAAACGGCTCATCTGTTTTTTCAATTCTTAAGATCTGTAAAAAATAATCTCTTCTGCTGTTATCAAGGCTCGTATATCTCGTAACCTCCAGCCAGTCCGTATCCATATGCATTCCACAATCCTGCGGAACAAGGTATGGGGTAAGGCTTAAATCACTCACCTGATATACCCCTTTTACAGCGCCTGCTTTCCGGTCCGGATAGGTTTCTCCGGATAAGCCCTCATACATGTAGCTGTCTGCAAGTGTCGGCATAATGAATCTCATGCCAAACACAGGAAGCTCCGGGAGACCCTTTACTCCGTGGTATTCTACATCCACCCTGATTTTTCCGTTTCCGGTCACAGTATAGCTTACCAGAACCGTCGCGGAAGGATTGCTGATGGTCTTATAGGTGAATTTTACAATGATCTCATCTGCAGATACATCGCCACCATAAACGTTATTGTCCGGAGCATACTGCTTCTGCATTTCACCGTCCATGATGACTTCGACATTCTGACAGTCGATAAACGTATCTGCTGCCATCCAGCTGCCGCTTTTAATATGGAATTTGCTTCCTCGGTCGTTATCTGTCAGTGCTCTCCAAAAGGTCGGCTTCGGGCAACGGTACAGCCATTCATAGCCGTTTTTTACAATAGACTCCAGACCGCCCTGAGCATAAGAGAACGTATAGTCGAACCCTTTTCCGTGTACACCGAGCACATAATCACCATAGACCACTCTCAATTTCCCATTATCTGTATAAACCATAATAATACCTCACTTCCTGCATAGCCGGCTTCTCCACACGGTTTGCAAATACAATTCCATCTCCTGAAAATTCATAATCGGAAGGTCTGTCATCAAAGTCTCCACCATAGCGGAGCACTTCTTTCCCCGTAACTTCATCCTTCACATAAAGAGCCTGATCAATAAAGTCCCAGATAAATCCACCATGGTACATGTCATATTTATCAATCAGGTGCATATAGGTGCCAAGTCCACCCATGGAGTTTCCCATGTCATGCATGAACTCACATAAGAGGTAAGGCTTCTTCGGATCATTGTCCAAATATTCTTCGATCTCATACGGCTTTGCATACATACGGCTTTCCACATCGGAAATTGTGTCTTCATAAGCTCTGTTATAGAAGGAGCTTTCATAATGGATCAGGCGGCCGTCTTGTTTCTCTTTATAATAGGTGTTCATGGCCTCGATATCATCCCCAGCATAGGACTCATTTCCCAGGGACCAGAATAAAATGGCGGTATGGTTTTTAAACGTTTCAAAGTTGCTTCTGGCTCTGTCTACCACAGCCTCTTTCCACTGCGGGATTGATCCCGGCACGTTGCAGGAAGGTTCGATCGCACCAAGCTTCTGGAAGGTTCCGTGGCTTTCTAAGTTGTTTTCAGCCATCATATAGATTCCTGCTGCGTCGCACATATAATACCACGGGATCTGATCCGGATAATGGCAGGTGCGCACGGCATTGATATTATTTCTTAAGATGCATTCAATATCGGACTTCATTTCGTTCATACTGATGCAGCGGCCTGTTTTAGGGCTCCACTCGTGACGGTTCACACCGGTCAGGACCAGGCGTTTCCCATTTAAATGGATCACCTTGTCGATCACATCGATCCGTCTAAAGCCGATGTCATACGGTACTACTTCAGACAGATTTCCGCTTTCATCCGTCAGCTCCACATATACATGGTACAGATACGGGTGATGGTTGTCCCAGGCTTTTACCTGCGCATCATCTGTCTGAATTTCTTCAGTGTAGATTCCGTTTTTCTCCTGCAGGGCAGCAGATTTTTCCAGCACAACACTGCCTTCCTGATCCTTTAACACAAACCGGGCATTGATTTTCCGGTTCTCTGGTGCGGATACTTTCAGATTTACGGATAATTTGCCGCTCGCATTATCCTTATACAATTCCGGGCGGAACCACACATCCTCCAGATGAATCTTAGGAACCGCACGCAGTGTAACGTTTCTGAAAATTCCAAAAAAGCGGAAGAAATCCTGATCTTCCAGGAATGCTGCCGTACTCATCTTATGCACCTGTACCGCCAGTACATTGCCCTTTTCCCGGATGAATGGTGTCAGATCAAACTCGGAAGGAGTAAAGCTATCCTCTGCATATCCTACGAACTGACCGTTCAGCCACAGATACATTGCCTCTTCCACGCCTTCAAAGCAGATACGGACTCTCTTGGAACACAGCTCCGGATCCAGATCAAAGCGTTTGATATAGGAACCTACCGGATTATACTCAGCTTCGCTGAACATTCCGGCTCCGTCTCCGGTGCTCTCCATACTGTAGGCGCCTCTGCGGTATTCTTTTCCCTCCCATGGGTACATGGTATTGATGTAGCGGATCTTATCATATCCAGCCAGTTCAATATGGCCCGGCACCATGATCTTATCAAAGTTTTTCGCATCAAAATCCTCTTCATAGAAGTTTTCCGGTCTGCTCTTAACATTCTTACTGAAAGCAAATTCCCACTGTCCATTTAAAGACTGGATCAGTGCATTTTCCTTCTTTTCCAGTGCTTCATAGCTTTCATAATAAGTATGATCGCTGTGCGCTTCCAGCTGATTTACCCGGAATACTTCCGGATTATCCAACCATTTCATATCTGCATTCATGTTCTATCTTCTCCTTTTCTAAAATAAGCCCCTAAAGAAAACTTTAGAGGCTATTGATTTATGATTCCTGCATATTTTCAATTAATTCGCGGTTTGCACCCTCCACATTCAAGAAAGAAAGGATAACCGTAATGATGATATCAAAGATAAATGGCAGCCAGAGGTACATAAAGTACATCATTTTGATACAGCTGGCCGGCTGAACAGCATTATCCATATTGATATATCCACTGATGTCAAGCAACCATCCGGAAAGAGCAATACCAATACCGCCGCCAAGTTTTATACCCATGGAAGTGCATGAGAACATGGAACCATCAATACGTTTTCCGCTCTTTAAATAGGTATACTCGGAACACTGTGCAATAACAGCACTCATATCTCCCTGCCACGGACCTTCACCTAAGGAGGTCATTGCGATAAATAACAACATCAACGGGATACTTCCCATATAACCTGCAAACACTACCAACAGACGGGAGAAGCTTGCAAATACATAGCTGTATTTGTTCAGCTTGTACATTCCATTCGCCTTTGCTACCAGTATTGGTGTGATCGCCAGAGCAATGATCAGAGGGATATTGTTAGCCCATGAGAACACACCGAATAAGTTCTTATTTAACAGAACATAGGTCATAAAGAAAATTCCCACATTAACCATTGCTGCACGAAGCTGCTGCAGAATGTAGATCACACAAATCATGGAAAAATACTTGTTCTCAAACAGCAGCTTTACAGTCTGCTTGAAAGAAAGCTTATCATCCTCAATCCCCGTAGGACCATTAGATTTCAATTCTTCTTCCGGAAGTTCTTTTACGGAAAATACAGCAAGCGTATTGGTGATGATACCGATCACACAGTAAATGAGCGCAATGATTCTCCATGCTGCTGCACCGTTACCAAGAAGCTCAACTGCTCCTACAGTAATAGACTGAATTGCAAGGTTTGTACCAAAGGAAAACATGAAACGGAAAGAACCCATCTGCACTCGTTCTTTACTGTTCTTTGTTACCAGAGAAGTCAATGCTGCATATGCGATGTTATTTGCCGTATAGAATACTGCGTTTAACAGAGTATAACAAATAAAGAACCAGGCATACTGCGCGGTTTTACCCATATTAGTAGGGATCGCAAAAACTCCGTAGAGCGTGATAGCACAGCCAAAGAAACCATAAAACATCCAAGGTCTTGCCTTACCCATTTTGCTCTTTGTCCGGTCGATCATGGTTCCAAAAAAAATATCCGTTATACCATCAAATAATTTGGATACTGCAATTAATGTGCCAATGATTCCTGAATTTAAGCCAATTGTATTTGTCAGGTAAATCATGACAAAAGATGACAGGAACGCATAAACTACGTTTCCTGCAATATCACCGCTTCCGTATCCCACTTTGTTATGCCATTTCAGGTATGTCTTCTCTTCCATTTTAATCCCCTTTTCATATAATAATCTTTGTCATCCTGCCTTTTCAATACGTTGTAACTACTATACAAAAATGCGTGGGAAAACTCCATATCTTTTATGAGACAGAATGTGCACAAAATGATAGGGGTTACATACTCCCACCACTTAGCCAACACTTGAATTGTGAGCTTTTCGTTCGATTTCCCTATAGGGCAAAGCATAAGCGAGCTATCCCCGTGTGTCCCACGGTTTTATTAGACATTATGATATTATGGAATTTCTTCCGCAAGGATCAGAAATTAAATGGGCAATTCACTGTGAATATATCAAAATTTATGCAAACGATGCGATTACTTTCATTATCCCTGCCAACACCATGACCCAAATAGGATTCATCCTTGTTTTCCGCAATAAAGCTACACATATAATAAAAATTAAAACCATAGCCCATTTTGTTTTAACAAAGGTAACCGTACCATTTCCCCAAAAAGCCGTCATAAGAATCAAAATTCCCGCTGACGCTATCATTGCTACTACTGCAGGGCGAAGTGAATGCAATACCTCCTGCATCATATCCATGCTTCTATACTTTAGATACAATTTTGCTAACACGGTTACAATAATACAGGACGGCAAAATGCATCCAAACGTAGCGACCACTGCCCCGAGTACACCTGCAATCTTGAGTCCTACAAAAGTTGCCGAATTAACTGCAATAGGTCCGGGAGTCATCTGCGATATTGTAATAAGATCTGTAAATTCTGACATGGTAAGCCACCTATGGTTAGTAACTACCTGACTCTGAATCAACGGCATAGCTGCATATCCACCGCCAAAACTGAATATTCCGACCTGAATAAAGCTCAAGAATAATTGTAAATACATCATTTTCCGCTTCTCCTTTTTA
>URQQ01000123.1 GCA_900549995.1 uncultured Lachnospiraceae bacterium | reverse complement strand
TTACAGACTGTTTTGCAACTCTGTACTGTTTAGAACGTGCTCCTCTGTATCCTTTTGCTAACTTTAATGTCCTATTGTGTCTTTTCTTAGCGTTTAATCCGCCTTTAATTCTTGCCATGTCCTATTTCCTCCTTCAAATCATCCCACATCTTACAGATATGGAAGAACTTTCTTCATGTTCTTTACGTTGGTTGCATCAGTAATGATTGGCTTTCTAAGATTTCTTTTTCTCTTTGTAGATTTCTTAGTTAAGATATGGCTCTTATAAGCTTTATTTCTTTTTAATTTTCCTGTACCTGTTGCTTTGAAACGTTTTGCTGCTGCTCTGCTTGTTTTTATTTTTGGCATGATTGTATTCCTCCTCTTAAAATGATAATTTATTTTTAACGTTTTTCAGTTAAAACCATGCTCATGCTTCTGCCTTCCAGTTTTGCCGGTTTTTCTACCGATGCAACATCTTCAAGCGATTTTGCAAAATCATCAAGAATGTGTCTGCTCTGAGACATATGTGCCATCTCTCTTCCGCGGAAACGCAATGTAACTTTTACTTTGTTTCCCTTCTGGATAAACTTTTTCGCATTATTCATCTTTGTGTTCAAATCATTCGTGTCAATATTTGGCGACAGACGAACTTCTTTTATTTCAACCGTCTTCTGCTTTTTCTTAGCTTCTTTTTCTTTTCTGGTGAGTTCATATTTGTACTTACCATAGTCGATAATTTTGCATACCGGCGGTTTTGCTGTCGGAGCAATCTTTACCAGGTCCAGTTCTGCCTCACTTGCAAGCTTCATTGCTTCACGGGATGACATAACCCCTAATTGTTCTCCATTTTCGCCAATCAATCGTACTTCTTTGTCTCTGATTTGCTCGTTGATCATTAAATCGCTAATTGTAGTGCACCTCCATCATAAAATAAAAATAAAGTGGGTAGTTCAAAGACTATCCACTTATATTTCTGCACAAAGATTCTATATGTTCACATATACTTCTTTATATCTTCAATATCAAACCATTAGTCACACGATTGTGCTAAGGTGAGAGTGGATACTCTTCTTTGTTTTTCGCTTCACGCAAATACTAATCTAACACATTTAACTTATCATGTCAACTGTAAATCTCTTATTTTTTCAAATTACAGCGTAAATATGCCAAAAGCATTCAATATGGAACTGACCAGTATCGCCACAAGGCAGATCGGGGCAATCCATTTAATCATAACAGTAAACAGTTTTTCACCATTAAAACGGCCGTCTGTCTCCTTCACCTCATCTGCAACAGCTTTCGGCCTGATGATAAAGCCTACAAAAATACATGTAAACAATGCAACAATCGGCATCAGGATACTATTGCTGATAAAATCACAGATATCGAGAATCGACATCCCTGCCCATGACACCGAACTCCAGATTCCAAATCCAAGAGAGGATGGTATCCCAATCAGGAGCGCACACCCAGCCACAAAAAGGGATGTGAACTTTCTGCTCCAGTGGAATTTATCCCTGAAAATAGATACGATCGTCTCCATCAGAGAAATCGCAGACGTCAGCGCCGCGAAGAAAACCAGAACAAAGAAGATTGTCCCGATCACGCCTCCCATCGGCATACTGTCAAATACCTTCGGAAGTGTAACGAACATCAGTCCAGGTCCTGCATTTAACGCTGATTTGTCTCCGCCGGAAAAGGCGAATACCGCCGGAATAATCATAAGCCCTGCCAGGAAAGCAATTCCTGTATCAAAAATCTCTATCTGGCGGACGGAACCTTCCAGATGGTTGTCTTTCTTCATATAAGATCCATAAGTTACCATAATTCCCATCGCCAGAGACATCGAGTAAAACAGCTGTCCCATCGCCGCAAGAATTGTCTTGACTGAGAAATCTGCAATATTTGGTTTAATATAATAGATGACACCTTCCATTGCCCCGTCAATTGTCAGACCATAAACAGAGATTCCAATCGTCAGAACGACCAGTATCGGCATCATAAACTTGCTGACTGTCTCAATTCCTTTTTGAACACCAAACATGACAACCACGGCTGTAAATGCTATGAATAAAAAGAGCCATCCGATCGGCTCCCCTGTCTTCCCGATGAATCCGCCGAAATAGTCATCTCCTGCAGCCTTTGCTGCACCACCGCTTACAAATACGGCAAAATACTTGATTACCCAGCCGCCGATTACACAATAATAAGGAAAAATAATCATCGGTACCGCCGATGCCAGCACACCCAGAAATCCGAATCTCTTATCCAGAGCCTTAAATGCGCCGATCGCACTGAGTCCGGTCTTCCTTCCAATCGCAATCTCTGCCACCATAAGTGAAAACCCAAATGTTACTGCAAGTATCAGATATACAAGTAAAAATGTTCCTCCCCCATATTTTGCAGCCAGATACGGAAATCTCCATATATTTCCCAATCCAACCGCTGAGCCCGCTGCGGCAAGTACAAAGCCAAGCTTGCCGGAAAAGCTGCTGCGATTCTTCATAAACGTTCCTCCTCATACCCAAGTTTGGTACTTTACAACTGTAACGTACCAATAATACTATCTATTATGCCATGGATAGATCATAATTTCAAGATATTTCTCACAGAGTGTCGAATTTTGGCATTCATCCATTCTGCCCGGATTCCAGAAACAGAAATGACGGCTATTTTGCCCAATAAAACAGGCAGGACCATCTCTGCTCCTGCCCAAATTTTTATCTTTCTTTTCCCATAAAAAATAATGCCATTGTTCCCGGACCAGAATGCGTCCCGATCACCGGTCCCACAAAATTAATCATGACTTTCTCAATTCCTGTCTTCTCTTTGACAAGTTCTGCCACATACTCCGCTTCTTCTCTGCAGTCACCGTGGCTGATCATTACCATGTCATTATCAAATCCTTCGATCTGCTCTGTCATCCGCTCCACAAGCCCTGCGAGTGATTTTTTACGGCCTCTCACCTTGCCGATCGGTACCAGATGTCCTTCGTTATCCACATGCATGATCGGTTTGATGTTAACCATCGTGCCAAGGACTGCTGTAGCCTTCGATACTCTTCCGCCCCGGTGCAGATGGTTCAGGTCATCCACTGTAAAATTATGGCAGATATGAAGCTTATTGTCCTCTGCCCATCTTCCAATCTCCTCCAGAGGTCTGCCCTGCTTTTTCATCTCATTGACTTTATAAAGCAGAAGCCCTTCACCCATGGATGCGCAGAGCGAATCTACAACAATAATCCTGGATCCCGGGTATTCCTCAGTAAGTTCTTCCGCAGCGATTCTTGCGCTGTTATAACTTCCGCTTAATCCTGATGAAAATCCAATATGTAGAATATCCTTGTTCTCTTTCAGAATCTTTTCAAATGCCTCTTTTGCCTGCTCCGGATTGATCTGAGATGTCGTCGGCAATGCACCATTTCTTATCTTTTCATATACTTCTTCAGGAGACAGTCCATTTGTATCTTCATAAGTTTTACCCTCTAACACATATGACAGAGGAAGAATAATATTTCCATTCTCCTCCAGGTATTCTTTCGGAAGATCCACAGTGCTGTCTGCTGTAATCACAAATTCCCTCATAAACTGTACCTCCTATCTCTGGTTGACTATATCATACCATCAATTTACCCATAAGGCAAAATTTTTTTCATTCGTCTTTCCATTCCCACATCCGTCTTCAAAGAAATGCAGGCAGATTTTCTTCCCGCCACACCTTCTCCGTGTGGTGAAAAGAAACTCCTGCCTGCCAGAATTAAGCACTGCTTTCTTCATATGAGAAGCGTTAATTCAATTTCACATTCAGATAACTTCTTCCCGACAGTGTTTTGTTAAATGCAACAGAACAGATGATAATAACTGTTCCCGCAAGAAAACCAACCCAGTTGAACAATGCCGTCAAAACAAGAAGAAGCAGCCGCATAAATTTCAATGCATACCCAAGTTCAAAGTTGGGCTGTGTATAGTTCGCAACAGCCACGAACGCCATATAAAGCATCACTTCTGAATTAAACCAGCCGGATTTGACGGAGAATTCTCCCATGACAAGACCGGCAATGACACTGAGCGGAGTACTCAGCATACTTGGGGTGTTCAGCGCAGCAAGCCTGAGTCCGTCGATTGCGATTTCTAAAATTAACAACTGGAAAATCAGCGGAATATTTACAGTGTCCTTGACCGCCACAAACGCAAATATTTTGGGAAGCCATTCGATATTTTGCATAAATAGCAAAAATACCGGAGTCATGAATACGGTCAGCAGTGTAATCAGCGCTCTGGAAAATTTCAGATAGACACTGGTCAGTGTTGGGAAATAATAATCATTAGCCTCCTCGATCATGTCCAGTATTGAAGTCGGCAGGATCATCGCCGAAGGTGAATTATCTACAAGAATTACAATCTTTCCCTCCAGCAGGCAGGCCGCCGCTGTGTCCGGCCGTTCTGTAAATTTGAATTTGGGAAACGGATTATACCATCTTCTCTTATAGATCGCCTCCGCAAGACTCTGCTGATTCATCCGAAGATCATCTACTTCTATCTCTTTGAGTCTATTACTCACATTTTTATACAATTCCTGGTCAACTCTGTCCGACATATAGCAGATGGCCACATCAGATCTGGAGCTTTCCCCGATTTCCACCATTTCCATGATCAGATGAGGATCACGGATGCGCCTTCTCATCAAAGCTGTATTAAACACGATCGTTTCCACAAATCCATCTCTTGAACCCCTCAATGATTTATCTTTATCAGGTTCTTCTACACTTCTGGCAGGATAAGTGCGGCAGTCAATCGCAATCCCTGCCTCATACCCATCGATAAACAGACACGTCACCCCGGAAAGAACATTCCTGGTCAGCTGATCAAAGTCCTTTAGAATATCCACCTCAACATAGGGGATGAACTGCTGTGAGAATTCTGTCGCACTTGCGGGCATGTCATCTTTTTTAATCGAAAAAAACGATGTCATAATCTTCAACATCGTTTCATCTTTCGTAAAGCCGTCGATAAAATAAAATGAACTTTTCCGCTCTCCAATAATGATATCCCGCTGGATCACGTCAAAACTCTCACCGACAGGCAATACATCTGACATATATTTTACATTGTCTTCCAGACAGCTGCTTACTTTTTTTACCATATCCGTACTCCTCCACTTTTCTAATTGTGGATAGAATCTCCTTTTACGGCAAAATTTATACATCTTCTCTTATTTTTCTATTTTCCTGTACTTCCGAAACCGCCGTTTCTTGTCTCCGTTGCGTCATCATCCACAGTTACTCCATATTCAAGGAAAATCCCCTGCATAAATCCGCTCCCTTCAGAAAGCTCTACAGTCTTATTCTCTCTGCTGTCATTCGTGAGTTTCGCAAAAATATGCCCTTCATTATCTGAATAAAAATAGTCACTGTCAATGATACCAACTGTATTATTCAGCTGCAGACGGAACTTGAATCCCAAACCGCTTCTTGGATAACACTGGAGCACCCAGTTCTCTCCCATTTCCACACGGATTCCTGTCGGGATCTTTACAGTCTCGCCTGGTTTGATCACGAACGAAACAGGTGCAAAGAAATCATAACCTGCAGACCCTGCAGTTGCCCTTACCGGAATTTTGATCCCATCATAGATTTCTTTTAAAACGGCACTGTCTGTGTTCCCGAAGGTATCCTCCCAGTCCGCCTGAAACTGTTCCAAACTTACTTTGTGAAACTTGGCAATTCTCTTCATAGTCTAATTCTCCTGTCTTTCCTCTGTCATAAAATGAGGCGTACATATAATGTACGCCTCGTAAGAAATTATTATTCTTCTGGTACTACAATCAGATCTTTTGTAAAGCTGTTCAATACTTCACATCCGTCTTCTGTGATGATTACGAGATCTTCGATACGGACACCGATTCCTTCATCTGCAATGTAAATACCTGGTTCTACAGAGAAGCACTGTCCTACTTTGATGATATCTTCATTGACAGAAGAAACATCACCGAACTCATGATCTTCAAGACCGATTGAATGTCCTGTTCTATGTGTGAAATATTTTCCAAATCCTTTTTCTTCAATATAATCACGGCATGCTGCATCAACGTCGCACATTCTTGCACCTGGTTTCGCAGCTGCAATACCGCGCATATTAGCTTCTACAACGATGTCATAGATTTCTTTTGCTCTGTCAGATACTTCGCCGATAAATACAGTTCTCGTCATATCTGAGCAGTAGTTGTCTTTAATTCCGCCGATATCAAGGATGACACAGTCTCCGCGTTTTCCTTTAGAAACAGTATCATTTGCATGATGAGGATCAGCTGCGCCTTTGGCATATGCTGTGATAGGATCAAAAGATACACCTTCGCATCCCATCTCTTTGTAAAGTTCACGGCATTTATTTTCCAGTTCTTTTTCTGTCAGACCTTTAACTACATATGGAATCAGTTTTTCCATGACAACATCATTGATCTGAGAAGATTTTCTCATTAACTCTTTCTCATTTTCATCTTTTACCATTCTTATGTAGTCGATAATCATTGATCCGTTGACGAATTTGCTTCCGCCGCCCAATTCCTGAAGGCGAAGAAGAAATCTTG
>URQQ01000122.1 GCA_900549995.1 uncultured Lachnospiraceae bacterium | reverse complement strand
GCTGCATCTCTTCCACCAGTTCCAGATATTTCTTGAGCCAGTGGCTGCAGGGCAATTCACTCCGTGCATTTACTACAGCGGGCAGGAACCGAAGGATTTTTCCGTCGTTCCCATGACCCATTACACAACCTACACAAAAAAAGATTTCGCAAGTGTCTCCAGCATTCTGGAAACCTATTACGCTGTGCGTAACACTCTCACAAGAATGCGCCAGAAATCCACGGATCTGCGTCACGTTGTCCAGACCTCTCTGGAACGTAACCGTAAAAAATACGATCTTCAGGCAAAACAGTTGAAAGATACCCAAAACCGGGATAAGTATAAGGTTTACGGCGAGCTTATCCACACCTACGGATATGGACTTTCCGAAGGCGCAAAAGAACTGGAAGCACTGAATTATTATACAAATGAAACTGTACGCATTCCCCTGGACCCAAATAAAACACCTGCTGAAAACGCACAGAAATATTTCGATAAATATAACAAACAAAAGCGGACATTTGAAGCTTTGAGTGATCTGATCACGGAAACCAAAGACGATATCACCTACCTGGAATCCATCAGTAATTCTCTGGACATTGCTTTGAGTGAAGAAGATCTTGCCCAGATCAAGGAAGAACTGACAGAATCAGGATACATTAAGCGCAGAAATACCCAGAAGAAAAAAGCCCGTTTTACAAGCAAACCGTTCCATTATCTCTCAGGAGATGGGTATGATATTTACATCGGTAAAAATAATCTTCAAAATGACGAGCTGACCTTTAAATTTGCCACCGGCAATGACTGGTGGTTCCATGCAAAACAGATGCCGGGTTCCCACGTTATCGTAAAATCAAAAGATGGGGAGCTGCCGGATCAGACCTTTGAAGAAGCCGCCCGCCTGGCTGCCTATTATTCCAAAGGCAGGGGAAGTGAAAAAGTTGAGATTGACTATATTCAGAAAAAGCATGTAAAAAAACCGAACAAGAGCAAGCCCGGATTTGTCGTATATTATACGAACTTCTCCATGGTCATTGATTCCGATATAACCAAAATCAGGCAGGTGGATTAACCACCTGCCTGATTTTTCAGTATTTCATCATTCCTCCGGCATCTCATCATCCGATATGGACTGTGCATTTTTAGCTTCCTCCGGAAGCTTAATTTCTTTGACCTTGTCATATTCTTTAAAGGTCATACTCACACTGATCCTTTCAATTGATGCCGTCTCATCTCCAAGATCTTTCAGCGCATCAGACATATCCATTGTAATCCTTGCCGGCAGAATCGTCTTCGAATAAATCTCAAGAGTACATGGTATTGTTACATCGTCAAACATATCTTCCGAAATGCCTTCCCCTGCTCCAAGTTCTCCCAGCATTGAAGGGTCGATCAGATCGCCAAGATCTTCGCCTTTAAACTCTCCCTTCAATTCAAAGCATTCCTTCCCTTCCACTTCGGTTTTTTCTTCTGAAAGTGTAAAGGAATCTGCCATATCATCCAAGTCATTAAACGCTCCCGCCTGAAAACTGATTTCATCTTCCTCAGACGCTTCTTTCGTCCACACCCCATTTGACGATGCATAAACGACATATTGGCCGTCTTCCTTCAGCTCATACATCTCAAGATCCAGGCTCATATCTACCCCTGTATAATTGAATCCGAGTTTTCCCTGCATATGCATGGCCTCCGGCTTCTTCATAGATTCCATATCCATGTCAAGTTTCATGCCCACCGTTCCAAGTTCGGTTCCCATTCCCATATCAAGCATGATACTGCCGGATACTGATTCTGTCTTGGCAGCATTCTTAGCCATGTCAGCCAAAAGATTCTGAGGAGTCGCCTTTTTCCCGCATCCTCCTATAACAGTCACACAAAGTAATACGGCTGCCGCCCCGTACATTTTCTTTTTCATAATCTTTTTCCCCTTTATCCTTATTATTTTTTTACACCGAGCAGATGATTGATAAACTGCTGCGCAGTCCTGCCTGATAATCCGCCGTGGCTTAATTCCCATTTGTTCGCCTCCAGAAGCAGTTCCTCTTCCGGCATCTCGATCTTATTTTTTGCTGCCAGTTCAATCACAATCTTCTGGAACTCTTTTTTCGACGGAGCAACGAAAAATATGGATTCTCCGAATCTTGCAAATAATGACAGTTTCTCCTGCACTGTATCGGATGCGTGAAGGTCATCTCTTCTGCCCTCTTTATCAGCAAATTCTTCACGCACAAGATGACGTCTGTTAGAAGTCGCGTAAATCAGGACATTTTCAGGCTTTCTTTCAAGTCCGCCCTCGATCACTGCTTTCAGGTATTTATATTCTGTCTCAAATTCTTCAAATGATAAATCATCCATATAGATGATAAAACGGTAATTTCGGTTCTTCACCTGTGCAATAATATCATTGAGATCCTGGAACTGATGCTTGTACACTTCAATCATGCGAAGCCCCTGATCATAGTACTGGTTGAGAATTGCCTTCACCGAGGTGGACTTGCCGGTTCCGGCATCTCCGAACAGCAGACAGTTATTCGCCTTTCTGCCCTGGACAAAGGCTTCTGTATTGGCAATCAGTTTCTTTTTCGGTATTTCATATCCGATCAGGTCATCCAGGTGTACATGGGCAATATTGGTAATCGGGACAATGTTTGCCCCTTCCTCCTCGATATGTTCAACTCTGAATGCTTTATGGAGACCATATTTGCCAACCCCGAATTCCTTGTAAAATCCTGTCATCACAGACTTGAACTCTTCTGCCGACTCTGAAACCGCAAGTTTTTTCGCAAGGTCACAGATTCTGTCCCGGATTCTCTGATTGAACATTTTACTCTTTCCGCTGATATTCTCATATTCCCACAGCATATCCAGGCATTGTGCATCCAGCGCCTTTTCCAGTTCCTGAAAATCAAATGTGAACAGTTCCTGAAATATCTCAAAGTCATGCAGGGCAACTTTGTTAATGGTACCTTCTACCTGTCCCACAATTTCACAGGAAGTACTGTATGAATTCTCATCATTGACCAGCAGAAATGTCAGGTATGTATGCCAGAGATTCCCCTCAAATCCATGGCTTCCCGCAAGTTCCAGAAGACCGTTGACGCATTCGTACAAAAGCCCTCTCAAATCCTCAGGATTATAATACTCATTATTATAATTTTCCATCAGAAACGTCATGTCTGATAGAATTTCCTCATGTTCCATATTCTTATACAGCATCAATTCATTTGTACGCATATTCTTTTCCTTCTCTTTCATTAATAATTCCCAAGAATCTTCAGGCTCCTTGCTTCTTCCCTGAGTCCCCGGATTGTATTCTTTACGGCCCCGTCTGCCATATTCCCCTCAAAATCGACAAAGAAACGATATTCCCAGGAACGTCCTTCTACCGGTCTTGATTCAATCTTCGTCATATTCAGATCATTATAGATAAAATGAGAAAGCATGTGGTAAAGTGATCCGCTTTCATGGGGTACTTCAAAACAAATACTGATCTTAGATGCATTTTTCAAAAAGATTTTCTGGTTTGTGACGATAATAAAACGGGTGGAATTGTTCTGGTCTGTATTAATCTTATTCTGCAGAACTTCCAGTCCATAAACCTTTGACGCATACTCGCTGCAGATTGCCGCTTTTGTCTTGTCCTGATCTTCCAGTACTTTTTTCGCCGCCACTGCTGTGTTCGCCACGCTGATCTGCTGCCAGTTTGCATGGCTGTCCAGATATCTGTCACTTTGCATCAATGCCTGCGGGTGAGAATATACCCGTTCAATCTTATTGATGTCTGCTCCCGGAAGCCCTGACAATGTATGTTCGACCGGAATAATTACCTCTCCGACAATATAATTCTCGAATTCCACCAAAAGATCATACACCTGGCTGACGGCACCGGCGGAAGAGTTCTCTATCGGAAGGACGGCAAAATCTGCAGACCCTTCTTCAATCGCCTCCATTGCATCTCTCCATGTCGCTACATGGAAACTGTTGATGTCGTCACCAAAATATCTGCACATCGCCGCCTGGCTGTAAGCTCCTTCCGTACCCTGGAACACGATTCTGGAATCTTTATAATCAAGTTCATCTACGCCGATGAACGGAAGACGGCCAAGTACCCCTTTTTCATTCAGAAGCTGGTACTGAAGTTTTCTGCTTCCTGACATCAGCTGTTCAAACAGTTCTGTAAGCCCCTTTTTATAAAACTCATTTTTCGCCTGCGCAGATACCTGTGCGAGTTTCTGCGCTTCCCTCTTTTTATCAAACACCTTTTTCCCATGATCGATTTTGTACTCTCCGACCGCTCCGCAGATGTCCATTCTCTGTTCATATAAGGCAATAATCTGCTCGTCTATCTCGTCAAGCTTCCCTCTTAATTCTTCTAATGATGCCATAATCCTTCTCCTTAAGTTTGCTGATTCTCATCACTAATCATCCGTACTTCCAAAACAGCTGAATAGTTATGAAACATTATAATACAATTTCTGCATAAAATCTACGTTTTCTATGCATACTTATTCTATGAAAAATAAATTTATACTCTGTGGCACCGTTGGCTGGTGCATGGAAATCCTTTTCACAGGATTCCACGCTTTTCAGGAAAAGAATCTGAAACTTGTAGGACAGACATCTATCTGGATGTTCCCAATCTACGGAATGGCGGCAATGATGTCTCCGATCTGCCGCCTGGTAAAAAATAAGAGCACACTGATCAGAGGAGGAATCTATACATGCTGCATCTTTACCGTTGAATTCTTCACAGGCTCCATCCTGAAAAAATACGACATCTGTCCATGGGACTACAGCAATGCAAAAATGAATATCAAAGGATTGATCCGCCTCGATTATGCACCGCTCTGGTTCGGAGCCGGTCTTTTATTTGAAAAACTTGTGAAGTAACCTCATTTTTCAGAGATAGCAAAATGCAGAATATAGTAGTTGAAAATTGTCGCTTTTTAGTATATGATAGACAAAAGGTTTGAAAAAGGAGGATCTTCTTGTCAGGTACCTTTTATTTCTATGCAGCAGCAAAACATTTCTATCTCTGGCAAATCACCAAGGAATTTACCCCTGGCTTATATATTCGAAAGACGAGACAGTCACAAACTGTCTGTTTTTTCATGTAACAGGAGTTGCCGTACATGCATTTCCGGAACTTATGCTGCACCGCACAGAGAAGATATTTCCAAAGGCCTGGCCGCCTGTTTTCTCCAAAACCCTTTACAGTTTGTAAACATATACAATAAAACCAAATAAGGGAGGTTCCTATGAGACATTTAATGAGTCCTTTAGATTTTTCGGTAGAGGAGTTAGATGAACTGATGGATCTGGCCAACGATATAGAGGCCAATCCGGACAAATATGCGCATGCCTGCGACGGTAAAAAACTTGCAACACTGTTCTATGAGCCAAGTTCCCGCACACGTCTGAGCCACGAAGCAGCCATGTTAAATCTTGGGGGAAGCATACTTGGGTTCTCTTCTGCTTCATCGAGTTCGGCATCAAAAGGCGAAAGTGTGTCAGATACAATCCGCATGATTTCCTGCTACGCAGATATCTGTGCAATCCGTCATCCAAAAGAAGGTGCACCGATGGTTGCCTGCAGACATTCAAAAATACCGGTCATCAATGCCGGCGACGGAGGACACCAGCATCCAACGCAGACACTGACTGACCTTCTCACAATCCGCTCACTGAAGGGGCATCTTGACGGCCTCACGATCGGCCTTTGCGGCGATCTGAAATTCGGCCGTACCGTACATTCACTGATCCACGCACTCGTACGTTACGCAAATGTACGTTTTGTACTGATTTCCCCGGAAGAACTCCGTCTTCCAGGTTATATCCGCAATGATGTGCTTGATAAAAACGACATTCCTTACGAAGAGGTTGTACGTCTGGAAGAAGCACTTCCAAAACTTGATCTTCTCTACATGACACGTGTTCAGAAAGAACGTTTCTTTAATGAAGAAGACTATGTCAGAATGAAAGATTTCTACATCCTTGATAAAAAGAAAATGAAACTTGCAGGCGACGATATGCTTGTTCTCCATCCGCTTCCAAGAGTCAATGAAATCTCTGTAGAAGTCGATGATGATCCGAGAGCCGTATATTTCCAGCAGATACAGTATGGTGTCTACATAAGAATGGCTCTGATCCTGACACTGCTTGGTATTAAAGTTTCATAGAAGAAGGGAGCAATGATTATGAATAGTACATTGAATGTCGGACGCCTCACAGAAGGTTTCGTATTAGACCACATCCAGGCAGGAAAAAGTATGGACATCTACCGCTATCTCCATCTTGACAAGCTGGACTGCTGTGTCGCAATTATAAAAAATGCAAAAAGCAGTAAAATGGGCACAAAGGATATCATTAAGATCGAATGCCCCATTGATTTTATCGACCTTGATATTCTTGGTTTTATCGACCATAACATCACTGTCAATATTGTAAAAGATGAGCAGATCGTAGAGAAAAGATGTCTCCGCCTTCCTCATGAAATCAAAAATGTCATCAAATGCAAGAATCCCCGCTGTATCACTTCCATAGAGCAGGAGCTGGAACATGTTTTTGTACTGACCGACCCTGAGCATGAAGTATACCGCTGCAAATACTGCGAAGAAAAATACGAAGGTTAAAAAAATCCCTGGCCACCTTTCACATTTTGTGAAGGCTGTCAGGGATTTTATCATTCATCCGAATATCATTATCATTGAGACAGAAAGCAAGACGGTAAGCCGGGTTATGTCGTTGGACAATCATCTATCTAGGTCCGATGTCGCCACCGG
>URQQ01000121.1 GCA_900549995.1 uncultured Lachnospiraceae bacterium | reverse complement strand
CGGCAGTCAGTCCAAGGAGTACGGTTGCGCCTACCTTTTCCCCGATCATTTCGGACACTGGACGGTTAAATGTGATTGATGTTCCAAGATCACCGGTCGCCGCGGTTTTCAGATAACTGAAATACTGGACTACGAGAGGCTTGTCCATTCCGTATTTTTCCTCCAGTGCCTGGCGCATCTCAGGGCTGTTATTTTCTTTTCCCATTAATGTTGTGATTGGATCTCCCGGGGCCAGCTTCATAATAGTAAAATTTAAAGCAAACACTATAATTATTGTCAATAACCCGGTTAGAACTCGTCTGAAAATAAATCTTTTCACTCCTCCATCTCCTTTTTGTAAATTTATTTTTATTGTGTTTATTATAATTTTTATCATTAAGCACGTCAATATAATAAAGCAATAATCAGCATAAAATTACATATTTCGTCATTTTGTCGCAAATTACAACTAAAATATTGGAAAATAACAATTAAATTTGTAGAAAATTATAGTAAATCCTATAATTATAGTATTAACTTTAAAATATGGGAAAATTTGGATCTGGAAATTCTGCTGCCGGAATAGAAAACCAGGAAGAAGGAGATATGATAAAGAGAAAGAAAAATGCAGCCGGCAGCAACTGAAAATGGAATAAGAAATGAATAAATGCAGGCATTTTACCTTCAAACAACAACTGATATCTTGCCAAATCAATAAAAAAGTTTCTTCAAAGAGGCAGTTATGACGCTATTCCTGCAAAACCGGGAGAATCTCTGGCAAAAAAACTGAAGAATGTACAGATAATAGTTATGTCTGCACTCAGATACACCTTGTGCAGGAGAGATTTCTGGTGTATACTTGTTGGAATTTAAATATCTAGGACAGGGAGGAACGGTTATGGCGGCAAAACGGGTGGTAAAGTTATTGGAGAAGCAGACATTTTCTTATGAAATATATGACTGTGAGAGGGATTTTGAAGGAACAGAAGATGCAAGAGAGCTGCTGGGGATAGAGCTTTCTAAAATTGCCAAGACGCTTGTTTTTGCTGCGCCGATTGGAGCGAATGTCATTGTGCTGTCGGGGGATGCAAGGATTGACCCTGTAAAATATGAGAAGAAGTTCAAGGTGAAAAGGGTGGTGCTGGATGAAGAGGATCTGATGGAGTACACGGGGTGCAGGCCGGGATCGGTGTCTCCGGTCGCGCTGCCGAACAAACGGGCCAAGGTTTATATCGATGTTTCAGTGAGACGTTTTCTCGATTCCTACGTATACATATCCGGAGGGACAGCAAACAGTGCAATTGGAATTACGGGTGAAGATCTTTACCAGGTGTCAAATTGCAGGGAATGGATTGATATCTCTGAAGGTTGGGAAAGATAGAAAAGAAGGGGCATCTCTGGTATGATTTGACAATTGAGCAATTGTTCAATTATACTGTAATGGAAGTGGATTCAGATGCGGTGCTGAGGTATATGGCCGATTTGAAATACACGTAAGCGCATGTGAACAAAAATGGACAGGAGGAGAAAAGAAATGCTTGAGTTAAGAAATATTTCTTTTGAAGTACCAGGCGCATCAGATGTAAAAGGCATTTTAAAAAATATAAACCTGAAGCTGCAGGACAATAAATTTATAGTAATTACGGGGCCAAACGGCGGAGGTAAATCGACGCTTGCGAAGATCATTGCAGGAATTGAGAAGCCTTCGAAAGGGCAGATTCTGCTTGACGGTGTGGACATTACCAGGATGAGTATCACGGAGCGGGCGAAGGCGGGGATCAGCTATGCATTCCAGCAGCCTGTCAGATTTAAGGGAGTTACGGTATTTGATCTGATCCAGCTTGCCAAAGGCGAAGAAATTACAATCTCGGGAGCCTGCGAATATCTTTCGGCGGTTGGACTTTGTGCGAGAGATTACGTGACCCGGCAGGTGGATGGAAGTCTTTCCGGCGGGGAGCTTAAAAGAATTGAAATTGCGACTGTGCTTGCAAGGGGGACGAAGATATCACTTTTTGATGAACCGGAAGCCGGGATCGATCTTTGGAGTTTCCAGAATCTGATCCGGGTGTTTGAAAAGATGCACCAGAAGATTCATGGTTCGATTTTCATCATTTCCCATCAGGAGAGGATTCTGAATATTGCGGATGAAGTTGTTATGATAGCAGATGGTGAAATCAGGAATCAGGGAACAAAGGAAGAGATTTTGCCGGAACTTTTGAAAAGTTCTGAGATGGCGCAAGAGCAGTTTTGTGAAAAGGAGGCCGACTAAAGATGGACAATATACAGAAAGAATTATTGGAAGCAGTGGCGGGCCTTCACGAGATTCCTGCGGGAGCATTTAATATCAGGGCAAACGGGAAAAGCGTTGAAAGGAATACAACGGAAAATATTGAAATTGTGACGAAGGAGGATGTCAGCGGCATCGATATCAAAATCCGGCCGGGGACAAAGAACGAAAGTGTCCATATCCCTGTCATACTGAGCCAGGCAGGCTTGCAGGAAGTTGTGTATAATGATTTTTTTGTAGGTGAAGATGCAGACGTCACTATTATTGCCGGATGCGGAATCCACAATGGCGGAAGCGAAGACAGCCGGCATGATGGGATACACCGTTTCTTTATCGGTAAGAATGCGAAAGTAAAATATGTAGAAAAGCATTATGGCGAGGGTGATGGGAACGGAAAAAGAATTATGAATCCGCAGACGATCGTGGAAGTGGATGAGGGCGGATATATGGAGATGGAAACCGTCCAGATCAAAGGTGTGGACTCTACCATACGGAAAACGGATGCAAAACTTTCCGCAGATGCCAGTATCGTTGTGACAGAACGCCTGATGACCCACGGTAACCAGACAGCCACAAGCGAATTCAAAGTGGATCTGGACGGCAGGGGATCATCCGCCAACATTATCTCCAGGTCAGTTGCGAAAGGAAACTCCTCCCAGTTATTCATCTCCAAGATCAATGGCAATAACAGCTGCAGCGGACACAGCGAATGCGACGCCATTATTATGGATGATGCAAAAATCAGCGCCGTCCCCGAAATTACTGCAAACAACATAGACGCGGCACTCATACATGAGGCGGCAATCGGTAAAATCGCAGGAGAACAGATCATTAAACTCATGACACTCGGACTTACTGAACAAGAGGCAGAAGAACAGATCGTCAACGGGTTCCTGAAATAGAAGATATAATATGGAAAATTGAGCGAGCTAAATTAGCCGGCAGCGGACAGCTGCCGGTTTTGCTGCATTTTGGGACAGGTCTAAAGTCAATTGGGGACGTAATCTTTTTCAATTGGATTACGTCCCCAATTGACGAAATTAATTAACCAGCTAATCAATTATTTGTATAAAAATATTATAAAAGTATAAAATATATAAGTAAATCTTGACATAAATGGAAAATCTACATAGAATAATCGTTAGATGACTAATGAATTGGGGGGGATGGAAAGTGAAAGAGGAACCAACGCAGCTTGTATTGAATCAGGTAGCGCATCTTTACAGGCAGCAGACTATGGTTTTCCTTGAGAAATATAATCTCAAACCTCATCAGGCGGGAATCCTGATGACGTTGTCTAAAAAAGGGAGTCTTTCGCAGCGGGAGCTGGCTCAGATGCTGAATGTGACACCGCCGTCGATTACGGTGGCGATTCAGAAGATGGAGCAGGAGGGATACCTGACCAGAAGGCACGATGAGAAAGATCAGCGGGTGATACGTCTGTATATTACAGAGCAGGGACTGCATTGTATCAATGCGATGAAAGGGGTATTTAACCAGCTGGAGGAGATTGTGTTTGAAGGGCTCAGTGTGGAGGAGAAGCTTTTATTCCGACGCCTGATACTTGAGATGAGGGGGAATCTGATTCGTAATCTGAAGAAATCGGGAGTGAGAATCTGCCCGGGACCGAATATGAATCATAAAGAATAGACTAGAAAGGGATAGCTGCTATGAAAAATTTATTTAAGTATTTAAAACCGTATGCGGCCGCAATTGTAGCAATTCTTGCTGTGCTTGTGCTGCAGGCATACTGTGATCTTTCGCTGCCGGGATATACGTCCGATGTTGTCAATGTCGGAATCCAGCAGGGAGGAATTGATACATCCATACCGGAACAGATTTCTGTGGAAGATATGGATAAACTGCTTTTATTCGTATCGGAAAAGAATCAGGATACGGTGAAGGATGCATATAAAAAGGATACAAAAACATATGACAAAGAGGCATATGTGTTAAAAGACGGCATTCTGAAAGATGAGAAAAAGGCAGATAAATTAACGGAAGTGCTCGGAAAACCGATGATGATTGTATCAGCGATGAGCTCTGACGATGAAGATACAAAGAAAATGATGGATTCCATGATGTCAGGGATGCAGTCACCGGATGCGGCAGCAATGCAGGGCCAGGCAGCAATGCCGGGTCAGGCGGAAAATGATCCGCAGAGCCAGGAACAGATGCAGGCAGCCCAGGCTTCTCAGGCACAGGCTATGGCAGGAAAAGACATGGATATCTTTGACATGTTTTCCATGATGCCACAGGAGCAGAGAGAGGAGACAATCAAGTCAATTGAGGATAAAATTTCCGATATGCCCGATACAATGATCGAACAGGCGGCGACGCTATATATCAAAACGGCTTATCAGAATCTTGGAATTGACATGGATCATATCCAGATCCAGTACATTCTTATTACAGGTGCGAAAATGCTTGGGCTTGCATTCCTTGGCATGGCAGCCAGCGTGATCGTAGGGCTTCTCGCTTCCAGAGTGGCTGCGGCTAATGGACGTAATCTGAGAAGTAATGTGTTTAAAAAAGTCGTTGGTTTTTCCAACAGCGAATTTGATAAGTTTTCAACAGCTTCTTTAATTACAAGAAGTACCAACGATATCCAGCAGATTCAGATGCTGACTGTAATGCTTCTGCGTATGGTGCTTTACGCACCGATTATTGGAGTGGGAGCGGTATTCAAAGTGTTCCACACGAACGCAGATATGTCATGGATACTGGCTTTAGCTGTGATTATGATTGTTCTGGTTGTCGTTGTACTGTTTACAATGGTGATGCCGAAATTCAAAATTGTACAGAAACTGGTAGATAAACTGAATCTTGTCACAAGGGAAATTCTGACAGGGCTTCCGGTCATCCGTGCATTCAGCAATGAGAAACACGAAGAGAAACGTTTTGATATTGCCAATAAGGATCTGACGAAAACCAACCTGTTCGTCAACCGTGCCATGACATTTATGATGCCGATGATGATGTTTATCATGAATGGTATTACCGTATTGATCGTATGGACCGGTGCGCATGGAATCGACAGCGGACAGATGCAGGTCGGTGATATGATGGCATTTATACAGTATACAATGCAGATTATCATGGCATTCCTTATGATCTGTATGATATCCGTCATGCTGCCAAGAGCTGCAGTGTCAGCGGACCGCGTCAATGAAGTGCTTATCAGCGAGACAATTATCGATGATCCTCAGAAGCCGGCCGAATTCCCGAAAGAAGGGAAAGGGCTTCTTACCTTTGAGCATGTGTCTTTCCGTTATCCGGGAGCAGAAGAAGATGTACTGCATGATATTACATTTACTGCTGAACCAGGGAAGACGACTGCGATCATTGGAAGCACCGGAAGCGGAAAATCAACGCTTGTCAACCTCATTCCAAGATTTTATGATGCCACAGAAGGAAAGATTACGGTGGATGGTGTAAATATCAAAGATGTGACACAGCATCAGCTGAGAGAACGTCTTGGATTTGTGCCTCAGAAAGGAATCCTGTTCTCGGGTACGATTGCATCTAATATTACTTATGGCAAACCAGATGCAACGGAAGCGGAGATGATAGAGGCGGCACAGATTGCCCAGGCAAGAGATTTCATCGAAGAGAAAAATGAGCAGTATGAAAGCCATATTGCACAGGGAGGATCGAACGTTTCGGGAGGCCAGAAACAGAGACTGTCCATTGCGAGAGCGATTGCAAAGAATCCCGATATTTTTATCTTTGATGACAGTTTTTCAGCTCTTGATTATAAGACAGATACAGTGCTCAGACATGCGCTGAAAGAGCATACTTCAGACAGCACAGTGCTGATCGTGGCACAGAGAATCAGTACAATTCTTCATGCAGAACAGATCATTGTGCTGGATGACGGGAAAATCGCAGGCAAGGGAACACATAGAGAACTGCTTAAAAACTGCGATGTATATTATCAGATTGCTTCTTCCCAGTTATCGGAGAAGGAATTAGAACGTGACTTGCAGAGAACAGACAACAGTGGGGAGGTGAAAAGCCATGAGTAACAACGCACCGAAAAGAAGAGGCCCCATGGGTGGACACGGCCCGGGCGGAAGAATGATGGGCGGTGAGAAAGCCAAAGATTTTAAAGGTACAATGAAAACCCTTCTCGGCTATATTGGGAAATTCAAAGTTTCCATCTTTTTTGTAATTTTATTTGCCATCGGCGGAACAATTTTCAATATTGTGGGACCAAAGATACTGGGAAAAGCTACAACGGAGATCTTTAACGGTCTGGTTGGAAAAGTATCCGGAGGATCAGGGATTGACTTTACGAAAATTGCGCATATACTTCTGTTTCTCTTAGGCTTGTATATATTAAGCGCGGTATTTTCATTTATCCAGGGCTACATTATGACCGGGGTTTCACAGAAGATGACGTACCAGATGCGAAAGGAAATTTCAGAGAAAATCAGCCGGATGCCGATGAGTTATTTTGATAAGAATACGCACGGTGAAATACTTTCCAGAGTGACGAATGATGTGGATACGCTCAGCCAGAGTCTGAACCAGAGTGCGACACAGATGATCACCGCAGTGACGACACTGATTGGTGTATTGATCATGATGCTGAGTATCAGCCCGCTGATGACTTTGATTGCGCTTCTGATTCTTCCGGTTTCCATGGGACTCATTTCTGTGATTGTAAAGAAATCACAGGGATATTTCAAATCCCAGCAGGAATACCTGGGGCACATCAACGGCCAGGTGGAGGAGGTCTACGGCGGGCACAACATCGTTCAGGCGTTCAACCATGAGGACA
>URQQ01000120.1 GCA_900549995.1 uncultured Lachnospiraceae bacterium | reverse complement strand
AACCAGCGACACGAGGATTTTCAGTCCTCTGCTCTACCGACTGAGCTATCTGGGCTAACGTGCCTTTTCTAAAAGCTCATCCCTGACACGTTTAAAAGAATACCATAAAAAAAATAAAATAGCAAGCCTTTTTTTTATTTTTTTGAAACTATATAAAACTCACGTCAAGCATTGCAGCGAAAAGGAGAATGTTCCAAAGCCACATTTCTTTGAAACATTCTCCATCCTGCTATTCCTGCGTCCGTATCCCATATGTAACTGGCTGTACCGTATTTCTCACTGCCATCTTCATCATCTCCATTCCGCCTGCTTCCCTCAGACTGTTCAGGAAGAAGCCGTTCTTCGATTCATCGGTCACAGCATCCAGCCCGCTCAGAATAACATGTTCTCCCGGGATTTCGTCCCATCGGATTTCTATCTTATCTTTATCATTTGAAAAATATACTTTCATTTTCCGTCTGGCTGCCTCTTCCAGAAATGCAATATCTATTTTCAGCACAAGCCTCCTCTCTTCATCCGAGGCAAACTCTCCTGTCACTTTTGCCAGATAAGGTTCATCATGCTCTATGATTGTTACGGATACGGCCTTATTTATCCCGATCTCTATCTCCTGTCTGCATTCTCCCTCCCATACATCCATATAGAACCGTCCGTCTGCATAACGAAATCCGATACGCCTGATCCCATCCGTAAAATTATTATGGAACACCTGCATCATCAGCGGAAATATTCCCACATTCTGCTGTTCCAGTTCATATACGTTTCCACTCAGCTTTTTTATACTTTCCCGGGTAATTACAGCTCCCGGGCGAACGCCTTTATGCTTTCTCCATCCGCCCTTCTCGATTCCCGGAACCTTCATCCCTCCTTCGGAAAGACATTTTTCCAATGCCTTTAACTTAGAATATGCACATTTGTCTTCCGGAAGAACTTCCGGAGGGCAAAAATTCTCATGAAAATATCCTTCTATAATTTCCCTCATCGTACCATTCTGAAAAAGCTCCCGGTTCGCGGCATTTGTGACCATCACGATATCCAGATCCGGGTAGACAATCACATTCTGTCCAAGCATTCCGTTAAAGTTAAAACTTCCCGGCCGTATTCCCTGCCAGATCTGGTAACCATATCCGCCTGCCTCCGGCTGGTCTTTCTTCGTATCCACCTGCCTTTTCACCGATTCCAGAACCCATTCTTCTGGTATAATCTGCTCTTTGTTCCACATTCCCTTTTGAAGATACAGCTGTCCAAGCTTCGCAGCGTCCTCCGGCCGGATAAACAGCCCCCAGCCGCCTTTTGTCACATTCTGCGGGCTGCATTCCCAGAATACCCTGCGGATTCCCAGAGGTTCCCATAATCTCGGCCTCAGATATTCCATCATCGTCTCACCGGTAATTTCAGTGATCATTGCCGACAGCATATAGCTGTTCATACTGTTATATTCAAACACTTCTCCTGATACATCATGAACGCCGGACTCGAGAAACCCTTTCGTCCATTCATTTCCAGAAAAAATCCCCAGCTCGTTAAATGCCACATTGCTCGTCATCGTGAGAAGATGTCTGACCGTAATCTCCCTCTGCCGCAGAACACCAAAAAAACTCTTTCTTTTCCCAAAAATATCTATTACACGGTCGTCCAGAGAAAGTTTTCCTTCTGAAATCAAAAGACCGACAGCCATACCGGTAACACTCTTGCACATGGAGTGGCTGATATGCCACATCCCCGTCTGATATGGTGAAAAACTACACTCACAGATGACTTTGCCGTTACGGAGCATCAGAAACTGATGCATGTCCATCTCGGTTCTTCCCCGCAGGTCTTTCAGCATGTCACAGAGCATATCAGAAGAAATTCCCTGTGATTCCGGCGTTGCACGCACGAGAGGCGTACTTTCTGCCTCATTTTCTGACCAGGCCGGTTTCTGCGGAAAATAATCGATCCTGCTGATCGGCCCCGTTTTCCCCGTGATCATGCCCCATAAAAGTTCCATTACTGCCAACTGTTCTCTTGCCATTCTCTGTTCATCTCCTTATGATGCAATAAAACACGATTTGCTTCAGTTACTAAAAGTTTATCATATTGAATCCCCTTTTTCAAACACCCCTGAAGTTCTGTCTGAGGCATTTCTCTTTTCTCCTCGCTTGTATTTAAAAATTACGTGTGATAAGATATTTTATGTCCTGTTATATACATTTTAAGACCTGCGATTAACAGACATATACCAAACGATTAAAGGGAGATTACATATATGAATAAAAAAGAAGTCCTTGAAATACGAAAGCAATTTACACCTGAAAACTGTTCCATCACCCGGATCTGCGGATGTTACGTGGACGGGGAAAAAGAAAAAAAGCTGGAATTAAAAGATGCATTTCTTTCACTGCCGGAAGATGAGGCATTTAAGTATTTTGATATTTTCCGCAAAACTTTATCCGGCAGCATCGGCAAAAATCTTCTGAACCTGAGTTTTCCTCTGGAACAGGAAATGAGCGGCGGAACGCAGGATTTTCTGCTTAAACTCCGCGACAGCAAGCTTACTGATGACATCCTTTTAGAGGAATTCTACGATAAAGTCATCGAAAATTATTTCTACGGTGAAAATTATTATATTATACTCATCCATGCTGTCTATGATATCCCCGGCGTCTCCACCGACGGAAGTGAAATGTTTGATGCCTCAGATAATGTCTATGACTACATCTTATGCTGTATCTGTCCTGTCAAATTATCCAAGCCAGGTCTCAGTTACAATGCCGAGAAGAACAGCATCGAAGACCGTATCCGTGACTGGATTGTCGAAATGCCGGAAAAAGGATTCCTTTTCCCCATGTTCAATGACCGCAACAGTGATATCCACGGTACATTATACTATTCCAAAAAAGCCGAAGACCTTCAGCCGGACTTCATAGACGGCGTACTTGGATGTCCGCTTCCGCTCACAGCTGATCTCCAGAAAGAATCTTTCCAGACGATTATCGCTGATACGTTAGGGGATGACTGTGATTATGAGGTGATGAAAAACATACACGAGAATCTGACTGAAATGATGGAAGAGACGAAGGATTCTCCTGATCCTCTCGAACTTGGAAAAGCGGATGTGAAACACCTTTTGACCAGAAGCGGTGTTCCGGAAGAAAAAATGGAAACTTTCGATAAAGATTATGAAGAGACGGTCGGAGAACGCGCCTCCCTTCTTGCGTCCAATATCGCAAGTGTCCGGAATTTCAGCATCCAGACACCTGATATTGAAATAAAGGTCAGCCCCGACCGCACAGACCTGATCGAGACGCGGATCATCGACGGAAGGCAATGCCTTGTAATTACTGTCAATGACCATATTGAAGTCAACGGGATCAATGCCCGCACGATTCCTGCAAGCGAATTCACTTCAGGCACAGATGCCCGGAATGAAGAGGAACCCGCATCAGAATTCAATTAGCATATCATTCCATTTTGCCCCTCCGTGCGAGGAAGCCGATACACCTTTATGCACATAGCCAAATGATTCATAGAATGGGATCAGCCTGTCTTTACATGTCAGGGTGATCCCTTTTTTTCCCCGCTCTTTTGATACACGGATGAGTTCCTCCATCAGCTTTCCCGCAATCCCCATATGCTGATACTGAGGCAGCACCTCAATTCCAAAAACGGACTGATATTTTCCACTTGGATTATGAAGTGACTCATCGTGATACATTTCATCTTCAATGATCTCAGAGTCGATCACAGCCCCCTGAATATCTCCTATGATGATTCCATCCATGTCCGCGACAAAGAAACATTCCGGAAATGCCTGAAACCTCCGGTACATCGTTTCTCTTGAAGCCGCTTCTCCTGCCAGAAAACACCATTCCTCAATCCATGCGATCTGATCAAGATCTTTTGCTTCTGCCGGACGGATGATAATCTCGCCGCCAGCTAATGTATGTTCCAGCTGACAGTCAAACGGCTCCTCCTGTACAGATTTTTCCTGATATTCTTTTGCTTCCACACAGCCCATTGCCTGATAAAATGCCTGTGTCTCCTCACTGGAATGGGCAGAAATATAAAGCTTCTCTCCTCCAAGTTCCCTCGCCTTAACACACGCATACCAGAACAGGTTCCTGCCGATTTGGTGTCCCCGGTGTCCGCAGGAGACATGAATACAGGAAAGCTCTATGTATTGCTTCCTGCTGCCTATCCGCCCGGCCTCAACGCTTGCAAACCCGGCAAGTGTTCCATCCCCAAGCGCACCGATGACATACCCTCCGCTGGTAACCGTATTTCTCAGACACTTTACAAGGAAGGCGATGTCCTTTTCATCCCAGCGTTCTATGAATGCGATATCTTTGAGTTCCCATCCATTCTCCGTCTTTCTCCAGCACTTTTTTACCTCCTGATACCTGTCAAAAGATGAAAAAAGTTCTGCATTGATTTCCTGTTCCTTTAGTTCTTTATATATCAGTTCCATTCTTCTTTCCCCACTTTATCTCTTTCATTTCTGCCTCTCATGACAGCTATCTGACCTCCAAAAACTCATCAAGGCCCCGGATATCCTGATATACCGCCACATGCGGATATTCAGATAACTCCTCCTCTAATGTCGCTCCGGTCGTCACTCCTGCAAAGTCTATCCGCGCCTGCTCTGCAGTCCTGGCATCGACAATGCTGTCTCCAATGTACAGTATCTTTTCTTTAGAGACATTAAGGAGATCTGCCATCCTCAGAAGACCTTCCGGATCAGGCTTTGGCCTGTCCACATCATCTCCGCCAATGATAACATCAATCAGATCCGTGCCTCCGCATTTTTTCAAAATTTCCCGGATACGCCTTCCATATTTTGTTGTTACAATCCCCGTCCGGATTCCCATCCCATGGATCTTTTCAAGCATTTCCTTCGCATAGGGCAGATATTGAGTGCTCGCTGTCATTACCTCATCTGCTTTTTCTTTAAAATAAGCTTCAAACTGTGCTGCTTTTTCTTCATCCTCGTCTTTTGCTGCTCTTTTATATGTTTCCTTTAACGACAGACCAACAAGGGGTCTGACCTCATCCGTTGAAAGTGCCGGATACCCAAGCCTTAAAAGCCCATAATTGATACACTTCTCTATCCCTTCTGTGGAATCACCAAGTGTATAGTCAAAATCAAATACGTACGCCAGATATTTCATATTCCCTTCACCTTTCTCACAATATGTATCCATTGTAATCGTTCATATGCCATTATGCAAGCTTTGCTCCATAGCGTATTCAAAAACAGAATACATTAAAAATGAATCCGCTTCAGCACAGATGCCGCCTGTAATTCTCAGCCCGGAATATAGAAAAGACGGCTCAGGTAACCCTGAACCGTCTTTTCTATATTATCCAAACATCATTAAAACAATATCACTGTTTCTTCTCCCCCGCGAAAAGAAACATCACAAACCGAATGATTGTATATACAACAAATACTGTAGCTATCACAGTTTCCGCCAAAACAATTCCCTGAAGAACAGGTACCGGCCTTCCCATATTTGTAAAACATGCCATTGCCTGTTTAGAGGCGATTGCACTGATTACAAACGGGAACGTAAATGATGCATAGCTTGGATAGAAGGGAAGTTTTATATATCCTAAAGCCTTCACAAGCGCAAAGGCATAGATAACAGTTGCCACGATGAGCAGACCCATCAGAAATCCATAGGATTTTGGTGTCACTGACTGTACATACCCGGCAATACACAAGCTGGTTGGTGCAGCATAGATACAAATCAGCGGTTTCGCCGGTTCCGGCACCTGGTTGTATTTTATATATCTGTACGTCACCAAAATAAGCAATATCACAAGTGCCGCTATTCCAAACCAAAACGCCCCTGCGCCAATTCCCTGCTTTTCATAAGCTGGTGCTGTAATAGATGCTGTCACAATTCCCACATATACAATATAATAACTTGCAAACACCTTTGGCATCTGAAGATGAAAAATAAATTTCACTGTAAAATAAATGATCAATGTAATGTGAAGCAATATTGCAAATATCCAGATGAAAAATGCCGCCCTGCCAATCCATGGCTTTACATAGGTACTTAATATCATCAGTGCCATGGAAAATGTCCCCGCCACACTTGCCATAATAGGGTTTTTTAACTCTTCTTTTATCATCTGCGGATAACAGATCATTTTCAAGACAAGTAAAATCAATATCAGTGCTGCCACCACTCCACAGATATATCGAACCCCTTCAGAATAACTCTGAAGCAGATTCCCAAGCGCCGCCGTCCCAAGCATTACTCCCGAGAATGGAATAGTCACTTTTTTCAACAGGTTCATCATAAGCACTCACTCTGGTTTTCATCTGTGTTCGTAAGTCCATATTCCCGCACCACGATCTCCGCAACTTTACCGGCTATCAGTCCTGTAAAACAGATACACTGTTCCTTATGTTCCCCTTTGCCCATGTCAAACTCTTTCGTTAAAATCCGGCAGCAAAGTGCGTTCTTCCCGTTAGCAGTCTTAAACCAGTCATGCAGTTCCTTCGCCACTTCCAGATTCTTCTCAACCTTAGGATCCCCCTGCTTCGTTCTGCCAAAAAACAGTCCCAGTGCCATTACTCCGCCAGAAACAGCTCCGCAGAGACACTTCGACCTGCCGATTCCCACCGGAAATCCCGATGCCATAGAAATCACTTCCTCCGGAATATCCAGTTCAAAATTACTCCTGATTGCACTTACAACCGCCTCCGAGCAAAAGAATCCGCCCCTGAAGAGATCTTCCGCATCCTTTCTTATCTTGTTAACACTCACTTCTGACTTTACATTCATGTCATGTCCTCCTTCGTACCTCATGCTCACTATTATACCGAAAGATCCCGTCACTGTCTTATCGTTAATTTTTATATTAATTCCAACTTATAGGCTTTTTCGATAAATCCAGAAACTTTTCAATATTGTTCTTTTCCCATAATACCAAACATGGAAGAATACTCCAAAACCCCTTGCTTTTCGATTATGGATATGTTATAAATATATATTGTCGGATTAACTTCTGATCTATGGATGGATTCCCGAGTGGCCAAAGGGGGCAGACTGTAAATCTGTTGGCACCG
>URQQ01000119.1 GCA_900549995.1 uncultured Lachnospiraceae bacterium | reverse complement strand
TCAAAGCTGGTAAGATTGAGTACAGATTGGACAAAACAAACATTATCCATGTGCCAGTAGGAAAAGCATCCTTTACAGAGGAACAATTAGCGGACAACTTCCAGACGCTTATCGATGCGATCAATAAAGCAAAACCATCTGCAGTAAAAGGACAGTTCTTAAAGAGCGTTACTCTTACTTCAACAATGGGACCTGGCGTGAAAATCAACCCAATCAAATTAGCATAATTGCCGGGAACAGCTTAATCAGAGCAATATGATAAAACAGGAGAGTTCATCCAGTATGCAGAGATATGCTGGACGGACTCTTCTTTTGTAATAAATGTGCAAGGCACATTCTTATTTCTAATCAGTGAAAAAATGCAGAAAAATATAAAATTTTGTTGACAGCATATCAACAGGATGATATACTATTTCAGTAATCACTGCCGAAGACAGTAGGTGCCGCAAGGCATAAGGTGAAAACGCCTACCGAGGAGACTTGAATTCTAACATTGAATTTATGCGCCCGTTTGTCTTAGGATAAATGGGTTTTTCTATTTTGCGGCAGCACAAATACTATAAGGAGGTGTACCATTCGTGGCAAAAGTTGAATTAAAACAGCCTGTAGTACAGGCCATTGCAGAAGACATCAAAGACGCACAGTCAGTGGTATTAGTTGACTACCGTGGGTTAACTGTAGCTCAGGATACAGAATTACGTAAACAGTTAAGAGAAGCTGGCATAATCTACAAAGTGTGCAAGAACACAATGATGAAAAGAGCTTTCGAAGGAACAGAGTTCGAAGGGCTTGATAATTGCTTAGAAGGACCTAGCGCAATTGCAATCTCTAAAGACGACGCAACTGCTCCGGCGAGAATCATCTGTAAATTCGCTAAGACTGCTGATAAACTTGAATTAAAGGGCGGTGTAGTGGAAGGAACAGTTTACGACGTAGCTGCTCTTAATGAAATTGCTAAAGTTCCATCAAGAGAAGAGTTACTTTCCAAATTACTTGGAAGCTTACAGTCACCTATTACAAATCTTGCCCGTGTTCTTAATCAGATTGCGGAAAAAGGTGGAGCAGGTGAGTGTGAACCGGCAGAAGCAGCAGCTCCTGCAGAAGAAGCACCGGTAGAAGCAGCAGAAGCACCGGCAGCAGAATAATCAATTATGGGAAACCAAAATATTAAAAAACAAAATTAATTGGAGGTAAATACAATGGCAAAATTAACAACAGCTGAATTTATTGACGCTATCAAAGAATTATCTGTATTAGAATTAAATGATTTAGTAAAAGCATGTGAAGAAGAATTTGGTGTATCTGCAGCAGCAGGTGTCGTAGTTGCAGCAGCTGGCGAAGGCGCAGCAGCAGCAGAAGAGAAAGATGAGTTCGATGTAGAATTAGTATCTGCAGGAGCATCTAAAGTTAAAGTTATCAAAGTAGTTCGTGAAATCACAGGATTAGGATTAAAAGAAGCTAAAGATTTAGTTGATGGAGCTCCTAAGGTAGTGAAAGAAGCAGCATCTAAAGCAGAAGCTGAAGAAATTAAAGCAAAACTTGAAGAGCAGGGTGCAGAAGTTAACCTTAAATAATTCAGGGATGCATGAAGCGGGCTGTTGCGAAACGACTTTGGTCGTGAGCAGCAGCTTCTTTATTTTTATCCTGGCAGGGGTTTTACGGCAGACAGCAGAGGGAATGACAGAATATATTATGAAACAGCCGTGGATAAAAGTGAGGATGAAGACTGTGTCTTCATCCTCATTCGTTTGTGCGCGGCAGATTCATATTCAAAAGAAGGGAAACGGTAAATTTGGAACCATTGTATTCAAATTTGCTGATACCGTTATATTTTTCTGTGATATTCCTGACAGACGCAATTCCGATGCCGATCCGGCCGTCCCGTTTTGAGGAGAAGAAGGTATCGCCTTCTCTGCGGATCTGCCCGGAATAGGTATTTGTAATGACGATTGTCAGGACTTTGGTATTCACCAGTTTCATGTGCAATGTGATGTAAGAATCACTTCGGGGATCGTGCTGGCAGGCCCAGACAGCGTTTTCCAAAAGGTTTCCAAGGATTACGCACACATCACTGTCCTGCTGCGGAATGGAAGAACCAATCTGCACGTTCAGATCAACCCGTATGCCTGAATTTGCGGCAAGGCCTGCATAGTACTGAAGGACAGCATCAATTGCAGGGTTGCAGCAGGCAAACTGTACAGGCATTACATCGAGGCCGGGAAGATAGGTGTTGATATATGCCTCAATTCCCTCATAGTCTTCCTTTTTTGCGAGTCCCTGAAGTGCAAGGAGAAAATGTCTCATATCGTGCTGGGATTTGCGTGTGGATGCAATTGTTTCCTGAAGATTGTCGAATTGTTTTTCCTGCATGGAGATCTGCAGCTGGGACATATGCAGTTTTTCTTCTAACTGAAGTGATTTCGAAGTGGCTGAAACCATATAGAGCATCAGATAGTAGGAAAGGAAAGTGCAGAGTGCCCAGATGTAGGGGAGAAAGTATATCTGTGTTTCAGACGGAGCGGTCAGGTCAAAGTATCCAAGACCCATATGGAAAATAACAAAAAAGAAAAATGGGATCAGCCATATCAGTTTCCAGAACGCGAGGTGTTCTGTCTCGTCAAGTATGGGGCGCAGTACTCTTTTCATAAAAAACAGCATCATCGGAAAGGAAAGTACAATGATGATTGTCTTAGGAAGAAACGTCAGGTGGAAACGATTGAGGTTCAGGAATTCTGAGTATTGTATAAATTCAACCGATGAAGTAAAAAGATCCACCGCATCGGAATAATTTTTTAATATGAACAGAATAAACAGCTGCTGTGTGAACGTATATCTTGTAAGTGCGTAGCTGCAGATGATCAGTATGGCCATTGTAAGTATGTTAAGCAGCAGCCGGCTGTGTGCTTGAAAGATATTTTTAACGATAGCGTGCCGGCTGAGATAGCAGAAAAATGCGGTGATCAGAAAACATACGAAAAAAACTGCCTTTAACGTACATCGCAGCTTGTCATAGAATACGATAAGAAACAGGGAAAGACAGGGCAGCATATAAAGAAGCACTGATATAATTAAATAGGAATTCTTCATATGGTCTAAAGGCCCCCGCTCACACAATTAAATACATAATCAGCATAAGCCTGACGGACTTCATTTTTCATGCCCCTTGAGATCGGAACTCTTTCTCCTGTGACCATAATGAAATCTTTTCCATCCTGTATTTCGATTTTATCCATATTGACAAGGCAGTTTCTGTAACACGTAAGAAATTGTGGGTAACAGGTCAGCATCGGTGCAAATTCCGAGAACGGCATGTAAGAGCGTATCATCCGGCTGCGTGTGTGTATCTGAATATAGTGGTTGTAATAATCTACGTAAATGATATCGTCCAGAAGAACCTTTGTATAGAAGCGGCCTTCCTTGACTTCGATGTAATGTGCATGTTTCGTCAGGGCCTGGCTGCAGTGATTCATAGTTTCTTCGAAACGGTTATATGTATATGGTTTTACAAGATAGTCGAAAGCGCGTACGCGGAATCCTTCCACCGCATGCGACCGGCTTGTTGTTGAAAATATAATCAGAACATCGGGGTTATGCAGGCGTATTTTTTCGGCGATCTGTATCCCGTTTTCTCCATTCATATAGATATCAAGAAAAATAAGATCAAAGGATTCTCTGCCAAGGGATGCTAAAAAATCAGGACCATTCTGGTAGGTATAAATCTGGCAGTGGAATTGGTTCTCATTACAATATTTTGTGAGATAACCGGTCAACTCATTTTGATCTGTCTTGTTATCATCGACAACAGCAACGTTCATGAAAAAGCCTCCTGATAGTAAGTACTACGTCACCGGGGGATGTTATCCATCCGGGTATACGTGATATGTCTATATTTTAACATATTTCGACATATGCTGCGAATGATCAAAGAAGTAAAAACATGTATATTATGGTAAAAACAGGGCAATTATCTAGGAAAAAGAAATAAATTAAACTTTAAATCCTCAATAAGCTGTTGACAAGCCAGAAGGTTTTGTGATATATTTAAAAATGCACTATTGTGGAGAGATATGCCAAAATCTATGTGAAACAGCGTAGAGGGCAGAATTAAATATACTTATTAAAAGCAGAAGGCTTAGATAAGGTATTGAAAGTTATAATAATCACAAAGCTTTATGATAAATAAGGCTGTCAGTGCAGTGAAATAGATATGTAACTCAGTAAAAGTCAATGTTTCGCAGTGGATGCGGGGGATTGACCCCACGGGCGTCCGCCAGGCAGGAGTAAGGAATCATATGTCTGGTACACTGTCTGTGTGAAAATATATGTACGAGGAGTGAAACGTCAAATGGAGAAAAACAGAATTCGTCCCATCACAAACGGAAAAAGTTCGCGTATGAGCTATGCAAGGCAGAAAGAAGTATTAAAAATGCCGAATTTGATCGAAGTCCAGAAGGATTCTTATCAGTGGTTTCTGGATGAAGGATTAAAAGAAGTGTTTGAAGATATTTCCCCGATTGCTGACTACAGCGGTCATCTGAGCCTGGAGTTCGTAGATTTTACATTATGCGAAAAAGATGTGAAGTATACCATCGAAGAATGTAAAGAACGAGATGCAACTTATGCAGCACCTTTGAAAGTAAGAGTGAGACTGTATAATAAAGAAACAGATGAAATCAATGAGCATGAAATCTTTATGGGAGACCTGCCGATCATGACAGCGACAGGTACGTTTGTCATCAATGGTGCAGAACGTGTTATCGTAAGCCAGCTGGTGCGTTCTCCTGGAATCTACTATGGAATTGCCCATGATAAAATAGGGAAAGAATTATATTCCTGTACTGTAATACCAAACCGAGGTGCTTGGCTTGAGTATGAGACAGACTCCAATGACGTTTTCTATGTACGTGTAGACAGAACAAGAAAGGTACCGATCACAGTGCTGATCCGTGCACTGGGTGTTGGAACAAACCCGGAGATTATTGAGTTATTTGGCGAAGAGCCAAAAATTCTGGCAAGTTTCGGAAAAGATACTTCTGAAAATTATCAGGAAGGTCTTTTGGAATTATACAAGAAAATCCGTCCAGGGGAACCTCTTGCAGTAGACAGTGCGGAAAGTTTGATTACAAGTATGTTCTTTGATCCAAGGCGTTATGACCTTGCGAAAGTAGGACGTTATAAATTTAATAAAAAATTACTCCTCAGAAACCGTATCGCAGGACACAGACTCGCGCAGGATGTGGAGAGCGTACTGACAGGAGAAGTGATTGCGAAAAAAGGTGACATCGTAACAAGAGAGATGGCGGATCTCATTCAGAACTCTGCAGTTCCTTATGTATGGATGGATATAGAAGGTGAAGAAAGAGATGTGAAAGTTCTTTCTAATATGATGGTTGACCTGCATGCAGTCGTAGATATTGACCCGAAGGAAGTCGGCGTGACTGAACTTGTGTATTATCCGCTGCTTGCGCAGCTTCTGGAAGAGACAGCCGGTGACATCGATGAACTGAAAGATGAAATCCGTAAAAATATCCACGAGCTGATTCCGAAACATATTACGAAGGAAGATATTTTTGCTTCCATTAATTATAACATGCATCTGGAATACAGAATCGGTACAGATGATGATATCGACCATCTGGGCAACAGACGTATCCGTGCGGTAGGAGAACTTCTTCAGAACCAGTACAGAATCGGTCTGTCAAGACTTGAAAGAGTAGTCCGTGAGAGAATGACGACACAGGATCTGGAAGGTATCTCACCGCAGTCGCTGATCAATATCAAGCCGGTAACTGCTGCAGTGAAAGAGTTCTTCGGATCTTCCCAGCTGTCACAGTTCATGGATCAGAACAACCCGCTTGGTGAGCTGACTCATAAGAGACGTCTCTCAGCACTTGGTCCTGGAGGGCTTTCAAGAGACCGTGCCGGATTCGAGGTCCGAGACGTTCATTATTCCCATTACGGAAGAATGTGTCCGATTGAGACGCCTGAAGGTCCTAACATCGGTCTGATCAACTCTCTGGCAAGCTATGCAAGAATTAACGAGTATGGTTTCGTAGAGGCTCCGTACCGTAAAATAGATAAAACTGATCCTAAAAATCCGCGTGTCACAGATGAAGTTATCTATATGACCGCAGATGAAGAGGATAATTACCATGTAGCACAGGCGAATGAGCCTCTGGATGAAGACGGACATTTTATTCATAAAAATGTATCTGGTCGTTATCGTGAAGAGACTCAGGAATACGAAAAGACAATGTTCGATTATATGGACGTGTCTCCGAAGATGGTATTCTCTGTGGCTACAGCATTGATTCCTTTCCTTGAGAATGACGATGCCAACCGTGCGCTGATGGGATCAAACATGCAGCGTCAGGCCGTACCGCTTCTGATTACGGAAGCTCCGGTTGTAGGTACAGGTATGGAGACGAAGGCAGCCGTCGATTCAGGTGTATGCGTGATTGCAGAAGGTCCTGGTGTGGTAGAACGCTCTACATCCAAGGAAATTACCGTGAAATATGATGACGGTAAGAGAAAAACATACAAACTTACAAAATTCCTCCGAAGCAACCAGAGTAACTGTTATAATCAGAGACCGATTGTCTTCAAAGGTGAGCGTGTAGAAGCAGGAGATGTCATTGCAGACGGTCCTTCAACTTCCAACGGTGAGCTTGCCCTTGGTAAGAACCCTCTGATCGGATTCATGACATGGGAAGGTTACAATTACGAGGATGCCGTTCTGCTCAGCGAACGTCTGGTGCAGGATGATGTATATACATCTGTTCATATTGAAGAGTATGAGGCAGAGGCCCGTGATACAAAATTGGGGCCGGAAGAAATTACACGCGATATTCCGGGAGTCGGCGACGATGCGCTGAAAGATCTGGATGACCGCGGAATTATCCGCATCGGTGCGGAAGTACGTGCAGGTGATATCCTGGTCGGCAAAGTAACTCCGAAGGGAGAGACAGAGCTTACCGCAGAGGAAAGACTGCTGCGTGCGATTTTCGGTGAGAAAGCAAGAGAAGTCAGAGATACTTCATTGAAAGTACCTCACGGAGAATATGGTATTGTTGTAGATGCGAAAGTATTTACGAGAGAGAACGGGGATGAATTATCTCCGGGTGTGAACCAGGCAGTGCGTATCTATATCGCGCAGAAGAGAAAAATCTCTGTTGGTGATAAGATGGCCGGACGTCATGGTAACAAGGGTGTTGTTTCCCGTGTGCTTCCTGTAGAGGATATGCCGTTCCTTCCGAATGGCCGTCCGCTTGATATCGTATTGAACCCGCTTGGTGTGCCTTCACGTATGAACATCGGGCAGGTGCTCGAGATTCACTTAAGTCTTGCGTCAAGAGCACTTGGCTTTAATATTGCCACTCCTGTTTTTGACGGGGCAAACGAGATTGATATCATGGACACACTGGATCTTGCGAATGATTATGTCAATCTTTCCTGGGAAGAGTTTGAAGCAAAGCATAAAGAAGAATTACTTCCTGAAGTATTGGAATATTTATCAGAGAACAGAGACCACAGAGAATTGTGGAAGGGAGTTCCGCTTTCACGTGATGGTAAAGTGCGCCTGAGAGACGGACGAAGCGGAGAGTATTTCGACAGTCCGGTAACGATCGGACACATGCATTATCT
>URQQ01000118.1 GCA_900549995.1 uncultured Lachnospiraceae bacterium | reverse complement strand
CGGTACAGAAGAAGATCCGGCGAACTGTGCATCTGAATGCATACGTCCCATTGTATCTGTCATACCATAAGAAGCCGGGCCTGCAGCCATGTTATCCGGGTGAAGTGTACGTCCTGTACCACCGCCTGATGCTACAGAGAAGTATTTTTTACCCTGCTCGATACATTCTTTTTTGTATGTACCTGCAACTGGATGCTGGAATCTTGTCGGATTTGTTGAGTTACCTGTGATAGATACGTCTACGCCTTCTTTGTGCATGATTGCAACACCTTCTGTTACGTCATTAGCGCCGTAGCAGTTAACTTTTGCACGAAGTCCCTCAGAATATGCTTTTCTGAATACTTCTTTTACTTCTCCAGTATAGTAATCCATCTCTGTCTCAACATATGTAAATCCGTTGATTCTTGCGATGATCTGAGCCGCGTCTTTTCCAAGACCGTTTAAGATGACACGAAGTGGCTCTTTGCGGACTTTGTTTGCTTTTTCAGCAATACCGATTGCACCTTCTGCTGCTGCGAATGATTCATGTCCAGCTAAGAATGCGAAACATTTTGTATCTTCTTCCAGTAACATTTTTCCTAAGTTACCATGTCCAAGACCTACTTTACGCTGATCAGCAACTGATCCCGGGATACAGAAAGCCTGAAGTCCTTCACCGATTGCCGCTGCTGCGTCAGCTGCTCTTTTACATCCTTTTTTGATCGCAATTGCAGCACCTACTGTGTATGCCCATTTTGCATTCTCAAAACAGATTGGCTGAATGCCTTCAACCTGATGATATACATCAAGTCCAGCAGCTTTTGTAACTTCTGCTGCTTCTTCAATAGAATTAATTCCATACTCTTTTAAAACAGCAAGAATTTGTTTTTCTCTTCTTTCATATGATTCAAATAAAGCCATTAATTTATCCTCCTATTTCTTTCTATGACAGCATTTCTGTATCAGAATTACTCTTTTCTCGGGTCAATGATTTTCACTGCATCGTCAACACGTCCATACTGTCCCTGTGCTTTTTCAAATGCTGTGTTAGCGTCGTCACCAGCTTTGATGAAATCCATCATCTTTCCAAAACTTACGAACTTGTATCCGATGATTTCGTCTTCTTCATTCAATGCGACACCTGTAACATAACCATCTGTCATTTCCAGATAACGAGGTCCTTTTGCAAGTGTTCCGTACATTGTACCAACCTGGGATCTAAGACCTTTTCCTAAATCTTCAAGACCGGCACCTACCGGAAGTCCGTCTTCAGAGAATGCGCTCTGAGTTCTTCCGTATACGATCTGTAAAAATAATTCTCTCATTGCTGTATTAATAGCATCACAGACTAAGTCTGTATTCAATGCCTCTAAAAGTGTTCTTCCTGGTAAGATTTCTGATGCCATAGCTGCAGAATGAGTCATACCTGAACATCCGATTGTCTCTACTAAAGCTTCCTGGATAATACCTTCTTTGATCTCTTTTGCTTTTACCCATTTAGCTTCTTCTGGAATTGGAGCTGCGCCATGGTTCACGCCTTGTGCTACTGGACACATCATTTCTACTTCATGTGAATAAATCATTTTAAAACTCCTTTCAAGTATGTATGATTTTCTAGGGGCTACCCTTGAAACGGTGTTTGATAGAAAATTAACACCATATACGTTATTATTTTCTCACAAACTTGTCCGTTCGTCTATATTTTTTTCTTTTTTTTTGCAAATCGACAAGTTTCGTTCTGATTCTCTCCGGTTTTTAGTGATCACCTACAAGGTTCCAGAAACTGCTGTCTGTCTTGTATCTGTTCATCTCCTGGAAAGAAAATGGTCCGGTAATCCAGCCATAGGCAAAATGCCTGTTTTCGTACTGTTCCCCCTGCCGGTACAAAATAGACAGTCCGATTTCAATCCCGTTTTCATCTACAAAAAATACATTGCTGTACTTCTGATCCATAGTATCGCCCTCAAGAATTTTTTTGAAATCTTCTAATGAAACCTCTGAAAAAATTTCTGCCTCCGGAGCTTCTCCCTTCATGCTGGCAAGCCATGCCTCCATAAATGAACTGTCAAGTGTTACAATATCTTTGATATCATACGTCTCTCCTGTTTTCAGACTCACATTGACTGCACGAAGTTCAATCCCGCCGTACTCTGTTCCCTTGTAACACTCATCGTTGAATACAATACTCATAAAATCATTGCTTTGATAACAGATTTTATACTCGACACTGCTGACCAGATAAGCATTCGGGCTGCCAAGTATTTTTTCTTTCATTTCTTCCGATGGATGGGTATAAATCTCATCCACCGTCTTCATCGCACAGTTTTTAATGATTTCATTGATTTCTTTTTCTTTGCCGGAATCAAGACCGCTGATCTCAGGATAATTGACATTAAACTCGATATAATTGGTTCCTTTTCCCGACCGTTCTCTGTAAGATTGATCTTTGACCGTATACTTAACATCATCAGCTTCATAAGAATCTATGTTCTCAATGCCTGAAGCTTCCTCTTCTGCCGTATCGCCGCCATACTCAGGATACGGTTCTTCATAGCCTTGTCCGCCGTTATAACCGTTGTGACGGTCATACGTATTTATTCCATGACGTCTGCCGACTACCATGAGGATACAGAGCATCAATACTGCCAGAACAACGACCACTGCCCCGGCCACCGTTCCTATGATAATATTTCTGTTTCTGCGCCGTTTTACTTCTTCCTGGTTTCCAACACTCCCCGGATTCATAATCAGGCTTTCCATTGGAACCGATACAATTCCATGAACGTTACTTGCAGCACCCGTCACACAGAAACCTGCCCTCTGATAAAAACCGACAGCAGACGGCGCCGCATTCACTGTAAGAATCGAAACCCTCATTGTCTCCGCCGCATAAAGTTTCAGATATCCGATGAGCTGTAATCCAATGTTTTGGTGCTGATACTCTTTCCTGACGAATAAAAGTTTAATATGGCCTGACGGATTTGCCGCAATACATCCCACAAGCTGTCCATTCTCATAACTGCCAAAGAAACAGATTTCTCTGCGCCTGTAAAGCTCCATCATATTTTCGTAACGTATGAATTTTTGAAATTCTTCTACTCCTTCTCTTGTATATAGCGGTGCCACACATTGCGCAAAAACTTCCCAGCTAAGATGAAGGGCATCTAATATTTCTTCCTGTTTTAATCTTCTGATTTCCATACAGCTGTCACTCCTTTTATTTGCTGACACAGTACCGTTTTCATACCCCTGCGGTTCCCCGGCACAGCTGTCTATACTTCCGTATCCAGAAGAAGCTGCTCCCGAAGAAGTGTAAGCGCCTGCACTACCGCACTCTCTCTGTTCTTATCTCTGTTGCCCGCGAATCTGCATTCCTTTACCTTCACTTTGCCCCTGACGTAACATCCAATATATACAAGTCCTACCGGCTTATCCTTCGTTCCGCCTCCCGGCCCTGCAATGCCGGTCACACTCAGCGCGGCATCCGCATCTGCTGCTTCTGCGGCCCCCCGGGCCATCTCAGCTGCTGTCTGTTCACTGACGGCTCCATACGTTTCCAGTGTCTCATGTTTTACCCTGAGAAGTTTCTCCTTTGCCTCATTGGAATAGGTAATATGGCCTTCCCGGTACACATCGGACGCACCGGATACATTCAGGATTCTCCCTGCAAGCAGCCCTCCGCTGCAGGACTCCGCAGTTGTAACTGTATACTTCTTTTCTTTCAGCATGGTGACAACTGTATCTTCCAGTGTCACATCTTCACACGTAGTGTAAATTCTGCTGCCGAATCTGCGAAACAGTTCTTCCACAACAGGTTCCATCAACTGTCTGGCCTCTTCTTCTGATTTCGCTTTTGCCGTCACCCTCAGATGTACCTCCCCTGTTTTAGCGTATGGCGCAATGGTAGGGTTCGTCTGTGCTTCCATCATATCTTTGATCATCGTCTCTGCACGGCTTTCGCCTACAGAACAGATCTTTACCATTCTGGAATAAATTCCTTCTGGCTGCATCTGGTTTAACAAAGGTGCAATACTTTCCTCAAACATCGGCTTTAACTCATTCGGCGGTCCCGGCAGGAGAATCGCCATCTTCTGGTTCTCCTCAAGGATAATCCCAGGCGCTGTTCCATTATGGTTATCAATCACCTTTGCCCCCTCGGGAACCATCGCCTGCTTCCAGTTATTTTCCGTGATCTGTCTGCTTTTTACCTGATCAAAATATTCCTGGATCCGTTTTTTAGAATGTTCATCCATATACAGTTTTCTTCCGAATACAGCCGCTATAGTCTCTTTCGTAATGTCATCCTCCGTAGGCCCAAGTCCTCCGGTCAGAATAACGATATCTGCCCGTGAAAGAGCCGTCTTCACAGCATTAAAAAGACGCTCACTGTTATCTCCTACAACCGTCTGGTTATATAAAGACAAACCCAGCAGAGCACATTTCTCTGCCAGGTAAGCTGCATTTGTATTTACAATATTTCCCAATAGAATTTCTGTCCCGACTGAGATCAGTTCTACCGTCATTTTACATGCCTCCCTTTGTCAATATCTCTTTATTCTTCGCAATATAGTCCACCAGCGACACCACCGTAAGAATCAGCGCAATCCAGATCATAATCTGGCCGATCAGATCGAATACCCCGCCAAAGTCTGCAATCAGTATTACAATCATTACCATCTGAGAAACTGTCTTGAATTTTCCCCAGTAGCTGGCCGCAATTACGATTCCATTATCAGAAGCAATCAGACGGAATCCGCTGATGATAAATTCACGGCTGATAATGATAATGACAATCCACGCAGGAAGAAATCCGGTCTCCACAAGGCAGATCATCGCCGCACTTACCAGAAGTTTGTCTGCAAGAGGATCCATAAATTTGCCAAAATTAGTCACCAGATTATGCTTTCTTGCAAGGTATCCATCCAGAGTATCTGTAAAACTCGCGATAATAAAGAGCGCAAGCGCGATCCATTTCGATGCATCTCCTGCCATATCTGTCAGCATGAAAAATACAAAAAACGGGATCATAATCACACGAAGTACAGTTAGTTTATTTGGTAAATTCATGATATTATCTCTCCTATCAAATCATATTCTATTGCCCCTGTCACCTTTGCTCTCACAAAGTCTCCCGACATCAGCTCTTCTTCTGTATTGATAAAAATCAATCCGTCCACATTCGGCGCATCCTTGTAAGTCCTGCCTACGTAGGCATTCTCATCTGCGACTTTTCCCTCAATCATCACCAGGACTTCTCTGCCGATCATATCGTCCGCCATATCAAATGCGATCTCCTGCTGAAGTTCCATCAGTTCTGCCTGTCTTTCTTCTTTTACTTCTTCCGGAATCTGGTCAGGCATTAAAGCTGCAGGCGTATCTTCCTCCGGTGAATAGGTAAAGACTCCCAGACGGTCGAATTCCATCTGGTCAATGAAGTCCACCACTTCCTCGTGCTGCTCCTTTGTTTCTCCCGGAAATCCGGTGATCAATGTGGTCCTCAGTGTAATCTCAGGAATTTCCGTCCGAAGTTTCGTGATAATCTCAATCAGCTCTTCTTTGGATGTACGCCTTCCCATCTTCTTTAGAATTTCATTGTTCGCATGCTGAATCGGCAGGTCAAGGTATTTGCACACTTTCTCCTCTGACTTGATGGCCTGAATCAATTCATCCGTAATCTCTTCCGGATAGCAGTATAAGATCCTCACCCATCTGAGTTTTGGAATTTTGCACAGTTCATGCAAAAGCTTCGGAAGAGTCTTTTCCCCATAGAGGTCCTTGCCGTATACAGTCGTCTCCTGCGCCACAAGGATCAGTTCCTTCACGCCCTGTTCCACAAGCTGTTCTGCTTCTTTCATGACGTTCTCCATCGGCACACTTCTGAAATTCCCTCTGATTTTCGGAATGATACAGTAGGTACAGTGTTTGTCACACCCTTCTGCAATTTTCAGATAGGCAAAATGACCTCCTGTCGTGACAAGACGGTTTGTGTTCACATCCGGAATCTGGTTAATGTCGTTCATCACAATGTCGACGTGCCCTTTCAGCGCCTCATCCACAGCGTCCAGAATACGGTCATAGGAAGCAGTTCCAAGAACTGCATCGACTTCTTTAATCTCTTCCACAATTTCCTTCTGATACCGCTGCGCAAGACATCCCGTCACAATCAGGGCTTTCAGTCTTCCTCCGTTTTTATATTCTGCCATCTGCAGAATCGTATTGATACTTTCTTCTTTCGCGTCGTGAATGAAGCAGCAGGTATTCACAACAATAATATCTGCCTGTTCCTCATCGTCAATCATCTGATAGCCTCTGGACGCCAGCATTCCAAGCATCACTTCCGTGTCAACCAGATTCTTGTCACAGCCCAGCGAAATAAATAATATGTTCATGTTTATGTCTCCTGTATAATATCGCGTATTTTAGTTTTTCATTCTCCAAGATATTCAACAGGGCAGATACCTTATGGCACCTGCCCTCATTTTTACTCTTCTTCCTCTTCGGCAATGATTTTAATCTTTGCGCTGTTGAGTTCATCAATTGCAATTGAAAGTGGTTTCTCTCCGTCTTTTGCCATAACAAGCGGCAGATCCCCGTCGATGAGCTGTCTTGCTCTCTTGGATGTAGCCAGAACAATGGAGTAACGGCTGTTGACAATTTTTGTTTCGCCCTCCTCTACATCTTTGTTAACAACTCTCATTAAATCTGAATAAGATGGGTGCAGCATCATAATGCATTGTCTCCTTTCAAGTCCTCGTTCAATTCTTTTTTTATCGCCTGTATGAATTCTTTGTTTCTTGAGCTTCTGTGATGCTCACTCAGAATAATCTGATGCATCTCTTCCACACAGGTATCCAGATCATCATTGATCACCAGATAATCATATTGTTCCATACCCTGAGCTTCTCTTCCTGCCTGAGCCATTCTCGACTCTATTACGTCCATCGTCTCTGTTCCTCTTCCCACAAGACGGTTTCTGAGCGTTTCAGCATCCGGCGGTGTTACGAACAGAAGCAGAGCTTCGGGAAACTGTTCTTTAACTTTCAAAGCCCCCTGTATCTCAATCTCGAGTATGACGTCTCTTCCGGAATTAAGCTGTTCTTCTACATAAGCTTTCGGCGTTCCGTAGTAATTGTCTACATATTTAGCATACTCTATCAATTCTTTTTTCGCAATCATTTTTTCAAATTCATTGTGTGTCTTAAAGAAATATTCTCTTCCGTCCACCTCGCCGTTTCTGGGCATACGTGTCGTAGCAGAAACGGACAGCGCATACTTTTCTTCATAGCGCTTCATCAGCTCTTTCATCAACGTACCTTTCCCCGAACCGGAAAAACCGGACACTACAATAAGGATTCCCTTTCTCTTCATGACTTAACCTGCCTTTATTCAATATTCTGAATCTGTTCTCTTACCTTTTCAATCTCTGTCTTCAGACTGATCGCGTAATCCGATACTTCAAGATCATTTGCTTTGGAAAGTATTGTATTTGCCTCACGGTTCATTTCCTGGACAAGAAAATCGATCTTCCTTCCTACAGGTTCATTGGAATCTACAAGTATCTCCAGCTGTTTAAAATGGCTGCGGAGCCGCACGGTCTCCTCATCCACAGCAACCTTATCAGCAAATATGGCCACTTCCGTGAGCACTCTCTGCTCATCAAAACGGTTGTCCCCCAAGAATTCTTCAATTTTTGCCCGTAGCCGTTCCCGGTAGTCGTTCACAGTTTCCGGCGTAATCGTTTCTATCTGATCCACGATGGAAATAATTTTTGAGGCTTTCGTCAAAATGTCCTCACGAAGCCTGGCTCCTTCTATTTCCCTCATATGGATAAACGACCTAATGGCGGGTTCAGCCACCTGACGGACTGCTTCCCAGATGGCTTCTTCATTTTCCGGAGCTTTGTGCACCGAAAAAATATCAGAGTACCGCGAAAGGAGCGAAAGCGAAACCTCGTCAGGCAATACATAGTGTTCCTTCAATCCCTTAAGCGCCGTCACATAGCCGGAAGCCAGAGAATGATTGACCAGAACCTGCACGTCACTTTCTTCCAATGTCTCAATTT
>URQQ01000117.1 GCA_900549995.1 uncultured Lachnospiraceae bacterium | reverse complement strand
CAACAACGAGGTTCGTTCCTTCCATCCCTGTAACTCTGACTTTCGCGCCTTCGGGAACATGCTTCGATTCTTTCGATACGATCACTTTCACTTTCCGCTCTTCAATCATCACACGGCCTTTGTATTTCCCCGGTTCCCATGAAAGTTCCTGAAGCGCTGCACCCTTCTTCCCGATGTACTTGTCATATTTCCTTTTCCGTATCTGGTAACACACTCTTCGGATCAAGTACATCGCAATCAGACCTGCTGCCCCAGAAATGAATGTCAGGACCATGGATTGAAAAATAAGCGATACACCAATCCCTGCCATCATATCCGGAGTAAAAATCTGGGTTCTTCCACTCGTCCCTGCAAGTTCAAAACCGCCTGACACCCCTTCGATCACCCCAAACACCACTGCTCCTATGAGAAACATGATGCCTGCTGTCCGTACAAATATGAAATTTGTCCCAAACGCTGCCTTTCCCATCAAAATCCTGATTCCAAGCACAACCGCCATCGCTGCAATATAAAAAATAATACTTGATTTTCTGATACAAAATGGCTGCATTACTCCTCCTGTTCGTATCTCCTCACAACCTTTTCATACAGCTCTGCCGGTACATACGCCCGGATATGGATTCCGTCTTCCCTGTAGATTTCCTCCATAAGTTCCCCGTATTTCCTGATGAGCTGAATGACTCCGGCATCTGCGTAAGTATATGTCTGCTCAATTTCCACTTTCTGGTTTCTGAGTTTTTCTTCAATCACTTCCAGAAGTTCCGTGATCCCTTCACCGGTACGGGCCGAGATTCTGATCACCTTATCCGCCTTAAAGTCACGGATAATCTCCGGCTCTTCCAGTTTGTCCTGCTTGTTAAACGCAGTAATCAAAACCCGGTTTACAACCCCAAGTTCCTGCAGCGTCTCATAGACTATCGCCATCTGCTCATCCATCTGCGGATTCGAGGTATCCACAACATGCAGAACAATATCCGCATACTTGGCCTCTTCCAGCGTACTCTGGAATGCCTCGATCAGATGATGCGGAAGTTTTCTGATAAATCCGACCGTATCCGTAAAGAGAACTTCCTGTCCGCTTGGAAGGCGCAGAGACCTTGTTGTCGGATCAAGTGTCGCAAAAAGCTTGTCTTCTTCAAGGACATTTGCCCCTGTAAGCTTATTCAGCAGTGTTGATTTCCCGGCATTGGTATAGCCGACAATTGCCACCACCGGAACTCTGTTTTTCGCCCTCTGCTCTCTTGTCACTTCCCGGTGCCGTTTCACCGCCTTCAGCTCCCGGTTCAGCTGTGCAATCCGTCCCTTGATCAGACGTCTGTCCATCTCAAGCTTCTTCTCTCCGGGGCCTCTTGTCCCGATTCCTCCGCCGAGCCTGGATAATGATTTCCCAAGCCCTGTCAATCTTGACTGCCGGTACTTCAGCTGTGCAAGCTCTACCTGGATTTTCCCTTCACTGGTAGTCGCACGGGCGGCAAAGATATCGAGGATCACCAGTGTCCGGTCCATAACCTTCGCATCGAGCATGTCCTGCAGATTCCCAAGCTGTACCGGCGACAGTTCGTCATCACAGATGATCCCGGTAGCCTCTGTTTCCCACAGAAGGTCTTTGATCTCCTCTAACTTTCCGCGTCCCACATAAGTTCCGGGATGGATCTGATCTCTGCTTTGAATTATCCTTCCTACAGTCTCTGCCCCTGCAGTCTTCACAAGTTCTTCCAGCTCATCCAAAGATTTCTCCGTGTCATCTCCGTCATATAAGCTTACTCCTACCAATATCACCCGTTCCACTTTTTCATTCAATTCTATCATTTATGCTTTCCCATTTCCTATCTTGTTTCCAGAAATTCTGCTTCCCTGGCTGCCTCAGAATCCTCCGGATATTTTGCAATGTATTCCGCCATCTTAGCCTTTGCACTCTCCCAGTCCTTCAGCTGTTCATAAGCCGAAATCTGGTTGAATTCCATTTCCTGTATCAATTCTGCGGTGGCATCCTCACAGGCAGTTCCCTGCTGAAAATATGTGATGGCTTCTGCAGGGTTATTCAGATTCATCTCACAGATGCCAAGGAAGTTATAAATAGTTCCCGTCTGTTTGGTACCCTCATCGAGTGCTTTTAAAAATGCATCTTTGGCATTATTATAATCTTTCTGTTCAAAGTAAGCAATCCCTTTTCCACGATATGCCTCCGCCACTGCATCTGCATATTTCTCCTTGCCATCCCACTTTTCAATCGCCTCGTCAAATGCTTCCACCGCCTGTGAATATTCCTTCTGTTCTAAAAATTCTGTGCCGTTTTTCACCGGATTGCTGCACCCGGTAAGCAATGCTGCGCAGATCATCAAGACTGCAATACTCTTTTTATAATACATCCATAACTCCTTTACATTCTTTCTTCATTTTTATTATGCCGGATAACGGGCCACCCATACTGCGTTAATCACTGCCAGAAGCATTACAATCATATCTGCCAGTACAGCCTCCCACATTGCAATGAACCCGAAAGCAGAAAGCCCAAGGACAATCACTTTTACAGTCAGCGCAAACGCGATATTCTGCTTGACTATTTTCATTGTCTCTCTGGCAATCTTCAAAGCATCTACAATTCCATAGGGCTCATCTTCCATAAGTACGATATCGGCAGCTTCAATCGCGGCATCCGAGCCAAGCGCCCCCATCGCAATTCCGACATCTGCCCTTGCAAGTACTGGCGCATCGTTGATTCCATCACCGACATACACAAGCTTTTCTGAATCATTCTGTACTTCCAGCATTTCTTCTATGACCGCAATCTTATCCTCCGGAAGCATGTTCGTATACACACTGTCCATCCGCAGTTCACGGCCGGCTTCCGCACCGGAAATATTCGTATCTCCGGTCAGCATCACAAGCGTCGCCTGATATTTCTTTTTGAGATACTTCATCGTATCGCACGCATCCGGTTTTAATATATCCGTCACTGTAATGTAACCCGCATACTGCCGTTCTATCGCAAGATAGACTACCGTCCCCTGCGTCTCCACTGTCTCGAATTCAATTCCTTTCATATCCATCAGTCTCGCGTTGCCTGCATAGATCATGCGTCCCTGATACACTGCGCTCATTCCACAGCCCGGTATTTCATTCAGATTATGGACTCTTTCCTTGTAGATGGGTCCATTATAAGCCTCCATCAGGCACTGCGCAAGCGGATGATTCGAAAAACTCTCGACATGGGCGGCAATCTGAAGGATTTCCTCCACCGAATGGCCATGAAATGCTTTTACGTCCTGTACTTCGAACTCTCCCTGTGTCAGTGTACCTGTTTTATCGAACACAAACGTATCTGCTTTCGACAGAAACTCCAGATAATTACTTCCCTTAATAACGATCCCTCTTCTGGCTGCCGCATGGATTCCGCCGAAAAACGCAATCGGAACCGAAACTGCCAGGCCGCACGGACATGCCACCACAATAAAAATCAGCCCCCTGTATATCCAGGTTACCCATTCTCCTTTCGCAAATGTCAGCGGCATCACGACCGCAACTAACACCGCACAGATAAGGATAAACGGCGTATAAAGCCTCGCAAATCTTGTGATAAACCGCTCGCTTTCCGCTTTCTTATCTTCCGCCTCTTCCACAAGATGCAGAACTTTCGATACGGTAGAATCCTGAAAGGTCTTCATCACCCGCACTTCCACCGCACCGGTCATATTAATGCTTCCGCTGTATACCCTGTCGCCGTATCCGGACTCATCCGGCATCGCTTCTCCTGTCACTGCCTGTGAGTCAACCGAAGTATTTCCCTTTACAATCATACCATCTACCGGAACACGCTCGCCCGGACGGATGATAATTACATCTCCGACATTCAGTTCTTCCGGCGGCACCTGTTTTTCTTCACCATCCGTTTTAAGGTTCGCAAAGGACGGTTTGATATCAAGAAGTCCTTCCACGGATTTTCTGGAGCGTCCGACTGCAACCTCTTCACATATATTTCCCACCTGGAAAAACAGTACAACCGCTACTCCTTCTGCATATCTTCCTATGATAAACGCACCCGTTGACGCAAGAATCATCAGCAGATTTTCATCAAACAGATGTCCTTTCAACAAGTTGTCCTTAATTTTCTTAATCATTCCATAAGCCATCGTAAGATAGGCCGCCAGGAACAAAATAATCTCCACATTCGTTTCTAATTTGTACATTCTGACAGCAATTAAGGCACAAAGGTAAATCAGCGCCCCCACACCTGTCCTGACAATATCTGCTTTTGCTTCCTTCACCATGCTGTTATCACTTTCCTCATAAAAATTTCCGTAACTTTCTACTCGCTGATATGTTCCATTCCCTGATTCATGATTGTCTGGATATGGTCGTCTGCCAATGAGTAGTATACTGTCTTTCCTTCTCTTCTGTTTTTTACCAGCTTCATCTGCTTCAAGACACGGAGCTGATGTGAAATTGCCGACTGTGTCATTTTCAATACTTCCGCAAGATCACAGACACATAATTCTGACTGGAATAACACACACAATATTTTAATTCTTGTCGTATCCCCAAATACTTTGAAAAAGTCTGCCAGTTCCCTCAATGTTTCATCGGCAGGCATATGCCCCTTGGCTATCTGAATTGCATCTTCATGTATCTGCACTGCGTCGCAACACTCTGCTTCTGTTTTCGCCATGTTATACTCCTTTCATATGAATGTTAATTCATATGTCAATTATGACAAATACACTGGATTTGTCAACCATTTCATAGGAAATGGTAATAAATTTACGAAATTCCTGCGAATCTTCCCAAAAAGCACTTTTACGCATAAAACGGCAGACAATCTCTGATCTGAAATTATCTGCCGCATACTGCTTCTCCCACCGGAGAACGTATCTTTCTGATATTTTTTTATTTTTTCTTTCTATATAATACTCTGATGGAATTGAGCACACACAGCATTGCAACTCCCGTATCAGCAAACACCGCAAGCCACATATTCGCCATCCCAAAGAAACCAAAGACCATAACCAGCGCTTTCACAGCCAATGCAAAGACAACGTTCTGCATCGCAATCCTGCCGGTAATCCTTGCGATCTCGACCGCATCCGGCACTGCCTGCATCGCAGAAGTCATAAACACGACGTCTGCTGCCTCAATCGCCGCATCTGCACCGCTTCCCATCGCTGCCCCGACATCTGCTCCCGCAAGCACAGGGGCATCATTGATTCCGTCTCCTACAAACATGACCGTACCATAGTTCTTTCTGATCTTCTTTAATTCCGAAAGTTTTTCTTCCGGAAGAAGCTGTGCGTGTACTTCATCAATTCCTGTTTCTTCTGCCACAGACATTGCACTTGCCATCGCATCTCCGGTCAGCATTGCAGTGAGAATGCCCTGCCTCTTCAGCTCGGCAACCGCCTTTACACTGTCTTCTTTGACCGTATCTGCAATGATGATCCGCCCAAGATAGATGCCGTCAAGCGCCGTCAGAACTTCCGTTCCATATCCTCCTTCTGTATAAGCAGCCAGATCCACACCGTACATTTCCATAAGTCCCTTATTGCCGCAGAGCACTTCTCCATGCTCCGTCTGTGCAAGAATTCCTTTCCCGGCAATTTCTTTTACTGCCTGCGGGCGTTTCGGTTCATACCCGCTCTCACGTGCTGCATTCACAATACTGTTGGCAATTGGATGTGTGGAGGTCAGCTCACAGTCTGCCGCCGTCTTAAGCAGCATTTCCTCAGTCACATCTGCCGGGATACATTTCGTCACAACAAAATTCCCGTTCGTAACCGTCCCCGTCTTATCCATCACAACCGCCCTGATATCTTTCAGCGCCTCCAGGGACACACCGCCCTTGAACAGTATTCCCTTTTTCGACCCTGCACCAATGCCTGAGAAAAACGCAAGCGGAACACTTAATACAAGTGCGCACGGACAACTGATGACAAGGAAGGTGATCGCTGTATAAATCCAGTGGTTCCAGTCCCCGGTAAAAAGTGACGGAATAATCGCGGTTCCAACAGCAAGAAGAACGACTACCGGTGTGTACACCCTGGCAAACCTCGTGATAAAACGGTCAAGTTTCGGCTTGCTCGCGGCAGCATTTTCGACAGAATCAAGGATTCTTGTTACCATGGAATCTTTCAGTTCCTTTTCCACTTTTATCTTCAATAATCCGGAAGTATTCACACAGCCGGAAGTCACTGCTGAACCAGTCAAAACTTTGACAGGTACCGGCTCACCTGTCACCGGAGAAGTATCGATACGGCTCTCTCCTTCCACAACAACCCCATCCAGAGGAATTCTGTCCCCCGGCCGTACAAGGAGGATATCACCGATTTTTGCTTCACCTGCAGGACAGACTTTGACTTCGCTTCCGGTAACGAGATTCACAACCTCCGGGCGCAGATCGACCGCGTCCATAATCTGATTTCTGCTTCGTTTCACTGCGATGTCTTCAAAAAGTTCCCCTACCCGGTAGAACAACATGACCCCGGCCGCCTCCGCAAAGTCGCCGATTGCAAATGCAGCCAGCGTTGCCACGCTCATCAGAAAGTTTTCGTCAAATGCCTTTCCCCTGATCAATCCTTTTCCCGCCTTCAGAAGGATCTTACTTCCCAGGACAAGATAAGAAAGAACGAACAGAAGATCGGATGCCATCACAAAAAAATTTTTAGCGATATACCCTGCCGCAAACAGACACGCGCCTGCTGCCACCCCAAGAATCTCTTTTTTATTTTCTGCAATTACATTTTGGGAACGTTCTTTTCTTGCAGCCGCTGCGTCTTCCACTTTCTCCCTGACAATGACATCAGGTTCAATTGAGGTACAAATGTCCTGTATCTCTTTCAGAAGTTTCTCCGGCTCATCTGCGGCAACACAGAGCTGTTTCGTTGCAAACGTAATGGTTGCGCCTTGGACAGTTGGAATCTTCCGGATCTTCTTTTCCATCTTGGCAGCGCAGTTTGCACAGCTCAGGTTATCCAGTATATAAACTTTCCGGTTCACCTGGCTTGAAAGGCTGACCATTTCTTCGGCGGCCTCGCTGTGCCCTTCCCAGTTCTCACTGTGGTCATGATGATGTTCCTCATGTCCTTCATGACTGTGTCCGCAGCCGCATGCCTCGTGATGGTGTTCTTCATGCCCGCAGCCGCATGCCTCGTGATGATGTTCCTCATGGTGATGCTCTTCATGCCCATGGTGATGGCCTTCCTGCCCGTGGGAATGCTCTCCGTGATTATGATCGTGACCGCAGGGGCAGTCTCCCTGATATGATCTTTTTACAGCTTCCATCCTCATCCCTCCTGGAATATAATAAAATATGAAATGTATTTTGTAATATTTTGTCATATGAATAATTGCTCATATGTTCATATTGTTATATAATCATACTTTATTAAAAAAGTCAATAGATCATACCAATTTTAAAAAAGTGTTTTAAATTTTACCGGATTTGCTTGACCTGTACCTTACGTATACACTTATACTTGAGGTAACAAAACCTCCATAGGAGGTCTGAAACACTATCATACCGGGAGGGATTCTCATGAAAATCAGTGAAGTAATACAGCAGGTGGATTTGAGCCGGCGTGCTGTAAAATATTATGAAGAACAGGGACTTATAACCGTCCGCAAGGATGAAAACGGATACCGGAATTATACAAAGGAGAATCTGGCGGACCTGAAAGAAATTGCGGCATACAGAAAGCTTGGAATCAGTATTTCAGATATCAGAAAACTCCTGCATACAGATAATCCGGAACTTCTGAAGAACATTTACAAAGAAAAAAGTGATCTGCATCATGCCGGAGAAAAAGAACTGGAAGCACTTCATTCTTTTATTGAAACCCATGACGTTGACCAGCTGTACGAATCTGTGGATTACACTACGATCGGGAAGGCTTTTCAGGATATGATGCCTGGATTTTACGGATACTATTTCATGAACCACTTTCAGCCCTATCTCCAGATGCAGATTACGACGAAAGAACAACAAAAAGCCTATGAGAATATCATTGAATTCTGGGATCACACCGACATTAAAATCCCGTTGTTCCTGAGATTTTCCAGCTACATTACGTACAAACTGACACCGCAGGCATCTATGGATCAGATGATCTCGCGCATGGAACAAACTTTAAAGAGTTATCTGCATCCGACCGAGGAGGAGTACGAACGCCTGAAAGAGCAGACACGGAGAAATGTAAAACTGAAAAACAGTTTTTTCTTTAAATACCACCCCGTATTTATTGCGCAGAGAAAATTCATGAAAAGAATGCAGGATCAGGGTTATAACGATATTTTTATCCCCAACATGGTTGCTCTCTCACCAAAATATAAGGAATACCACGATGCGCTGACATCCATCAATCACAGAATCTGTTCAGATCTTGGCTTATACTATGACTCCGGTTACAATCTGGTGATGAAAAAGTCAAGACCACCGGCTTAGCCGGTGGCTTGATTAGACCCTATAAGGGTCTTTTT
>URQQ01000116.1 GCA_900549995.1 uncultured Lachnospiraceae bacterium | reverse complement strand
AACGTCCTTTGTTTTCTTTCACAAAGGCTTTTGCTCCTGCGAATACTTCATCTTGTACGGCTTTTGGGATTTCATCATAGGAAGCTCGCACATTATCGCATTGCCAGTCAAGCTGAACACTCAATCTCTGCCAGACAACAAGCTGTCTTAATAGGTAGGCGTGTTTACTGCTTATTCCGCTTTGGCTGTCTGTGTACTGTTTCACATACTCAATAGATAAGGCGACGTCAGCTATCTGGTCGGCACTCATACGGGTACTTGCGTCAGCTTTGGTCTTATAGCCGTTTTTAAAGGCTGTGTTGATGTCGATACAATATGCGTCCTCGCCCTCAACGGTTAAATGTCCCTCATTAAAGGTAGAACTGATAGAACCGTCATTCATTACTTGTTCTACGATACCGACACGCTCTTTACTTTCCGTCCAATATTGTGTATTAGACGCATGAACCGTTGAACTCGGTAAAGCGGTAACGACAGTTGCAAAGGCAAGAAAGCCTGTACACAATCGTTTTAATATCTTTTTCATAATTCTAAATGCTCCTTTCATTTTGGTAGTAAAATAGCCGTCCACTAGGAACGGCTGGAAATAGAAAAGGAACGCTGATATTGTGCGTTCCGTAGTCTATGAAGTATTCAATTTTTCTTGTTTCAATACTGATGTGCTGTACCGTATCTTTGCATATCTGGGAAATAGGACGTATCAAGGCTCATTCAATCGTAGTAAATTAGTAGTATTTTGATGTGTTTAGCTCCTTCATAATGCCGATAGATACAGTGTTTTAGCGGATAATCAAATTTTTAGTGTGTTTTTTTACTACAAGTCTACTATTTTTTTACTTTTTTGTTAAGATAATTATATGCTTAACGTAAAAAGAAGGGAGGCAGGCATGGATAATATAGATCAGACCAAACGTATACCGGGAGTCACCCTGGAAGAAGAGCAAAAAATGCTCACATATGTACTGAACATTGCAGAAGATAATTTGAACCGGGTGAAGACATCGGTGAATGATTTGGCAGACGAATTAAATGAACTGAAGGAAATATATACCGTGGAAGATAAGGAGGGTTTGGCACTCTGGTTTAATACGGATGCCAGATTTCAGCAAGTACGGCAGGAACTGCTCCGCATGGAGCGCAGCAGAAAGAAACCGTATTTTGGAAGAATTGATTTTACCGATTCAAATCTGCGGAAGAAAGAATGTTATTATATTGGAAAGGCCGCCATTACTAAGAATACTTCAGATCTGGTAGTGATCGACTGGAGAGCACCGATTGCATCTGTTTATTATGAAAGTTCGCTGGGTCCGTGCATTTATTCAGTCAAAGGCGAAGGGGCATATGAGATAGAACTTTCCAGAAAACGTACTTATGAAATAGAAAATGATGATCTTAAGGACTTTTATGATTCCGATGTTGTGGCTAATGATGATTTGCTGACCAAATACCTCGCCAAGAATAAGAGGAATGTTTTAAATGATATTATTGCGACGATTCAGCAGGAACAAAATGAGATTATCCGTAAGAAACCACAGCATAATGTCATTATACAGGGGGGAGCCGGTTCCGGCAAGACAACGGTGGCGATGCACCGCATCTCGTATATACTGTATAATTATGATCTGGAATTCAAACCAAAAGACTTTTATATCATCGGAAGTAACCAGATACTTTTAAATTATATCACGGGAATTTTACCGGATCTTGATGTTTACGGCGTTTCTCAGATGACGATGGAGCAGCTGTTTGTGAGGCTTCTGTATGAAGACTGGGATCACCAGAAATATACGGTGAAAAAATTAAACCAGGAAGACAAAACAGCCTGTGTAAAAGGAAGTTTTTCTTGGTTTCATGATTTGGAAGAATTTTGCAGACGCTATGAATGGGATTATATTCCGAGGCAGGATGTATTCATAGAAAAAAACCACCGATTGCTCATGAGCCAGAGCCTGATAGAGAAGCTGCTTGAGAAATTTGATTACTTGTCGCTTCCTGACAAACTGGACAAGCTGACGGAACATCTGATCGCGAAACTGGAAAATGAGATCTATGGAAAATACTATACCTATCCGCCGGAAGAGCAAAAGGCGCTTTTAAAGCAGTATCGGACATACTTTGGGAAAAGAGAGTGGAAGGGCTCGATTTTCGAATTGTATGACAGCTTTATCGAGAAACAGAATGAGAAAGGGAATCGGGTTTCGTTGCCTGACGGGACATTTGATCTCTATGATCTGGCCGCTTTAGCTTATCTGTACAAAAGAATCAAAGAGACAGAGGTGATTCAGGAGGCAAGCCATGTTGTGATTGATGAGGCGCAGGACTTTGGAATGATGGTTTATGGGGCGCTAAAGTATTGCCTGAGTAAATGCACCTTTACGATCATGGGGGACGTGTCTCAGAATATCTATTTCGATTATGGGCTGACCGACTGGGAGGAACTGAGAAGCCTGATGCTGACTTCAAAGTCTGACTATTTCGGGCTGTTGAAAAAAAGCTACCGTAATACTGTGGAAATTTCTAATTTTGCTACCAATATTCTGCACCATGGCAATTTCTGGATTTACCCTGTAGAGCCGATCATTCGGCATGGGAACGAAGTGCAGGTTACAAAATGTGCTGACGATGCACAAATGTTAGTGGAAACTGTCAATACAATCGGGCACTGGAAAGAAAAAGGATATGAGACAATCGCAGTGATTTGCAGGGATGAAGAGACGGTTATGCGTTTGTCTAAAGAGCTTGGGAAAAGAATGGAGATCCGTGAATTCAATGGAGAAACAGAAGCGTTTGGAAATGGGGTCATGGTACTTTCGATGGAATATGCCAAAGGGTTGGAATTTGATGTAGTTCTTCTCTGGGGTGTTGATGCCGGGAGCTATCCGGCGGAGGATGGATTTGCGAGGCTGTTGTATGTGGGAGCTACCAGAGCGCTTCACGAACTGGCGGCACTTTATACAGGAAAGGTGACGGATTTGATCGGTGTTCCGGTGCCGGAAGAGAAAAAGAAAAAGTACCTCGTAAAAGAGACCGGAAAACCTGTTAAAGCCGTATATGAAGAACGTTCCAGGACACACCGGGAGATCGCAATGGAACGGGCGGCAGAAGGAACTTATGAGATGGAACTGCGTGACAGAATAGGACCAAAACGGATCCGTGTTCCAAGTACCGTTGCGGAGAAAAAACCGGAGAAAATTCAAAAGAAAAATGTTCAGACAGGCAAGACGGAATTCGGTGAACTTCCGGAGACGGATAAACTGAAGCCACTGGGGCATTCGAATGTAAACCTGTCCATACGGTGGGTTACTAAACAGAAAAATTATATTGAGTTTACAAGTGCTTACGGGATTCTTCGGATCACACCAATATCAGAGCGTACCGTTCGGATTACATTTGCCCGAGAACAGTTTGACCGTCTGCCGGAGATTCCGGATGAGATTGAAACAGCTTTAAAAACAGAGTGGAAATGCCGGGAGGCAAAAGACAGAATAGAAATAATAAGCGGGAAACTGTTTCTGCGGGTAGATAAGAAGACAGGCAGAATTTCTTTTCATACGGCTCAGGGAGAACTGCTTCTTTCAGAGAAGTCTCCAATGCCAAGGCAGATTGCGAATATACCCAGAAAGCAGACATGGGCTTATTTTGACTGGACTGTCAAAGATATGCTGAAAGCAAGGGGATCTTATGACAAGAAATGGATCGATTTAAAATTCACTGCAAAGTATATCTCTTTTGGAAGACAATCCCAAAGGCCGGCATGTATCAGTTCAAAGAAAGGGTACCAGATACTGGTTTCTCCGGGCAGAAAGGTCATGTGCTGTACGATTCCAATGTATGGTACTTATATATCTGCAGAAGGTGATGAGCTGATTGACTACTTTTTTACTTTAAAAGAAGTTTAGGGAGATAATACAATTCTAATAGGAGCAGCAGGGTAATGTATGACGTTACCCTGCTGCTCCTTATTTATGAGCTCTTCTTTTGTAACTTTCCCGGCCGGCGATGTCTGCTATATGTCAACCGGATGGAAGCGTCCGAGGTATTGTAATGCCCGGAAGGAAAACATATATAAATAATTTGTTTCACCGTCAGAAAGATCGTTATTGACAATATCCTTGATAATTCCAAGGCGGTAGTAGAGTGTGTTTTTATGTATTTTTAGTTTCTGGGCGGCAAGGACCGCATCGCCGAAACAATTCAGATATACCGAGAGAGTCTGTGAAAAATCGGTCTGGTATTGTTCATCATATTTTAATAAAGACAAGATATCCGGCGAACAGTAATCAAGGATATTACAGGCTTTCGTCACGATTTTGAGCAGCTCTAACTGAGCGATATAATCATAAAAGATATAATATTGGCTGGCCGCATCAGTAATCTTACCGCAATAACTGTGGGCAACCAGGGCCTGCTGATAATGCCGGTAGGTCTCCGACAGATCTGTAAAGGAATTGCTGAGACCGATTAGCAAGTGGTATTTTTCATTCAGCAGCTGCAGGTTTGATAATACATTTTTCTCGAGATTCGCTGAATGATTGATCAGTAATAATACGATCTGCTCTTCGTGCATCGTATACAATTCATCTGGGAAAAGTTTACGGATAGCTGCGGTCAGCTCTTCGAAGACAGAGAAACTGGGGCTGGCAGCAAATGTTGCTGCAACAAAACGTAATTTTCGGCAATTTTTATAACCAAGGGCGGCCAACTGGCGTTCCAGCATGATGGGCGGATAATTTGGTGTTGATAATACATCATCGAGCAGCAGTGCGGACATATGCCCCTGGGTTTGTGAGTAAAGGAGATTATCAGCTAACATCTGGGTAGTTATGTAAATTAAGGTTTGCAACCCGGATATATCGTTTTCGGTAAATGCGTGATTTTGCTCCATCAGCAGCAAAGTACCGATAATATATCCATTGACGATGATATTGGACGCAAGCATATGATATTGCTCAGTCGGGTGCGGAAGGTATACCGGAGTCATCGGCGGCTTTAGCTTCTGCTGGAGGTCATGCAGCTGTTGTAAATATTTAGTGTGGGGCGCAGACGATGAGACTTTGTCTTTTTTCGGCACCTGGGCGATGACTTTATTATTGGAATCAATCAGTAACAGAGGATTTTCAAAAAGTATGTAAGCGTTGTTAAAAACTTCCTGGATACTTTGCTTATGGAAATAAGACCGGGTAATTTTACAGATAGTCTCGGTTAGTTTGTAATTAGAGGCAAGGATACTGCTGATCAGGTTGATTAGTACAGTATAGTTAGACGGCTCATTGAAGTGCAGTAAGTTGGCAGGACAGTTTCTGTTAATATCGACCCTTGCAGTTGTCAAAACCAACAGTGTAAAGCAGATATTGGAAGGATGAACAGGTAATTCATCTTCAAATGAGATGTATAGTATATCGTCTTCCAGAGCGGCCTGATCCGCATAATATTGAATTCCGCTGATTGTAACATCAGGATCGGTACAGCGGGCTCTTACCTGATAGTGATTTTCTTGAATTTTTTTAATCAACGCTGAGAGTAACATCATCGGATCCTCCATTGTTCTGATATCACAAATTATGTCTATATATTAACGTTCTAATCACAAACTGTCAATGCTGTGAAAACTGGAAAGTGCGGTGAAACGGATGTGTACTGGCTGGAATTTGTGCATTGTGTACAAAAAAGCGGAGCTTTATATCTGTATATAAATGCGTTTTTACAGACGTTTATGCTTCTGTTGTGCAAAAAAACAACGGCGAAACAATTTTATGTGAGACTGCACGTTGATAAATTAACAACCAAAATGCTATAACCCTATTATCGACGAACGATTGGTGAAAGGAGAGCACTATGGGAAAAAAGATCGTGGCATTTTGTGCCGGGAGAAAAAATGGCAATACAGAATTATTTATGAAGCTGGCTTTAAAAGAAGCTGAGAAAATGGGGATTGAGGTTGAACTGATTCGGTTAAATGAGTGTAATCTACAGCCTTGCAAGGCATGTCCGAATATGCCGTGTATGGCCAAAGGGGCAAAAGGATGTATTTTAAAAGATGATGGAGAATGGCTGATGGATAAATTCCTGGAGAGTGACGGATATCTTCTGGGAGCGCCGGTATGGTCATTGTCCCCATGTGGTGTCGTTACTGATTTTCGGGACCGGATCTTTGGGCCTAAGATGGATGTAGCCGGGTGGGCGCTGAACGGCGGGACACCGGAATGGGTAAAGGGGCGTGACCAGCATCGGCCAGGAGCATTAATTTCCGTCGGGGGTGCACTTACTGAGAACTGGACCTCATTGGGGCTGGCAACTTTATACACAACTACCTTTTCAGCCCAGATTAATGTAGTAGACCATATGAATGTCCATGAAGTCGCAGACATGGGCGAAGCGCTTACCAGACAAGACTATGTATTGCGGGCGAAATACCTGGGACAGAACCTGGCCTATGCAGTTCTGCATCCGGAGATAGACTGGACGAAACAATATCTTGGTGAAACGAAGGAAGAGGAAGCCTGTCCGGGATGCCATAACAGCCTGCTGATTGCCAAACCAGGCAGAACATATGTGGAATGTGCTGTTTGTGGAAGAAAAGGGAATATCACTATGGGCGAAGACGGAATGAGATTTGAATGGCCCGAGGATCATGGAGACCGGCTGACCGTTCTGGGCAAGTTCCAGCATATGCGGGAGATTACATATCACACGGAAGCTATTTATGGACCGTTAAAACCAGCCATCGAAGAGGAATTTAACCAGTTAAAAAGTGAAAATGAATTTCTCGTAAGACCGCTGAAACAATAAGGAGGAGAACAAGATGAAGAAGATCAAGACAAAAGTTGCCATCGTTGCGGCTGGTCCGGCTGGATTGGCTGCCGCAATTGAAACAGCAGAGATGGATATCCAGGTGACTGTATTCGAGAAAGCGGCTGCAGCCGGCGGAACAGCGAATATGGGGATGGGTCCTTTTGGGGTGGAGAGCAGAATCCAAAAGGAGTTGATGGTCGGGACAACGAAAGAAGAGGCTTTTCAGGTGATGATGGAGCATACACACTGGAATGTTGATGCCCGTCTGGTCAGAGATTATTTCTGGAAATCCGGGGAGACAATTGACTGGTTAGAGGATATGGGGGTAGAATTCGACCGTCCGACCAAATATTATCCCGGAGCTTATGAAACCTGGCATGTGGTAAAGCCCGAAGGCGGCGGTGTGCCGGGACCGCGGGCCGCATCGGCAATGGTAAAGAAGATGTATGAGCGGGCCAAAGAGCTGGGGGTTGAGTTCTACTTTGAGACACCGGTGTCAGAATTGAAAACACAGGACGGAAAAGTAGTTGGCTTAAAAGCCGCCGGAAAAGATGGAGAGCAGTACGATGTAGATGCGGAGGCGGTATTAGTTGCATGCGGAGGCTTCGGAAATAACGCAGAAATGATCAACCAATATACAGAGCACACGGATGGAAAAGATATGTTCGGCTTTAAAGTGCCGGGAATTAACGGCGATGGCTTAAAGATGATATGGCAGGCCGGAGGTGCCAGAACGCATATGGAAATGGAACGATTTATCGGGAATGAGATTCCTTATGTGGGATCATTTGACAGTAAGTTAATCTTCTCCCAGGCCAGTGCCGTCATCGTGAATCGGCAGGGGTACCGGGTAATTGATGAGGAACAGCTGAAGAATAGTGCCGTAACGGCAAATGTAGTCGCCAGACAATACAAAAAGGATGTCTTCATTCTGATTGATGACAGTATTATCAAACATTTCAGAAAACATGGGCCGGACTTCCCAAGTTCTGTTTTCCGGGAAGACTTTACGAAGCTTTTTTATGATGAGATTGACGATATGGTGGAGCAATATCCTCAGACTGCATTCAAAGCTTCATCAATTGAGGAGCTGGCTGTAAAACTGGGAATTGACCCGGATGTCTTGAGTGATACAATTGAAGAATACAATGATGGATGTGAAATCGGATATGATGATATCATGTGTAAAAACAGAAGGTATCTTCATCCGCTGACCGGAAAGAATTTCTATGCTCTGCGGATGTCGTGCGGCGCCTATGGTTCACTTGGCGGGGTCAATGTAAACTATAAGCTGGAAGTTCTGCGGGATGATTACAAAAAAATCCCGGGATTGTATGCGGCAGGATCTGATGTCTGTGATCTCTATGCAGGTACATACTGCTATTTACTGGGCGGCAATACAATGGGATTTGCAATTAACAGCGGCCGTCTTGCAGCGGATGCAATGGCTGATTATGTTTTTGAAGGCAAAAATTAATTAGGAGGATAAACATTATGCAAAAGCAGGAAACAGGGTTTGGCAAAAAGGGCTGGATATTAATTATCTACTGTCTTATAACCTTTTATGTCTGTACTGCGTTTAAGGATTCGATGAACGTCGCAGTTTATTTATTTCAGGAAAAATATGGCTGGGATCAGACCGTATTACTTTCACTTGCATCCGTCGGTGCATATGTTACTTGTATTGTAATCTATGTCCTGGGGCTGCTTAATGCATCCGGAAAGCTGAAGCTGCGCAGTGTAGTATTGGTTACCGGTATCTTG
>URQQ01000115.1 GCA_900549995.1 uncultured Lachnospiraceae bacterium | reverse complement strand
TCAAAGACCTGAACCAGAAAAAAGAAACCATCCATGAACCAGTGTATTTCAAAGGAACGGCAGAAGGGATTGAGGTGGAGGCAGCATTCCAGTATGTGAACGAGTTCCATGAAAATGTGCTTGGTTTCTGTAATAATATTTACAATGCAGAGGGCGGGACGCATCTGACAGGATTTAAGACGGTATTTACTTCTGTGATGAACCAGTATGCAAGAGAACTGGGGATTCTCAAAGAGAAGGATTCCAATTTCACCGGGGCGGATATCCGTAACGGAATGACTGCGGTTGTGTCGATTAAACATCCGGATCCAAGGTTCGAGGGGCAGACGAAGACGAAGCTGGACAACCAGGATGCGGCCAAAGCGGCAAGCAAGGTGACGGGAGATGAGATTGCCCGTTATTTCGACCGGAATCTGGACACGCTGAAAAAAGTCATCGGATGTGCGGAGAAGGCAGCTAAAATCCGTAAAACGGAGGAAAAGGCGAGAACGAACCTTCTGACGAAGCAGAAATATTCGTTTGACAGTAATGGGAAGCTTGCAAACTGCGAGAGCAGGGATGCTTCCAAATGCGAAATCTTTATCGTCGAGGGAGATTCTGCCGGAGGTTCGGCGAAGACCGCGAGAGACCGCCAGTATCAGGCGATTCTTCCGATCCGTGGTAAGATTTTGAATGTGGAGAAAGCGAGTATTGACAAAGTCCTTGCAAATGCAGAGATTAAGACGATGATCAATGCATTTGGATGTGGTTTTTCAGAAGGATACGGCAACGATTTTGATATTACAAAGCTGAGATATGACAAGATTATCATCATGGCCGATGCCGATGTGGACGGAGCTCATATATCGACCCTCCTGCTGACGTTGTTTTACAGGTTTATGCCGGAGCTGATCTATGAAGGACATGTCTATATCGCGATGCCGCCATTGTATAAGGCGCTTCCCAAAAAAGGGGAAGAAGAGTATCTTTATGACGATAAAGCACTTGAAATATACAGAAAAACCCACAGCGGGCCATTTACGCTGCAGCGCTATAAAGGTCTTGGAGAGATGGATGCGCAGCAGCTCTGGGAGACAACCCTGGATCCGAAGACAAGGAAACTTAAGCTTGTGGAGATCGAGGATGCACTGATGGCTTCCAATGTGACAGAGATGCTGATGGGAACAGAAGTGCCGCCGAGGCGTACATTTATATATGAAAACGCAAGGGAGGCCGAGCTTGACATCTAGTACATGAAACAGCGCAGTTATTTCATTTACAATGTACCAGACAGAGGAAAGCAAGGCATTCAAGGGAGGATGAAAGAATGCAGGATACACAGATTATAAGAACCGAATATTCAGACATCATGAAGAAATCGTATATTGATTATGCCATGAGTGTCATTATTGCGAGGGCTTTGCCGGACGTAAGAGACGGGCTGAAGCCGGTGCAGCGCAGAACATTATATGATATGCACGAGCTTGGTATCCGGTATGACCGGCCATACCGTAAGTGCGCCCGTATCGTAGGGGATACGATGGGTAAATACCATCCCCACGGTGACAGTTCTATCTATGAATCTCTCGTCGTGATGGCGCAGGAATTTAAAAAGGGTATGATCCTCGTGGACGGTCATGGAAATTTTGGCTCCATCGAGGGGGATGGTGCTGCCGCAATGAGGTATACAGAGGCAAGGCTTGCGAAGATTACCCAGGAAGTATTTCTTTCCGACCTTGACAAGGATATTGTAGATTTTGTTCCGAACTTTGACGAGACAGAAAAGGAACCGGCAGTACTTCCGGTGCGTATTCCGAATCTGCTTGTGAACGGAACGGAGGGAATTGCGGTCGGCATGGCGACCAGCATCCCGACACATAATCTTTCCGAAGTGATTGATGCTGTGAAGGCGTACATGAAAAACAATGAGATTACAACAAAGCAGCTGATGAAATATATCAAAGGCCCGGATTTCCCGACGGGCGGAATTGTCGTGAATAAGGATGATCTTCCGGCGATTTATGAGACAGGCACAGGGAAGATTAAGATCCGCGGCAAGGTTTCCGTGGAAGAAGGAAAAGGCGGACGAAAAAAACTTGTCATCTCTGAGATACCTTATACAATGATTGGATCCGGGATTGGGAAGTTCCTCAATGATGTCTGCGGCCTTGTCGAATCGAAGAAGACAGGTGACATTGTTGATATCTCGAACCAGTCATCGAAGGAAGGCATCCGGATTGTCCTGGAGCTTAAAAAGGATGCAGATGTCGATAATCTGACGAACATGCTGTATAAAAAGACACGGCTTGAGGATACTTTTGGAGTGAATATGCTGGCGGTGGCCGATGGAAAACCGGAGACACTGGGACTGAAACAGGTTATTGAGCACCATGTGGATTTCCAGTTCGAGCTGGCTACGAGGAAATATAAAACGCTTCTCCAGAAGGAAATGGATAAGAAAGAGATACAGGAAGGCCTGATCAAGGCATGTGATGTCATTGACCTGATCATAGAGATCTTAAGGGGAAGTTCTTCTTTAAAAGAAGCAAAAGACTGCCTGATATACGGGAAGACAGAGAATATCCGGTTTAAATCCAAACGTTCAGAAAAGATGGCGGCTATGCTGAGATTTACAGAGCGTCAGGCGACGGCAATTCTGGAAATGCGTCTGTACCGCCTCATTGGACTTGAGATTGAGGCGCTGCAGAAAGAGCATGAAGAGACGTTGAAAAATATTGCACGCTATGATGATATTCTGAATAACTATGATTCGATGTCGCAGGTGATTATCGATGAACTGGATGCTGTAAAGAAAGAATATGGCAGAAAAAGAAGAACGATAGTGGAAAATGCCGAAGAAGCCGTGTTTGAGGAGAAGAAAATCGAGGAGCAGGAAGTTGTTCTTCTCATGGATCGGTTCGGATATGCAAGAACCATTGATACCGCTGTCTACGAACGTAACCAGGAAGCGGCAGATGCGGAGAATCATTACGTGGTTCCATGTCTGAATACAGGCAGAATCTGTGTGTTTACCAATACCGGAAAGATGCATCAGGTAAAGGTCCCGGATATTCCATTCGGAAAGTTCCGGGATAAGGGGACACCGATTGACAATCTCAGTAATTACAACGGAATGGAAGAGCAGATTGTCTTTTTATGTGATGAAAGAGAATTAAAAGAGGGCAGGCTTTTATTTGCGACGAAACAGGCGATGATTAAAAAGGTGGAGACTTCGGAATTCCATGTCGCGAAAAGGACGATAGCGGCGACGAAACTGAATCCGGAGGATGAAGTGATCAGTGTGCAGCTGATAAAAGAGGGGCAGAATGTTGTGCTTCAGACAATAAACGGATATTTTCTGAGATTTTTGGAGGATGAAGTATCGGAGAAAAAGAAAGGGGCAGTCGGAGTCCGCGGAATGAAGCTTCAGAAGAATGACGCATTGGAGCATGTGTACTTATTCGAAGAGGGGACAGAGTCAAAGGTTTTCTATCAGGAGAAAGAGGTGACACTGAACCGGCTGAAACTTGGAAGAAGAGATACTGCCGGGGTTAAGACGAGGGTATAAATTCAGAATCTTTCAGCGATCTTTCGAAAAACCTTGATTTTTCGGGGGTTGTGTGTTATGATAGCAAAAGTTAGATAAGTTTTTGACAGAAGAGTGGACGAAAGTTCACTCTTCTTTTTCGCACAGGGCACAGTCTGCGGAACAAAAGTATCTGTAACAATTGTGAGCAACAGAAAGGAAGATGGGATTGTCAAAGAAAGAAGTCTATGAACAGAAAACAGAAGAACTGGTAGAACCGATCACAGCGGAATTGGGGTTTGAACTGGTAGATGTGGAATACGTAAAGGAAGGTGGTACCTGGTATCTGAGGGCATATATTGATAAGCCGGGCGGAATTGCGGTCGATGACTGTGAGGCTGTCAGCAGACGGCTGTCTGATCTGCTGGATGAGAAGGACTATATTGACGATGCATATATTCTTGAAGTGAGCTCACCCGGGCTTGGAAGGCCGCTGAAGAAAGAGAAGGATTTTAAACGCAGCATTGGTGAAGAAGTTGAGATCCGAACCTACCGTGCGATTGACAGGCAGAAAGAATTTACCGGAATTCTGAAAGAATACGATAAAGATACAGTAACTATAGAATACGAAGATGAGACAACTAAAACATTTGACCGCGGGGATATTGCATTGATCCGTCTGGCATTTGATTTCTAAAGGAGGAAATAAGAAAAATGAGTACAGAGTTATTAGAGGCATTAAACCTGTTGGAACAGGAGAAAGATATAAGCAAAGAAACGATGATGGATGCGATTGAGAATTCGCTTATTAATGCCTGTAAAAACCATTTTGGCAGAGCTGACAATATTAAAATCGTCATGAACCGTGAGACATGTGATTATAAGGTGTTTGCGGAGAAGACAGTTGTTGAGGCTGTTGAGGACGATGTGATTGAAATCAGCCTGGCGAATGCCAAGATGATTGATTCCAAATATGAAATTGGAGATATTGTCCAGATTCCCGTGGAGTCGAAAGCATTCGGACGTATTGCGACACAGAACGCAAAGAACCTGATTCTTCAAAAGATCAGGGAAGAAGAGCGTAAAGTTGTTTATGATCAGTACTTTGAAAAGGAAAAAGATATTGTTACCGGTATTGTGCAGCGTTATGTTGGCAAAAATATCAGTATTAACCTTGGGAAGGCTGACGCACTTCTGACTGAGAATGAACAGGTAAAAGGAGAGGTGTTCAAACCGACGGAACGAATTAAACTTTATGTTGTGGAAGTGAAAAACACGACAAAAGGACCTAAGATTCTCGTATCCAGAACACATCCGGAACTGATCAAGCGTCTGTTTGAATCGGAAGTGACGGAAGTAAAAGACGGAACAGTGGAGATTAAAAGTATTGCCAGAGAAGCCGGCTCCAGAACAAAAATCGCCGTATGGTCCAATGATCCTGATGTAGATCCGGTAGGAGCATGCGTCGGAATGAACGGCGCCAGAGTCAATGCGATTGTCAATGAGCTGCGCGGTGAAAAAATTGATATTATCAACTGGAGTGACAATCCGGCAATCTTAATTGAAAATGCACTGAGCCCTGCGAAGGTAATTTCTGTCATGGCGGATCCGGACGATAAGACAGCAAGCGTAATTGTACCAGATTACCAGCTTTCACTGGCCATTGGTAAAGAAGGACAGAATGCAAGGCTTGCCGCAAGACTGACAGGATATAAGATTGATATCAAGAGTGAGACACAGGCGATTGAGTCAGGAGAGCTTCCGGCAGACTATATGAATATGGATGTGGAAGAGCTTCAGGATGAAATGGTCGAGGAATATGTCGATGATGGATACGAAGAGGAAGTGGAAGAGGAATACACAGACGCTTCCGAAGAAGATCCGGAAATCGCAGAAGATGAATTAGGGATGTGATTATTTGAGTAATACCAGAAAAGTACCTATGCGCAAATGTGTAGGATGCCAGGAAATGAAAAACAAAAAAGAAATGATGCGCGTGATCAGGACAGCTGAGAATGAATTTCAGCTGGATACGACTGGCCGTAAGAATGGGCGCGGAGCATACTTATGCCGATCCAGAGAGTGTCTGTTAAAGGCAATCAAAGGAAAAGGGCTGGAGAGATCTTTTAAGCAGTCCATACCAGAAGAAGTGTATAAGGCACTGGAAAAGGAGATGGATGCACTTGATACCAGATAAATTATTGTCACTCATTAGTCTGGCTACAAAGGCGGGAAAGACGGCAAGCGGAGAGTTCTGTACGGAGAAAGAAGTGAAATCCGGCAGGGCAAAGCTTGTGATTGTAGCAGCGGATGCGTCCGAAAATACGAAGAAAAAATTCAGGAATATGTGTGATTATTATCAAGTGCCGGTCTTTTTTTATGGAGATAAAAATACCTTGGGGCATGCAATGGGCAAAGAATTCCGGGCTTCTCTTGCAGTAGTGGATGAAGGGTTCGCCAAAGGAATCATAAGGCAGCTGAAGACGAAAGATGACACAATTGCATAAAGGAGGTAATAAGTATGGCAAAAATGCGTGTGCATGAACTGGCAAAAGAAATCAATACTACGAACAAAGAACTTCTGGACTTTTTAAAAGCGAAGAATATCGAGGTGAAAAGCCACATGAGTTCTTTATCCGATGAACAGATAGAAACAGTAAAAACAAAGTATTCAGAGAAGAAAAACCAGATGGTGGAAGGGAAAACAGTGAGAGAAGATAAAGACGTGAGAGAAGAAAAAGAAGAAAAAACAAATCATACGGAGGCTATGACCGGCGATCAGGCAGAGGCACCGAAAAAGAAAAAAATCGTGCAGGTGTTCCGCCCGCAGAATTCCCAGAATGGTGCGAGACAGGGAAACAGACCTACGAACAGACAGGGCCAGGGTCAGGGAACAAGGAATACTAATGGTTCCTCACAGGCAAGACCTCAGGGTGACAGAAACCAGCGCCCGTCAGGTAATTACCAGGGTCAGAGAAATAATAATTATCAGGGCCAGAGAAGTGATAATTACCAGGGAAGAAATACAGGGAACGGACAGCCAAACCGACGTCCGGAAGGTTCAGCGCAGAGACCGAATCAGATGCAGGCTCAGAGCAATGGAACAGGAACAAGGCCGGCGCCGAGATCGAATGCACAGGCTACTGGCGGTGACAGAGGCCAGCAGCGTCCATATAACAATAATGGGGGCCAGCGTCCGAACCAGGGAGCAGGTCAGGGACAGAGATACAACAATGGATATAACGGCAATAACAGCGGCCAGGGAAACAGAAGCGGCAATGCGTCGGGCCAGCGTCCGCAGGGACAGGGTCAGAGATATAATAACAATGGCCCGAGAAACAACAGTGACCAGGGGCAAAGAAGCGGCGGCAATGGCTTCCAGGGCCAGAGAAGAAATGATAACAGAGATAACAGAGACAACAGAAGGCAGGACGGAAGAAATGGTCAGGGACCGTCGATTCCATCACCGGTACTTACTGAGAATCAGAAGGCTCAGCGCCAGAAACAGAAAGACTCTTATAAGAAAAAAGAGCATAAAGATGTGGACCGCGTAGACCGCATGGCAGGTAAAAACAGTAAAAAGGTAAAACCGGTACCGGTAAAACCACAGCCGAAACAGGAAGAAAAACCAGAAGAGAAGATCAAGATGATCACGATTCCTGAAGTTCTTACAATCCAGGAACTGGCTGACAAGATGAAGCTGCAGCCTTCCGTGATTGTGAAAAAACTGTTCCTTCAGGGCAAAATTGTTACAGTGAACCAGGAAGTAGATTACGATACCGCCGAAGAAATCGCGATGGAATTTGACTGTCTGGTTGAAAAAGAAATACAGATTGATGTCATTGAAGAACTTCTGAAAGAAGACGAAGAGGATGAAAGCAAGATGAAGAAACGTCCGCCGGTTGTATGTGTCATGGGACACGTTGACCATGGGAAAACTTCACTTCTTGATGCGATCCGTAATACGAATGTAACTGACAGAGAAGCAGGCGGAATCACACAGCACATCGGTGCGTCTGTCATCAATGTAAAAGATGAAAAAATCACATTCCTTGATACACCGGGACATGAGGCGTTTACTGCTATGCGTATGCGAGGCGCCAGCTCTACAGATATTGCAATCCTTGTAGTAGCAGCAGATGACGGTGTGATGCCTCAGACAATTGAAGCGATCAACCATGCGAAAGCTGCCGGAATTGAAATCATTGTTGCGATTAATAAAATTGATAAGCCAAGTGCCAACATCGAACGTGTAAAACAGGAACTCACAGAATATGAACTGATTCCTGAAGACTGGGGCGGAAGCACCATCTTTGTTCCAGTATCTGCACATACCCATGAAGGTATCGAGGAACTTCTTGAGATGGTTCTTCTGACAGCTGAGATGCTTGAGTTAAAGGCAAATCCTGTCCGCCGTGCAAGAGGTCTTGTGATCGAGGCAGAGCTTGACAAAGGAAAAGGATCCGTTGCGACAATTCTTGTGCAGAAAGGAACTCTCCGCGTGGGAGATTCTATTGCAGCAGGGTCTGCGTACGGTAAAGTACGTGCGATGATGGATGACAAGGGACGCCGTGTAAAAGAAGCCGGTCCGTCAATGCCGGTAGAGATTCTCGGACTGAATGATGTACCGAATGCCGGTGAAATTTTCGTCGGATGTAAAAATGACAAAGACGCAAGAAGTTTTGCAGAGACATTTATCTCTCAGAACAAGGTGAAACTTCTGGATGATACAAAAGCAAAAATGTCACTGGATGATCTGTTTGTGCAGATCAAAGCCGGTAACGTGAAAGAACTTGGCATCGTCGTAAAAGCAGACGTACAAGGTTCAGTGGAAGCAATCAAACAGAGCCTGTTAAAACTTTCAAATGAAGAGGTTGTTGTAAAGATTATCCACGGTGGTGTTGGTGCCATCAATGAATCTGATGTCACACTTGCATCTGCATCCAATGCGATCATCATTGGATTTAATGTAAGACCGGATGCTACAGCAAAAGAAACAGCAGAGCGGGAAGGTGTAGATCTTCGTCTGTACCGTGTCATCTACAACGCAATTGAGGATGTAGAGGCAGCGATGAAGGGA
>URQQ01000114.1 GCA_900549995.1 uncultured Lachnospiraceae bacterium | reverse complement strand
ATAGTTTTGCCTGTGTTTGTCAAGTTCAGACAATACATCATCAAGTAACAGTACCGGCGTATCTCTGATCATCTTTTTCACAAGTTCAATCTCTGAAAGTTTCAGTGACAGAGCCGCAGTCCTTTGCTGTCCCTGGGAACCGAATTTACGGATGTCCAGATCCCCCGCAAGGAAGCATACATCATCTCTGTGGGGTCCGGCCTGGGTACTTCTCATCCTTAAATCCTTCTCTCTGTTTCTTTTCATTGCATCCATCATGGAATACTGTCCTGTGCCGGGCTCATAAGTGAGTTTTAACTCTTCTCTTCCCCCCGTCAGCCTGGAATGGATCGACGAAATTATCTCATTTACCTCTTCGATAAACTGCTTCCGTCTTTCCATCACCTTTTCACCGTACAAGGCAAGCTGGATATCCCAGACATCCAGGGTATCCAGCAGTTCATTCCTATATCCGATCTCTTTCAGGAGACGGTTCCTCTGATTTACAATCCGGTGATAATTCGCCAGATTGCTCAAGTATACCTTATCAAGCTGCGACAACTCCAGATCCATAAACCTTCTTCTCTCAGCCGGGCCGTTCTTAATGATGTTTAAGTCCTCCGGAGAAAAGAATACAAGATGGATAATTCCAAACAGTTCACTCGCTTTCCGGATCGGAACCCGGTTGATCGCAATTCCTTTCGGACTGTTTTTCTTCAGATGCATGTCAATCTGAAAAGGAACACCCTTTTTCTCAATAACAGCTTCGATATGGGATTCTTCCTTCTCAAATTGTATCATATCCCGGTCTTTTGTCCCGCGGTGAGACTTTGTAGTGCCCGACATATAGATTGCTTCCAGAATATTTGTTTTTCCCTGTGCGTTATCTCCATAAAAAATATTAGTATGACTGTCGAACTTCAGGTCCAGCAAATCATAATTCCTGAAATTTTTCAGTTTTAAAGATTTGATTATCATCTTACTACCAACTGTCTACTTTTCAATTTTAATTTCCTGCCCGTCAAATGAAACCGTATCCCCATCATACAGTTTTCTTCCACGTCTTACCTCAGCCTCACCATTTACCGACACAAGGCCATCCTGGATGACATCTTTTGCTTCTACTCCTGATTCTACAAGGCCGGATGCTTTCAATGCCTGGCCCAGTTTTATAAATTCTTCTCTTAATTTAATAATTTCCATTTTCATTCCTCTATTGAACTGCGTTAAAGTTGACCGGTAAAATCAGGTAGATATAATTCTCTTCCTCATCTTTGATAAAACATGGTGCTTTTGGATTCATCAGATACAATGTAACCTCTTCATCCTCAATGACTCTAAGGGCATCAATCAGGAATTTCGGATTGAAACCAATCAGAAGGTCACGGCCATCTTTCTCAATCTCAATCTCTTCATCCATTGAACCAAGCTGGGATTTGATTTTGATTTCCATCATGCCGTCCAGAATATTAATGATAATCGGTTTTTTATCTCCTTCTTTTACAAGAAGTGTTGCTCTGTCAATACAGCTCAAAAATTCTTTTTTATTTATTTTAACCTTTGTCTCGTAATCACTGGAAAGCATCTGATCAATTCTGAAATACTCTCCCTCAATCAGTCTCGATACAACAACTGTCTGGTCAAATTCAAATACAATATGATTATTTGTAAATGATATATTTACCATACTGTCAATCTCACCTGACAGGATCTTGCTGATTTCCATCAGTGTCTTTCCAGGAACAACAAGTTTTTTGTCTGAAAATTCACCTTTTAACTCGATTTTCCTGATTGATATACGATGTCCGTCCAGGGAAACCACTCGCAGGATATTGCTTTTAATCTCAAAAAGTTCTCCAGTCATCAATTTATTGCTGTCATTGTCTGCAATAGAAAAGATTGTCTGACGGATAACTTCTTTCAATGTAAACTGGGATAAAAGAATAGATTCTGCTTTTTCTATATATGGGAGATATGAAAAATCCTCTCCTGATTTGCCTGAAATATTAAATTTTGCTTTTTCGCATGTAATTAATGTCTGAAGATTCGAGTCAGTCTCAATAACTATCTCATTATCAGGGAGTTTTCTGACTATTTCGGAAAATATCTTTGCATCTAATGCAATTACTCCCTTTTCTATGATCTCACCTTCTATCACTGTTTCAATTCCAAGTTCCATATCATTTGCTGTCAGTTTGATGATATCGGTAGTTGCATCTATAAGAATACATTCGAGGATGGGCATTGTTGTTTTTGATGGTACTGCTTTTGATACGATGCTTACCCCTTTAGACAGATTTGATTTTGTGCAGATTATTTTCATGTGTGTATAACTCCTTTCGAGCGTGTAATAGATAAAATATAGAAAAGTTATCCGCCGTATCCGCCGTAGGGGCTGTGGATATGTGTAAAAGTACAAAATGCCTTACAGCTGAGCGGATTTTGGCGCGGGAAAACCCTGTTGAAAACAAACGTGAAATTAAGGGACAGAATTTGGATAACTTTCCACAGTTTTTGGCGGAAATTCGTATCCACATCATGTCCACTATTTATCCACAACCTGTCCACGGTTTTATACACAGCCGGTTTTATGCGGGATTCACTTTTTTCTTTATAATTTCAATTGTGTTCTTTAATGTGTCGCTTTTCTTAATATCAGCGGTCACTTTATCTACTCCATGGCTTACGGTAGAATGATCTCTTCCTCCGAGCATAATTCCAATGGATTTTAAAGGAGTATCAGTCATGTTACGGCAGAGATACATTGCGATCTGTCTTGCATTTGCGATCTCAGAATTTCTTTTGCTGCTTTTTAAGTCTGCTACAGTAAGGTTGAAGTGTTCAGCTACGACGTCGACGATCAGATCAGGTGTTACCGGCCGGTTTTCATTTGGAGATATAATATCTTTGAGAGCCTCGGAGGCCAATGGCACATCAATGTCTTTTTTGCCAAGGATTGCAAATGCAATCAGTTTATTGAGAGAACCTTCCAGTTCCCTGATGTTTGATTTTACATTTGCTGCAATATATTCGATGACAGCATTTGGAATATGGTATTTTTCCAGACCGTCCAATTCTACTTTTTTCTGCAGGATTGCCATCCTTGTCTCATAATCCGGTGCCTGAATATCGGCAATAAGACCCCACTCGAATCTGGTGCGGAGTCTGGCTTCCAGTGTCTCGATATCTTTCGGAGGTTTATCACTGGAGATTATGATCTGTTTTCCTGCCATGTGAAGATGGTTAAATGTGTGGAAAAATTCTTCCTGTGTACTTTCCTTTCCTATAATAAACTGGATATCGTCAATTAAGAGGACATCGTTGTTTCTATATTTATTACGGAAGGAAGACATTGTCTCCTCATTACCATTTTTACCATTTTTGATCGCTTCAATCAGTTCATTGGTGAAGGATTCACTCGTTACATAAAGAACTTTTCTCGAAGGATCTTTCTCAAGAATGAAATGGGCAATGGAATGCATAAGGTGAGTTTTCCCCAGTCCAACACCTCCATACAAAAAAAGAGGATTGTAGACCTGGCCAGGCGATTCCGCTACTGCCAGAGAAGCGGCATGGGCAAAATTGTTGTTGCCGCCGACTACAAACGTATCAAAAGTGTATTTGGGGTTAAGGTTCGCTTTTTCCAATGCATTTGTTTTCTTTTTTTTGCTGTTCGAATTTGCTTTTTCGGCCAGATTCTGAAGCTCGGCCACATTCGAGGCATTGTCGAGTATGAATTTTACATCATATTCGGTTCCGGTTACTTCTGCTATGCACACCTGAAAGGGCAGAAGATATTTTTGTTCAATGTAATCAATGCTGGCTTTCAGGTTTACAAGAATAAACACTGTATTATCTATAACATCGTACACTTTTAAGGGCCTGATCCATGTTTTGAACGAAACTGCAGAAAGATTGTGTTCTATCCGCAGCTTGTCAATGATCTGGTCCCACTTTTCCACAACTGTATTCATGCTGATTAACTCCTGTTCTTTAGAGACTACTTCTACTCTATTCTACATCAAAATGATCCCCAAGGCAATGAAAAATAAATGTGGATAACTGTATCTACACTGTATTTAAGTAGCTTTAAGCAATTTTCGATGTTGAAAAAACACATTCTAACAACTTATCCACGTTATTTTAACAAGTTATCCACATTGTGTGGATAACCTTGTGGATAAAGCGTGGAACGAAAGTTTATAAAAAAACAACGGTTGTGCTTGACGAACTGAGAGTTTTTTACTATAATTAAGTGCGATGTCTAGAAAAATATATACTTATTATATATAGGTAGTTTAAAATTAAGGAGGTGGATATCAATGAAAATGACATTCCAACCAAAAAAAAGATCCAGAGCAAAAGTTCACGGATTCAGAGCAAGAATGAGTACACCAGGTGGAAGAAAAGTTTTAGCTTCCAGAAGAGCAAAAGGAAGAAAACAGTTATCAGCGTAGGCCGCAGTCTTGTGGCCTTTTCTTCTTATTTGAAATGAGGTAAAGTGATGCAGTTTTCTGAATCATTGAAGAAAAACAGGGATTTTCAAACTGTATACAGAAATGGGAAATCTTACGCAAACAAATATTTGATCATGTATATCCGGGAAAATCATACGGATGAGAACAGATTAGGTATATCTGTAAGTAAAAAAGTAGGAAACAGTATAGTAAGACATCGGCTTACGAGATTGATCAGAGAGAGTTATCGATTACAAGAAGCAAATTTTCAAAGGGGACTTGATATCGTAGTAATAGCAAGAGCAGGCGCAAAAGAAAAGAGTTATGCAGAGATTGACAGTGCGCTGGTTCACCTGGGAAAGCTTCATCATATATATGGACAATCATGAATCGTACGCATTAGGCGGATGGAGATGCAGGTAAATGAAAAAAGTCTTAATTGCAGTAATTAAGTTTTACCGAAAGTATTTATCAGGGCTGAAAGTAAGAACACATTGTATATATACACCGACCTGTTCCCAGTATGGATTGGAAGCAATCGAAAAATACGGGGCACTTAAGGGCGGTCTTTTGACATTGTGGAGAATTATGCGCTGTAATCCGTTTGCAAAGGGAGGATATGATCCTGTCCCTTAATAAGTTACAGTTTAGCTATGACTAAACTATAACAAAATACCATTTACAATATGGAGGAAAAGTTATGGGTGTATTAGCTACACAGGCAACAACGCCGATTATCGGGCAGATTGCATGGGTACTCGGTAAACTGATGAACGGGATATTCAATGTTCTTAATGGGGCGTTTGGAATTCAAAATATCGGTTTATGTATCATTATTTTTACGATCATTATTTATACATTGTTACTTCCGCTTACAATTAAGCAGCAGAAGTTCTCAAAAATGTCAATGATCATGAATCCTGAGATTCAAAAAATACAGAGTAAATATAAGAATAAAAAAGATCAGGCATCGATGGCGAAACAACAGGAAGAGATGCAGCTGATCTATGAGAAATATGGAGTATCTCCGACCGGCGGATGCGGCAGTATGCTGATACAGTTTCCGATTCTCTTCGGTCTGTATGATGTAATCCGTAATATTCCGGCATATGTAGATGGAATCAAAGATGCGTATATGCCACTGGTCAACCAGTTGATATCAACGCCGGGAGCGCAGAAGATCATGGAAAAGATCGGGGAGGCAAGCCCGATTCTTGTGAATCCGGACAAATTTGATTATTCTCAGACGAATACATTGATTGATGTGTTATATAAATTCCAGGATTCTACATGGAATACACTGGCAGACAAGCTGCCGGATCTGGAAGGTATTATTCACAGTACACAGGAAAGTCTTGTACATTTGAACAGTTTCTTAGGTGTCAATATCGCAGAGACGCCATTTTCAATGTTCAAAGCTGCGATTGCAACGGGTGCAATCCTTTCCATCATTCTTGCAATTGCAATTCCGGTACTTTCCGGTCTGACACAGTTTCTCAGTATTAAGCTTATGCCGCAGGCACCGACGGATGACAACAATCCGATGGCTGCGTCTATGAAGAGTATGAACCTGTTCATGCCTCTTTTTTCGGTATTTATGTGTTTCACACTTCCGGCAGGTCTTGGTTTATACTGGATTGCCAGTGCGGTTGTCCGTTCTGTACAGCAGGCGATACTGAATAAATACTTCAGTAAGAAGCCGATTGAAGAAATGATCGCACAGAATGTAGAGAAAGCGCAGAAGAAGAGAGAGAAAAAGGGTGTTCCGGCGAGAAGTCTGAATGAAATGGCACAGAAAAACGTAAGAAATATTCAGGAGCCGTCTTCCAAGAAGCCTCAGATGTCACAGGCTGAAAAAGATGAGAAGATGAAAAAAGCTACAGAATATTATAATAAAGATGCAAAGCCAGGAAGCCTTGCTTCAAAAGCCAATATGGTTAAGAAATTTAACGAAAATAAAAACGACTGATCATGAAGGAAAGGGGGATTTCACATGGAGGAGATTACAGTATCAGCAAAAACGCTGGATGACGCAATCACAAATGCTTTGATAGAGCTTCAGATTACAAGTGACCAGCTGGATTATGATGTAATTGAAAAAGGGAGTGCGGGATTCTTAGGAATTGGTAGTAAACAGGCAGTAATCAGGGCACGCAGAAAAGTGCAGGAAGAACCTGACGAAATTAAAATTGATTTTGTCAAAGAAGTTCTCAGAGATGAAAAACCGAAAGCAGAAGAGAAGAAACCTGCAAAACCAAAATTAGATAAGCCGAAGCACGAAAAGCCGCATGACCGTAAACCGCATCCAGTACATGAAGCGGGACATGAGCATAAACATGAAGTTAAGAATGAACCAAGACATGAATTTAAAAAGGAAGAGAAGCATGATGTTAAACCAGTTGTAAAAGCTTCCGAGGAACACCGCGAAGCACCGCTTGCGAAAGTGGAGAATAAGACAATTGAGGCATGCGAACAATTCCTGAAAGACGTTTTAAAAACCATGGGAATGGAAGTTGAAGTAAAGTCCGAGGTTGACAGTGACGGGGCTTTATGTATCAATATGGACGGAGCCAATATGGGCATTCTGATTGGAAAACGGGGACAGACACTTGATTCACTTCAGTATCTGACCAACCGTGTTGCGAACAAGAATCAGGAAGGCTATGTGCGGGTGAAGCTTGATACAGAAGATTACCGCAAACGCAGAAAAGAAACACTGGAAAGTCTTGCAAAGAACATTGCTTATAAAGTGAAGAGAAGCAGAAAGCCAGTTTCTTTAGAGCCAATGAATCCTTATGAGAGAAGGATCATCCATTCAGCACTTCAGGGTGACCGTTATGTGACAACTCACAGCGAAGGCGAAGAACCATACAGACGTGTGGTAGTAACATTAAAGAAATAATCTTGCAAAGGGCGGATGAAAGCCCGGACAGGATACCAGGAAGACAGCGGATCAGAGAAAACATTGTCTTTCCAGGCGGCACATTCGATAAGAGGTGCCGCCTTTTTGATACCAGGGTCAAAAGGTCATGCGTTTTATGCTTTTATAAAAGGAGGCAGAATGAAGAAAGAAACAATTGCTGCGATAGCTACAGCCATGAGTAATTCTGGAATAGGAATTGTAAGAATCAGCGGCAGCGAGGCATTTGAAATTATAGATAAGATCTATTACAGTAAGTCGGGAAAGACTCTTTCCGGTCAGCCATCCCATACAATCCATTATGGATATATTGCTGATGAAGGGCAGATGATAGATGAAGTTCTGGTCATGCTGATGCGTGGGCCTCACAGTTATACAGGGGAGGATACGGTAGAAATTAACTGTCATGGAGGGATTTATGTCCTGAAAAAGGTACTCGAGACAGTTATAAAATATGGAGCCAGGCCGTCAGAGCCGGGAGAATTTTCTAAGAGGGCTTTTCTGAATGGGAAGATGGATTTGTCCCAGGCGGAAGCGGTTATGGATGTAATAGAGGCTCAGAATGAGTATGCCCTGAAGAGTTCTGTGAGCCAGTTAAGGGGTAAGGTTCATGAAAAGATCAGCTGGATGAGGGAAGAAATCCTGTATCATACAGCGTTTATTGAGACAGCTCTGGATGATCCGGAACATTACAGTGTCGATGAATACGGGGGAAAACTGAAAGACACTGTGGATAAGTTAGTAGAAGAGACAGAGGAACTGTTGAAATCTTCTGACAATGGAAGAATGATAAAGGAAGGAATTAAGACCGTAATTGTAGGAAAGCCAAATGCCGGAAAATCATCGCTTTTGAATGTCCTGGCGGGTGAGGAGAGGGCGATTGTCACAGATGTAGAAGGTACGACGAGAGATGTACTTGAAGAGCATATCAGGCTTCAGGGAATTTCCCTGAATGTAATGGATACTGCGGGCATCAGGGATACCGAAGATCTTGTTGAGAGAATAGGTGTCGACCGGGCCAAAAGCCATGCGGATGATGCGGATCTTATCATCTATGTTGTGGATTCGTCAAAGCCGCTGGATGAGAATGATGATGAGATTATGGAAATGATCCGTCATAAAAAGGCAGTGATACTTCTCAATAAATCTGATCTCGATACTGTAATTACAAAAGAAGAATTGCAAAAACGGATAGAAAAACCTATGATAGAGGTATCTGCGAAAGAAGAGTCAGGAATCAGGGAGCTGGAAGAAGTAATGAAGGAAATGTTCTTCCATGGAGAGATATCTTTTAACGACGAAATATACGTTACGAATATTCGTCAGAAAACTGCGCTTGAAGCCGCAAAAGAAGCGCTGTTACGTGTGAATGAAAGTATTGATAATGATATGCCGGAAGATTTTTATTCCATTGATCTGCTTGATGCATATGAATCTCTTGGCAGTATTACCGGAGAAACGATAGGAGA
>URQQ01000113.1 GCA_900549995.1 uncultured Lachnospiraceae bacterium | reverse complement strand
CTGCACTCAAATAATAAATGCCTATAATTCCATAATGTTCATTTCGAACACCAACCGTCCGGATATTCAGTAATTGAATCAAATATCCGCAAATCAAAAGACAAAAAACAATTATAAACTTTTGCAAACCTGAAACTCTTACCATATCGAAGTGGTATAAATTATCCCGAACAATAACACCTGCCTCAAACCATACCAACATAGACAATGATGTCTCAAAATGCCAGGGTAGAGCAATATCTACGTTAAATGAGAAGAAAATTCCTGCAAAAGTTCCAATTAGCATCGCTCCGCAACGATATAAATTTTTATTACAGTGGTACCCCCCCGATAGTTTCTATCGTATAAGCGACAATTGATACGCAGAAAAGACATGGCAAAAACCACAACGGTTGGTTATATTTCATGATAGCTGGTTTTGATGAACCATATAACATACATTTAATGTTTGTAAAAATGCCGCATTGCATAATTTCGTTTAGCTTCGGAAGTATACTTGCGACAAGTACAAATAGCAAAATGCTGATTAAGGAAAATGTTATATATGGAACTACAATCGTCCTAATTTTTCCTATTACGAAATCCTTCTTATTCTTACAGGCATTAAAACAATAACCTGACATAAAAAAGAAAGCCGGAACATGAAATGAAAAAACATATCTTCGTAACACACCATCAGAAAACACATGGCCTATAACAATAAATAAAATAAAAAATCCTTTTGCAATATCAACCCATTGTATTCTCTCTTTCAGCATAGCATCTTTCTCCCACTACATATCTGTGTTTTCTTTATTTATGTATGATTTTATTAAATACTCATAGGATTTTTCTTTAACTACTTCCAGCCTCTGGTGTGCCTTCTCAAAATTGATCGGTTGCTTTATACATTCTTCAATATTTTCACTTCCGTTTTTTACCTGCCCAGTTATTCCCACCAATTTAAACAATGTATCCAATCTGCTATTCGTAGACTGTCTCGTATTCCTTGCATATCTTCTAAATGTGAAAAATTGGCGTTTATACAGTATTGAAAAAACAGAACAGTGGAAAGAGTCTGTACAAACATATTCGGCATAACGAATCAAATTCAAAAAATCTGCTGGATCAATATCATACGGTGTCTCATCAGCATATCCTTCATCACTTTTCACATACTCGTCCAAGTGTGTAAGTGCAACGATTTTGCATCCGGTCTGTTCTTTCAATCGTTTTGCGAATTCACGATGCGGTGGATTGTTTCCTAAAAAATAGCAGAATATATATCTTCCCTCCATTATTGGTTTCTCTTGCTGGATGCTCATCCACTCCTCACCCGTGAATAACAGGGTCGGATCACATACTACCGGGACATTACGTCCAGCAAGTTTCTTCACCAATTTTTGTCCCGATTCTTCTCTAACACCAATATGTTTTATCTTCTTCAAAAAGACGCTTGCCTTTTGTGATGAATCTTTCGGCAATTCTGACTGTCCGAAACTAGTTGCATAAGCAATTGTATTAACGAAATCAGGAACAAAATTCAAAGTATAATAATCTGCAGCAATATTTCCTGGAAGCCAAAGTTGGTCACTCCCTACAAGTACCGCCTCATAATTCTGTACACAATTCTTTTCCAATTCAGCTATTGACTTATATTCTTTTGACAATCTGAAATGGCTTTTTGCAAACCAATCAAATTTTGATTCACGTTCTTTTGACAAACATGCATATTGATTATTTGAAAACTTTTTTCTTAAAACATTCTTTGTCATCCCCATTTTGGAAAGTAAAATATCAGAAGTCAAACTTGCTTTGATAAAATACTTAATCTTGGCTTTCTTTATCTCATGGTTAAAACCGGAAATATCAATCGTCTCATTTTTGATATTAAGTTTATCCAGTGCCATCTGTGTCGCATATGCCTGTAGCATACTTCCGTAATTATGTTGGAAGTAACAGGAAACTATTCCGACCTTTTTCTCCATAACCTAAAGCCTCTCAATCATCTAATCTTCATCCACAACGGTCTCCCATACGCTTGTAATACTCCAGATAAGTGAATCACTATTTTTCTAGGCATATGCTCAATAATCATTATATAGAGACCTTTTAATCCTGTTGCTTTGTTATATTTCCATAATCCCTTGTCAGCCCACGGACTCATCTTTTTATATTTCATCCATTCATCGACATACTTATGCTTGCATCCTTCTACCCACGGTCTTCTGCTCAGAAAACTTGTAGTAAAATGAATGATTACGGGAGAATCTGCTGCCTTCTTTATCTCTTCTCGATCATAGAATTTTGGCGGTTTTCGATACACAAGCATTTCATCATATGAGAAATCATAGTAAATCGTAACTGAGTTAAATCTCGGTTCAAAACAATATGTATCATGTGACAGAACCGCATTTAATGCTCCTTGGTCTCCCTGTTGGATCTTTCCACGTTTACCAGCGATAAATTTCATCAACTTCTCTTCAATTTGCTGTGCTTTCCATTTGTCCAAATCAATGAGCATAACGCCGGAATTGAACATGATATCATCTGGCTGGAGATTAATATTGGAACGGTATTGTCTGCTAAACGCATCCATCAATGCCCCTATCGTTTTTCCGTGTAAATCAAGATTCCAGAGTTCTCGGATTGAAGCATTAACCAAAACATCACAGTCAAGGTACAGAACTCTATGTAAATCAGCGGGAAGGTCTCCGCTAACGAAAAGCCTCGCATATTGACTTAGAGAACCTCTGTCAATGACAACATCCATGGACAGTACTTTACAAATGTTTTTAGCCTTTATCCACACTGGTAATGCTCGGTTGTAGGTCTTACATATAGATTCCAGTTTCTTTTTATTGGTATCTGTAATGCCCGAATCTAATATATAGACTGCAATTGATTCCATATCCTTACTATTCTCGTAAAGAGATACCATGGAAATCCCTAAAATTTCCGAAAATCCATCATCGGAAGCATACACTATGTGGACCCGATTTTTATCGAAAGTCGTCATTATGCCACCACCTTTCCAGTGACATAACACGCTCTTGAAAAAGAGTAAGCTGCAAAGACTACGTTATGCTGTACCCCCCCCCCGTAAATTTGGGTGTACTTCTTCGCCATCACATTTGTATTGTATTTTTCCAAGACATCCTGGTAAGCTTTTTCTGCATACATCTGAGCCGTATCTCCTCGACTTTCTCGGATTGCCTCAACAAACTCTTTTACTTCGTTGCAGACAAATCCATTCTCGCCATTGTGTATAACATCTCGGTTGCCGATCACGTTATTAACAACACACGGCTTTTTTATATACATTGCTTCCAGCAATGAGATGGGCAGCCCTTCCCACAGCGATGTCAACATAAAGACATCCGCGTTCATAGATTTCATCAGAGCCGATTTTCTATCAGCCCAACCAGTAATTTCTATATTGGAAGATGTCAATTCTCCACGCATCTCACCGTCCCCAATCCAAAGGAAGTTTACCTCCGGCATAGCTTCTGCTATCTGGTTAAACAATGTCGGATTCTTCTGGTAACAAATCCGTCCAAGTGTAAATACAGTGAACGGATGGAAAGCCGCCTTTACACCCTCAAGCTGCCTATCCATTTCAAAGATATTAATTCCATTGTCTACATATGTTGCATGGTTGGTAAATTTCAAAGTTTCCTGATGTTCACCTTCGCTGCAACTGATAGTAGTGCAAAACCTCTTCGCAGAAATAATTTCAATAAATTTAAAAACTATTCTCTTAGCACTACTGTAATCTCTCATGAGAAAACTATATCCATGTGGAGTATAGAACATCGGTATTTTATGACCGTTGAAGGCCCATCTGCCTAATGCCCCTGCCTTGGATGAATGAAGATGAATGATGTCCGGTTTAATCTCTTTTACAATTTTCTTAATTTCAAAGAATGCCTTTAGATCCTTACCAGCGTTGATAGAGCGTACAAAATTTTCTACTTTTATTAGATGAATTCTTGCATCAAAGTACGAAATATAATCTTGCGGCGTTTGTGGACGGATGGCATAGGCAACATACATGTCAAAATCTTCCACTAATTCATTTGCTAAATCCACAATATATGTAAACACACCTCCACCCATTGCCTCGACAATATAAAGCAGTTTTAGCTTTTCCCTCATACTTCGTACCTACTTTCATTAATTTCTTACTTCAACCTATCTTCATAAATCTCCCGATTCAGAGCATTTATATCCCCACAACTGGAAGTTTAGCGGCACCATTTTGTTTATGCTTTTTCTCATTTATCCCCCGCATTTCTTTAGCCTTTTTCCAGATGTATTTCCAGTTGTCCTACTGCACCCCACCCGCATCTCTTTCCTATTCCACCTTTACAATCAGTTCTCTCGCCTCTGATCTGTTCCCATCAGAATCCACCGTATAAAGCGTCACCGGATACTCCCCGGATCTGCTCAGATCCACATGTCCTTCCAGCTTCAAGTTATTATAAAGCGTATTATAATCATCTTTATCGTCCGACATTGTATCTATCACCGTATTCCAGTTCGGTGCAGTTCCTTTTTTAGTAATAATCTCATCGGAATTCATCACCAGCACAGGAGCAGGACCCGACTGTTCTTCATTTCCGTCTCCATCTTCCCGGTTTTCGTCTCCTGCATTTTCTTTCCCGCCGTTTTCATCCCCGGCATTTCCATCCTGCTGTGTATCTTTGGCATCACGGTTATCCGCAGCCCCGCCATCCTCAGAGCTGTTATCCTCCGCCGAATCATCTCCCATTACCGTGCCTGATTCCGTCTCATTCTGACTCATTCTATTTCCATCGTCCGCCTGCATATCTTCACCACCGGGCGCAGCAGCAGATCCTGAAGCAACCGCAAACACCTTCGATGCCTTGCCCACATTATTGGATTGATCCAGTGCTACAAACGTTACGATCACTTCTTTTCCGTTTGTTCCAGCTACCTTTTCCACCATCAGGCTATTGCTCACATCTCCATCCCTGTCATCCGTCGCTGTTACTTCCTGCAGCAGGAGACTCTCGTCCATCCTGTCTTCATAGACCGCCGTACTATCGCCAAAGGATATCACTGGCGGCGTTCTGTCCTTCCCCAGATACAGGAACAGGCATACAACAAGAAGGACAGCATCCACAATCCCTATTCCAATTGCCAGTTTTTTTATTTCCATTTTTTCTCCCCTCCTGCTTCCTCCGGTTCTTCCAGCATTTCTATTTCAGCTTCCTCCAACTGCACGATATCCACATCCAGCTGTATCATGTCATCTTCTTCATACAGGCCTTCCGCTTGTTCCTCCCCGGAATCTCCGACAGCCAGTTTCACATTTCCGTCAGCCTTTGCCGCAGCCCTGCCTTCGTGCCCTTTCAAACCAGAGCCATTCTCTTCCTGCTTCTGCCCGGCCTTTACCGGTTTCAGCCCCTTCTGCACTACTGCAGAATGCAGTCCGCCTTCCTCATTCCCTCCGTAATACTTTCCATAATACTTCCCATAATATTTTCCATAGTAAGCGCCATAATACCCTTTGCCGCTCATATTCACCTTATTCAGTATCACTCCCAGGATCCGGCAGTCCACCTTCTCCAGCTGCTCCTTCACCTTCTGCGCAAACTTATAGCTGATTGCGCCGCTTTCAATCACAACTACCGTTCCATCGCAATACTGTGCGGCAACCGCCCCGTCAATTACGCTTCCCAGCGGCGGCGTATCTACAATCACATAATCATATTCATTCCGCAGATATTCCAGCAGCAGACGAAATGCATCATTCCCCAACAGTTCACTGGGATTAGGCGGCACCGGGCCGGAAAAAATAACAAAGAAGTTCTCAATATTTGTCCTGCATGTAATATCCTGAATTGAGGCCTGCCCGCTCAAATAATGAGACAGTCCGTACCTGGAAGCATTCGTCTTATATCTTCCCTTCAGCACTGATTTTCTTAAGTCTGCATCTACAAGGACCACACGCTTGCCGCCTTCCGCAACCGACAGTGCCAGTTGAAAGGAGACGCTGGTCTTTCCTTCATTCGGCGTACAGCTGGTTACAGAAATCACCTTCCTGTCCCTGCCGGAAAATTCCAGGTTCGTCCGCAGTGTCTTATAGCTTTCCTTCGTCCGGAAATCCAGTTTCTCTATTGCATTAAAATTTACCGTCTGCATTCTTTCTCCGCCTTCTTTTTTCTTTCGTTTACAAGCCGCGTATGATAACAGCAGAAAAAACTTCTTCTCGTTCCTGCCCGCCTTTTTCTAAATCATCGTTGTTCCAGCTAACTTTCTAGCTTCTTTTTACTTTCTTCTTTTTCTTTTTTCCTTCGCTTTCCCCTTCATTTAACGGAATTACCGCCAAAGTAGAAAGCTGCAGATACTTCTCCACATCCTCCGGGGTTTTCACCGTGTCATCCATCAGGTAACGGACCAGCACAACAGCGATTATCAGGAATACCCCAAGCAGCCCGCCAATAAACGTATTCTTCAATACGCTGGGACTCGCCTTTTTCATCGGCATATTTGCAGTCTCCGCCACATTCACTGCCTGGATGTCCATCACGTTCATGATATGTACTGCGGCAGCCTCCCGGATCGCATTGGCCATTTTCATCGCCATCACCGGGTCGGAATCTTTCACTGTAATCGCCAGAATACGGGTTTCCGTCGGCGTCGTAACCGAAACCTTTTCCTTCATCTGTTCATATGTCAGATCCAGCCCCATCCCCTGCACTACTTCTTCTAAGACAAACCGGCTCTGGATCAGTTCCGCATAGTCCTTCGTCAGCTGTGTCCCCAACTGGATATCCGAATAAGTAACCGAAGCATTTTCCTGTTTATTCAATATATATATCTTAGTGGTGGACTCGTAAGAAGGCGTCACCAGCAGCTGCGTAAACAGAAAAGTGCCCAGCGCCACCATGATTCCCACGGAAATAATCAATGCCAGATTATGTATCAGCACCAGACAGATTTCCCATAAATCAATCTCAATTTCATCCGTCTGGCGTATTGTATTCTCTTCCATCCCTTGCTTTCTCCCATCCTGTTTCTTATCTGATAAAGTTTAATATCCATTGACTGTGATTAACATTTGACCTGTCTGCATAATCAATTTACAGTATCTATCCGTATTTTCTATTTGTACTTTCCATCTGTATTTTCTATCTGTACTTTCTATCTATATTTCCTACCTGCATTTTCTCTCTGCGCTAAATCACCCTGTCCTCCAGTACCGCCTGCGGGTTCCCAATCAAAAGCTTATCTGCATAATCCTTCCCAAGCCTTTTCTGTATCCATCCTGCGCATTCTCTCAGGCGGGGGCTCCGCCTGCCTTCACTCCGGTGGGCGTCCGTCCCTACAAAATCAACGGCTCCCTGCTTCAACAGCTTCCTTGTAATCGCTTTCTCTCAAAATCCATGCTCCCCCATGACGCTCGCTGCATTTATCTGAAAATAACACCCGGTATCCTCTTTCAGCTCCTCTGCTTTCTGCAGATTCTTCACCACATTCATGTATCTCTCCACATGTGCCACCACCGGCCAGTATCCAAAAGAAATAAGCCGGTTTAAAGCATCCCGTATATACCCAAAGTCCTCACCGGGCAGGAATTCCACCAATACATAATGAGAATTCGCCAGTGTCCTGATTTTTCCCAGCTCCAGCAGTTCTCCCAGCCCATGTCTGTAAAAAATTTCATTTCCCGGAAACAGTTTTACCGGAATTCCTTTTTTATCCGCCTCTTCCTGAAGCAGAACCATCCGCCTGATAATTCCTTCCGGAGTGACACATTTTCTGTCCGCCTTCTGGTGAGGTGTCAGAATCATTTTCCGGATACCTTCCTCTGCCGCAATCCTCAGCATGTCCAGCGCCATTTCCATCGTTTCCGCCCCGTCATCCACCATCGGCAGCACATGGCAATGAATATCAGTAAATCCTTGAATATCTTCTAATCCCTGGATATTCTCTATTCCACCCATACCAACTATTCCATCCCGTTTCCTGTCTCTATCCGTTTTTCAGGCCATCTAACTGCCCATCGCCATCCGCTTGCAGTTCCTCTTCCTTCAAACCCACATCACTGCAGGCAATCAAAAAAGTCCGCAGCACCTTCGCCGCATACATCCGCTCCCGCTTTGACACACTGTTCAGCAGCTGATATACCGCCTCAGATTCTTCTGTCCGGTTTATTTCCCTGTCTTTGACCGCCCTGTCATCATCTTCTTTCCCAAGAATCAGGTAATCCAGGGACATATGGTACAGTCTGGAAATTGCGATCATCGTTTCCACCGACATCCCGCAGTTTCCCCTTTCAATGTCCGCATAATAAGTAGGCACACGTCCCAGCTGTTCCGCGGCTTCCTTCATTGTGATTCCCAGCTGTCTGCGTTTCTCACGGATCCGCTTTCCAGCCGCTTTTCTGTCATACGTATCTTTTTCCATTGTTTCCCACCTTCCGGCGTTCTTTTTTCTGGTGTACAATCGTTATATTCTGTTATTGGCTTATAAGGCGTCTATTGCGGGAACCTCTGATCAAAAAAACAGTTCCGGCAGTTTATTTTCGCTAAATCTATCCTTTTGCGAAAAAGAACCGCCGGAGCTGTTTTCTACACTTCTGTTGAATTATTGACCATTTTTTTGACGGCTTCTGAAAACCTGTCTGCCTGATGATACGGAATTCCGGCCTTTTTATATTTTATGGCCGGATACGTCTGGAAAAACAGGCATGACAAAAAAACTTCCGCAAAGGTTCCATTCAACCTGTACCGGAAGCGGTTCTTCAGGCCGCCATTTTATATCCTGACATCAGCATTTTTTTCCGTTCCATATCCGAGTGCACATAAATACGCATAGTCGTGCCCACATTGGAATGTCCCAGCAGCTCACTCAGCGTCTTCATGTCAAATCCCTGGGAAATACAGTT
>URQQ01000112.1 GCA_900549995.1 uncultured Lachnospiraceae bacterium | reverse complement strand
CTGATGCACAGTTCGCAGGATCTTCTTCTGTACCGGCTCACGTTGAGATGATGGGACTGATCGGCGCTGGTAACAACCCGATGGTAGGAATGACAGTCGCTGTTGCAGTTTCCATTGAGGAAGCGGCAAAAGCTGGGAAATTCTAAGAAAATAGTATAAAGAAAATATTTTTTTAAACCGCACTGGTCTGTTATGACTGGTGCGGTTTTTGGAAATCATTATGATATACTACTTGTAAGAGGTGGTGAAAAAGTGGATGCATTCATTTCAAGAGAAATTCTTGATATTTTGTCTTATAAATCAACTTTAGGGAGAAGTCTAAAGCAGATTTCATTGAGAAGTACACCTTTAGAACTGATATTAGAGGATATTGCGAGGTATCGTGCAAGTTATGTAGATGTATTAGTTCAGGAAAATCTAATTGGTTCAAGGTTTAAGAGTGATGATTCTATTATGCGGAAATATGAAAAGACAATTAGAACTGGTGGAGGATTTAAACAGTGTTTTAACGACATATTAGGATTTCGGTTACGATTTGAAGATTATCCTGAAAGTTTTCCTGAGTATTTCAGAGTTGTTGATTTACGAAAGGGAAAGAAATTTGATGATGGGTATCATGCAATTCATCTGTATTATCAAAGCAATAATTTGACTTACCCTATAGAGGTGCAGCTATGGTGTGGAAAAGACTATTTGTTTAATATATGGAGTCACCAGTACGTATATAAGTATAAAGACCCGGAAATAGGTAAACATCTTTATGAAGAGTATATTCAAAACTTGATAAGTAACGAACAGGAGTTTATAGAACGTCTTAAATATTGGGAGGGTAAGTCAAGTGGAAGATAAAACAATTTATATTATAGCCAAAATTTTTGATCAACAGGGCTGCCTGGCTTATCAGTGCAGAACAATTAATGAAGCGCGTTGTCTTCCAGGGACATTAGAAGCACTGAGAGCAGACGGAGTACAGATTGTAATATTAGATGATCCTGAGATTTATTCTGAATATGCTCCATATTCTTATGTAGAGGACATGAAGGAATTCATTAATAAGGTTAGTGAGATGAATAGGGTTGCATAGTAGAACATTTTAAAAACCGCACTAGTCTGTTATGGCCAGTGCGGTTTTTGGTAAGATGAAGCAACTTAAATTACCTGCCGACTACAGAAGGTAATTCAGGATAGCAACCGTAATTTCAGTGGCATTGCTGCCATCGGAAATTTCAGAATTCTGCAGGTTAGAAGCAAAGCAGTAGGTTTTGTCTTTTGTCTCGAGAAATCCGACGAACCATCCGTTTGCATTGTGCCCATTGACCAAACCGGTACCGGTTTTGCCATAGAGTTTACCGATCGGCAGATCAGATAAATATAAGGAATTTTTTACTGCTTCAATATTCTGTTCTTCAAATCCCCATTTGTTCCGGAGCAGATCAGACAAGAGTGTGACTTGCTCAAGCGGGGATATCTTTAAGGAGGATTCTGCCCAGTAACGGTCGGTTCCTCCGGTTAAATCGCAATTTCCATAGGAAATCCGGCTGTAGTAGGAGTACAATGCAGGAAGCCCAAGCTGTCTGTCCAGATTCTGAAAATACCAGTTCACAGAATGTTTCATGGCCGTATTGAGAGTCTGATCCTGCTCCCAGGTGTCAAACGGCTGTCTGGTTTCGTCCCACTCCTGACAGGAGTTTTCAGGTGTGATAATATGTTCTTCCAGCGCAAAAAGCCCGCTGTATATTTTAAATGTTGAATCCGGGGAAATACGTTTCGTGCTTAATTCACTGTTGTAAATCTGATACTGGTCATCCGTCATATCATAGAAGACAAAAGAGCCTTCTGTTCCATGAAAATACGGGGATACATCAACAGCCTTCCAGTTTTCATCTTTCATCTGCACGTAGGAACTTGATAACGCGTATGCTGTAAAGAAGGGACTAAGACAGTACACAGGCAGCAGTGTGAGAAGAAGAAGCACGATACTTTTTACTTTTTTAACCCTGGTATCTTTTTTATAGTCTGCTATTTCGATAATTCTTTGGCGGATTGCACTTTTGTTTCCACCCATCGTTGACACGGGAGAAAGGAACATTCCATGTCTCATCTGTTTTGCATACCTAAGCAGAGTATATCCGTAATTTATACACTGTTCTTTTCCAATAAGATCAATCACTGAATGATCACATGCTATTTCACGGTCTTTTTGCATTTGGCGGAATCCATACCAGAGAAAAGGATTGAACCAGTAGAGTATTTGCAGCAGACAGGCAAGGTAGTTTAAAATACTATCCCTTCTTTTGTAATGCTGAAGCTCATGCAGAAGAATAAAACGAAGTTCATTTTCTGATAATAAGATATCCATATCCTGTGGAATGATTATTCTGGGACGGAGAAATCCATAGGAGACAGGACTCTTCAGCCGGCAGGATGCATACAGCGCAATTTTCCGCCGGATATGCAGTTTGTCCAGGCATTCAAGGTACTGAGCGTACAAATCAGGTTCAGACTTTGACGTGATGACAGATGCATTTTTTCGCAGAAAATAGATTTTTGCCATCCCGTAAATGAAATATGATGCAGCCAAAATCATACCTGTGATCCAGATGATCCATAGAAGATTGTTCAATTCAGAATCTGCCGAAGCAAAGGCCTGCGAGGAATCTGTAAGTTCAAACTTTGAAAATACCGGAGATACGGCAGGCTTTTCACCTTGAATAAGGGAGGAAACATCAGAACGCTGCGAGAATAACTGCTGGATCCTCAGGAATAATTTGGCAGAAGAAAAGAATTTCAAAGGTACAAACGGAAGAAACAGTGAAAAAACGAAAACGTACCATAGAGAATATTGCACCTTTAATGTTATATGTTTCTTAAATCCCCTTTTGAAGAGCAGCAGGAAACCAAGCAGCAGGCTGATAAAAATATTGCAGGTCAAAAAGCGTACGGGAAGTATCATTTCTCATCACCACTCTTCACTTTCGAATTTAAGATCGCGTACAGGTGTTCCAAATCAGAATCAGATAATTCGGTATCTGTAAGCAGAGAGGAGAGCATCGGCGCCACCTTTCCGTCATAAAACCGATTGAGGAAAAGATGATTTTCCTGATCCAGGTATTTTTTTTGGGAGATTACTGGAAAATAGTAATACATCCGGCCGCGCTGTTCATAAGAGATTACATGTTTTGCAGTAAGTCTTGATAGTAACGTGTGTATTGTTTTCTGGTTCCAGCGATGTGTTTTCTGCGCCTGTTCACAGACTTCGTTCGTGCTGAGAGGGTATTCGGACCAGAGAATCTTCATAATTTCATATTCGGCCTCTGAAATCTGAGGTAATTTTTCCATGTTATGACTCCTTTAATCTTACTTTTGTAGTAATTATAAGAGACAGAATGCAAAACGTCAATATTGTTATTGACAAAAGAATATAAAGCACTCATAATATTAAAATACTACATGTGTAAGATATAATGATGACTGATCGGAGGATTCATCTATGCAGAGTACATGGAAAAAGTTGATGGCCATAGTTATGATGACGACTGTGCTGGTGTTTGGAGGTTGTTCTTTGGCGGAAGGGAAAACTACAGAAGGGGAAGAAAAGAGCAAGAGCGCAGAGATAGAAAAGGAGCAAAACCCTTTTGAGGAACCGGAAGAAAATTCTGCATATGAGATAAAAATTGTTGAGATGGACCAAAAAGAGAAGGAAGAAGCCGCAGAGAAAATTTCAGCAGTAATAGAGAAATGCAGTTCTATTTACCGTCAGGCGGATAAAGGGGAAGCATCAAATGTCGTTTTGGATGAGGCTTCAGTACATGCAATGATTGATAAAACCGCGGAAGATGGCCTTTCGGTTACTTGCGGGAGCCATGATTATAATATGCCGCATTATGAAACAGTAGATCATTGTTTACGGAAGGCGAAAAAGGGAGAAGATACGGAAACAGAATTTTATGTACTGAATACAGGCGGGGTCTTTAGATATTTTTATTTCCAGTATAAATCCGGGAATTTATTTGTCACTTCCGTAAGTGCGGTATTGAATGAATCTATGAAGCCGGTGATTCAACAGATGGAGAAAACACAGGTATATGATTGGGAATATACAGAGAAGGGCTGGATGATCTGGGAGAATGCGAGGTCCAGAAATCAGGAGATGGATATGCATATTTTCTACCGGATCATGCCTTTGGATCAGAAGTCCAGGGAAATTGCCCAAAAGTGTATCGTTCCAGTCAGCTATTTATGCAATAACCTGTTTCTGGCAGACTGGAATGAGGAAAGCTTGAAACAGATAGAATTCAATGATTTGTTTGAGTTTCTTTATTTTATGAAGGAAGGCAGTAAAATTGACGAAGAGAAATACGCAGAAGGGATTCCGAAGGAAGAGTTTGAATCGGTCATTCGCTCTTTTTTTGATATAACGGTGGAAGAGCTTGAGCGGTATGGCAGATATGACGCGGCAAAGGGGACGTATCCGTGGAGTGCGATCGGACCATGGAATAAGGTCGGACAATTTCAGCCTTTTCCGGAAGTTGTGAAATGCGTGGAGAATGGAGACGGGACGCTCTCGGTCTATGTAGAAGCGGTGTTTGCTGAGGAAGGGGTGGATTGTTCCTTCCGCCATGTCGTGACGATCCGTGAAGATGCAGATGGAAACTTTGTGTATCTGGGAAATCAGGTTGACCGGGAAAATGCTTACCGTATTCCGGCGTACAGGGCAAGAAGGAAATACACGCAAAGTGAAATGATTCAGGATTAAGAAAAGAAGTCCGTTGCTTTCATCAGCAGGGACTTCTTTTTTGGGCTACTCTCCTCCAGGACCGTCTTTTCTTGGACGTTCTGATTCAGGCAGCGGCTCTTCTGAGACGACAGAATTTAAAGTGCCGTCATATGCATCTTTGCTTTGGGTATAATCTTTTATAGTGTCTTTGTCATAATCATTTTTATTTTTCATAGAGATACACTCCTTTCAGAAATAGGATGTACAGGTAGGAAAAATATATGTAAAAGAATTCAATCCATAGAAAAAAACCAGACGGACGGTTTCTGAAATCATTCATCCATCTGGTTTCTATTATTTGGTCACAAATTTACGGATCAGACATAAGACTGCTCCGATACCGCAGACTGGCAGAAGCACGGACTTTAATCCGCCATAGATATTCAGCGCACCGCTGATACCTTGAAGAAGCGCAGGTGACTGAGGAATCATGGAAGAAAATGAGGCTGATAAAAAAGAGCCGGCCAAAATGAGGATGAAGAATAAAAATCCCCGCCCGGTATCTATTTTCTCAACTTTCCTTCCCTCCCTTGTCTTAGGTCCGGAGAAAGCCCAAAACAGTGAAATTAGTTCATATAACAGCAATACACACGTTGTGACAGAATAGGCACCCAAAATGTAATTTTTCTGTTTGATCAGGAGATAGAGGTCGCCGTAGGCAGTGCGCCCGTTCCATAGTCTGGAAGCTGTCAGATATAGAATATATCCAATTAAAAATACAGAGCCATATCTGAGAAGCATTCCGGCAATTTTATAGACAGCTTTTCCTCCGGCCTTTGCTGTGCTCATTGCAGGGGAGAGCAGATTGGGCGCTTTTCTTCTTTTTTTGCGTTTTTTCTGCTGTTTTTCGTCCGCAGGAGCTGAGGATTTCACAGTGGTGTATTTTTTGGATGAAGGAACAGATTTCTGATCCGGGACGGCTTTCTTCTGCCGCTTCTGAGGCGGTTTCTGAGGTCTTGTCTGTGAAGATTTGGGGGGAATTGTATTACCCGCAGGTTTCGCCTTCTCTTTCGGTGGTTCCATGTCAGAATCTATGTCTGAATCTGTGTCGGAGTCATCCAGATATTCATAAATAATTTCAAAATCATCATCAAATAAATCATTTTCGGAATCGTGTTTTTTCATTTTAATCACTCCTTGTCTGCTTCATTCTATTATGTTTTAATCTCAGGCTCAATAGATAACACAGATATTTAATAAAAAATTTAAATATGATATTTTTGCCATATAAATTGACATATGATATAATAAATACATGTTTGGCAAACGCAGGAGATGACAGGAGGGGTTTATATGAGATTAGAAGAACTGATAAACCAGTTTAAAAGGAAGTTTGAGGGGCAGGATTTTACGTGGCATCATGAACTTTTGGCGGTGCAGTTTGATATAACAGGGGAAGACGGCGGTGTATTTTATGTAGAGATTCGTGACGGGATACTGAGCATCGAACCATATGAGTATCATGACAGGAAGGCGAGGGTGAAAATGAGCCTTCAAACACTGGAGAAATTTATTGATAAAAAGATTGATCCTGTGGCGGCATATCTAAAGGGAATGATTAAAGCAGAGGGGAATCTGGAGCAGGTGCTTGAAATCGCGAAATATGCATAATGTAAAGCAGCAGTGCCGGCCGGAGAACGGTGGTACTGCTGCTTTTGCTAAATCGCAATGATATTTTAAATCACAAACGCTTTAGAAGGGTTTCAAGATTTGATTGAAATAACATTGCCTTTTCCTTTGTTTTCAGCCGGTCAATTTCAGATTCATCCTCAGCTAAGTGTTCATCATAGAGCGGAAAGATCAGGTGATAATCTACATAGCGGTCTTTCTGCCATTCAGACAGGATCCAGTTCATTGCTTCGATATACCAGTACTTTGCCGGGATCTGAGATTTCTTTAAAATCTGAATGTAAGATTTCGCCTGTTGTGCCAGTATCTGAATCTGTTCCTCGTATGCTTTCTTTTTCTTTATCTCAGAGAGCCGCAGTTTTCGTTTTCTGTGGTAGACAAAAAAAGGCATCAAAATAAAATCGGCAGCCAGAAATAACAAACGGAACAGGGCCTTGAACAGGAGTGTACAAAGCGGTATCGCGATGCATACAGCAAGAATCGTTCCCGCAATGAACAGAGGAGTATGATGTCTGTAGATCACAAAAATTCCGGCCAGAATGCATCCTGCAACAGCGACAGGACCAGAAGCATCGGATAAAAGCGCTTCTGCATGGCTTAGAGAATTCTTTAACTTGTAAAGTATTGTTTTCTTGATATTCCGCTGTCTGTTCATAAGAAGAGTACTTTCCCTGACGGATTTATTCAGCTTGTCTGCTGCCTGCCAGCAGGGGAAGAAAGATGGAAATACATGGGTACTGTATCCTCCGGAGGAAGAAGAAGGGTGGCTGAAACTGCCCTGGCTTTCCTCAGTGCAGGCGGTTTTTGTGCGTGCATCATATTCTCTCCGGAGTTCCGGATCTGATAGAATGCTGTATGCTTCAAGTACTTTCTGCATATATCTTGTCGTATCAAAATGACTGTCAGGGTTCGAATCAGGATGGAACCGTTTGGCCAAAAAATTCTTTGCGTCGGTCAGTTCCTTGAGACTTGCGTCAGATGGAACACCGAGCAGATCGTAGTATGTACAGTCTGTCATAGTAGCCTCCTGAGTAAAATGATTTTTCGCCAAGATTAATAATACGCTAATTGAGAGGACAAATCAATCATTTCTGATCAGAAAAGAGGATACACAGGTAAGTTGTATCCTCTTTTTACGGGAAAGACATACATTATTAATTTACAGAAGTGTTTTAGATATGTTATGTGAGTCTGAAGCTGTTTGATACCGGTGCGATTGTTTCAGGTAAGTGATCAGAATATCAATAAATTCGCCGGTGCTTGGTTTGCTGGTGAGAGGGTAGGCCGATATGTGGTCCAGCAGTTTGCGGTTACCGCGTTCCCAGCAGACGGTAATAACAGTTCTGATATTACGTTCTACACCGTTAACGGTGGTTTCGTATTTTGCGGCAATTTCCGGATAGAGCCATTTGCTGATACATAGCAGATAGTCCTCATCTTTCATTGCAAGCTCAACAGCGTAACAGAGATACCGGTATCCCCGATATGTGGCATTGATACCAAGGGAATGAATTAAGTGTTTAATTTCTTCTGATTTCAAGTTTTAACCCCCTTGCCTGACATAAAAAAAACCATAATTATATCCTATAATAAAAGTACACAAAAAACAGGAGAAGTTTAAAAAAACGACACAAATCGACATTATAATCAAAAATTCTACATATTGCACAAATTAATGATCTAATTGTACCCTATTGTCCCGAGTCAGCATATTATTATAAAAAAGGAGGAATTTTGAAGATGCTGAAAGTAATCGATGTGTCTGAGTTTCAGGGAACGATTGACTGGAATGAGGCAAAAGGGAATATGGATGGGGTAATTATCCGGTGTGGCTATGGAGATAATATTGTAAGTCAGGACGACAGCCAGTACGAAAGGAATGCAAGGGAATGTACGAGGCTTGGGATTCCATTTGGGGTATATCTGTATAGTTACGCAACTACAAATGAGCAGGCGGAAAGTGAAGCAAGGCATGTGCTCCGCCTTGCAGATGGTTTTAAACTCAGGTTCCCGGTATATTATGATCTGGAAGATGAGGGCACGGTTGGCTCCTGTACAAATGGAGAGATTGCCGGTTTTGTCAAAACATTTGCCGATCTGATTGAAGGGGCAGGGTACTGGTGCGGTGTATATGCTGATCTCAGCTGGTTTGAGAACCGCCTGAACAGTCCGTTTTATGACCGTTATACGAAATGGGTTGCAGAGTATGCAAAGAACCTGACATATAAAGGAGCGGATATGTGGCAGTACACCCCGGATGGAAGAATTCCGGGAATTGATACGACAGTAGATCTAAACCAGTGTTACCGGGACTTTCCGTCTCTGATTCAGGGAGGTACACAGACAGAAACACCAGCACCAAAACCAGAGGGCTATCAGATCTATATTGTGCAAAAAGGAGATACCCTTTCGGGAATAGCGTCCCGTTTTGGGACCACTTATCAGGAGCTGGCAAGGATAAACGGGCTTGGCAACCCGAATCTGATTTATGCAGGGCAGCGTCTGAAAGT
>URQQ01000111.1 GCA_900549995.1 uncultured Lachnospiraceae bacterium | reverse complement strand
TTTTTCTGAATACATTTTAGTTACCTCCCTTTTGTTTTTTCACGAAGTCTTCATATAATGGAGACATATTTCTTAAGTTTGCTACGATTTCTTTCAGACAATCAACAACGTAATCGATGTCCTCTTTTGTTGTTTCTTCGCTCAGTGTCAGCCTGAGAGATCCATGGGCAATTTCGTGCGGCAGTCCGATCGCAAGAAGCACATGCGATGGATCAAGAGAACCTGATGTACAGGCCGATCCGCTGGAACCACAGATTCCTTTCATATCAAGCATAATCAGAAGTGATTCCCCTTCCACAAAACGGAAACTGAAATTTGCATTGTTCGGAAGACGCTTTGTACGGTCTCCATTCAGTCTGCAGTACGGAATCTCATCAAGAACCCGTTCAATCAGATGATCTCTTAACATAATTTCCCGATCCGTACGTTCCTTCATCGTGCGGACCGCACGGTCTGCCGCTGTTCCAAGTCCAATGATTCCAGGCACGTTCTCTGTTCCGGCACGGCGTTTTCTCTCCTGTGCTCCGCCATGTACAAAAGAACGGATCTTTACACCCTTTCTGATGTAGAGGAATCCGATTCCCTTCGGGCCGTTTAATTTATGCCCGCTTGCACTGAGCATATCAATGTGGCATTCATCTACATTAATGGGAACCTGTCCGAAAGCCTGCACTGCATCTGTATGGAAAAGAATTCCATTCTCATGTGCAATCTCACCGATTTCTCTGATTGGTTCAATTGTCCCGATTTCATTGTTGGCAAACATTACTGAAATTAAAATTGTTGTCGGACGGATTGCTTTTTTCAGTTCATCAAGACTTACAAAGCCATTTTCATCTACATTCAGATATGTGACTTCAAACCCTTTTGATTCCAGATAATCACCTGTATGAAGAATTGCATGGTGCTCAATTTTCGTTGTAATGATATGATTTCCTTTGGCGCTGTATGCCTCTGCTGCCGCTTTTAATGCCCAGTTGTCAGACTCAGAACCGCCGGCTGTAAAGTAGATCTCATCTGCCTTCGCGCCTAGTGCTCCGGCTATGATTTCTCTTTGTTTTGTAATAGCTTCTTTATTTTTCGCAGCAAAAGTATATACACTGGATGGATTTCCATAATTTTCTGTGAAATAAGGAAGCATCGCCTCCACAACTTCCGGAGCTGTCTTTGTCGTTGCAGCGTTATCTAAATATATTAATTTATCCATATTTTTCCTCCTACATAATGCATTTTGTATTTCCATCAGGATTTTTTTCCTGCATCAGTTTGCTCTCTTCTACCAGATCATAGATCATCATCTCATTGACCGTACGGTTAATGTTTTCATTAATTTTCTGCCAGACGTACTTCGTAACACAGTTGTCTGCCGCATCACAGTCTGCTGTCGAGTGAAACGCCGCGCAGTCGACTGGTTCCAGATTCCCTTCCAGCGCTCTTAAGACATCTCCTACCGATATCTCCTGTGAATCTTTCGCAAGTACATATCCGCCGCCTGCTCCCCGGATGCTCTTAATCAGCCCGGCTTTCTTAAGCATTGCCATCAGCTGTTCAAGATACCGTTCTGAAATCCCCTGCCTCGCAGAAATACTTGCAGTTGAAACAGGTTCTTTCTCGCTATACTGGGCAACATCAATCAATGCCCTCAGGCCATACCTGCCTTTTGTTGATAATTTCAAAATATCACCTTCTTCGGTTAATTCCTAGTTCTTTACTAGGATTTACTACATTTGTAGAATACCACCGCATATTTGTTCTGTCAAGCCATAAATTCGAATATCCTATATAGAAAACAAATACCGAGGATACTATGTCTCATTTTACTTCAAAAAAAGGGGTTATCATCAGGGGGGCTTTCATACTTACACTGACTGGTTTTCTCAGCCGTTTCATCGGCTTTTTCTATCGCGTTTTTCTCAGTCAGACATTCGGTGAGGAAGGTGTCGGTCTGTACCAGCTCATTTTCCCTATCTATGCGCTGTGCTACTCTCTGACAGTTGCCGGTATTGAGACGGCACTGTCAAGAGCTGTCGCAAGCAAGGTGTCTCTTGGAAAAGAACAGGAAGCAAAACAGCTTTTATACGTTGCACTCGGCGTATCCGTTTTCTTTTCAGCTGTTATCACATGTATTCTGCAGGCGAATGCTTCCTGGGCTGCCAAACACATTCTCCTGGATGTCCGCTGTGCACCTCTGCTGGTTGCAATGTCCTACTCTTTTCCATTTTCCGCAATTCACAGCTGTATCTGCGGATATTGTTTCGGGCTGAAACAGACCGGAATTCCAGCAATTGCCCAGCTGGTTGAACAGACAGCCCGTGTTGCCGCTGTCTATATCATCTATCTGGTCGCTTTAAAAAAATCTTTTACAATTGATATTACATTTGCGGTACTCGGTCTTGTCTTTGGAGAGATCACTTCCTCTTTCTTCTGCGTAAAAGCCTTTTCAAGAAACAGAAAAAAAGGGCAGATACGAAGCCTGAACTTCCGAATATACAGACAGAGGTTCCGGGAATTAATTCCAATGTCTGTGCCGCTGACTGCCAACCGGATTCTTCTGAATCTCCTGCAGAGTATAGAAGCAATCTCCATCCCCGCAAGACTTCAGATGTCCGGCCTGAATACAGAAGAAGCACTCAGCATTTATGGTGTGCTGACTGGAATGGCTCTTCCATGTATTTTATTTCCTTCAGCCATTACAAATTCCATTTCTACCATGATGCTTCCTACCGTTGCTGAAATACAGACAGCGAGCAATACAAGCCGTTTATCTGCCATGATCCGCAAAGTTACCGGATGCTGTTTTTTACTTGGAGTCTGCTGCTGTGTTGGCTTCCTGGCTCTTGGGCAATGGATGGGGACGTTTCTCTTTCACAGTGAAAGTGCGGGGAAATTCATTGTAACTTTAGCCTGGATCTGTCCTTTTCAATATATGAATTCGACTTTAATCAGTATGGTAAACGGTCTTGGGAAAACTACAGTTTCTTTTTTGGTCAACAGCATCGGGTTATTGCTCCGTATTGGAAGCGTTATGCTTCTCATTCCTGTCTATGGAATTATAGGATATCTGTGGGGACTGCTCGGAAGTCAGATCTGCGTCAGCCTTCTTTGCATTCTCTATCTTTCAAACTATATCCGTACATCAAAAAAAATGGAGCAGGCCTGATGCCTTCTCCATTTTTTGACTGTATTTTGATAAAAATCATATCACGCCGATAAACGCTTTCATCAGAATGGGATTCACATAACCTTCCATCACAACTCCAATCAGAAATGCCGTCAATATGAACATTGTTTTGCTGTTATTCCAGCGCGACTGCGGATATGTATAAAAGTACCAGATCAGTATCATATATGCCGGAACATAAAAGAAAAACTGAGGGGTAATTCCAACAATACATAATGCAATCCCTTTAATCCCCAATTTTATGACGGACGCTACTGTAACCATACCACATGAGAAGCCTGTCCAGATGAGAAGTCCCGCCGCTGCAACTTTCCGTATCCTTGTAAATCCAAGCAGCGCAAATACAGCAAAAGGAACTGCTCTCACTCCGATAATATACCAGACATATTCTTCCAGTACTACATCGGTCTGTGCATACTGCTTCAGAAAATATTCATTGAATATCCCGGATGCCATCAGGTACTGTCTCGAAATCAGGTTCGCGTATAAAATTCCGGCAAAAAAGCCCAGCATATAAAATACAAGAAGCTGTTTCTTGTTTTGGAATATCTTCACAAGTTTTCCTCCTGTCCTAAGATACTCTCATTATATGCCGGGCACAATGCCTAATATGCGTTTATCATACATTTCTATGTGCAGATGATGATCTCTAAGCTGAATACCTCACAGCATAGGACATCAAAGCCGCAATTGTTTTTGAATCCTGTATTTCGCCGTTAAAGATCTTTTCCTTCAGTTCTTCCATTGTATACGCCTTCACATCAATGAATTCATCTTCATCAAGATTCTGCTTTGTAGGAACAAGGTCTTTTGCAACAAATACTTCGATCCATTCATCACAGAAAGCAATTGCTGTACAGAGTTTTATCAGCATCTGAAGGTTCTCGCTGCGATACCCTGTCTCTTCTTCCAGTTCTCTTGCCGCACAGACAATTCCCGGCTCTCCCGGCGCATCCACTGCGCCTGCCGGAATTTCCAGTGTATAACGGTCGATCGCATTGCGGTACTGCCGTACCATTAAGATTCTCCCATCATCCATGACTGGCACAACTGCCGCCGCTCCATTATGATGCAGATAATCCCATTTCGCAGTTTTACCGCCCGGAACCTGAATTGTATCCTCATACATATCGAGAATCGCTCCCCGGTGTACAAGCTCTCTGTGAATTCTCTTTATTTCCTGACTCATTTCCCCAGCGCTCCTGTTCTATAATGATGAAATAAATTTTTCAATTCTGTCAAGACCTTTTTCAATCGACTCCATAGAGATTGCGTAAGAAAGTCTTACAAATTCAGGATAACCAAAATCCATACACGGTACAACAGCTACATGGAAGTCTTCCAGCAGAATATCTGCTACACGGCTTGTTGTGCCGATCTTTGTCCCTTTATATGATTTTTCAAGCACATCCGTGAAATCCACAAACACATAAAACGCTCCATCCGGCTCAAGTGTATCAACAAGCGGCATCTTTGTGATGCGTTCAAACATATATTTTCTTCTTTTATCAAATTCATCGTGCATCGCGTACATTGCATCCTGAGGGCCGGTCAGCGCTTCATATGCTGCCTTCTGAGCAATAGAGCAAGGATTTGATGTCTGATGGCTCTGGACGCTGCTCATTAATTTTGCAATTTCCACACTGGATCCTGTATATCCGATTCTCCATCCAGTCATCGCGTATCCCTTTGACACACCGCTGCATGTGATGGTTCTTTTATAGATTTCATCACCAAGGGATGCAATGCTGACATGTTTTTTACCGTTATAAAGGAGATTTTCATACATCTCATCTGCTACAACATAAATATCGTTCCTTACAACCACGTCTGCAATTGCTCTCAATTCCTCTTCCATATAAACCATTCCCGTAGGATTGGAAGGTGAATTCAAAATCAGTGCTTTTGTCTTTGGTGTGATTACTTTCTCAATCTGGGCCGCTGTCACTTTATACCCGTTCGCTTTCTCCCCATATACATATACCGGGGTAGAATCGCATAATTTTACAATTTCCGGATAGGTCAGCCAGTAAGGTGCCGGTATAATCACTTCATCTCCTGGATTTGTGATTGCCTGAAATATATTCGTCAGAGAATGCTTTCCACCGTTGCTGATCACGATCTGATCTGTGCCATACTTTAAATGGTTGAATTCTTCAAATTTTTTCGAAACCGCTTTTTTTAATTCTACCGTTCCTGATGCAGGCGTATATTTTGTAAAGCCATCATGTATCGCTTTGACCGCCGCTTCATTGATATTATCAGGAGTATTAAAATCCGGCTCCCCTGCACCAAAACCTACTACGTCAATTCCTTCAGCTTTCATTGCCTTTGATTTTGCTGTGATTGCCAGTGTTGATGACGGCTTTACGGAAGCCGCTTTTTTAGATAATGTTAACGCCATATTCTTTTACCATCCTCTTCTTTATTCATTCTCTTGATTTTCCTGCCATAGTACTCTCGATTAGTACTCTGATTCCATATTATAGTATAGTTTCCATACTTATGCAAGTTTTTATTTGTATAATTTCTTATTTTGTTATTTTATACAATAAATCAGCTCTATCATTTTATTTTTTGCAAGTTTTCATTTCAGTTCTTGCATTTTTGATTTTCCTATATATTTAGAAAAAAAGAAAACCCCCGTCCTAAGACGGGGGATTATTTCTAAATTCGATATCTGATATTATTTAGCATAGTCTGTCACACGTGATTCGCGGATCACATTGACTTTGATCTGTCCGGGATATTCCAATTCAAATTCGATTTGTTTTGAAACTTCCCTTGCCATGATAACCATATCTGCGTCAGATATTTGATCTGGAACTACCATAATACGAATCTCTCTACCTGCTTGAATAGCAAAAGATTTTTCAACGCCTTTAAACTGATTGGCGATTTCTTCTAATTGTTTTAATCTGTTGGTATATGTTTCTAATGTCTCTCTTCGTGCACCTGGACGGGCTGCAGAAATTGTATCCGCTGCCTGTACAATACATGCGATTAATGTCTCCGGCTCTACATCACCATGATGAGATTCTACTGCATTGATTACAGTAGCGGACTCTTTGTATTTTCTACAAAGATCAACACCAATCTGAATATGTGAACCTTCCACATCGTGATCAATAGATTTCCCAATGTCATGAAGCAGTCCTGCACGTTTTGCAAGCTTGATATCAAGCCCGATCTCCGCCGCAAGCAGTCCTGACAACTGAGCTACTTCCATTGAATGCTTCAATGCATTCTGTCCATAGCTTGTCCTGAACTTCATACGTCCTAACAGACGTACCAGTTCCGGGTGAAGTCCCTGAACTCCTACATCAAGGGCAGCCGCTTCTCCTTCTTCACGAATCATTGTCTCTACATCTTTCTGCGCTTTTTCTACCATTTCCTCGATCCTTGCAGGATGGATACGACCGTCAACAATCAGCCGTTCAAGTGCAATTCTTGCAACTTCCCTTCTGATTGGATCAAATCCTGATAAAACGACAGCTTCCGGAGTATCATCGATAATTAACTCAACACCTGTCAGTGTCTCGAGAGTACGGATATTCCGCCCTTCTCTTCCGATAATCCTTCCCTTCATCTCATCACTTGGGAGCTGGACTACTGAGATTGTAGTCTCAGCGACATGATCTGCAGCGCATTTCTGAATCGCATTCACGACATATTCCTTCGCTTTTTTCCCGGCTTCTTCTTTCGCCTGGACATCCATTTCCTTGATCAGTTTTGCAGTGTCATGCTTCACATCTTCTTCAACAGTTTTTAACAAATATTCCTTTGCTTGTTCGGAGGTAAGTCCTGAGATTCTTTCTAGTTCCTGTACTCTTTGCTTATTAAGCTCTTCCGCTTTCGCTTCACGCTGCTTAATCTGCTCTTCTCGTGCTGTGAATTTCATTTCGCGCTGTTCAATGGCTTCTGCTCTCTTATCCACAGACTCTTCTTTTGAAAGCACTCTCTTTTCATAACGCTGAAGTTCGGCCCTTCGTTCCTTCGTCTCTTTTTCGAGTTCGTTTTTCGTACGAATAGACTCTTCCTTTACTTCCAAGAGTGATTCCTTTTTCTTAGTCTCCGCAGTTCTCATTGCATCATCTATTATTTCTCTTGCTTTAGCATCGGCATTTCCAATCTTAGATTCCGCATTTTTCTTAAGATTATTCACCGTAACAAGATAAGTAATAGGCGCTACTACTATAAGAGTGACAACCACAGCAATAATGATACTGATTGGCACAGGAGCACCTCCTTATTTAGTTTTCATTGTACAAATACAACACTTAAATTTTATACTGTTTTCACAAATCTGTCAAGCATTCCAGTCATAAACTTGTATCACATGACGGATGTCATCATAACGGAAGCCCTTTCGTGCCAGAAATCCATAGATTTTCCGCTTTTCATTCTCATCCGCAGTCTCCGGATTGAACTTCTTTTTTCTCAAAAGAGCCCGGATTGCTTCGTACTCGTCGCCGCCTTCAAAGCATTCCTCCATGGCAGCTTCCGCCGTCTCGGCAGAAATCCCCTTCTGAAGCAGTGCAGAATAAATTTCTTTTCTGCTCTTGCTGTTTTTCCGGCTTTCCACAAAACGCATGGCATATCCCCTGTCATCGATATAACCAAAAGATTTCACATATTCCATCGCCTGATCCGCGATCTCTTCCGTGCATCCACCCTGCAGAAGCTTCGTCCGAAGTCCCTGTTCTGTCCGGTCCATATCATTCAGAAGATGCATGGCACGTAATTTTGCCCGCTTAAGGATCACTTCCTTTTTAATCTTATCCACAAGTTCCTGTGTGATTTCAGACTGCTCTTTTATCCTGTATCTGGATAATTCACCTTTGTATAAGACAAAAGTAAACTCTTCGTCGATAAAGACTTTAAATTTTGATTTTGTGACAGGTATGATTTTAGTGACAAGCATGTTATTCGGTTTCCTTTACCTCATCCGGAACATCCTCTGATGTCTTCTCTTCTTCTACTGCCCCGTCCAGATGATAATAATTACGAATCTCCTGCTCCAGTTCCTCCATCAGTTCCGGATGAAGAGAAAGATAAGTCTTGGCATTCTCACGTCCCTGGCCGATCTTATCCCCGTTGTAGGCATACCATGCCCCACTCTTGTTCACGAGATCAATTCCGGCTGCAAGATCAAGGATATCCCCTTCTTTCGATATCCCTTTCCCAAACATAATATCAAATTCAGCTTCTTTAAACGGAGGTGCAATTTTATTCTTTACTACCTTGATTCTTGTTCTGTTACCTACCATCTCGCCGCCCTGCTTCAATGTCTCAATTCTGCGGACATCCATACGGATTGAAGAATAGAATTTCAGCGCCCGGCCTCCGGTTGTTGTCTCAGGATTTCCAAACATGACTCCAACCTTCTCACGAAGCTGATTGATAAAAATAACAACACAGTTAGATTTGCTGATGACAGGTGTCAGCTTTCTGAGCGCCTGTGACATCAGTCTTGCCTGAAGCCCTACATGACTGTCTCCCATGTCCCCTTCAATCTCCTGTTTCGGAACGAGAGCGGCAACAGAATCGACAACAATAATATCCATTGCCCCTGAACGGACCATCGTCTCCGTGATCTCAAGTGCCTGGTCACCGCTGTCCGGCTGTGATATGTATAATTCATCGATATCTACACCGATATTTTTAGAGTATGATGGATCCAGCGCATGCTCAGCATCGATAAATCCGGCAATTCCGCCTCTCTTCTGCACTTCCGCAATCATATGAAGTGCGACTGTCGTCTTACCACTGGATTCCGGACCATAGATTTCAATCACACGGC
>URQQ01000110.1 GCA_900549995.1 uncultured Lachnospiraceae bacterium | reverse complement strand
CCAGGATGCAGCCCATAATCAGAAAAAGGATCATTGGCATAAGAAATGACAATTCTACCGTCAGGCTGCCTTTTAAGCAGCTTCTGCTTTTTACCCGCTTTTTCATTTTTCTATATGACTCTTCCCCCATTTATCTCCCCCCTGTCAGCACGCTAAGCAAATATCCTGCCGCCAGAAAGGGAATGAATGGAATCGTATGTTTTCTAGACATTTTCTTTGCCGTCAGACAAATCAAAGAGGCCGCAGCGAGGAGGCAAAATGTCCCCGCCAGCACATCCAGCACTCCCCACAGCCCCAGATATATTCCCAAGGCTAAAATCGCCCAACTATCTCCGTAACCAAAGCCTTCCCGCGTAACCTTGCTGACCAGGAGAAACAGAATTCCTACGCCAGCGCCACCTGCTGCCATCCACAGATCCGCCTGCCTTGTTATCCCCTGATAGACTAATGCTGCAATGCTCGCCATGACCAGGATATCCACAGGTATCCTTCGGAAATGAATGTCAATCACAGAAAGGCTTAGCAATATACCCATGCAAAACACCTGGCTTATTTCCCACATCTTGAGCAAGCCCCCTTTCCTATTACCTCTGACAGCGGCACTGCATAGACGGTTCGCTTTAGGCCGCTGCAGGATAGCGAACTATGGTAACGGTCGCCGGTATCTGTGATATACACCCCGCCTACAGTTCCTTTCATACAATGCTCGCATGGATGATACTTTCCACCGCCTTCATTTCTTAAAGCTTCTATCTCCGACTGGGGCACCATATGTATGGATAGTTCCAGGTGCGTACAGTGGTAATCACGGTGATACACCAGCCCAGTTTCCGTTACATAGACCGTATCATCGTCCTCACGTCCAAATCCCTGCTTCTCATAGCCTGTCCAAGCCTTGATACGCAGTTTTTCTTCGTGCTTTGCCGGCGGGATACCAAATACAGGGAGCGGGACGCGTATCTCATATGATGCCACCAATTCTCCGATTCCCGTACGGGGCGACATTCTGGACTTGTCACAGTGGATCCCTCCGCTGCCTCCTGATACGATACTCCTTTCCAGCCGATCCTGGCCGATCGAATTCACAACATCGCTCTCTATGCGGTAAGGCATTATGACCGCCGTGCTGCTGGCTTCATCTGCCGCTTTCTTTCCGGCTGCCTGGAGCCCGCACCGGACGGAGGCCTGGATTGCCATCGTCTCCATCAGATACAGAAGACTCACAATTGCGAGAAAAAACAGCGGAACCGCCATCGCCGCCTCCACGGTTACGCTGCCTTTCTTAGAGGCGGATGCAGATGTCCTCCCGGTCAAGACAGAATAGATAGGTTCTAAGGGGAGTATTTTACTATTCATGGTACGAATCCTTCTCCTTTCTTTTATTTTTAACTTTTTGTTGGATGAGTGCCTAAGAATCCGGAAGGACATCTGCATCCGCCTCTACTGATATCCAAAATAAGTTGGAAATTCATAATGGATTCCTCTTCTTAACCTGCAGACTGATCGAAACTCTACCCTGCTGATACACAAGTCTGCACGAAAGTATGCCTGTCCATATACTTTTCTCAGATTCTGCTCAATGATTCCAAGTGCCCGTAATCCAGATGTCTGTTTGGGCGCCAGAAAAAGCAGCATCCTCAGATAGTCTTTATATTCAAGGCCTTCCGGCGCATCGGCTCCTTCTTTCGTATCCTCTTGCGTCCCCAGAGTAAGAAGCGAAGATAACTGGAGCTGCCAGGATTCCCTGGACTTTACCAGCGGCACGCGGTTTCCCTTTAGCATAGACCGAAGATCCATCACCGTCTCTCCGTAGGCCCATGCCAGAAGAATCGCCTGGGCAGCAGCGCCCGTGATGGCAGGGATGGCAAGAAGCGTGCACAGCGTTGCGGCCGCCGCCTCTGCTTCTGCCTTCATCTCTCCATCCGTTTGAATATACGCATAATTAGGAACGAACCTAAGCATCATTAATTTTCTTGCTACCTTCTCCAGATTCTCTTTGTCACTGCCTGCACCCGCCAGGATATACTCCAATTCATAATCTAAGGCTCCTCCCTTTCCTTCATCTGTAAAGGATGAGAAATTCTCCAGCAGATATTCTCCGAAAAGGAGAGAAGATACAGTTCCTCCCGCCTCCGCCACATCGGAAAAATCTCCATATCCCTCCTGCCTGGCTCTAGCGGAGAGCATTTCCTTTTCATTGGCATGCTTTTCTGATAATGCCCTGTCTTTGGGCAGTATCAGTTCCAGCAATGGCTGGGCCTTCAATCGACCTACATGGTCAATGGGGTTCTCCTCTTTAGGCAGTTCGCTGTCATTTAAGGCCAACAGATCTTCCAAGCCTTTTTGGGTTTCAGCTTCCTCCTTTGCATACTCTGCTCCTTTATCCTGCTGCTGTCCCCAGACGGAAGTCATCCCCAGCATATCCTTGACCGAATCTATTCCATACTTGTGCTCCATATATGCGGTAATCTGATCAAAGAAAGATTGACAGCCCTGGTCCGTAAGGAACTGTATCCGCTTTATCTCCTGTTCCATATTTCCCGCGCCATAATACTCTAAACGCTTCATCAAGTTCGACTGCTCATATTGCCCTGTCTCATAGCTTCCGTCCAGTGCAAATATATGGTACTCGTCCAGCAATTCTTTCTGGTATTCTGCGAACATGCACTCGACTGCCCGGTTCATATCCGCCCGTCTGTAATTCTTCGCCATCTGTATCGAGGCGCTTTCCATCAATCCCCCTACCAATGTTATAAAGAGGATGAAGACCAGGCTTAAATATGCTGTCACTTCTCCGCGGACTAGATGCCTGAACTTTCGCTGGTTATCTTCTGGAAGATTGTCTGCACCAGGCTGGTAAGCTGGGACTTGAATATAATGACCAGCCCAATCAGCACGACCATAAATTTAGCCCCTTGTCCTATACCCCTTATAAACACTGGCTTTATCATCAGCGTCACCGAGTAGTTTCTGTCTTTTTCTCCAACTATTTCCTACAAAAACTGTGCATATCGTGTATTAGGTTAAATTTCCCAACGCCTGAATAATTTTCTATATAAAGCAAAACAGCCGATGTATGTTTCACACATAATCCGCTGTCTGCTATCTTTCCTATTAAATTTTTATTTTTTCTGTTTCTCCAATTCTCTTGTTAATTCTTCTACTTTCTTCTCTAGTCTACTCTTTTCTTTTTCTAATTCTGCAACTTGTTTCTTTAATCTCATAACTGCAGTTTTTAAATTGTTGTTTGTTTCTTCCAAGGCTCTGTCAAATATAACTTTCTTAGGGTTATAGCATTCTCCTTGCTGAAGTAATTCCTCATCTAAAGCCTTTCTAACCTCTGGATTTCTGTAAAAAAAACTTTTTGCAAATCCCGTATTTTTTGCTAAGGCTGTTACAGAAATTCGCTCTTTTCTTTGATACATTTTTTCAATTTCATTTATAGCAATCTCTGTTTTTTCTTTACTCTTTTCCTTATTTATTGCAACGATTTTGTCATATTTCATACTTATCTTCTCCCTTTTATAATCGCTTCAATAATGAAATTTGTTTTTTCCCAATCTGCTTTTGAAGTTTATCTACCTGCTGACGAAGTTGTTCGTTCTTCTGAATCAACTCTTGATTTTGTTCCGATAATTTCTCGTTCTCTGCTTTAGCTTTTAACAATTCAATTCTCAAATCAATTACTGAATTTTCAAGTTTTCTGTCCATTGTAACCGGATGTCTATTCTTAAAAATTGCTTCCTGTCTGTGTATTGCATCATCCATTTCTCTTCTGATAAGTTCATTTTTATAAAAAAATCCTCTGGAAAGCCCTGTTCTTTTTACCAGTTCTGCCACGGTAATCCTTTCCATATTTTTAAGCATATCAGATATTGTATTTTTTGCAATATTCATCTTCCTTTGACTCTCAGCCTGTGTAATCGCTACCATCTTATCATATTTCATAATCATCCCATCCTTCTATGATATCTAATAGGATCATGTCCATTTTTTCTCTTGCAGCTCTCGTTTCATCTGCCATCAGTTTATTTCCTATTTTCCGATAATGGTGTACCGAATATATGGAGGTATGCCCCAGCAACTTGGCTATCATCCAGTCGTCCACATGCATTTCTGTCAATTTCTTTCCATAACAATGTCGGAAAATATGAGTTCCAAACTTCAGGAACTCTCCATTATCATCCCGGATATCTTCCTGGCGGATCATTGTCATAATCTGATTTTGAATCATGCTATACTGATAAGGTCTTGTTGGATCATCTTTCTTTACAAAAATGTAGGTTGTTTCTCCGTATCGCTCTTTTGTATAGTCAATTGCTTTCATAATCAGTTGTGCTACTTCTTCACTGATAGATTTTTCATAGGTAACTGACTTCACCTGGTCGATCCTTATAAAATACCGATTGTTCCGCATGCTTAGGCAGTCTGTCTTTAAGGTCAGCGTATCTGAAATCCTTGTTCCCAGTAATTGATGGATAATCAATGCTCTGCATATCTGCTCATCCATTTTGAAAATGTGTTCGTTTAATCTCTTAATTTCCGCATCTGAGTAAAATTTGAATACATGCCTTGGGGTACTTGGAAAATCATTACTCAGAAATAATTCACTCATGTACTGTCGTTCATATAAATTTCCAACATCTTCTATTACCCTTCGTAGTGCATATAGATCAGATCTGTAATTTTTCCGGTCATGTGCTTCCGTTTGAAGATATATCAAATATTCTTCTATATGCATCCGTTCCAGATCCTGCAACGATTGAATGTCCAAATATTTTCTTTTAAGAAATTTTGAGAACCTCTTTACTGCAGTCATTTCACTGTGAATCGTTCCTAATGGGAAATACTTCAAATGCATAAAAATTACTTTTTTTACTTCTTCCCGGATATCTGGCTGTATAATTTTAGTAAAGTTAATCGTTTCTGTATTCAAAATGGGATTTCCTTGAATAGGAAAATCGAAATTTTTAAGAGTCCAGATGTCTTTTTCCTGTTCGTCCCTGTCATCATCTTCTTCCAGAAACTTCAAGATTTTTTTCATATGCCTCACAATACCAGGACTTTCAATCCCTACCTTGTCATATGCTGGCCGGTATTTTTTGCTTGATAAAGCATATCCTCGTTCCAACATCCAACCTTTTAGCATAAGGATGATTTTTTCTTCTTCTCTGGAATCTAGGCTTTGTATTTTCCGATCAATCAGAAATTCCCGAATATTATTATAATAGGTCACTTCACTTGACATGCTGGACGGAGCGAGCATTTTCCCTCTTTCCCATATAAATTCTTCCAACTTTTCAGCAAGTTCTTCGGATGGCAACCCTTCCAAATTAAAATATCGTACCGGACTGATACGCATTCTCTGCAACTGATCTTCGGATGCTGCCTTGTAGCAATCCATCTCATATATGTAAATTCTTTTTTTCATTTTCTGTCACCACGCTTCTTAACTTTAATGGTAGAAGCCAAATCATTTTCCGGTTTCTTAAAGTATGTATCACTTGCTTTTTCAATTCTCTTTGGCATGAAGTCCACATACTGTTTTGTCATCTCTTCCGAAAAATGTCCTAAATAATCTCGGATTGTCTGTATAGAAACATCCTCATCATAAAATTGAGTTGCCAACGTATGTCTATAATCATGGGATTTGAAAATATAATCTCCATCCGCAATCCCATTCTTATCACAGTGCTGCTGAAATTCCTGTCGGAATGTTCCTATACGGTATGCTCCACCATTCTTTCCTTTAAAGATGTAGTCTTTCGGACGAATATGTTCCTGTTCAATATACTTACGCATGATTCTATACATCACAAGCGGTATCGGTATCATTTTATCTGCCTTCATCTTGATTTGATAAACTTTTAGCCATGCATCTTCTCCATCCCAGTAATAAGCATCTCCTTTTAACGTACACACTTCACTGATTCTCAGTCCGGTACACCATAAATGTAAAAATATCAACCTTGAGACCAGTGGAAATGCATACAGTTTATGCAGAATTTCCATATAAACTTGTTCTTCCACCGTTCTGTCATGATGTTCCGGATACGTTTTTTTCAGATAATACTCCGGTTTAAAAGGTATCTCCTTCATATATCCTCGGACAGTTAAAAACTGATAAAATTTCAAATAATGCACAATTCTTTTATTGAATGTGTCATCTTTGGTATCCTTATCTTCCAGCTCCCGAAAATAAGTTTCCAATTGATTTTCATCTACTCGACAGATGGATTCTTCTTCCTTAAAATATTCCAGAAGTCTTTTTATTTCATATAGTTGTCCTCGGATATTCGCTATCGTCAATCCACCAATTCCTACATGATATTTTGCATATTCCTGTAACAGCTCCCTATTCTTTTTGTTAGCAACTTCTATAAAACTCAGTCGCTGTACCGGATTACTTGGGTTAAGCCGATCTTCTGACAGGTGAAATCGTTCCATATACCACACATTGGCATGCCAATGAATTTCTGGTGCTGTTAAAAATAAGATTTTCCGACTGTTATCAACGATCTGCATAGAATTTTTCACATTGACCACCTTCTGTTCCACGATTTTCTCAAATCGCTGGATCTGTTCTAATTCCAATCTTTCTAGATCATCAATCTCTTCCTCCACACAAAAATCATATAACCAGTGTAATGGCAATAAATAGCGAACTCTTCTCTCTTTGGGATCGTCCCTATATAAATTGTCTAAGATATAATTCAGTAGTAGGAAAACCTGCTTTTTTATTTTTTCAGATGCTCTTCTTGAAAAATCCCACACCAGTTCCTGTTTATCTCGGACATATTCAAAATCCTTAACCAATTCCAAATCTGGTAAGTATGGCAGGAATACAATCTGTCCTTGATATTTCCTCCGGTGTTCGATTCTTCCCGGCAGACTTTCTATTTCTTTTTGGATGCTATACTGCTTAATATGATCGAAGACCTTTAAATATCTCATCACACTCGCTTCATCCCAAATTTTTTGCATTTCTGCTTCATATCGGCTTCGTACCATATAATCAATCTCTTTGATATGATGTATTCCCTGCCGGATTAGAAATCGTTTGATGTTTCCCTTCAACACTCCATCTGACACTTGGCATTCTTGGATTTCTGAGAGCAGATCTCCATATTCTGTTTCTATCCAATACTTCTGTATCTTCCGTAATGCGGATGACTGCTCTTTCACCTGCTTTTTCGTATAATTCCCACTATCCAACAAAGTTTGTTTGTATTCCCGTAAATCTTGTTCTTCTGCTAAAATCACATCATAGATTTTTCTTTGGATAAGGAATTTCTCTGCTTCTTCCCCTAATTCTCTCTGCAATATTCCGCCTGACATAAGCTGCTTGTGAAGATGTTTTATCTCTTCTTGGCGTTCCGCTTGCAGCAATCGAATTGCAGACACTTGATCGCCTCCTCTTTTTTATAACAAATTCTGAACGCCATACAGTGCCTGATGCTTATTGTAAAATGCATCGCTGACTTCTATTAGTTCATCCTCTGTTATGTTCAGATATTTCATGGTCGTTTCGATATTCCGATGTCCGAGTGCCTGGCTGATCATTTCTAATTTCCAACCATCTTTTCGTCTTGCATTTGCGAAATAGTGTCGAAGCATATGAGGTGATGCTTTAATTCCCGTCTTTCTTTCCAGCCTACGCAGCATTGCATATACTCCGCTTCCTTTAAAGGGTTGTCCGACATAGTCACCTGAGACATTGATAAACAGATATTCCTGTCCTAAGATCAATTCTTTGTAATCTTCTATATAGAACATTAAAATATCAAAGGTTGCATCGCTGATTTTTGCTCTGCGAAACTCCGCATTTTTTGCCCTTGCCCTATTTTCATTATCTTCTCGGAAGTTGACATAAATTATATGTCTCTCATAATCTATATCTTCTGCATATCGGACACCTAAGAGTTCCCCTATTCGAAATCCCGTTTCTGCTAATAATAAAAGCAGAACCTGATCGCGGCTGTTTGCACATTCCTGCAACAAGCCTACAATCTTGTCCTGCTCAATGGTTTTTCCTTGATGTCCTTTTTCTTTTAGATACCCTCGAAAGTTCTTTCGGTTCAGCACCCTTTTGAGACCTATCGAATTTCTTACAATCATCTGTGTATCTGACAGCACCTTCAAACTTTCTGACTGCTTGTTTTCCTGTTCCATAAAAGTATAGAACCGGAATACCTCTTTTAAATATGCATTGCATGTTTCATTGTTTGGAAGTTTTGAGTAATCTTCCCGACTATGCTCACCTGCTTGTAACCAGATCAGAAAATCTGTAAAATGTTCATGCTGTTCCATGTAATTCATCTGATAGATATCATCCAAATGCAATTCTAGTTCATCCATAAAGTTTAAATAATAGGATAATATAAAAGCACTCCTTCGTATGGTATTCGGTGATAACTTTGACCGTTTTTTATGCATTAAATACTTGGAAGGTAAATATACAATATCATGACTCTCTTTTTCCCGGATAAAATAAAATTCTTCCTTTTTATCAATCTGCATATCCATTATATATTTCGCCATCTCAGCACCTCCTTCCAACTCTTTAACGCTATACACATTATACCCTCTTCATGTTTAAATATCTATTCATCAATACCAACAATCCCTCCAAAATCGCCCCCAAAATTGTATTAAACTTTCCTCTTAAAAACGTCCGGAAACTAAGCACAAACAACAAGGCTGGAAAGAGATTTTTCCTGTTACAGATAATACTCCACACCTTTTCGGCTGCGGATAAAATCCTGTACTTCTCCCAATTCTTCTGCTATCGGACAGGACGGAAGCGCACACATTGCCTCTTCATGATACTTACCGCCTTTCACCGCCCGGATATCTAAGATAGACACCACGCAAGTATCGGTTTCTGTCCGGATGGCACGTCCAAATCCCTGCCGCAGTTTCTTCTGCATATCCGGCACAATGATAGACTGAATATAGGCTTCCAAAGAGTCATACGTTTCTTTCTCTGCTTCGCTGATGGGATCTGGTACTGCAAAAGGCAGCTTCACAATAATCAGCGAAGACACCATATCTCCCGGAAAGTCCACCCCTTCCCAGCAGGAGCCGGCTGCAAACAGCACTCCATTCTCCATCGTCTTAAACCGCCGGATTTCCTCTTGGGAGTGCCTCCATACTTCCACCATG
>URQQ01000109.1 GCA_900549995.1 uncultured Lachnospiraceae bacterium | reverse complement strand
AGGATTCCACGGGATTTAAAAATGTTGTGAAGACGACTGCGATTGCAGCGCTTCACGTACTGATTCTGGTTGCGTCGAAAGACCTGGGCGCAGCGCTTATTATCTTTGTAGTTTATATGGTTATGCTTTATGTGGCTACAAGGCAGCCGCTCTATATGCTGGCAGGTATGGGGGCGGGAAGTGTGGCATCCGTCATAGCGTATTATCTGTTTGGGCACGTCAGGACCCGTGTAATCGCATGGAAAGATCCCATTGCGTCGTATAACGATTCGGGATATCAGGTGGCCCAGTCATTGTTTGCCATAGGTACCGGAAGCTGGCTTGGAATGGGACTGTGCCAGGGAGCGCCGAATACAATTCCGGTTGCGGATACGGATTTTATTTTTTCGGCGATTGCGGAAGAACTGGGACTGATTTTTGCATTGTGTCTGATTCTGGTCTGTCTGAGCTGTTATATTATGTTTCTCAATATCGCGATGCAGATCCATGACAGATTCTATAAACTGGTAGCATTGGGGCTTGGGACGTGTTATATATTCCAGGTATTTCTGACAATCGGCGGTGTTACGAAATTCATTCCGTCTACGGGAGTGACACTTCCGCTCGTGAGTTACGGCGGGAGTTCAGTTCTGAGTACATTAATTATGTTTGCAATCATTCAGGGACTATATATTCTTAGAGAAGACGAGGAAGAGATTATTGAAAGAAAGAAAGCAGAAGAATTACGTGCAAGAAGACGAAGACAACAGAACAATGAAGCGGCGCCAAGAAGAAGATCTCCGAAAGCCGAACCGGGCGAAAAAAGGAAAACCAAAGAAAAAGCGTCCAATAAACAAAGAATTCGCTAGGGTAACCTATGTATTTGTGGCACTGTTTCTGTTCATGATGGGATATATTGTTTATTTCAATCTGTTCAGAAGCCAGGAAATGGTGAGCAGTCCATATAATAATAAACGGCAGAACATTTATGCAGACCGTGTAATCCGCGGAAAAATTATTGACCAGGGAGAGAATACGATTGCGGAGACGATTGTGAATGAGGATGGATCAGAGACCCGTTCTTATCCATATGGCGATATGTATGGCCATGTGGCTGGATATGCGTCCAATGGCAAAGCGGGACTTGAAGCGACAGAGAATTTTAAGCTTATGAATTCCAGCGCTTTCTTTGTGGAAAAGATGATCAAAGAATTCAAAGGCGAGAAAAACATGGGGGATACCGTAGTTACCACATTAAACAATACACTGCAGAGTGCTGCGTATGATGCACTGGGAGGCAGTAAAGGTGCGGTTGTTGTAATGGAACCTTCGACAGGTAAAATCCTGGCCATGCTTTCGAAGCCGTGTTATGATCCGAATTCAGTGGCGGAAAACTGGGAAGCACTGAATGCAGACGGAGATGGAATTCTTGTGAACCGTGCGACACAGGGGGCATATGCTCCGGGGTCCACATTTAAACTTGTGACAGCACTTGATTTTATCAGGGAAAACCCTTCCTATGGTGCTTACACTTATGAATGTAACGGTGAGATTACCCAGGACAATGTCACAATCCACTGTTTTGACGGCACAGCGCACGGAACTGTGACACTTGCGGATTCCATCGCATATTCGTGTAATTCATCCTTTGCCAATATCGGACTTTCGCTTGATAAGACAAAGTATAAAAATACAGCAGAGGATCTGCTGTTTAACAAGAGCCTTCCAAGCGAACTTCCGTATCGGAAGAGCAGTTTTAAGCTGAATACAAAGAGTACTTCAGCCGAGACGATGATGACAGCGATGGGGCAGGGACAGACAGAAGTAAGCCCATACCATATGGCGTTGATTACATCGTCAATCGCGAACGGCGGTATATTGATGAAACCGTATCTTGTAGATAAAATCACCAATTATAATGGGACTACTGTTAAGAATTACCGCCCTGAGAAATACAAAGAACTTATGACCGCTCAGGAAGCCTCCCAGCTGAAAGAATATATGAGAGGTGTCGTAGAGTATGGTACGGCGACGATCTTTGCGGGAGAGAATTATACAATGGCCGGGAAAACGGGAACGGCAGAGTACAGCAGTGATAAGGAAAAAGCACATTCATGGTTTGTCGGTTTTTCCAATGTAGACAATCCGGAACTTGTGATCAGTGTTGTTGTGGAAGGTGCAGATGACTCGGGAGTAAAAGCTACAAATGTGGCAAAAGCAGTGATTGATGCCTATTATTATGGGTGATAATTAAGAGGGAACGACATGAAATTTTATTGTAATCTGTATCTGGGTGAGACAATAGAAAAAAAGAGAAACCGTCTGATCAGACGTCTTGAGAAGGGAAAGATTCTTCTGGGAATCTATGTCATTGTCCTGCCGCTTGGGGAGAACAACCAGCTGGAGATCTTCGACAGCGGAATGCTCATGCAGAAACATTTTCACAGGGAAGAGCGGTTTGTGGTAGGGATCGCATCTGGTTTTGATGAAGCGCTTGACCTTACCGTCAGAATTACAGAAGAAGTATATAGAAAGACGGGCGGCGCCGGTTTAAAGGAATACATTTTAAATGAGGAACAAAGAAAGAATCTCTGATAACGGGAAACAGTAGGTGTTGTTATGCTGCATATTATATTGCTTATTTTGAAAATCATAGGGATACTTCTGCTGGTGCTGATCGGTCTTGTGCTTCTTGTGGCAGCAGTTGTCCTTTTTGCGCCGTTTCAGTATCAGGGGATGGGAAGCTGTAAAGGGACGCTTGCTACATTGAAGGCGGAAGTAAAGGTTTCCTGGATTTTTCATCTGGTGAGTGGAACGGCCAGCCTGGATCACGGAACAGTCAGGTGGAAGTTCCGGGCGGCCTGGCTGAAATGGAGCGATGAGACAGATACCGGGATCGGGACGAAGCCGGGAAGCCATACGGAAGAATCCTCAGAGATGACGGAAGAGGAATTCGAAAAAGAAGTTGACCGCCTGCTGGAAGAGAAATACCCGGAAGAACCCAAAAAGACAGCGCCGGCATCACCTGAGAAACTCCTGGATGATGAGAATGCGGTAAAAAGACTTCCGGAGACGAAAGCCCTGGAAGAACAGACGAAAGACAAAACAGAAAAAGAAGAGCAGAAGGCGCAGGGAATTCTGAAACGAATCTGGGAACGGATCAAGAATATCTGCCAAAAGATAAAATATACATTTATAAAAATGTATGCTAGAATAAAAGTATTCATCAGGCGTAAAAATATAGTTATGGATTTTCTGGCAGACGAAGTGCACAAAAGTGCATTTGCAAGGGCAAAAAAAGAGCTCCTTGGGACTTTAAAAAGAATGAAGCCGAAGCGTTTCAAGGCAAGGCTGCGGTTTGGGTTCGAAGATCCTTCGCTGACTGGAAAAGTACTGGCGATTCTATGCATGGCTTATCCGTTTATTCATGAGCATGCCCAGATCACTCCTGAATTCGAACAAAGCATTCTGGAGGGAGATGTATTTATCAAGGGACATATCCGTGTCATGTATTTTATAGCTGCAGGAGTTTCCATAATACTTGATAAGAATATCAGAAAGACATATAAAGATTTCAGAAAAATGAAGATGTAGGTTTACAAGGAGGAAAAGAAAATGGCAGATAATAGTAATTTTGACACAACAGTAGAGGCCCTGTTTAAAGGAATGGATGGTGTAGTATCATCTAAAACAGTCGTAGGTGATGCAATTACCATCGGAGATGTAATTCTTCTTCCGCTCGTGGATGTACAGTTTGGCCTGGGTGCAGGTTCATTCAAGGCAAACCAGAAAGACAACAGTGCCGGCGGTATGGGCGGAAAAATGACCCCCTGTGCGGTGCTTGTAATTCAGGGAGGACGCACGAAGCTTGTCAATATCAAGCATCAGGATACAATGACGAAGATTCTGGATATGGTTCCGGATGTGATCGACAGATTCAGCTCTGATAAATCAGAGAAAATGACGGAAGAAGATGTTATGGATATTCTGGATGCAGAGGAAGAAGAGGGCAAGGAATAAGAACGGATGTAATAATCGGAGGGCAGATGGCATATAATAGGGTAACTGCAGAGACGGCGGAAGTGTATCATGAAACGAGTTATTGGATTTGCTTTAATCTGTATTGCCTTAGGGATGCTGATCATGTTGTTCCTTCCTCATAAAATTGTCGGAGTTGTTATGCTGATTATATGTATGGCGGTAGGATATAATATGTTCTGCTGCTGAAGAAAAGCAAAACGTATGAAAAGTCTTTCTGAAAGGAGAGGCTTTTTTCAATATAAAATCTTTTATCCAGGGGGGTAACTATGAAACGGACAACAGTCGCTGTATTATGTATTGCAGCTGTAGGAATCATGTCTGCTGTGAAGATAACAGAGGAAAAAGTTCCACAGAAACAGGAAAATAAAGAACGTGAAGAGACGGATGAGACAGCAGCATCTGTGGGAGCTGTTTATGAAATAAACCAGATTCATGAGGATGTTTTCACAAGAATTCAGGGGATCTCGTATCCGGCTGACGCATCAATCAGTACGGAGGAGCTTCGCTATCTGAAAGTGCCTTATTATGGATTCGACGGGCAGACACATGAAGGGGAACTGATTGTAAATCAAAGGATTGCAGAAGATACAGTGGCAGTCTTTAAAGAGCTGTATGAGGCAGGATATCCCATTGAACAGATGAAACTGATTGATGACTATCAGGCGGATGACGAGAGATCTATGAGCAGCAACAATACGTCTGCATTTAATTACCGGACGATTGCAGGGTCTGATAAACTTTCGAATCATGGAATGGGGCTGGCCATTGATATAAATCCTCTGTACAATCCATGTGTCCAGGAAAAAGAGGGGGAAATGATATGTGAACCGGCGTCAGGTAAAGCGTACGCTGACCGGATGGGAGATTTTTCTTATAAGATAGAGAAGGGAGATCTCTGCTATAGGATTTTTGAAAAATACGGTTTCTCTTGGGGAGGAGACTGGGACAGTCCGAAGGACTACCAGCATTTTGAAAAAACGGAAGTGACATCTTTGGAAAAATAAAAATGACTCAATACCTGCGACGCAAATACTGAATCATTTTTATAGACATAAGGTCTCATTAAGCACGTTCAACTTTACCTGATCTTAAGCAAGAAGTACATACGTACATTTTTCTTGATCCGCCTTCTGTTTTCACTCTTACAGATTTTACATTTGATTTCCACATTTTTGGTGTTTTTCTATGAGAGTGACTTACATTGTTTCCAAAATGAGCACCCTTTTCACAAATAGCACATTTAGCCATGACTGCACCTCCTAACGCTCTTAATAGTCTTTCCAGACTCACAACACTATGTATTTTATCAGAAAGAGGGACGTAATGCAAGTATTTTTTTTGCGTTTTGCCTGAATAGTTGGCGAATCTTCGGAAATGGTTGTAAAAAAAATGGAAACAGAGTATAATACATATGTTAATTATGCTTGAAAGTCCATTATAGAATTGGAGGAATAAATATGAAGGGTTGTATGAGTACTGATTTGGGTATTATTACGATTGATCCTGAGGTAATAGCAAAATATGCTGGTTCAGTGGCTGTGGAATGTTTTGGAATCGTAGGTATGGCAGCAGTTAATATGAAAGACGGCCTTGTCAGGCTGTTGAAAAAAGAAAGCCTGACTCATGGAATTAAAGTCTCTCTCTCTGAGGAAAACCATATCACGCTGGAATTCCATGTGATCGTATCCTATGGGGTGAATATCTCAGCTGTCACAGATAATCTGATCAGCAATGTTAAATATAAAGTAGAAGAATTTGCAGGAATGCCGGTAGATAAAATCAATATCTTCATAGAAGGCGTAAGAGTCATTGATTAATTAAGGAGGAACTTGTTGTGGCAGTGAAGACAATAAATGTGGAAATGCTGAAAAAGATGTTTTTGGCAGGCGCACAGAATATTGAGGCAAAAAAAGAATATATTAATGAACTGAATGTATTTCCGGTTCCGGATGGAGATACGGGTACAAATATGACGCTTACGATTATGTCGGCGGCGAGGGAAGTGACAGCACTTGAGAATCCGGATATGCAGACATTGTCAAAAGCAATCTCATCCGGTTCACTGCGTGGGGCGAGAGGAAACTCAGGAGTAATTCTCTCACAGCTGCTCCGTGGATTTACAAAGGCAATCCGGGATTATCAGGAGATTGATATTCTTGTGCTTGCAAGTGCGCTGGAAAAAGCACGTGAGACGGCTTACAAGGCCGTTATGAAGCCGAAGGAAGGTACCATCCTTACAGTTGCGAGGGGAATTGCAGACAAGGCACTGGAACTTGCGGAGACGACAGACGATCTTGACGAATTTCTTCCACAGGTGATAGAACATGCGGAAGAGGTGCTGAAAAAGACACCGGAAATGCTTCCGGTACTGAAAGAGGCAGGCGTTGTGGATTCCGGCGGACAAGGGCTTCTGGAAGTCATCAGAGGTGCATATGACGCATTCCAGGGAAAGGAAATTGATTACAGCAGTATTGAATCAGGCGGAGGAGTGCAGGTGACGAAAGTATCAGCTGAGGCAGCCGCAGATATTAAATTCGGCTACTGTACAGAATTTATCATTATGACGGAGAAAGAATTTACGGAACATGATGAACATGAGTTCAAAGGATTCCTGTCTTCCATTGGTGATTCTATCGTATGTGTTGCTGATGATGAAATCGTGAAAGTACATGTGCATACCAACGATCCGGGACTGGCCATTCAGAAGGCTCTTACATTTGGACAGCTTTCCAGAATGAAGATAGACAATATGCGGGAAGAGCATCAGGAGAAGCTGATCAAGGATGCAGAAAAACTTGCGAAGCAGCAGGAAGAAGAGGAGAAAAAAGCCGTCCCCAGAAAGCCGATGGGCTTTATTGCGGTGTCAATCGGGGAAGGAATGAATGACATTTTCCGGGAGCTGGGAGCTGATTATATTATCGAAGGCGGCCAGACAATGAATCCGAGTACGGAAGATATGCTTCTGGCGGTTGATGCAGTGAATGCGGATCACGTTTTTATTCTGCCGAATAATAAAAATATTATCCTGGCAGCAAACCAGGCCAAAGCACTTGTGAAGGACAAGGATATCATTGTAATTCCTACCTCCACAGTACCGCAGGGAATTACGGCTCTGATCAATTATATGCCGGAGCAGGATGCAGCGGCAAATGAGGCGTCAATGCTTGAAGAAATAAAAAATGTCAAGACAGGGCAGGTTACTTATGCTGTCAGAGATACGAAGATCGATGACAAAGAAATCCATGAGGGGGACATCATGGGAATCGGTGACAAGGGAATCCTTTCGGTAGGAAGTTCTGTAAAAGAGACTGCGAAGGATATGCTGTCACAGCTTGTAGATGAAGACTCTGAACTGATCAGCCTTTATTATGGGGCTGATGTTGATGAGGCGGATGCAGAGGCGCTTTCAGCGGAACTTGAGGAGCTGTATCCGGAAGTTGATATTGATACACAATTTGGAGGACAGCCAATCTATTATTATGTGATGGCTGTAGAATAATACTTACAGGCGATTCTTCGGAATCGCCTGTAAGACGTTAAGGCCATGGTATATACCGGCTAAGTTTACGAAAAGGAAAGCAAGAGAAATGAATGAGCAGTCAAAAATCAGCACACTGAAAGGTGTGGGCGCAAAGACAGAGGAACTGTTTGCCAAAATAGGGATACATACCATTGGAGATCTGCTGAGATATTATCCGAGAGGGTATGATATATATGAAGACCCTGTCACTGTTTCTGAGGCAGAGGAAGGGAAGATCGTGACCGTGACGGGAGCAATTTATGGAAAGGTCACTGTCGGAGGCAGCCGTAATATGCAGATCACAACGATGTATGTCAAAGATCTCACTGGCACGCTGAAGGTGATCTGGTTTCGGATGCCGTTTCTTCGGAATACGCTTGGCCGGGGCGGTGTGATTACACTGCGCGGGCAGGTATCGGACAGGAAAGGGACGCTCGTGATGGAGCATCCGGAGATCTTTTATCCCAGTGCACAGTACGAGGAAAAACGAAATACGATGCAGCCGCTGTATCCGCTGACTTCGGGGCTGACGAACAATGCCGTTTTAAAGGCGGTAAAACAGGCAGTTTTACATCTCGATCTGATGCAGGAATTCCTTCCGGATGAGATCAGAAGAGAGTATCATCTGGCAGAATATAATTATGCAGTCCGTCAGATTCATTTTCCGGATGATAAGGAGTCCTTTTGTTACGCGAGGGAACGCCTTGTATTTGAAGAGTTTCTGATCTTCATACTTGCGCTTCGGCAGATGAAAGAGAGCGAAACGAAAAGTGCCAATGAATATCATCTGAATCATTTAAGTGAGATTGATGATTTTATCGCGAAACTTCCTTATGAATTGACGAATGCGCAGAAAAAGGTCTGGAGTCAGATTGAAGAAGACATTGCAGGGGATCATATGATGTCCCGTCTCGTGCAGGGGGATGTAGGTTCAGGGAAGACAATTATCGCGGTTCTGTCTCTGATGAGCGCTGGCCTGAATGGTTACCAGGGTGCGCTGATGGCACCTACAGAAGTACTTGCGAGACAGCATTATCAAGCAGTTGTAAAAATGCTGGAACAATATGAGATTCCGCTGGAATGCATCCTGCTGACCGGATCAATGACAGCGAAAGAGAAGCGGACGGCGTACGAAAAAATTGAATCAGGGAAAGTACAGATTGTGATCGGAACCCATGCACTGATTCAGGAAAAAGTGAATTATAAAAATCTGGCACTTGTCGTGACGGATGAGCAGCATCGCTTTGGCGTAAAACAAAGAGAAAAATTCGCAGGGAAAGGAAATCTGCCGCACATTCTCGTGATGAGCGCTACGCCGATTCCAAGAACACTTGCAATTATTTTATATGGAGATCTGGATATCTCCGTGATCGATGAGCTGCCGGCGAACCGTCTTCCGATCAAAAACTGTGTTGTAGATACCGGGTACCGGAACACGGCATACCAGTTTATCAAAAAACAGGTACAGGAAGGGCGGCAATGTTACGTAATCTGTCCTATGGTAGAGGAGAGTGAATTTCTGGAGGCGGAAAACGTGACAGATTATACGGAAGTACTCCGTGACGCACTCGGAAAAGAAATCCAGGTTGCATGTCTCCACGGAAAGATGAAGCAGGCCCAGAAAGATGAGATTATGGGAGGTTTTGGGCGCAACGAAATTCAGGTGCTCGTGTCAACGACAGTTATTGAGGTCGGCATTGATGTTCCGAATGCGACGGTCATGATGATTGAAAATGCAGAGCGTTTTGGACTGGCACAGCTTCATCAGCTCCGGGGAAGAGTCGGAAGGGGAAAACATCAGTCCTACTGTATCTTTATGAGTGCTTCCAAAGCGAAGGAGACGAAAAAGCGGCTGGAAATACTAAATAAATCAAATGATGGATTTTATATTGCAGGAGAAGACCTGAAATTGCGGGGGCCGGGAGATTTGTTTGGGATCAGGCAGAGTGGGATTCTGGATTTTCGTCTTGCAGATGTATTCCAGGATGCAAAAGTGCTTCAGCAGGCAAGTGACGCGGCGGCAGAACTCATGAAAAAAGATCCGGGACTTACACAGCCGGAACATCAGAAGCTTCGGAAATATCTGACGGAGTATATAAAAGAAGGACTTCTGGAGCAGACGCTGTAGCTTGCGTCAGCCGCTTTTTTAAGATTTGTGCATGGCTGCGCTGTAGTTATTCAGCCATACCCTCGGAAATACGTT
>URQQ01000108.1 GCA_900549995.1 uncultured Lachnospiraceae bacterium | reverse complement strand
GATATGATTTCCTCCGGAGAAAGCATGCTGGATGTCGCAAGACAGATCAAAGACCGCGGCGCCAACCGTGTATTCGTATGCACTACCTTTGGTCTCTTTACAGAAGGTTTTGAAAAATTCGATGAATACTATGAGAAAGGATATATCGACCGCGTCATTGCAACGAATCTTACATATCTCCCGCCTGCTGCTTATGAAAAACCTTACTTCAAAGTGGCTGACATGAGTAAATTCATTGCCTTGATTATTGATTCTCTGAATCATGATATTTCGATCGGAAGTGTATTGAATCCGACAGACAAAATTCATACCCTGCTTGAAAAACATGCAAAAAAAATGAAGATATAATAAAATCCCCCGGAATCATATCCATCGATATTTCCGGGGGATTTCTATGCTTACTTTTTATAAAATGCTGTGTAGGACTCTCCGTTTTGTAACGTAACTCCTCTTGCCTCTGCAAGCTCACTCACTGTTACAAGCTGATATCCATTCGCTATCAGCTGCGGAATCACCTCAATCGCTGCGTCTACTGACCAGTCGTGGATATCATGCATGAGGACAATGTCCCCGTCTCCTGCTGTTGTCAGAACACTCTGTACTGTAGCATCCTTGCTCTTTGTTTTCCAGTCCAGTGTATCAATAGACCATAGAATCATCGGCTCGCCAACATTTGCCCTTACGGTATCATTGATCGCCCCATACGGCGGACGAAGTGTCGTCGTGTTATGTCCGACAATCGCGCTGACTGCCTCATTTGTAGAACTTACCTGCTGCTGTATTCCGCCTGCATCCAGTTTTGTAAGCTGCGGATGATCCCACGAATGGCTTCCAAGCTCACATCCAAGCGCTTCCATCTTTTCTACGGCCTCCGGGTAAGAACCTACATTTTTACCCTGCATATAGAACGTAGCGTGTGCACCATACTGTTCCAGTACATTCAGAAGATCCATGGTACGCTTTCCTGGCCCGTCATCAAACGTCAAAGCCATCATCGGTTTCGTCGGATCCAGTGAATCTTCCTCCGACTCAAGCCTTCCGTCTTCTCCGAATACACATTTCTTTGATCCGACCTGCTGCTCTCCGGTCACCATCTTGCCGTCGTTGCCAAAATAATATTTTACACCGTCTTCCTCGTACCAGCCAACGTGCATCTTGCCGTCAGAATCCAGGTAATATTTCGCACCGTCTTCCTCATGCCAGCCTGTTTTCATCACACCATCTTTATCAAAATAATATTTATAGCTGTTAATATCCTGCCAGCCTGTCACTTTATTCTGATCGGCACCAAGGAAATAAATCTTTCCTTTTGACTCAACAAACGCATTCTCCAGATATGTACCATCCGTACTCTTAAACTTACTGCCATCCCATGCACCATACTGGTTTTCCACCTTTAAAGTGGCATTGGAAATCTCAATTTTTAATTTTCCAAGCCATTCATTATCGAGGTGGTTTCTGATTTCCTCTGACAGTTCAATCTCTATCGGGTATTCTCCCTCAACGGTTCCATCAGAATCACAGTTCACGGTGTAACCGTTTCCCTTCTTCAGAGAATCTGCAAGATCTTTTACCTTCAGATTCTTATCTGCATCCAAGATCTCATCTGCGCCTTCTGTACATTTCACATCCACTGACCATCCCGGAAGCTGCTGATGCTGCGTGATCGTTTCTGATTTGACCTTAATCTCAATGACTCCATGCTGCTCCTTGCTTGCTGCTGATGCCGTACTGAACATCAATATCGTAATCAGACAGATCACGACCAGCGCAATCAGGCTGCTCCGCGGATTTTTCTCTTTTATTGCTTTCAGACTTATCATTCGAATCTCTCTCCTATACTTCCTTTCCCTGTTCATTCATATACTCTAAGGACAGTATAGACTAATTTGTCCGTCTACGCAATAACCCTGACGCGTAAAACTCCATCAATTCCCGTAATTTCGTCAAAAACCTTCTGAGAAACTTCGGTCTCTACATCAAGCATTGTATATGCATACTGTTTTTTACTCTTATTTGTCAAATCAGAGATGTTAATCCCCTCATTTGCAAGGAGTGTCGTAAACTGGCTGATCATATTCGGTATATTTTTATGCATAATCGTAATACGTGTACTTCCTTCAACCTTCATTCCCATATCACAGTTCGGATAATTTACAGAATTTTTGATATTTCCGTTCTCCAGGAAATCCATCATTTCCTTTACTGCCATTTTGGCACAATTATCTTCTGATTCTTCCGTTGAAGCCCCGAGATGAGGAATTACGATTGCGTTTTTTACACCTGCAATCTCAGGAGTCGGGAAATCTGTCACATATCGTTTTACATTGCCGGCCACAAGTGCATCTACCATGTCTTCTGAATTCACAAGAATATCACGTGCAAAGTTTAATACAACAACATCTTTCTTCATAAGACTGATCGCATCTTTATCAATCATTCCTTTCGTACTGTCAAGCGCCGGTACATGGATCGTGATAAAATCACACTCACGGTAAATCTCATCTACCGTTTTTGCATGACGGATACTTCTCGATAATTTCCACGCAGAATCCACTGACACATAAGGATCATATCCATACACATCCATCCCCAGGTGAACTGCCGCATTTGCGACCAGAACTCCAATTGCCCCCAGTCCTATGACACCCAGTTTTTTGCCTTCAATCTCTGTCCCTGCGAATGCTTTCTTCTGTTTCTCCGCCATCTTCGCAAGATCACCGTCTTCTTCATTCTCCTGTACCCAGTTGATACCTCCGATGATATCCCTTGACGCAAGCAGCATTCCTGCAATCACAAGCTCTTTTACTCCGTTCGCATTGGCTCCCGGCGTGTTAAAAACAACAATCCCTTTGTCTGCACACTTCTCCAGCGGTATGTTATTCACACCTGCTCCCGCTCTTGCAATCACTTTCAGATTGCTGCCAAGCTCCATCTCATGCATGGAAGCACTCCTGACCATGACCCCATCAGCTTCACCTATTTCTTTTGTCATCACATAGTCACTCGTAAAATTTTCAAGACCCACATTTGCAATCGGGTTCAGGCAATGATATTTAAACATAATTACAGATTCTCCTTCTCAAATTTCCTCATAAACTCAACCAGTTTCTCCACTCCTTCTTTCGGCATCGCATTGTAAATGCTCGCACGCATTCCTCCGACTGAGCGGTGCCCTTTCAGGTTTTCAAAACCATTTTCTTTAGCTTCTGCAACGAATTTTGCATCCAGATCCTTATCGCCTGTCACGAAAGGTACATTCATCAAAGACCTGTCTTTCTTAACAACCGTCCCTTTAAACAGACTGCTCTGGTCAAGAAAATCATAGAGAATCTCAGCCTTCTCCTCATTTTTCGCTTTCATCACACTGAGGCCGCCCATCTTCTTCAGCCATTTAAATACTTTGCCGCAGATATAGATTCCATATGCAGGCGGTGTATTGTAAAGTGATTTCGCATCTGCATGTGTCTTATACGTAAGCATGGTAGGTGTTCCCGGAAGAACGTCTTCTGTGATCAAGTCTTCTCTTATAATCGCAATCACCACACCGGCCGGCCCGATGTTCTTCTGTACGCCGCCATAGATCAGTCCATATTTCGTCACATCTACAGGCTCTGACAAGAAGCAGGAAGAAACGTCTGCCACCAGTGTTTTCCCTTTGGTATTGGGAAGTTCTTTAAATTTTGTTCCATAGATTGTATTGTTTTCACAGATATATACATAATCCGCATCCTCTGAAATCGGAAGATCTGAGCAGTCCGGAATGTAAGAAAATGTCTGGTCTTCAGAGGAAGCTATCTTATTGGCCTTGCCATATTTCAATGCCTCCTGATACGCTTTCTTTGACCACTGTCCTGTCACTATGTAATCTGCCACTTTGTTTTTCATCAGGTTCATCGGAATCATTGCAAACTGCTGTGACGCGCCTCCCTGTAGAAACAGCACCCGATAGTTCTCCGGGATTCCCATCAGGTCACGTAAATCTGCCTCCGCATCATTTATGATCTGCTCAAATGCTTTGGAACGGTGGCTCATCTCCATCACGGACATTCCTGTCCCCTGATAGTCCAGCATCTCTGCCGCTGCTTCCTTTAATACCTCTTCCGGCAATACCGCCGGTCCTGCTGAAAAATTATATACTCTGCTCATTTCATATCCTCCTTCATTGCCATTCAGTTCTTTACTTTCAAGATAAATCCTCTTCACTGAATGCTTCGCTGATTGCCGCACCCGGCGCTACCATCGGCCACACTTTTTCATCACAGTCAATCTGACAGTCAAGCACAATCGGTTTCCCGAAATGAAGTGCTTCCTGAAAGGCCTCTCTGAATTCTTCTCTTGTATGAACGGTCACACCTTTCGCTCCCATCGCCTCCGCCAGTTTTGCGAAGTCTACTGCATCATTCAGAATAGTTGCCGAATAATGTTTGTCATAGAATAAATCCTGCCACTGCCTTACCATCCCGAGGACATGATTATTTACCACAACCTGGATAATCGGAACCTCATGGCGCACAGCAGTCGCAATCTCATTCATATTCATACGGAAACATCCATCCCCGGCGATATTGACAACCGTTTTCTCCGGAGCGCCAACTTTTGCCCCGATCGAAGCCCCAAGACCATATCCCATAGTGCCAAGACCCCCTGATGTGAGAAATGTTCTTGGTTTTGAATATTTATAGAACTGTGCCGCCCACATCTGATGCTGGCCGACTTCCGTAACAACCACCGCCTCTCCGTTAGTCTGACGGTAGATTTCTTCCACGATAAATGGTCCCGTCAATACATCCTTATGATATGTAAGCGGATATTTTGCTTTATATTCTTCAATTTTTTCAATCCAGTCCGGATGAGCCTGCTGGCTGATCATCTCATTCAGCCTTGACAGCACAGCTTTCATATCTCCCGTAACACTTGCGTATGTAACGACATTTTTATCAATTTCAGCCGGATCAATGTCAATCTGAAGAATTTTAGCCCTGTTGGCAAATTTCCTTGCATTTCCCGTCACACGGTCGCTGAACCTTGCTCCAAGGACGATCAGAAGATCACACTGGCTTACACCGTAGTTGGATGCCTTGGTCCCATGCATGCCAAGCATACCTGAATACAGACTGTCTGTTCCGGAAAAAGCTCCTTTTCCCATCAGCGAGTCACAGACCGGTGCATCCACCTTATGTGCAAATGTATGGAGTTCCTCGCTTGCACCGGAAAGAACTGCCCCGCCTCCGACAAACAGATACGGCCTCTTCGACTCACTGATCAGCCGGACTGCTTCTTTTAATTCATCTTCGTCTATCGTTCCCGGTGTCTCGCAGCAGGATACAATCTCCTGTCTCTCGTATTCTGTAAGATTTGCCGTCACATCCTTTGGAATATCGATCAAAACCGGCCCCGGACGGCCTGACCTGGCAATCCGGAAAGCTTTTCTGATCGTATCCGCCAGATCATCCACATTTTTCACAATATAATTGTGTTTTGTGATCGGCATGGTAATTCCCGCGATATCGATTTCCTGGAAACTGTCCTTCCCAAGCAGTGCAACTCCCACATTACATGTGATGGCTACTACGGGAATCGAATCCATATAAGCCGTGGCAATTCCGGTTACCAGGTTCGTTGCGCCAGGCCCGCTTGTAGCGAAGCATACTCCGACTTTCCCTGTCACCCTTGCGTAACCGTCGGCAGCATGCGCTGCCCCCTGTTCATGTGAAGTCAGGATATGCCTGATTTCACTTTGATGTTTATATAAAGCATCATATACATTTAAAATAGCGCCACCTGGATACCCAAACACAGTATCCACGCCCTGCTCTTTTAAGCATTCAATAACTACCTCTGCTCCTGTTATCTGCATAATCTTCTCCCCTTTGCTATTTTCTCGGAACTTCCAGAACCGCACCCCGGTCTGCAGATGTCACAAGAGCCGCATACCTTGCAAGATAACCCGTGGTCACCTCAGGATCTCTTGGCTTCCAGGCTGCTTTTCTCTCGGCCATCACTTCTTCTGACACGTCCAGTTCCAGTTTATTCTCCGGAATATTAATTTTAATGATATCCCCTTCTTCGACAAGGGCGATCGGTCCGCCGACTGCCGCTTCCGGTGATACATGCCCGATGGATGCACCTCTGGATGCACCGCTGAAGCGTCCGTCTGTAATCAGCGCAACACTGGAACCGAGTCCCATGCCTGCGATCGCAGATGTCGGATTCAGCATTTCTCTCATTCCCGGGCCTCCTTTTGGTCCTTCGTAACGGATCACCACAACATCTCCGGCAACAATTTTTCCTCCCTTGATCGCTTCAATCGCATCTTCCTCACAGTCAAATACTCTCGCAGGCCCTTCATGAACCATCATCTCAGGTGCGACCGCTGAGCGTTTTACAACCGCTTTGCTTGGAGCGAGATTACCGCTTAGGACTGCAATTCCGCCTGTCTCACTGTACGGATTCTCGATTGGACGGATCACTTCTGTATCCTTATTCACACAGTCTTTAATATTTTCACCGACGGTTTTTCCTGTCACTGTCATACATTCCGTGTGAATCAGATTCTTCTTGGAGAGTTCATTCATCACCGCATAGACTCCGCCGGCCTCATTCAATTCTTCAATGTATGTATGCCCTGCCGGTGCCAGATGACACAGGTTTGGAGTATGGGCACTGATTTCATTGGCGATATCCAGATTGATGGTCACTCCTGCTTCATGGGCAATCGCCGGAAGATGAAGCATACTGTTTGTAGAACATCCAAGCGCCATATCAACCGTCAGCGCATTCATAAATGCATTTTCCGTCAGTATATCCTTTGGACGGATATCTTTTTCAAGCATTTCCATGACTTTCATTCCCGCATGTTTTGCGAGACGGATTCTCTCAGAATACACTGCCGGCACAGTTCCGTTGCCCTGCAGCCCCATTCCGAGTACCTCGGTCAGACAGTTCATACTGTTCGCCGTATACATCCCCGAGCAGGAACCGCAGGTCGGACATGCTTTATTCTCAAATTCCAGAACGTCTTCCTCAGACATCGTGCCTGCCGCATAAGAACCAACAGCTTCAAACATACTGGACAGACTTGTTTTCTGTCCATGGACTTTCCCCGCAAGCATCGGCCCACCGCTGACAAATACAGTCGGCACATTGATCCTTGCCGCAGCCATCAGAAGCCCCGGAACATTCTTGTCACAGTTTGGCACCATCACAAGCGCGTCAAACTGGTGCGCAAGCGCCATCGCCTCTGTCGAATCCGCGATCAGGTCTCTTGTCACAAGTGAGTATTTCATCCCGATATGTCCCATCGCGATCCCGTCACACACAGCAATTGCAGGGAACATCACCGGAGTTCCTCCCGCCATCGCAACTCCCATTTTAACTGCATTTACAATCTTATCCAGGTTCATGTGTCCCGGTACAATCTCATTATATGAACTTACAATTCCGACAAGCGGACGCTCCTGTTCCTCTTTCGTAAAACCTGCTGCATTAAATAATGATCTGTGGGGTGCCTGCTGCATCCCCTTCGTTACTCTGTCACTTCTCATTTCCAATTCCTCCTTATGCTATATGTGAAACTATCAGATCGCCCATTTCTTTCGTCCCGACAAGTGTCTTGCCTTCTGACATAATGTCGACCGTCCGATAGCCTTCTTTTAATACATCTGAAACTGCCTTCTCTACTGCGTCTGCCGCATCGTCCATGTCAAAGGAATACCTTAACATCATCGCCGCCGATAATATCGTCGCAATCGGATTCGCAACACCTTTCCCCGCAATGTCAGGCGCTGACCCGCCGCTTGGCTCATACAGGCCAAACTTCGTCTCATTCAGACTCGCGGATGCAAGCATACCGATCGATCCCGTCACCATACTTGCCTCATCTGACAAAATATCTCCGAACATATTCTCTGTCAGAATCACATCGAACTGTTTCGGATTCTTAACCAGCTGCATCGCGCAGTTGTCAACAAGCATATTCTCAAGCTCTACATCCGGATAGTCTGCCGCCACTTCTTCTGTCACTTTTCTCCAAAGTCTGGAAGAATCCAGTACATTGGCCTTATCCACGCTGATTACCTGCTTCCGGCGCTTCATGGCAATCTCAAAAGCCTTGACTGCAATCCGGCGGATCTCGTTTTCGTTATAGGTCAGCGTATCGACTGCTGTCATCACTCCGTCTACTTCTTTTGTATACCGGTCTCCGAAATACAATCCGCCCGTCAGCTCCCTCATAATGACCATATCAAATCCGTCGCCGATGATTTCTTTTTTCAATGGGCAGGCGTCTGCCAGTTCCTTATATAAGTAAGCCGGACGAATATTGGCAAATAAGTTTAACCCTTTGCGGATTGCTAAAAGCCCTGCCTCCGGCCGCAGATTTGGCGCCACGTCATACCATCTGGAATTGCCTACATTTCCTCCGACCGCCCCCAGAAGTACCGCGTCGCTTTCTTTCGCTGTCTGGAGAGCTTCTTCGGTCAGCGGCACACCGTATGCGTCTATGGAACATCCGCCCATTAAAACCTCTGTATAATGAAAGGTATGGCCGTAAACCTCTCCGACCTTATCTAATACTTTCTTTGCTTCCCGCACAATTTCCGGTCCGATTCCATCGCCTGGAATCAACGTAATCTTGCCATCCATACTCTGCTCTCCTCCCGTCTGTCTTCACAGTTTGTCTTCAAGATGTGTTTCTTTTCATAATACCGCATTTACCTGTTAGTTGCAACTATTCTATCGGGATTTCTTGGAGCTGCGCTATAGCAATTTGGAATCTTTTTTATAAATTGGGGTTATGGTGGCAAAAAGACTTATAGGATCCATGTACAAAGGGACAGACAAATTTAATCCATCTGGTTTTAAAGCCGCTCTGTTTTAAATATCAAAAAAACGGCCCCTTGAAAAATCAAGGAGCCGTCTGCTGACAATGAAAGTTATTTAATTGTGAAAATTAGAAACCAAAGTCAACTACTTTGTAATCTTCTACTTTGTAGTTGGTTCCGTCGATTTCGATCTTGGAAGCGTTTCTCTTAACAGTACCGCTGCCATTTACAACGATCATGTCGCCAGCCTCAAGAAGAACTACAGGATTGCCAGCCTCATCTTTCTTATCGCCGTCAACTACATCGTAATCCAGAACGATTGGCTCATACTTGCTGCCGTATTCCGCTTCGATTCTCTTTCCGTCATGTCCATAGATAGAGCCTTTAACCATAGCGTCAGTGTAAGCGGAACCATCCTTCTTGAAGTAGTAGTAGTACTTATCGCCTTCATCTTCTACAGAAGTCTTGCCAGTAATCATAGCGCCTTCCTGGCTGCCTTCTTCAGTATTGAAGTAGTAGATGCCTTCTACCAATACTTTACCGCCAACACGGTTAGTATCACCAGTTAATTTACGAACACCGGTAATCATCTTGCCTTCGCCATCAAATAAGAAGGTCTTGTTCTTGATAACCTTAGCCGCTACATCTAATTCTACATCGGTATCATCAAACATATTTACAGCATTTGCTTCATAAGGAGTCTTAACGGTTTCTTCCGTTTCTTTGTTATACTCGCTTCTAACGGTATCTTTAGCATCATCGTTGAATGCTTCGCCCTTGTTGCTTAAGTAGTACCAGTTTTCTTCTTCCTCATGATCTGGATCGTCTGGAGCCCAGGTATATAACCAGCCTGTTCTTCTATGTCCAATAGAGTCGGTGTAGTATGCATGAGCATCGGTTGCTGTCTCAACAGTAGACTCAGATACGCCAGGAGTACCCATACGCC
>URQQ01000107.1 GCA_900549995.1 uncultured Lachnospiraceae bacterium | reverse complement strand
TGAAAGTACCGGATACAGGCGGAAGCCAGATCGTGTATACCGTACAGCCGGGAGATACGTTGTCAGGAATTGCACAGAATTATGGAGTGTCAGTCAGTGCACTGGCGGCTCTTAACGGGATTGCCAATCCGAATTTGATTTACGCGGGGGAAAGGCTCATGATTCCGTCGGGCGGGGCAGTACCTGTATACTATGTGATCCAGAGCGGTGACACTCTTTCGGGAATAGCGGCGCGTTTTGGAACTACAGTGACGGCGCTGCAGCAGATGAATGGAATCAGTAATCCGAATGTGATTTATGCGGGGCAGAGGATCCGAATCCGATAATGAAACAGTGCAAATGGCAGGATAAGACAGAGATATCTGGATTATCCTGCTTTCATATGCTAATATAGTAACTAGCTGAAAACATTTACAACTGTTCTGTCATAAGCTTGAAAATTTTACAAAAAATGTTTCGGCCAGGCTATTGACAAAAGCGGACGAAGTTGGTATTATTAAAAAACAGAACGCACTCTGTTTTTTAGAAAAGAAAGTAGAGGAATGTGTATGAGAAAACAGGTATATTCAATATTAGTAGATAACAATGCAGGAGTTTTAAGCCGTGTGGCAGGTCTTTTCAGCAGAAGAGGTTACAGCATTGACAGTATAACAGCGGGGATGACTACAGATCCGAGATTTTCCAGACTGACGGTTGTGGCAAGAGGGGATGAACTGATCCTGTCTCAGATTGAGAAACAGCTTAGAAAACTGGAAGATGTGGTGGAGATTAAACTGCTAAAAGATGATGAATCTGTATGCAGAGAGCTGGTGATGGTCAAAGTAAAAGCAAATGCGGCACAGCGGTCGGAGGTGATATCTATTGCAGATATTTTCCGTGCAAAGATTGTAGATGTTGAGAACGAATCACTGATGGTGGAACTAACCGGCAATGAATCGAAGCTGGAAGCATTTTTAAGTCTCCTTTCCGGTTATGAGATACTGGAACTTGCGCGTACCGGTCTTACAGGACTCGCGAGAGGAAGCAAGGATATCACAGTCATTGATTAATTTACATAGCAGCTAGAGGCGGTGGTTTGTCCGGGAACTTTGTCCTGCAAAGGGAAGGTTTCAGATAAGCTTCAGGGTCTTTAACTTATAGATGTCCTGCCGGAGTCTGCAGGGCAGCACCAATTCACTTTATATCAATAGGAGGAATGTCATTATGGCAACAAAAATTTATTATCAGGAAGACTGTAATTTATCTTTATTAGAAGGAAAGAAAATTGCAGTGATCGGTTATGGAAGCCAGGGTCATGCACATGCGTTAAACTTAAAAGAATCCGGATGTGATGTTATTATCGGACTTTATGAAGGAAGTAAATCCTGGGCAAAAGCAGAAGCTCAGGGATTCACAGTATATACAGCAGCAGAAGCAGCAAAACAGGCTGATATCATTATGATCTTAATCAACGATGAGAAACAGGCTGCACTGTATGAAGAATCTATTGCACCGAATCTGGAAGAAGGCAATATGCTGATGTTCGCACATGGTTTTGCAATTCACTTTGGACAGATCAAAGCACCAAAGGGTGTTGATGTAACGATGATTGCACCAAAAGGACCTGGACATACAGTAAGAAGTGAGTATCAGGCAGGAAAAGGAGTTCCTTGTCTTGTAGCTGTAGAGCAGGATGAGACTGGAAAAGCTCTTGATATTGCACTTGCTTATGCGCTTGGAATCGGCGGGGCAAGAGCTGGTGTTCTTGAGACAGACTTCAGAACAGAGACAGAGACAGACCTTTTCGGTGAGCAGGCTGTACTTTGCGGCGGTGTATGCGCGTTGATGAAAGCTGGATTTGAGACATTGGTAGAAGCTGGATATGCTCCGGAAAATGCATATTTTGAATGTATCCACGAGATGAAACTGATTGTGGATCTGATTTACCAGAGCGGTTTTGCAGGAATGAGATACTCTATCTCCAATACGGCTGAGTATGGTGATTATATTACAGGACCTAAGATTATCACAGATGATACGAAGAAAGCGATGAAACAGATTCTTACTGATATTCAGGATGGTTCATTTGCAAAAGACTGGTTACTTGAGAATAAGGCAGGAAGCCCTCACTTCAGAGCGATGAGAAGAAACGAATCAGAACATGAATTAGAGAAAATCGGATCTGAACTTCGTAAATTATACAGCTGGAGCGATGGAGAAAAACTGATCGACAACTAAGAAACAATAAGCGGATTTCCTTTTGGGAAATCCGTTTTTTATTGCTGGTGAATTGTCAGGCATCTGGAGGGAGAGAAACCGTGGTATTTTTTAAAGAGTTTGCTGAAATAGCTGACATCTTCATACCCTACGCTGGATGCTGCATCCTGGACGCTTGATACTTCTGCGGATTCAAGAAGCTTCCTGGCTTTTTCCATACGAAGGCTGATCAGATAATTGATCGGTGTGTCACCGGTTTCGCTTTTAAATATTTTGGATACGTAGAAGGTACTAAGATACATATTCTGGGCAATTTTATCCAGAGATATTTTTTCAGTATAATGTGTATCCAGATAAGAGGTGATACGGTCGACTACATATTTTTTATTAATGGATTTAAATACACAGCCTTCATTTGTGGGTGGCTGTTCAGGAGAAGCCTGTTCCCTGAGAATCAGGCAGATCATCTGGATCAGATAGGCTTTTACCATGAAATAACGTCCGGTATGGCAGCTGCCATACTCCATGGAAATTGACTGGCAGATTTTAAAAATTTCCTGCTTCATTTTCGCAGGCATAGACAAGAGCAGATTGCTGCCGGTAAACAGCGGCATGTTTTTGTCTGCAGTGTTGCGGAAACAGACGTCGGTAAAGGCAATATAGCATTCCACGGATGCCGGTGATGTGGAACGTCCGAGGAGGCTTTTGTGAAGAGTACCGGGATTCAGGATCAGAAGATCCCCTTCTTTGGTTTCATATTCTTTGCCGTCGATATAGAAAATCCGTTCTCCTTTCAGGATTGTGACCAGTTCGATAAAATCGTGAGAGTGGTAGTTTGTTTCATCCTCGTCCCTCGAGAGTGTACATGAAAATAAGAATGTCGGATTCAGGTCTCCGTAAGTGATGTCATAATTTTCTTCGCGCATATCAGACTTCCTTTCTTTTCAGATATTATACATGAATCATGTGCAGACTGCAACTGCATGGCGGGTGTTGTCTTCGCTGGACGGCATGCGAACTTCGATTCAGCTTCGCTGCATCTCAGTTACGGCTAAACGCCGTATACATCCTAAACTAAGAAAATCTCTGCAAGCAAGCTTGCGCCGGCTTCTGCCTTCAACGGACGCCATGCGAACTTCGATTCCGCTTTGCTGCATCTCAGTTACGGCTAAACGCCGTATACGTCCTAAACCAAGAAAAACTCTGCAAGCAAGCTTGCGCCGGTTTTCTTAGTTTAGGACGTGCATGGCTGAATAGTTGACAATATAATACATAAACAGGGCAAGAAAGTACATTCCGTTTTTGGGGGAAAAGATTATAATATAGCATGATAAAAAAAGAAAGAAGGGAAAGATATGACGAGAAATATGACAGCTGGCAGTCCGGCAAAACTGATTGTAATGTTTACCATTCCGCTGATTATCGGGAATGTGTTTCAACAGTTTTACAGTATGGCAGATACGCTGATTGTGGGAAGGACAATTGGGGTGAATGCGCTTGCGGCAGTAGGATGTACCGGCAGCATTACCTTTTTCATTCTTGGATTTGTCATGGGACTTACGTCGGGGCTTACGATTATAACGGCGCAGAAATTTGGGGGATCAGATCTTGAGGGTGTCAGAAAAAGCTTTGCGGCTTCCATCGTGATCAGCTTTGCAGTGACGGTGATTCTTACAGCTGCATCTGTGGCAGGAGCCCGCAGGATGCTGTTACTGCTGAATACTCCGGCGGAGATCATTGAGGATGCTTACAGTTATCTGATTATTATTTTTGGAGGAATTATAGCTTCTGTGATATTTAACCTGCTTTCCAACGCCATAAGGGCGCTGGGAGACAGCAAAACACCGCTTTTGTTCCTGATTGCGGCCTGTGTGATCAACATTGTACTTGATTTTGTATTTATTCTTGTATTCCATATGGGTGTTGCGGGTGCCGGATGGGCCACCGTGCTGGCGCAGCTGATCTCGGGGGTATGCTGTATTATTTATATCAAAAAGCGTCTTCCCATGCTTTGTGTGACAAGAGAAGATTTTCGTCTGACATTGAAAGATTATAAAATACATCTTTCTACAGCACTTCCGATGGCATTTCAGATGTCCATTATTGCAATTGGGGCTTTGATACTTCAGTTTGCGTTAAATGGCCTTGGGGCAGTTTCGGTAGCGGCCTACACTGCGGCCCAGAAGATTGATACAATAGCAACGCAGCCGATGAATTCTTTCGGCGCGACGATGGCTACATATGCGGCACAGAATTACGGAGCAGGTAAAATTGACCGTATCCGGAAGGGGGTATTTCAATGTGCGCTGATCTCAGTTTCCTTCAGCATCGTGGTGGGGATTGTGAATGTGTTCGCGGGGTATCAGCTGACAGGGATTTTTGTCGGAGGCAAAGAGACAGAAGTATTAAAACTATCGGAGATCTATCTGAAGATTAACGGCAGTATGTATTTTCTGCTTGCGCTCTTATTTGTCTACAGATTTACGCTTCAGGGGCTTGGGAGGAGTACGGCACCTACCATTGCGGGTATTATGGAACTTGTGATGCGCGCATTTGCCGCGGTTGTACTTACGAAGCATATGGGATTTGCAGGCGCGAGTATTTCCAATCCGCTTGCGTGGCTTGGAGCGTGCATTCCGCTGATGGGAGCCTATTATTTTACGATGAAGAAAATCACTGAAAAAGAAAAGGAAAAGATATTGGTGCCGGCAGAGGTTATGCATTGACAAGGCGTGACGGTATGTTAAACTTAAAAGTAGGAAACCCGTGGAACGTGACATGATAGAAAGGAGAATGACCTATGGAAAAAGGGCTGCAGGATTTACGTTCCAGAAAAAACCCCAAGGCAAGAATTAAAATTCTGAAAGGGCATTTTGCGACACCGAACGGACATATCAATACATACATCGATATGTCGACGGTAAAGTGCAGACATAACAATGCGAGAGAGACAGCAAGGGTACTGGCAGAGCATTATATGGCAACGCTTTTGGTGGATACGATTGTATGCCTGGACGGGACGGAAGTAATTGGGACATTTATGGCAGAGAATCTGGCAGAAAATTCACAGTTGTCAGTGAATGGAGGAAAGAATATCTCGATTATAACACCAGAGCTGAACCCGGCAGGGCAGATGATTTTCAGAGACAATACGCAGAGAATGATCAAAGACCAGCAGGTTCTGATTCTGGCAGGTTCCATTACTACAGGTAAGACAATGATAAAGGCGGTTGAATCGGTACTGTATTATGGAGGAACTGTGTGCGGCGTCACCGCGATTTTCAGTGCCATATCGAAGGTGGCAGGGCTGGAAATATTCAGTATCTTTGAGAGCGGTGACCTTCCGGATTATCGTTCCTACGAATCGTATGAATGCCCGATGTGCAAGGCACAGGAGAAAATTGAAGCGATTGTAAACAGCTATGGGTACTCAAAGCTTTAGAGCCAATCCCCACTGCTCAATCAGCTTCTCAAGAGAAAATGCGGCGTTGGCGGGACTTGTGGAAGGGAGTTTCAATGCTTCCCGTCCGGTAGCTGCGAGACAGTATTTTTGGTAAAGTTTATAGGATGTGGCACCGTTTGTATAGATGGAATGGATTTTGGAGTGATTCAAAATGAGATTCAGGTCATTCGGTGTCACATTTTTTATGCTGCTGTCACTGGAGCCTTGAATATCGCAGGAGGCAATTACATCCCAGACTGCAATGTGGTTGCGCAGAAGAAATTCTTTTTTCTTTTCGACCGTGGACGGAAGATCCTCGTGGCAGAGCGCGGAGAGTACTTTCCAGAAACGGTTCTGGGGATGTCCGTAGAAAAAGGCGGTTTCTCTTGATTTGACAGAAGGAAAGGAACCAAGGATCAGTATTTTAGATTCCGAGTCATAAACAGGTGAAATTTCATGGTATACGTGTTCCATATTTTACACATCCTTTCAATGCTTTTGAGCGCTTGGAATTTATACAATCTATGCAACAAAAAAAGGACGGCCACATGACGGTATGGCTGTCCTTCATAAGTTCTCTATAATAATAATTAAGCGATTGCGTTAACAGCTTTTGTTAAACGGGAAATCTTTCTGGCACAAGTATTTTTGTGATAAACACCTTTTGTACCTGCTTTGTTGATCTCAGAGATCGCAACTGATAAAGCTTCTTTTGCAGCAGCAGCATCTTTTGCTGTAACAGCTGTTTCAACTTTCTTTACACAAGTCTTAACTTTAGATTTGATCGCTTTGTTTCTCATAGCTTTTGTTTCGTTTACTAAAATTCTTTTCTTAGCAGATTTAATATTAGCCAATCTGTACACCTCCAAACAAATATGTGATAGTTTTTAATCGTAAAAATATTCGTTAGAGCCGGACACGGACGTTCTAACGAAACATACTCATTCATTTTATTCCAAGGTTCGTGGCTTGTCAATACATATTTCTTATTTTTTTGTAAAAACTACCCACTAAATGGCTATTGTTCAGCAAAAAGATCGATGCAGCATCGCTGGAGTGTAGCTGACTAAAAATAAAGAGAGGGCATAACATGATTGAAAAATACAGTGTTCGGACAGACTTGGCCTTGGAACAGAAGGAAAGATTTGAGTCTGATAATGTAGAAGTACAAGGTGTCATACTTGAGGAGGATTATGACGAAGAGCGGGAAATCAGGATTACAAAAGTGAAGATTGAGACTGAGAAGGGAGCAAAGACGATGGGGAAGCCTGTCGGGACTTATCTGACTTTGGAGGCACCAAATCTGGCAGTTCCGGATGAGGATTATCACAGAGAAGTATCGGTAGAGATTGCCAGATATCTCAAAGAATTGATTCCGGACAGAAAAGAAGATTATATCGTTTTAGTTGTGGGGCTTGGAAACCGTCAGGTGACACCGGATGCACTGGGGCCATACGTTGTCGACAACCTGAATATTACGAGGCATATTGTCAAGGAATACGGGAAGTATGCGATGGGAGAAGAACATGTGCATATGACAAGTGCGATCGTACCCGGGGTCATGGCGCAGACAGGAATGGAGACTCTTGAAATTGTCAAAGGCATCGTAAAAGAGACAAAACCGGACTTTGTAATCGCAATTGATGCCCTGGCGGCAAGAAACAGCAAGCGTTTAAACCGTACAATTCAGATCGCAGATACAGGGATTAATCCAGGATCGGGTGTCGGAAATCACAGGAACGGACTGACGAAAGAGACACTGGGTGTTCCGGTAATCGGCGTCGGAGTGCCGACGGTAGTGGATGCGGCAACAATCGTCAATGATACTATGGAAAATTTCGTGGCCGCACTTGAGTCTTCCGAGACTTTAAAAGGTGTTGGTGTTGTACTGCAGGGGTATACAGCAAATGAAAAATATGAATTGATCCGGGAATTGATTGCCCCGCATTTAAACGGGATGTTTGTGACTCCGAAAGATATTGATGAGACCGTAAAGCGGATCAGTTATACAATCTCAGAAGGTTTGAACCTGATGTTTGCATCGCAGGCGTAAGATGCCGTACCTTTTCAAAATCATCAGTTTCCGCAGGACATGCACATAAACAGGCGTTGTCTGTCATATAGTATGAAGTAGCGGTAAAAAGCCTTGATGATGGAGTTGATAGATTGGAGCAATGGAACAGGAAGTTGAAAATCATCTTATATACAGTCTTTTTTTGTCTGGGGATTTTCGTGATTGGCGGTGGGGGAAGCAGAATTCTGAAGGAGTGGAAACTTGCATGGAATCAGAACCTTCAGCTTTGGGCGGAACAGATGTATCTTCCGAATCTCACCCAGGTTCAGGATCACAAAATACCCAGTCTTCAGGAATGGATTGCAGAAAATGCAATGAAAATGATTCCCCTTGGAGCATATGTGCAGGCGAATGAGGGGCTTCAAAATGAAGTGGAAGACCAGATGACGACAGAGATGATATTAAGGGCGCAGGCGGGGGATGAACATGAGGTTGGAGCCGATGGGAACCTGGTCAGCGGAGAAAATACACAGGCGAAACTTGACGCCGCTGCACCTGCCGCAGGCGGAGTCGATACTTCACTGGAGAAGATGAAAGATTTTGAATATCTTCTGAGCAATTTCTATACAGTTGACAGCACAACAATGATTGATGCAGGCCAGCTTGACGCAGAAGCGCTGCTGAGTGAAAATATGAAAATCACGCTCTCATCCGGCGGGTATAAAGTACTGATTTTTCATACACATTCACAGGAAACATTTGCCGATTCCGTGGAAGGAGATCCCTCCACGAGTATCGTGGGAGTCGGGGAATATCTCACGCAGAGGCTGAATGAAAAAGGAATCAGTACGCTTCACGATACAGGAGTGTATGATCTGATCAACGGAAAGCTGAACCGGAGCAAAGCCTATGAATTTTCAGAAGAGGGTGTGCGGCCGATACTTGCGGAAAATCCGGAGATTGAAGTAGTCATTGATCTCCACAGGGACGGTGTCGGCAATGATACACACTTGGTGACGGATGTCAATGGAAAGCCTACAGCTAAAATTATGTTCTTTAATGGACTTTCAAGAACAAGAAGCAATGGTGATCTGACCTCACTGCCGAATCCATATATTCAGGATAACCTGGCATTTTCCCTGCAGATGCAGGTTGCGGCAGAGAACCGGTTTCCGGGGTTTGCAAGACACATTTATCTGAAAGGATACCGTTACAGTCTTCATATGATGCCGAAATCTCTGTTGATTGAAGCAGGCGCCCAGACGAATACGATGGAAGAGATGAAAAATGCGATGGATGTGCTTGCCGATCTGCTGTATCAGGTGCTGGCTTAGGGTGTGATAAAAAAATCCATTCCTGCCCTCTGTAATAAAACCGTTTGATTAAAAAAAAAAATTGTGATAATATAAAGCATAATTTGGGTAACGATCCAGCAATGCACCATATAGTTCCGGAGGATGGCTGAATCGTTGCGAGTTGAGTAAAATGCGATAGAAGACGTAGGAGTCTGTATGGCGAGAAGGAAAGGAACGTAGGAAATGGCAAAGATGAATACATATGACGCAGATAGTATCTCCGTGCTGGAAGGATTGGAAGCAGTCAGGAAAAGGCCGGGAATGTATATAGGCAGTGTTTCGACAAAGGGGCTGAATCATCTGGTCTATGAGATCGTAGACAATGCGGTAGATGAACACCTGGCCGGGTACTGCAGTCTGATTACTGTGACACTGATGGAAGATGGATCTGCTACAGTGACGGATAATGGGCGTGGGGTGCCTGTCGGAATGCATAAGAAAGGTGTATCAGCAGAACGTATTGTATATACGACTTTGCATGCGGGCGGAAAATTTGATGATTCGGCATATAAGACGAGCGGAGGCCTTCACGGTGTCGGCTCTTCTGTTGTAAATGCACTTTCCACATATATGGATGTTCAGATCAGCCGGGAAGGTTATATTCATCACGACCGATATGAAAGAGGAGTGCCTGTGATTGAACTGATTGACGGTCTCCTTCCGACTCTTGGCAAGACAAAAAAGACAGGAACAACGATTAATTTCCTGCCTGATGACACGATTTTTGAAAAGACCCGTTTCCGTGAGGAAGAGATTAAAAGCAGGCTGCATGAGACGGCCTATCTGAATCCGGAGCTCACGATTATTTTTGAGGACCGCAGAAAAAGTCCTGTGG
>URQQ01000106.1 GCA_900549995.1 uncultured Lachnospiraceae bacterium | reverse complement strand
TTGGTAGTTGCTTACTAAAGTCAATGAGCCATACGCTTTTTATAGCTTCTTATGATGTGCCTGTATTTGATAATCTAACCGCATTGATAGCACTTGTGGTTTTGAGTGCTTTACTGATTTTTACCCTTATTTATCTCCTGTATGCGTTTATTGCCTCTCAGTCTATGAGGAAGGAAATAATCCCTCTAACATTAGAAAAATAAGTAGAATAGAAATTTCATCTGCCGGACGACGGCAAAAGAAAAAAGCCGTCGTACAGCAGCCCTATTCACGCGCCCATGAAACGGCAGCTCTAAATTTGAGCCGCCGTTTCCTTTTGCAGAAAACCCAACGACGACCCTACACCTTGCAATTTGACATGGCGGCAATCAGGAGGACGCCGCCATGCACGGAAAAGTTTTTCGACATAAAACAACAAAGGCCATCTTATTAAAAAAGCCTGTTCTGCATCGTTTTTTTGCCACAAATAGATTTTATTTTATCTTTATCTCGTCTGTATCACTAACCAGCCATTCCATTGATACATGCAAGGCTTTTGCCAGCATAAGCAATTCTGCATCGCAGACATGTCGCTGGTTCTTCTCTATACGTGAGATGATCAGAGGCGTCATATCCTCCATGCCCATAAACTGAATCCTTTGGGCAAGCTCCTCTTGTGTAATCGGGGGCTTTTGCAGTGCGCGGCCCAATCTTACTTTATCAGAGCATATATTTCCTTTTATTGTAAACATGCTTCTACCCATTCATAAATCTCCATTTTCTCTGTCTTATTTAGATATTTTTTATCGCGTCTATTGATTTTATACTGAAACAAGATATAATGTTGGATAGGGTGGATATTTATTATCTTGTTTAGATAGAAATATGCTTTTTTTATGATTGTCCGCGACCAATGCGGTTTATGCTTTGATAATAGCCATGTAGTGAGATTGCGTAGGGAAGAACTTCATTGGCGTGGTATGGCAGATAAAATGGCACAAAAGTGGCATAGGAAATGCCGATGACATGGAAAAGAAAATCTGTTATACTTATATCGTCTACAAGTGGGTTCTCAGGAATCTGCTTGTTTTTTTATTTTCAGGAAAGGAGTTCGATACTATGAAATACTGTCCATATTGCGGCAAAGAACTTGCAAATCCGGCAGCATCTTTTTGTACGGAATGCGGGGAATCGTTATCTTCTGCGGTACCGGAGGAAGCGCCGGTTACCGAAGCGCAGCGGGAGAAGAAAAAGAGCAGCAAGAAGCATGTAAAGAAAAAAAGATATGCAGGAAAAACAAAAAGACCAGATGTTCCTGCGAAAGCTGGTGGAGCATCTGAGCCAGTGAGAGAAGATGATTATGACGGCTATTATGATGATGTCCGTCCCATTGATGAAGGGGGAGGGCGTGAGGAGATTGACAAGGCGCTGGTTAAAAAGATTATATTGGTGGTGGCATGCGTTCTCTTAATTGCCGGAGCTTGTGTTGCACTTATGTACTTGATATAAACAGCGTAATAAAATGTTGTAAATCACCTTATCCAATCGTGTAATGTAATTGAAAGGTCAAAGAGGTGATGAACATGATTTATTTGTCCAAAGGGATTGTAAAAGAAAACTCCACGGAACATCTTCTCCAGGTGGCGAGATGTGGTCAGGAATATAGCTTATCCGGAGAACAGGCGGTGTTGTGGCTGAACGGGAGGTTTGGATTTTCCGAAGTTAAAACAGAATCGGAGAAGCGGACGCTGAAGCATTTGGCAAGAATGGGTCTGGCAGAAACGGGAGCAGAAAATACTGATGTGGCAAGATACAGAATCCTCACACAGTGTGTTTGCTGCCCGGCAATCAATGCAAAACCAGAGATTTTTTTGAGCCGCGCAGAAAAGGAAATATTAATGTGGCTTTGGAATGCCGGACTTCGGCTGACGGTAGCAGAAATTATCTTTCTTAGAGAGCATAAGATCAGGCCTGAACCCCGATATCTCCATGCTGAAAACCGGCAGGCGTTGGTGGAGGCGATCTACACAAAGAATACCATCGCAGATAATTGTCTGGAGCAGATCATGGAATGCGCAGAATGCAGGGATGAAACCATAAGGATATTGCTCGGCCTGCTGAAGAAAAAGAAACTAATCGTATTGTGAGGTGAAGCAGATGAAGGAGAGATTTTATGAGTTGCCAGCACCTTTACAAAAGCAGATTGCCATAAGAATTGTAGGGGGTGCTGTTTTCTTGCTGTTGTTTGTTATCATCTTGCTTGGTTTTCGGGATTTCTATTTTAGCTTACCCTGCCTGCTGTTGTCCGGGTTTCTGCTTATAAACGGGATTCGACTATGCTATAATAGCTTTGCTGGCAACTATATGTGCATCCAGGGAACCTGCGAGAAAATTGAAACGGTCGGGCTCCGAAAAAGAACCAAAGGGATCTGGGTTCAACTGGAGGGAAACGTAGTGAAAATTCCTATTCGGCAAAGAATGAAGGTGCTCTCTATTGGCGATACTGTTATTATATACTTATCAGACAAAACCCCGGTATATGAGCATGAGGGCAATTATATGATATGCAGCTACTATGCACTGGGAATAGAAAAGAGAGGTAATTAAAATGGAAGCAGATAAGGAGATGTTGAATCGGCTCTTGAACGAAATACAGGAGTTGGTCAAGGAAAACGAAAATGAAGACGGCACCTACCGATTTGACTTGCTGAAGGCAGTCATTGCTTTGGATTTCGCAAAAACGGAGATTGAAAAAGCTATTTTTAAGTGATTTTTCAGATGGATTGACTATTGAAGCTGCATATGCTATAATGCTTATATCAGTTTCAAGATTTCCAAAGAGAAATCACGAGTTTCAGAGTTTTCAAAGTGTCAATTAGCACAATTGTGCTGGTTGGCACTTTTTTTGTTTCTTTTGGTTTCTGCCTGCAAAGCAGGTTTGAAATAAATATTTTTTATAGCAGGTAACCCCTGCGAGAAAGGAGATTTCCATGTTAAAAGTTTTTGCAACACAAGTCGTCGTATCCAAAGGTTATGACAACACGCCAGCTCTTCGCTTTTCTGAGAATGGTGATTCTGTGAGGTTCCGTATCGGCAAGAAGGTCTATGATCCTCATGCTGAAAACGACAGCCGCTGGATCAACCTTCCGGTCAAAGCGTTTAACGGCGTATGCGAGCGCATCAAGAAGATGCAGCTGAAAGAGGGTTCCTTTGTGAATCTGATTGGCAGGCTGGACGAAGATTCCTGGGAAGATAAGGATACCAAAGAAACCAGAAAAATGATGGTTATTATTCTGGATGACATTGAGTATGCTTCCGGTGGAGGCAAGTCCAAGGAAAACCAGGCAGCTGCAGGACAGCAAAATGCGGCTCCCCAGAATACTGCTCCGCAAAATGCTGCTTCCGTTCCTGCGACAGGCGCTGAAGCATCCGGAAATTTTACCGGGTATGAAGCATTTGGCGGCGGATCATTCTTTGATGAGAATTGATTGGAGCAACAATTGAATCGGGCGTATTAAGGCGCACATGAGTTACAGATACTGTATGCTCATGTGCGCTTTTTTGCGTTTCAAAGGAGGTGTCTTATGACAAATGAAACCTTTTGCCTTCTCTCTGAGGAGGAGAAACACACAAAATTTAAGGCTGCAATGAAGGGCAAGACAAAAGGATGTCTGAATGAAGAAGAACTTCATAGCATCCTGATGAGCATTTCCCTGAACAGACAGTATGCTATTTCGGTTTACCGAGACGGGGAAGAGTTTTGCCGCGTTTTGACAGCGACGAATGGTCTCAAAAGAAGAACCATTCTTGGTCATGCAGCCGCAGATATTGGAGAAATACCCGGAAAACAATTTGACTCATCGCAGGCGGCGGCAGTAATTTTGCATGATGCTGTTGACTGCAGCGATGTAAACTGCCTCTATATCTTTATTCCAAAGGAACGAAGTCAGAAAGGAACAGAGTGATGAATAAGAAAGATCAAAAAAGGCACATGGCATATGAGGCGCTGGTACTGTTGGGTATGCTGGCTTTGCTTACTTTTATATGCCGGCTATGGCCCATCCTGTTATTGATTATTCTCGGTATTTTTGCAGCGGTGATAAGACTGCTTTTTCTTTCATCCAGAAAGATTGAAGTAATTGTACCACTTCCTCTTTTACCAGAACCGGTAAAAGAAACGACCGAGAAAGATGTACAGGTGCTTGCATATTCAGTCATCCTCAGACGGGTTACAGAGCTGGTGCTATCTGAGTATCCGGAAGCAAGATGGGTCTGGGAGGCACCGAATGCAGAAAAACTTATTCAGGAAAGTCAGGAGGTTTTTATTTTACTCAATCGTGCCGGTGGTTATCGGCGTGCCAAGGTTGTGATCCGAAATCTGCAGGTGGTTGGAATTGAGTACAATCCACAGGTTGAGGAGAATGCGGTTTTGGAGCCGGAGGATAATGCCCCGGAACCTGAAGAAGAACCAGAGGTACAAAATTACGAACTGCTGGCTTTTGAGTGGGCAGATGCTCATATTTTTGAGCTGAATGCCAGATGCAATGAAGCAATTGGGGAAAATCTCTCAGAATTGATTTTGCTCGCAGAAGAACTTCCGGTCCGGGAGAGTTGGGCAGATATCTGCCGGGAACTGATAAGAGCCGGGCTTACGGATGTTCAGTGTGTATCTGAGGGAATCAAAATTAATCTTACGCAGTCAAATGCAGAAAGGAAATAACGTATGAGTGCATACATGAACAACATCTTTAATTACAGCCGTCCCTTACCGGAACCGTTTGATACACTGACGAACAAAAAGGTGTCAGTATCATCGAAATATGGAGATGGGACAAATGCAACTTTGTGTTCAACAGTCATAAAAGCGGTACATGCAGTTTGCCGCTGCATGGATGGCAGTGCCGAAGGAGCTGTCGGGGTCATCGACCACAGGACAGTTGCTGAATACAAATCGTCCATGGGGCCTGATGAGTATCATCTGGTAGTATATGACAGCAACTCCGGTTCGTTAATGGCAAGCGTGTATGACAAGAACACGGAAACTTTTGAAAACTATGTGCTGAACGCATCAGGGCGTGATGGAGCTGCCGTTATGATGGCGCTGTTTCCGGTACTTATGAATGACGAGGAATTCAGTGATAATTTTGAATTGTACCGCGATCAGTTCAGTCATGGATTTTCGGATTTACGCTCGGCTACGGAGTACATGGCAATGCTATGTGACAACGCCTACAGACGTATCAAAGATACCTCCTGTTCAGCAGCCGTCAAGGTGAGTGTGGACAAGGCCGGAAATCTGATGCGTGTATCTCAGGTGCAGCTGGATTCCGGCGCTTTTGAGCCTACCCATGTGATTGCGGGGGAATTTACGATTTTTGCAAAAACAGCGAGGGTTATTGTGAAGAGCGCAGATGCCATTGTGGAACACACGGATTTTGTCGGCAAGTACGAACTGCACCCAAGGACTATGAGCAGTCAGGAAAAACAGCTGATACCGGTGCTTCCGGAATGGTACATCATTCCACAGGAGGTCGTTGATATCTGTAAACATGCTCAGGCAACCACCGGGAAACCGACACAGATGAGGAATTTTCTCCTTAGAGGGCCGGCCGGAACCGGAAAGACCATGAGCGCAAAGGCGATTGCCGCAGGACTGGGGCTTCCGTATATGGCATACACTTGCTCGGCAGGAACAGAAATATTTGACTTCATCGGTCAGATATTCCCGGATTCCGATTCGGGTTCTACCGGTGATGCACAGCTTGACCATGAGAAAGCAATTTTGGCGAGTATGGGCGGAATCAATTATGCCAACGTGTCTAAAATGATGAACCTTCCCGATTTGGATGATATGGACTACGATCCGGCGGGGGTATATCAGGCACTGACGGGCGTAGAGAATGCGGCTGCCACATCTCAGGATTGCATGAGCATTGTGCTGGATCGTGTAACAGAGAAGGTACGTGCTCTGTCCAGACGGGATGAAAATTCCAAGGGCGGCGGTCAGACTTATACCTACACAGAGACAGACTTTATCAAAGCTCTGAAGAACGGATATGTCATCGAGATTCAGGAACCTTCCACGATTGTTCAGCCTGGTGTTCTGGTGGGACTAAACTCCCTGCTGGAGCAGACCGGAACAATCACCCTCCCTACCGGTGAAATCATCAAGCGTCATCCGGATGCAGTCGTAGTAGTAACAACCAACATTGAATACGAAGGGTGCCGAGGCATGAACCAGTCCGTTATCGACAGAATGAGTCTGGTGCGGGACGTGGAGCTGCCGACGCCTGAAGTTATGGTGCAGCGTGCCATGTCAGTTACAGGTGCAACAGATGAGTACCAGATTTCCCAGATGGTGCAGGTGGTCAATGATCTGTCGGAGTATTGCCGAAAAAACAGTATTACAGACGGTTCATATGGTATGCGCAGTCTGATCGACTGGATCGTAAGCAGTGAGATTACCGGCGATGTATATGAGTCGGCGCTATATACGATCATCAGCAAGGCGACCACGGATGAAGTAGACCGTGAGGCACTGGTCAGTGCAGTTCTGGAACCGATTTTCACAAAGAAGCGGAAGAAAGCAACCGCATAAATGTAGTAGAAAGGAGGTCAACCCTGTATGGCGAGGGTGAATCACAAGTTAGTAAAACAGCGGCTCAATGAGCAGCGCAGTAAAATTTCAGACCGACAATTCTTCTCGTCCCGTCTTTTGGCGGGACATTTTGAAGATCTGGCGGCGGCACAGACAAGGCGGTATCGCTATAACCGCCGGGTTCGTGTCAATCTGTATTGGAAACCGAGAGAAAAGCATGTGGCGTCAACGGACAATATGTTTGTGCGCATCAATACTGGAAATTCTCTGGTTACAAAGGTAAAAGGGCGAGAAAACCGTTACCAGATTGTGTGCGGTTTGTTTGCACACGAACTGGGACATGTCCTTTATACAGACTTTCTGGCAGCACAGACACATACCAACTATTTAGGAAGCGGTCGTTGGTATCCCTATCCACCAGACCTGAAGACAACGGCGGATGCACGGAACGAGAAAGCATTCTGGAATTATGTGAAAACTGATCCGAAAAATCTGGAGATGGTGCAGATGATTGCCCATCATATCTCCAATGTAATTGAGGATGGGTATATCGAAAACAGGATGCTGAACAATTTTCCAGGCACATTGGGGTACGGTCTTGAAAAGCTGCGGGAGCAGCATTTTGAGCATATCGAAACGGTGACGCAGATGATTGAGAGTGAAGATGAAGGAAAGCATATTTTTGAAAGCATTCTTCAGATCATGCTCTCGTATGCTAAGTTTGGTGAAATCAAATACGGGGACGAACCGCTCAGCGATGAAAGAATTCAGGCGGTGTTTGGTTTGATTACCGATATTGACAGCGCTTTACTGAGCAGGTCCGGAAAAGACCGGTTGAATGTTGTCAATATGGTGCTGGTAAGGTGCTGGGACTATATCGAATCTTTTTGTGAAGAATGCAAAAAGCGTCAGGAAGAGGCAGTAGCCTCCGGCGGCTCCGCCAGTCTTGCAGAAACCTTGTCGGAAGTGTTGGGTGCAATTGCCGGTGGTTCCGAAATGGGTGAAGGAAGTAGTACACCGGTGCCGGAAGCCTCTGGCGGGTCAGAAGAATCTGCGACGGCCGGCAAACGGGCACAGACCCATGCAGATGCCGACAGTGAAGATGACTCTGAGGAAACAGACAGCTCCCAGACTGACTCTGAAACGGAAGAAAATCCATCTGAGTCTGGGGGAAGCGATAATTCTACAGACGAAGACGCTGCCCCGATAGATGGTGGCAGTTCCGGTTCAGGGAAACAAGAAACTTCAGATACTGAGCAGGGACGTATTCCTTATCACCAGTCAGAATCACTTTCAGAACCTGTTGGTGGTTCCGTGGAAAAAAACGAAGATTATGAGCGGGAGCATTACGACAGTGCGGCTGCCGATATTGAACGTCTTCTGGATAAGATGGCAGAAAAGGCGGCCTGTGAGCAACTGGAGAATGAAAGGATTCAGGAGCTTAACGATGTCGCTCAGAACATTTCCTATGGGAATATCCATGAAGGAGTACCTATCCGAATCAACCGGATTGCCTCTGTGGATGAGGAGCTTATGGAACAGTACGATGCTATTTCAGGACCTTTGCTGAATATTTCCCGCCAGCTGCAGAAGAGTTTGCTCAAGCAGCTCAAGGAAAATCGGAGAGGCGGTAAACAGACCGGGCTTATCATGGGCCGCCGTCTGGATGCTCACGCACTGTGCAGGAATGACGGCAAGGTGTTTTATAAGAACAATCTGCCCAATGAGATCCCGGAACTGGCAGTCGGCCTGCTTCTGGATGAGTCAGGGTCCATGTGTTCCTGTGACCGCTGTACTTATGCCAGAGCTTCAGCTATCATTCTGTATGATTTCTGCCAGAGCCTGGATATCCCGGTTATGGTCTATGGCCATTCCACTGATTATACCGATGTCGGAAATACAGTAGCATTGTATTCCTATGCGGAATTTGATGGCTTTGATCATGATGATAAATACCGCATGATGGATATTGCGGCCAGAGGCAGTAACCGTGACGGGGCGGCACTCCGTTTTGTTGCGGAGCAGCTGTCTAAGCGGCCAGAAGCAGTAAAAATCCTCATACTGGTTTCTGACGGACAGCCTGCTGACAGTGGGTATGGAGGTTCCGCAGCTGAGGAGGACCTTCGCGGCATCAAGCAGGAGTATCAGCGTAAAGGTATTTTGTTTGTCGCTGCGGCAATCGGAGATGACAAGCAAAACATTGAGAGAATCTACGGAGACTCATTCCTGGATATCTCGGATTTAAACCAACTGCCCATAAAACTAACCGCTGTTGTGAAGCGGCATGTGAGGGTATAACAATATCAAATCATAAAAAAGACGACGGGCAGCTGGATTTCTACAGCTGCCCGCCTGTTATTCAGAAAGGAAGGTAATTATGCACTTTTTAACATTAGCAGCTTTAGAAATCTCTCAGATACAGGAAGACAAGGAATTGGACAACCAGATTGCAGAGGCGCTGAAGGAATTGGAGCTTCAGAAGCAAATTGAAACAAAGAATTTTATGCTGGATTTTGCGATTGGGAGATGTCAAAATCTTCAGTCATCGTTCTCCCGTGCAGTGAATGACGGCGTTTCTGAGCTGATGTATCCTTATTGTGAGTCGCTGGAGGATCCGGAATATCTGGAATTTGAAGATCGGACAGAAAAACTGCGCGAGGAATATGAGGATGCGGTTGATTGCATAAAGCTGCCTCAAGGAACAGTTGTGGAGCAGTATGGCGATCCACTCTGGGGCAGATTTGTTGTCCGTGACGGAAAAGTGTTCCAAAGGGATGCAGGATCGCTTCATCATGAAAAGCGTACAAAGAAAGCAAAACGAATGGTGGCTCTGCCTAATTATCCCCGCAAAAAGCTCTATAAGAGTTTTGAGAAATATGCAGAAGAAAGGTGTGGCTTTTCTTTTGATGAAAAGCATCAAGGCTATGGATATTATTATAATCCAAACGCCATATGGGATTGGTATTCCATTGGCGGGCGATGGCCGGAGATGTTCCTGGTAAAGGACGACTGCACTGAGTATTCTATCGGTGAGCGAAGCTGGTGCAACTCGGACCGGAAATCAGAGGCGCCGGAAGGATACCGGTGGGTATGCGCTGCCAGGAAAAAGGACATTGCGTGGGATGCCATGCGGGACTGGCGAAACCAGAAAGCCGCAGAGCGGTTCCATAAGCTTGAACAGATGTTCCTGGCAGGAAAGACGGATCCGGATTTCCATGGAGAGATTGTCCCGGACGGAGTTATGCACTGGGGCGAACTGGTTTACCGCAAGGGCTCTACCTTGGAGGAATACCTGGAGGAATATGGGATTCCGGGCAGCTGGAAGTATCCGGTAGGCTCGCATGACATCGTGGATGAGGACCAGTGGCTGAGCAAAGATGACAGTGTGCTGGATGCAGAATCTGAAAAATATGTTCCAGTAGACTGGCGCAGCTGCATAGATGGCTACATTGATGATGTGGATGAGGATACGGTACTGGTTGCCGTAGATTATCATATGTGAGGAGGATTCAGATGAATACATATGTTATTTGTATGGACTCTGTATGGGTTCGTGACTCAGAAATGTTTGATATTGTCGGTCTGACAGATGAAGAATTGACGGATATTGATATGTGCGGCACAGATAACGAAGGCAGATGGCACGATATGGAGCCGACCCCATTTATCGCAGTCATAAAGGCGGAAAGCGAGGAGGAAGCCTGCAAAAAGGCGGCCACCCAAATGCGCTATGATCCACGCTGTCTGTTTGCAATAAAAGTTTCAGAATAAAGGAGGTATCAAAAAATGATTAT
>URQQ01000105.1 GCA_900549995.1 uncultured Lachnospiraceae bacterium | reverse complement strand
TTCTAAAGCAAGAAGAGATAAAAGAAGAGCAAACTGGAAAATGAGCGCTCCAAATTTGGTAAAATGCAGCAAATGTGGCGAATTAATGATGCCGCACAGAGTCTGCAAAGCTTGTGGCTCTTACAACAAAAAAGAAATCGTTTCTGTTGACTAATTACAGAAGAAAAGACAGGGCTTTCCGGGAAACCGGGAAGCCTTTTTTCATAGGTTAACACCAATTTTATACCAATTAAAATTTAAAAGGTGGCATAGTAACGTAGCATATGGAACATATATGAGTTCCTTAATTAGGGGTATTAAAAATCTTTTATTTTAGGTATAATATATTTATATAATATATGTGGGGCGTTAAAAAGGCACAGGATGGAGTTCATTATGAAAGATTCGGTTCAAAACGATTTAAGAAAAAAGTAAACAGGCTGAAAATGCTTAATTAGAGGGAAGGATGGTTCACATGTGTACCAGAAATGAGTTAAATATGATTCTACAGCAGATGAGTAAGATTTACCGGGCTGTATATGGAGAAAGTATTGTTAGGATTGTGTTATATGGCTCTTATGCCAGAGGTGATAATCAGAAGGATTCTGATATAGATATTGTAGCAATAGTACGCGGAGAACGTGCAGACCTACAAGAAAGACTTAAAAAAATATGGGACTCGTCTTCGGATTTAGAATTGAAGTATGGAACAATTGTATCACCGACCGTAATACCTTATGCAGAATTCGAGAAGTACAAGAATGATTTGCCTTACTATAGAAATATTGAAAATGAGGGGGTAGATATCGTTGCCTGATCATAAAAGAGAACTGATGCAGTACCGGCTGGAAACAGCTAAAGACAGGCTTCATTCCTCAAAGGTGCTTTTGGTAGACGGAAGTTATAAAGATTCCATTGGGCGTTCCTATTATGTTATGTTCACCGCTGTGCGGGCATTACTTGTTATGGAAGGAGTAGACTTTTCAAAACATTCTGCGGTAATTGCATATTTTCAGAAAGAGTATATTAAAACTGGAATATTTGAGAAGAAATTTTCAAAGTATATCAGCCAAGCATTTCAAATTAGAAATAATGCGGATTATGCAGATTTTTTTATAGTATCTTTGCAGGATGCAAAAGAGCAATATGAAAGAGCGGAAGAGTTCTTAGCAGTAATAGAGAAATATTTGGAGATTAAGAAAGATTGAGGTTACTGAAATAACGGATAAGGAGATGGTCAATTCCATTTCCTTGTTTTTATATAAGGAAAGATTTCATTTTGTCCTGAATGAAATTAACTACTTTGTTCTTGCAGAAGCCAGCACTGATGAGGCATAAAATCATGATTCCCTTTCACTGGTAATTGAATTCCCTGCCGCTATCATGTATGATAGAGTTAGATTGTATAATATGTGAAGGAGGGGGAATCTTGGGCGACGGAGAAATAAAGAAACATATTGTGATCTCTTCAGTGCTTGTCTCAATAGTCAGTATTATTTTAGTGCTTATCAGCGGTACAATTTATGTCAGTATAAAAAATACCCAGGAAAAAGAAGCACAAAAGTATATGAAAGAAATTGTATCCCAGTACAAGAATATTATAACAGCCCAGATTAACGGTGACCTTCAGACTTTAAGTGCTGTAGCTGCTTTCGCAGGATATGATGATGAAATTGATTTAAATGAGACCTTTACCCGTCTGGAAGAGGAAATCGGGCACAATAATTTTGTGCGCATGGGGGTTATCTCCTCTGATGGATCAGGATATTTTATAGATACATACGGGAAAAAACATGAGGGAATCGATGTAAGCGGTGAATCTTTTATCAAGAACACACTGGCAGGAAAGCGTGCTGTGTCGGAAGTGATGAAAGACCGGTTGTCTGAAGAATCTGTTGTCTGTTATGGAGTTCCGGTCATTCATAACGGAGAGGTTGTCGGTGCAGTCACGGCAACCCGCCTGACGGATGATTTTTCAGAAATGATCAGCAGGGAGATATTCGACGGAGTTGCGTATGTTCATATTGTTGACCATGAAGGTGATTTCGTTGTCCGCTCCGGACATGCGGTCATAGACAAAGAGCTGGGGAATGTTTTTGATGATGGAGACATTACAGAAGAAGCCCGGACTTCCATACTTTCGGATATGCAGACGGGGAAAGATTCTTTCGCTACTTTCAGGTATAAAGGAGAGGCTTACTGGGTAACTTTTATCCCGGTGGATATCAATGACTGGTATATCTTTTGTCTGATTCCGCAGACATTTTTGAATCATAATTTTAATATGATGTTTGTTGTATTTTTATGTGTCATGCTTTGCATTTTTATTCTGTTTGCAGTCCTGTTTACATATATCAGCCGCCTGTTGAGAAAAGAGCGTGAGACACTGCAGATCTTTGCGTATAAAGATGCACTGACTGGTACAGATAACAGGAATCGTTTTATGACGGATTTACCGCTTCTGCTTAAAGATCCAAAAGAGTACGCCATGGTATTGATGAATATAAGCGGGTTTAAGTTTGTAAATGAGTTCTTTGGTTTTGAGGCGGGAAATCTTCTGCTTCAGCACATTGCCAGGGTCTTACAGGCGGTTATCAAAAGGGGAGAACGGTACTACAGGGACAATGCGGATCATTTTGGAATGCTGCTTTACTACACCAATAAAGCCGAACTGGTCAACAGAATTAATGAAATCCATCATGAAATCAATAATTACACTGTGAGTCCCAATCAGGATTACCGGATAAACTGCAGTTTCGGAGTGAATATCATACAAGGAGGTGTACAGGGAACTCAGAATTCGCTGTCCCCGGATGCTGCGGTCAATGGTGCGCTTCTTGCGTTAAACAGTGTGAACGGGCACACTTCCACCCCGATTGCTTTCTATGATGAAGAAATTCATGAAAAGGCCCGTAAAAAGATTGAGATAGAGAGTCAGATGCACTCTGCCCTGACAAATGGAGAATTCCACATGTATCTCCAGCCGAAATACTATCTGGACGAAAAAACGCTTCATAGTGCGGAAGCCCTTGTCCGATGGTATTCTGCGGATGGTGTGATCCACTATCCAGATGAATTTATCCCTGTTTTTGAAGAGAATGGATTTATTACAGAACTGGATATGTTTATGCTGGAAGAAGCCTGTAAACGAGTTTCATACTGGATTTCTCAAGGGTATGACGTAAAACCAATCTCAGTGAACCAGTCCAGGATATTCTTTTATGACGAAGAATATCTTGATAAGTTCCATAAAATTATCGATCAGTATCAGATTGATCCTTCCATGATTATTCTGGAGGTCACCGAAAGTGTGGCAATGAGTGATCTGACGCAGGTAAAGATGGTGGTACGAAAGCTTCATAAGATGGGATTTACCATATCAATGGATGACTTCGGCAGTGGTTATTCATCGCTGAACACCTTGAAAGATCTGGATATCGCAGAATTAAAACTGGACAAAGAATTTTTGTCTGAGCAGTCTACATCTCCGCGCGGGAAATTAGTGATTGAAAGCACAATCCATCTTGCCAGAGCGCTTTCGATTACTACAGTTGCGGAGGGAATTGAAAATGAGGTGCAGCTTGACTTCCTCAAATCCGTCCACTGCGACATCGGACAGGGATTCTATTTTGCCAAACCTATGCCGGTAGAAGAATATGAACGTAAAATTCTTCAGTGCAAGAAGTAATAAACTGCAAATATATATATAGTATAATGCATTTGCCTTTCGGCAGCATAAAAAGACTTTCCGGGAAACTGGGAAGTCTTTTTATGATATGGGAAATGATTCATTTTATTCCATAATACGGAAATATACAAGACAAAATTCAAAGTGATAAGCAGATGATAAAATATTGAGTTTTCGGTATAGTTACCGCAGGAAGGAGGGAGCGCCTTGTTAATTACTGCAGAAAAAAGAGACGGCCTGGCGGAAATATACAATCAGTTGATTGATATTGTCGGAATAGAGAACACAGAAGAGATCTATAAGAATTTAAAAGGGCAGCAAATTACCTTTCCCATGCGGCTTTATCGGACGGATTACATAACAAAAATGGTAAATGAGAATTATAATGGAAAGAATCTGAAGGCTCTGGCGAAAGAGTATGGATATACAGAAAGGTATCTGAGATATCTGCTTAATAAAAGTCAGCTCTGATAATCATGTTGTGAAAAGCAGCTTAAACTACGCTGAGATAAAGGAGACAAAAATATGATTGGTATCTTGTTTTGTATCTTGTGCTTCATTGCACTGGCAGCCGGGCAGAACCCCTTGGCAGCAAAGTTTCTTCCAGTTATAATACTTGGAGTATGCGCCGGACCGTTCATGATGTTTTTTATTTGGACGAGGCTGTCGTCAGTTTGAAAAGGCTATTGATTTTTATGGAAATGTCTAGTAGAATTATCTGTAGCAATGCTAGGAGGTAAAAGCATGTCAGTAATTACAAAAGTAGCAGTGGATGCAATGGGTGGAGATCATGCTCCCGGAGAGATAGTGAAAGGAGCGGTAGATGCACTTTTACGAGAGGACAAGATTGAAGTGATTCTTGTCGGACAAAAAGAGGCTGTGAACAATGAACTCACAAAATATACTTATGACAAGAACAGAATGACCGTGAGAGATGCCTCTGAAGTGATCGAGACGGCAGAGCCGCCGGTCAATGCAATCCGGAGTAAAAAAGATTCTTCTATTGTAGTTGGGATGAATATGGTGAAAAAAGGAGAAGCAGATGCATTTGTATCAGCAGGAAGTTCCGGTGCAATCCTGGTGGGCGGCCAGGTAATTGTCGGCAGAAGCAAAGGTGTAGAGCGTCCTCCTCTGGCTCCGTTGATTCCAACGGAAAAGGGAGTCTCACTTCTGATTGACTGTGGTGCTAATGTAGATGCGCGTCCGTCACATCTCGTTCAATTTGCAAAGATGGGTTCTATTTATATGGAACATGTAATGGGCATAAAAAATCCGAAAGTGGCAATTGTTAATATTGGTGCAGAAGAAGAAAAAGGAAACGCACTTGTAAAAGAAACATTTCCGCTGTTAAAAGACTGTAAGGATATTAATTTTACCGGAAGCATTGAAGCGAGAGATATTCCCCATGGGATGGCAGATGTTATTGTATGCGAGGCATTTGTAGGGAATGTAATTCTTAAACTGTATGAAGGTGTGGGTGCAGTTCTGATCAGCAAAATCAAGAGTGGGATGATGAACAGTCTGCGCAGCAAAATTGGGGCATTACTTGTAAAACCGGCACTGAAAGAGACATTAAAGTCCTTTGATGCTTCTGAATATGGCGGAGCACCTCTTCTGGGCCTGAAAGGCCTTGTTGTAAAAACTCACGGAAGTTCTAAAGCACGTGAAGTTGCCAATTCAATTATTCAGTGTGTGACATTCAAGGAAGAACAGATTAATGAAAAAATAAAAGAATGTATTCAGACTGAACAGTAAAAGGCATACCAGTAGGAATGAAGAAAAGGAGACTATTATGGATTTTGAAAAAATAGCAAATATTATTGCAGATGTTTTAAATGTCGATGTGAATGAAATTACAATGGAGACTACATTTGTAGATGATCTCGGAGCAGATTCCCTGGATATTTTCCAGATTATCATGGGAATTGAGGAAGAATTTGACATTGAAATTTCCAATGAAGATGCAGAGAAGATTGTGACAGTAGGAGATGCTGTAGAACAGATTAAGAATGCGTTAAACTAAGCGAATATAAACGAAAAGCCCGGCACAGGGCTTTTTCGTGTTCATAGGTATCTTAATATGAAGAAAGTGAGAGTGTATATGAATCGGAATTTAAGACAGTTAGAAGAAAAAATCGGATACCATTTCCAGGACTTTGATCTGCTTCACCATGCAATGATACACAGTTCTTATGCAAATGAGAGACATCTGAAAAAATCCGAGTGCAACGAGAGACTGGAATTTCTCGGTGACGCAGTGCTTGAACTTGTCTCAAGTGAGTATCTGTTTTTTGAAGACATGGAAATGCCGGAGGGTGAACTTACGAAGACAAGAGCCAGCATGGTCTGTGAACCTGCACTTGCTTTCTGTGCGAGGGATATGGATCTTGGATCGTATCTTCTTCTCGGAAAAGGCGAGGAAGCAACCGGTGGGAGAAAACGGGATTCCATCACATCTGATGCATTAGAAGCTTTAATTGGTGCTATCTATATTGATGGTGGTTTTGCTAATGCAAAAGAGTTCATTCACAAGTTTATATTGAGCGATCTGGATGATAAGAAACTCTTTTATGATAGCAAGACTATCCTGCAGGAAATCGTGCAGGGCAGTTTCGAAGAAGGAATCACATATCATCTGGTAAAAGAAGAGGGACCTGACCATAACAAGTCGTTTTCTGTGACGGTTAATATCGGATCAAAATCTTATGGTATGGGTGTCGGCAGGACAAAGAAAGCAGCAGAGCAGGAAGCGGCATATCATGCCATCTTAGAGCTGCGTGACAAAAAATAAGTTGCATAAAGCAGGTGTTATATGTATTTAAAAAGCATAGAAGTGCAGGGGTTTAAATCCTTTGCCAATAAGATTCTATTCGAGTTCCATAATGGAATTACGGGGATTGTAGGCCCAAACGGAAGCGGAAAAAGCAATGTCGCAGATGCAGTGAGGTGGGTTCTCGGGGAACAGCGTGCCAAACAGCTCCGCGGCGGCAGCATGCAGGACGTTATTTTTGCCGGTACCGAGAACCGAAAACCACTGAGTTATGCCTCTGTTGCCATCACACTTGATAATACGGACCATCAGCTTCCGGTAGATTTTCAGGAAGTTACAGTAACTCGGAAACTCTACCGTTCAGGAGAGAGTGAGTATCTGATCAATGGCAGGGTGTGCCGTCTGAAAGATGTCAATGAAATGTTTTATGACACTGGAATCGGAAAAGAAGGATACTCCATTATCGGTCAGGGACAGATTGACAAAATCTTAAGCGGAAAACCGGAAGAGAGAAGAGAACTATTCGACGAGGCAGCCGGGATTGTAAAATTTAAGCGCCGCAAAAATATGTCTGTAAAAAAGCTGGAAGATGAGCGCAAAAATCTCGTCCGGGTCAATGATATTTTAAGCGAGCTCGAGAAGCAGATCGGGCCTCTTGAGCGGCAGTCAGAAACCGCAAAAGTGTATCTCAGGAAGCGGGAAGAGTTAAAGACATACGATATTAACATGTTTCTTATGGAGGCGTCCCACCTGAAATCCCAGATAGAGGACATGGAGGAGAAGCTTATAAATGCCCGGGAAGAACTTGAAAAAGCAGGGATTGATTACGAGAATACGAAAGCGGAATATGAATCTCTGGAAGAAGAAATAGAGGAACTGGAAGCATCTATCGAAGAGTCAAAAACTCAGCTGAATGAGACCAATCTGTTAAAGCAGCAGTTGGAGAACCAGATCAGCCTCTTCAAAGAGCAGATCAACAGTGCACGTACAAATGATGAGCATTATGTCCAGCGCTCCCATGCTATCGGACTTGAGATTGAAAGCCGTAAGGCACAGCAGGAAGAACTTTTCAAGGAAAAAATCCAAATCCAGGGACAGCTGGATGAGAAGGAACGTCTGGAAAAAGAGGCAGAGAATACACTGATTGCGATTCAGACTAAAATTGCGTCACTGACAGAATCAATAGAAGAACACAAAAATGAAATTATCGAACTGCTGAATACCCGTGCGTCTACCAAAGCAAAAATCCAGCGGTATGACATGATGGCAGAGCAGGTTCAGACGAGAAAGGCACAGATTCATAAACGGCTGATCGAAGTCAGAAGTGATACCGATGAGCAGGAAGAAAAACGCCTGGAGTATGAGGATGCCCTGAAAAAAGTATCAGATGAAATCCAGAGGTATACGGCAAAGACAGGTGAATGCGAAGAGAAAATCAATGAACTTCAGCAGCAGCTTTCAAAGCAGAATGAGCAGCTCCGGATTGGGCAGACTGCATATCACAGGGAACAGTCAAGACTGGAGTCTCTGAAAAATATTACAGAGCGTTATGACGGTTATGGCAACAGTATCCGGAAGGTCATGATGCAGAAAGATACTGTCCCGGGACTTCTGGGAGTGGTAGCCGACATTATCAAAGTAGATAAAGAATATGAAATCGCAGTGGAGACAGCTCTTGGAGGAAGTATCCAGAACATCGTCACCTCCGATGAGCAGACGGCCAAAAGAATGATCGCGTATCTGAAACAGAACAAATTCGGCCGTGCAACCTTCCTTCCGCTTACAAGTATGAACGGCAGCCAGAATTTCCGGCAGGCAGAGGCTCTGCGGGAACCGGGAGTGATTGGTCTGGCGGATACGCTCGTACAGGTGGAGGATAAATTCCGCCCTCTGGCTGCGAATCTTCTTGGGCGGACGATTGTGGTAGATCACATAGACCATGGAATTATGCTGGCAAGAAAATACCGCCAGTCACTGAGAATCGTAACGGTGGAAGGGGAACTGATCAATCCGGGCGGTGCAATGACCGGAGGTGCCTTTAAAAATTCAAGCAACCTTCTGAGCCGCCGCCGTGAGATCGAGGAATTTGAAAAGACAGTAGAACTTCTGAAAAAAGAAATGCAGGATATGGAACGTTCCGTCGACCAGGCGAAACGGGAGCGTGCCACATATTACAGCGATATTGAAGAACTCAAACAAAAGCTTCAGCAGGCATATGTAATCCAGAATACTGCGAAGATGAATCTGGATCAGGTAGTAAAGGCACAGGAAGAGTCTAAAAACACGTCCCTTGGCATTGACAGGGAGCGCCTGGCTCTTGATGAAGAACTCTCCAAAATCAGCGAAAACCAGGAATCCATTCAGGTGGAACTGGAAACATCTGAGAAACTGGAAGCCGAACTGAATGAAAAAATAGAACAAAAGCAAAAAGAACTGGAAGCTGAGCGTGAAAAAGAATCAAAGGAACTGCAGCATTCAGAGCAGATCCGTCTGTCCTTTGCAAGCCTGGAACAGAAAGATGCGTTTATATTTGAAAATACGTCACGTATCGCAGAAGAAATTACGAAATTTGAAGAAGAGCTTGAAATACTTCAAAGAGGAAAAAAGGACAGCGCCGCGGAAATACAGGAAAAAGATGCACAGATCAGTGAACTGCAGAAAACAATTGCAGATTCGGCAGATCTCTTTATTGAAATAGAGGCGGAAATCAAGGAAAACACCGAGAAGAAAGAAGTGTTGAACAGGCGCCACAAGGAGACATTGAATAAGAGAGAAGAATTGTCAAAACATATGGCAGAACTCGATAAAGAAGCATTCCGTCTGACAAGCCGAAAGGAAGGTTATGAGGAGGCATCCGAAAAGCAGATTAATTATATGTGGGAGGAATATGAACTTACATATAATATGGCAACTGAACTCAGAGACGAATCGCTGAATGATCCTGCTTTTATGAAAAAGCAGATTCAGACGCTGAAAAATGAGATCCGCTCGCTTGGATCTGTCAATGTCAATGCGATTGAAGATTATAAGAATCTTTCCGAACGGTACAGTTTTCTGAAAACACAGCATGATGATCTTGTGGAAGCAGAAGAGACACTGCTGAAAATTATAGAGGAACTGGATACTGCAATGAGGAATCAGTTCCGGGAGCAGTTTGAACGTATCTGTACTGAATTTGATAAAGTTTTCAAACAGCTTTTCGGCGGAGGAAAAGGAACGCTGGAACTGATGGAGGAAGAGGACATCCTGGAGGCGGGAATCCGTATCATTGCACAGCCGCCGGGCAAGAAACTCCAGAATATGATGCAGCTTTCCGGAGGTGAAAAGGCACTCACAGCCATTTCGCTTCTCTTTGCAATCCAGAATCTGAAGCCATCTCCCTTCTGCCTTCTGGATGAGATTGAAGCCGCACTGGATGACTCCAATGTCACCCGTTATGCACAATATCTGCATAAACTTACAAAGCACACACAGTTTATCGTGATCACCCACCGGCGAGGTACAATGTCCGCTGCGGACAGGCTGTATGGTATCACAATGCAGGAAAAAGGGGTATCTACACTGGTGTCTGTGGATTTGATTCAGGATGACCTTGAAAAAGAAGAACAACAGAAACACAACAGTGAGATCTAATTGAAAAAGGAGAAAATGATGGAAGAGAAGAAAGGTTTTTTTAAACGTCTTGTCTCTGGGCTTACCAAGACAAGAGATAATATTGTGTCTGGGATAGACAGCCTGTTCGGCGGTTTTTCCCATATTGATGATGATTTCTATGAAGAACTGGAAGAAATACTGATTATGGGGGATCTCGGCGTCCAGGCCACGATGAATATCATTGAAGATCTGAAAGAAAAAGTGAAGGAACAACATATCAAAGAGCCATCAGACTGCAAAGCGCTTCTGATTGAAAGCATCAAAGAGCAGATGGACGTCGGTGAGGCTGCGTATGAATTTGAAGATAAGACATCGGTAGTGCTTGTCATCGGCGTCAATGGTGTCGGAAAAACTACGACAATCGGTAAACTGGCAGGAAAACTGAAAGCACAGGGGAAAAAAGTTGTTCTGGCCGCAGCGGATACGTTCCGTGCAGCGGCCGGTGAA
>URQQ01000104.1 GCA_900549995.1 uncultured Lachnospiraceae bacterium | reverse complement strand
ACTGCTCTGCATCACAAGGAGCAACCATGGTCATATTGGGAAGTGCATTCATAACACCAAACTCGATAATTGTGTTATGAGTAGGACCATAACCTGAAGAAATACCAGCATGAGTACCGATCAGTCTTACGGGATAATCATTGTAAGCTACATCATTGTGAATCTGATCCAGTGCTCTGACGCAAAGGAAAGGACCGAATGTCTGAACGAAAGGAATATAGCCTCTATGTGCAAGTCCTGCAGCAACCGTAACCATATTCATCTCCTGAATACCTACGTCAATGATTCGATCGGGACAGGACAATGCCTTTGTCTGTGTACGGCCGCCTCTTGCTGTTCCGTCAGAAACGACGTAACAAACACGAGGATCATCATCAATCATTTCCAGAATTTCATTTGTAACTGTACCTTTTGCTTCCATTGCCGGGCCAAAATCGCCACAACAGAAAGTGAAACCGCCCATATTTGCCATATTACTTCACCTCCGCCAGTTTCTGTTTTGTGTATTCCTGAATATCTGCTACTGCTTCATCTAGTGTCTCTTTGCCGAATCCGCCAACATGCCATGCACAGGGACGTTCCATCATAAAGCCGACACCCTGTCCTTTCTTTGTGGAACAGATGATGGCATTGGGTTTTCCGTCCAGTGTAACAGGAGGAAGAGAACCAAGTGCTTCGTCGATTTCCTGCATGTTGGTTCCGTCAATGACCACTGCATTCCATCCAAATGCGCGGAAGCAGTCTGCCATACCTTCAGGACCTCCCTTTTCACCCCATACCAGGTTCTCTCCGGTCTCAAATGCTGCAGATGCATGATTGAAATCTACGATTGCAACCACATTGTCCAGTTTTCGGGATGCTGCATAAAGAATTGCTTCCCAGTTGGATCCTTCTTCCATCTCGCCGTCACCCAGCAGAGTATAGATTCTGGATTTGATACCCTTGTCACGATTACCGTGTGCCATACCACAGCACCAGGAAAGTCCGTGGCCAAGAGAACCTGTTGATACTTCAATACCCTTTACGCGCTTATGATTGGGATGTGCTCCAAAGGGATGATCAATCGTATTGTAGGTATCTAGTAGAAGATCCCAGTCATACATTCCCATGTCGCAGAAAATGGTGAATAACAGGATTCCGTTGTGACCCTTGGAAAGAACGAAAATATTTCTTTCCGGATCATCCAGATTCTCCGGATCAAACTCCATATACTTGTAATACAATGCTGTAGCCACATCACATGCTGACATCGGACCTCCGATATGTACATTTCCTATACGATGTGTTCCTAAACATAGTTTTTCACGAATCTGACCGGATTTCTCGATCAGCTTACGCACATCATTGATACATACTTTAGCCATAAGTGATTACCTCCTCCTGCATATTTCATTGGTGATTGTGACGAATTACAATCACTATTTTTTTGATATAATAGTATTATAGCACAACGGAAAATCCCTTAAAAAATACCAAAAGATGATGGAAGGGGTATAACTATTTGGAATGGCCAATGCTTCCATATTCGTTGACTGTCTATTTTTTATTCACTAAAATTTTATTAGGGGGGAGGGGTTAACTTGAAAACTGAACAATTAGAACAACTACTGAAAGTCCTGGAATGTGGCTCTATATCAAAAGCGGCCAGGAAACTATATATCAGTCAGCCCAGTCTGACGAAGAATATCGCCCAACTGGAATCGGAATACGGTATCAAGATTCTGACCCGTACATCAAAAGGAATTGAGTTGACAGAAGAGGGCATTAACTTTGTCTTTTATGCAAAGCAAATTCTCACTGCAACGAATGGCCTGAATAATGCTTTCCGGAATAATCATGCCGATTGTTCCAGACTTTTCCTTGCCAGTCAAGAATTCGACTTTCTTGCCGATATCCTTCATGAACTTTATGTTGAAAATACGGCTAACCATGTACACTATAATATCCTGGAGGTGGATCGTGGTGAAGTCATTCTTCGTGTATTAAATAGACGTTCTGATATCGGACTCATTGTAAGTTATGGAGAACATGAGAAAAAACAGATGTGGATGAGAGATGCAGCTCTTTTAGATATGTGTCCCCTTGCAGAAGGAGAAGTCATCGTCTGTGTCGGTCCGAACTCCGCTTACTATAACAAAGAGCGACTGACCATCGAGGATGCACGTAATGCACTTACTATCTGCCTTGACGTAGAAGCTCAGGCAAAAGAGAATTTATATTTTGAAATCGCCGATCATGGCTTTAATACCAACCGAATCATGTTCTTCAATTCAATCCATCTTTGTGAAGAGATGCTGTTGAAAACAGATTCTGTAATGTTTGTGTCCGAATGGACAAAAAACTGTATGACGAATCCTTCACTGCATTTTATCCCGGTAGATTTACCAAGAAAAACAAAGCTTCTTTGCTGTACAAGAAAAGGAGAATCCTTGAGTATTCATTCTCTGCAATTCTTAAGAAAACTATATCGTCACTTTGAAAAAGAAGATGAATTTCTCAAATTTTACAGTTCAAAATAAGGTTCACAGACCTTATTCCACATATATCATGTGCCACCCATTATAGGCGAACGGGGCTGTCGCAGTAATGATTAAAAATCGTTTATAGATGAATAATCTGTACACCTGCGTATCCAAGTTCGTCATATATCTGCACAAGAATAAGCGAGATTCTCTTTTGGCAGGACTGGAACATTATTATGATCTCAATGACTTCAATCGGACATTTTATTACAGCAACAGCAACGAAACAGCAGATCGGATAAAAGTGATATTGGAAGATGCAGATAAACTGCTTATGTCATGCGGTCAGGAGTTCGATGATGTCACAGAGTACCAGTTTCTTGTAAGATGCCTTTCAGAGCAGACTGTTGTGGAAGATGCCATTCGCCGTCTCAAAACAAAAGAGGATGGCGGAAGGGATTCTTCTGTTCTGCAGAACCCCTCCGATCCTGATGCCACGTTCCGCCAAAAAGCAGGAAAGCAACATAGAGGATATGTGGCAAATGTTGATGAAGCAGTCGGTGAGAATGGTTCTATCGTACTGGATTATCAGTTTGAACAGAACAACTATTCTGACAGTCAATTTCTGAAAGACAGTCTTGAGAGGAATGGTAGCCCTGAGGAAGAATCTGTGGTTGTCACAGATGGCGCATACTTCGGTGAAGAAAACAGCCGTCTGGCACAGAAGCAAAACATAAACCTTGTTACAACAGCCATAACAGGAATAGAAGTTCCTGAAATATATGCAGACTTCCTACTGAATGAAGAAGGCACCTGCGTTCTGAAATGTCCTGCTGGTCATCATATAAAGCCGTTTAAGATATTCTTGTTAGGCGGCTCACCCTAATGATTTTTGAAATGTTTCCCAGGCATCAAGATGTTGCAGCATCATGATGCCATAGAGGCGGCAGTACCACATCTTCGTAGAGCGGTGCCTGCCGTATTCTAATTTATAGTCCTCTTTCTCACGCTTGTTAGAACGTTCTACGGAAGTCCTTCCGTCATATTCCTTTTTCCATGCTTTACTGTCCCTTGGCGGTATGTTAAATAACCTTGGATTGTCGTCGGTAAAGATATGTACGGTCCTGCCGTATTTCGCCGGTGAACAGGGATGCTCACAGAAGCAGCCGTACTTCCGATTTGCTTTTGGACACCGGTATTTTGCCCGGTGCTTGGCAGCCCCATATCCATCTTTGTGCATACGTAAGCCCATCTTACAGATCGGGACACCATCGTCATCAATGGTGAAAATCATCATTATAAGTAAAATGTCCGGTATGACCGGGATTGAGGTCGATAAAAGGCGTGATGTTTTTTCGCCTGCAGTATTCATAGACAGCGTAAGCATCATGGGCGGAATCCAGAAGGAGTTTTTCAATGCGGAATTCCGGAAGGTTTGCCTTCATGGTGAAAAAGGAATGGAGAAATGAAAGCATGTCATGCTGGGAAGCCCGTTCCAAAAGCGGAAATACAGGGAGATCGCTGCAGGAATCGGAAGCCACATACATGTAGAGGTGGCAGCCGAAGAAATGGCATTCCCGGTGGGAGTCCCATCCCCAGTTACAGTCCGGCTGGGAAAAATGGCGTTTGCAGTGACAGGAAGCACAGCCATGTTCCTTACATTTGCAGGTGCGTTTTTTACGCTGCTGTGCGGCAGTGCGCACGGGCGTGCCGTCGCCGGCAAGAGCCAGGTGCTCCGGATTGATCAGACCTTTCTGGATGGAGCGGTCTAGGAATTGCTGTTGATAAAGACGGAAGACCAGAAAAAAAGGATGTTCCGGTTTCAACTGCCAGCGCTCCATCAGGGGAAGAAGCTTAGAAGCAGTACTGGAAGAGTCGCAGGGTGTCTTTTCCCCTTTCTTGTTTCCCGTAGCATACGGCACCAGACGGTAATGGAAGTCACTTTCAGCTTTAAAGCAAGCAGGTAAGAACGCAGCATACAGGAAGGGAGCCTTGGCTCCGGTCCGAAGACAGAGTAACAGTCCTGCAAAATGGAATCCGTCGGGGAAAGATCCAGATACCAGAACTGCACGATATAATCCCAGGTGCTATTAGGAAGCGCAAAGGGATCAGGATAAAATTTCAGAAAATCAGATACGAAAGTATCCTGATAGGAGGTATGGCCGCCAGGATTACAAGGTAAGAAAGAAATCGCCTCCAGTCGATTGAAATTAAAATATAATCAATCGGCTTCGCCGCAAATTTTGAGCGATTTGTCAAGTGTTTTTGCAAAAGAAGTGGGTGATTTTTTTGAGATGGAGTCAAAAAGCCTTATAAAATCAGGGCTGAAGATTCCGAGAAGTTATAAAGTAGCAAAGGAGGGAGCCTTCATGCCATCAAGAAGATACAGATATCGGATATCGTTTCTGCAGAGCCTTTCCGTTTCCAGCAGAAAACAGATCCGTGTTCCATGAAAGCAAAGAGTATCGCTTTGAGGAGTTTGTGCTTATCACATTCTGGACGGCCTGTTTTGTTTTCTTTCTCTGCAAAATATCTTGATAGGTCGATGCGATCCATAACCTCGCAGAAAGTGTACACTGGATCAGAAATGTCAATTAATTTTTCGATTTCCAATGACAATTTCAACTGCCGTAGGGTATAATTAGTATTGGTATTTTTAGTTAGTAACATAATTAATTATACCAAAAAATCGCTGAAGTTTCACGACCTCAGCGATTTTTCTTTTTGGGGGGGGGGTTTTAACATCCCCCTCTTATGCTGCAAATTCAGATAGAACGTTCCCTGTATGTTCAATATCATGTGTTGCCCAATCCTTTTCTCTTCCTACACCTGCTATGTTATTATGTGCGATCATTCCAGCCTACATAATATTGGCACGGGTCTCATAATCCTGAAGATTTGCCATCACCTTCGAAGCCTCTGTGATCACACTGGTCATAATAGCTTCACACACACGGTCTGTTGTCTCAACATGTCTTGTGTTTGTAAAATAACGCTCTATAACATGAACTAAAATGTCTGTAATACCACAGGCTGTCTGATATGCCCCCAGTGTACATGTATACTCTGGATTCAATACAGAGAATTTCGGACGGTCGCGTCACCGCCTGCAGACCATTTCAAAAGACTCTCTTCGTTTGTGATCACGGAACCACTTGAACCTTCACTGCCTGCTGCTGCAATTGTTAAAACGGTTCCAACCGGAAGCGCTTCTGTGACGATACGATCTGTCTCATAGAAATCCCAGAAATCTCCAGCATAAGGCACCCCCCAGTGCAATTGCTTTTGCAGAGTCTATCGAACTTCTGCCTCCAACTGCAAGAATAAAGTCAACTCCTTCTCTGCGGTAAAGATCAATCCCTTCATATACAAGTCCGCTTCTTGGGTTCGGTTTTACCCCACCCAATTCTACAAATGGAATTCCGGCGTTATTCAATGATCTTACAACACTGTCATAAGCTCCATTAGCAGTACTTTTGTCCCGCCGAATCGTTTTACAAGTGTTCCCACTTCGTTCTCTTTGCCTTTTCCAAACGCAAAGTATGTAGGTGAATAAAAATCAAAATTTTGAATATCACGACCTCCTTCTAATGCTTTCACCAAATTTTAACTCCATTTTTCCAATTTGTACAGGAGCAATATCTTTACATCTATAAACCGACATTGTTATCGACGTTGAATCAGCGAATATTCGAACCGGCTGGTCAAATAATAGTTTTGAAACAGCTCAATCGGTACTTCCTGATCTTTCTGAATCCCATATGTAATACCGTCAGAATATAACAGCGGCGTATCCTCTTCTACATTCAAAGATTTGGAGATATTTCCGTATGCAGAGACAGCTTTTAATTTCAAAGAAGTCGTGGTAATCTGGATATGATACCGTTCCTCCAAAATCTGGTACAGGGAATTTTGTTCAAAATCATAGGTTTCAATCTCTCTGAATAATTGATAAGGCAGCACTGTACTTGTAAAACACAATGGAGATCCATCCGCAAAATAAATTCGCTCCATAAAAAAAACCGGATCCGCTTTTTTTAACCCGAGTTGTTCTGCCTCTTCCTTCGTGCAGACACGAAGTCCGGATGACAATAATTCACGAGAGGGTGTCATCCCTTGTCGGATGATTTCTTCTGTATAACTGGAAACCGAAGTCAATTCCTGAAGTTTTACTTTTTCTTTGACACACGCTCTTTTTCCCTGCATTTTTTCAACATATCCTTGATGATACAACTCATCAATTGCACGACGGACTGTTACACGACTTACATCATAACATTCGATCAAATCGGATTCACTTGGAAGCTCTGCTCCCGGAGCAAGTTTTCCTGATTCTATCTGTGCGATCAGTTCCGCTTCTATCTGTGCGTACTTTGGTGTTTTTTTCATACAAATTCCTCCTGCCCTGTATCTATCATTATACTCCAAAAAAGATATCATTTCAAACCGCTTATTATAACAAGTCAACAAATTTTCTCTTGATTTTTTGTGGATTTTATGAATTGTATTTTCCCAGACTTTAACTTATTATAACAAGTGGAAAGGGGATGTAATAACATGAAGAACCACGTATTAGGTACCTTATATGGAATGGCAATCGGCGATGCGATGGGAATGCCGCCAGAATTGTGGAGTCGGAAACGTTGCCTGGAATATTACGGTAAAATCACAGACTTTTTAGATGGCTGCCCGGAAAATATCATTTCCTATCAGTACAAAGCAGGTCAGTTTACCGATGACACAAGCCAGGCATTGACTATCTTGGACAGCTTAATAGAAACAGATTTTGTTCCGAATAGTCAAAGTATTGCCACACACATTTTAGACTGGGCCGAAAAGGTACATGCTTTTGAAAATAATATTTTAGGTCCAACATCAAAAGTTGCTTTGAAACTTTTCCAGGAAGGAAAAAGTGCCAAGGAATTCTCGGATGAATCCGTATCCAACGGTGCTGCAATGCGGATTGCACCGATCGGGACATTATTTTCCACAACACAAAAAGAAGAGTTATGTCGCTACGTTGCAGCAGTATCCAGCGTGACACATACAAGTGATATTACGATTGCCGGTGCTTCTATGATCGCGATGGCAGTTGCCTCTGCGCTGGAACACAATGATCGCGAAAAAATGATCGAAGATGCGCTTTCCGTAGAAAAATACGCAATGAATCTTGGCGCTTCTACTCCCAGTCCGTCTTTGGGAGCAAGAACAAAGCTTGGTGTCCGTCTGGCACAAGCTTACGCAGATGATGAAACTGCATTTTTAGAAAATTTATACAATGTTGTCGGAGCAGGTGTAAATACTTCTGAATCTGTTCCTGCTGCTCTGGCAATTGCTTATTACAGCTTTGATGTTAGAAAATGTGCGTTACTCTGTGCAAACTTAGGTGGTGATACCGATACGATCGGGGCAATGGCTGCTGCCATTTGTGGAGCAGCTCAGGGAATATCCGAAATTCCTGAAAAAGATATTGCTTTGATCCAAAAGGCAAACAAGATTGATTTTACAAAATATGCAGATGCAATCATCAAAAAAAGGGGGCAAATCAAATGGGAAAAGGATGTATCGTAATTGGTGCAGCTATGCTCGATATCGTTATGGAAATTGACCAGATCCCAAAATCCGGAACAGATGTCTATGCCAAGGGACAATCCATGATGGTTGGAGGCTGTGCGTATAATGTAGCAGACATTTTAAAACATTTCGGTGTAAACTACACATTGTTCGCGCCAATCGGAACCGGAATGTATGCGGATTTCATTCGCAAAGAACTAAAAAAAGCGGGGCACGAAAGTCCTGTCCACTGCGAAGATTCTGATAACGGATACTGTCTCTGCATGGTAGAAGCAGACGGAGAACGGACATTCTTAACCGTCCCCGGAATCGAATGTCATTTTCAAGAGGAATGGTTTTCTGCCCTTCCTGTAGATTCTTATGACTCTGTTTATGTGAGTGGATATGAATTAGAAGGAGAAGGCGGTGATGCCATTTTAAATTTCCTGGAGTCCAATCAAGAATTGACCGTTTATTATGCCCCCGGCCCAAGAATCACTCATATTGATCCGGAAAAATCGAAACGTATGTATGCACTTCATCCAGTCATGCATCTGAATGAATTGGAAGCTGTAACTTCCACAAATACAGACGATATCACTCAGGCTGCAGAAATGCTTTCTAAATCAACCGGAAATACAGTTTTAATCACATTGGGAAAACAAGGGGTACACCTTTTCGAAAAAGGAATTCACACCTTAGTCCCTTCAAAACAGGCAACTGTTGTCGATACGATTGGTGCTGGTGATTCCCATATCGGTGCTGTCATTGCAATGCGAACGATGGGGAACTCATTTCCGGAAGCAATTGCCATGGCAAATCGGATTTCCGCGAAAGTAGTCAGTGTCAAAGGACCTGTCATTACAACGGAAGAATTTGAAGATGCAAAACAAGATTAAAATTTGAAAAAAACATTTAGAGAAAGGAAACAAATCATGAGTAAAGTAAAAGACTTTTTTAAAGGCTGGAGTAAATTCGAAATATGCTGGCTGGTTTTATCGACTGTTATTATGATTGTACTGAGTGTCATCTGGGGAGATAATACACTGGCTCTGATCAGTGGAATCACTGGAATTCTGGGAGTTGTTCTCGCCGCAAAAGGAAAAGTAAGCACTTATTTCTTTGCAACGATCAATGTCGCTATTTACGCTTATCTGACATTTAATAACCATTTATATGGTGAATTCATGTTAAATGCCTTTTACTACATTCCAATGAACTTTGTTGGTTTCTACCTTTGGTCGAGACATAAAGATGAAGAAAGCGGTGAAGTGGAAGGGAAAGCTCTGACGCCAAAACAAATCGTAATTCTTTTGATTGCCACAGCTGTGATCGTTATCATCTACTGGCAGATTCTGACTCATCTCGGCGGACAGCTTGCTTTGATTGATGCCATGTCAACCGTCTTCTCTGTCATTGCCTTGATAATGCAGGTTGCACGTTACGCAGAACAGTGGCTGTTATGGATCATTGTAAATGTCGTATCCGTCATTATGTGGATTCTCCTGATTGGAAAAGACTCTTCTGCAGTCACAATGGTTGTGATGTGGGTTGCTTATTTATTCAACTCCATGTACGGATATTACAACTGGAAAAAACTTGCTGCGAAAAATAGCGAGAATCATTAAAGCACCCCTTATTTTCAGAGTCCTTACAGATTATTCTTTCCAAATAAATACTCCGGTTACTGAAAAGCAGCCGGAGTATTTTTTCTGTCAGCCTGACTGTAATCAGGTTTAAAAATAGTTCGAAATACTGTAACTAGTACATCATAAATTAAATAGTCGCTATATATCTTTTTGGGATAATGTGTGGCAAAATAGTGTTATCTAAGAAAGGATGAATACTATAAAGAGAACATATCTTGCCCTGTCAGAGGAAGACAACAGATGGTATGACCTTTATTGAAATTACTGAGAAACTTGCAGTCAGCGACAGTACGTCTGTGCATCTCTAAATATAAACAAGGTGGTGTTGACGCAGCTCTTTTTGATATCCAGCGTTCCGGGCGTCCGGCAGAGATTACATGCGACGCTTTACAGTAACTACATGGAAGAATGTTATTTATAGGAGGCAAAAATGGGTGAGACAGTAAAATTACAGGGGAAGAACAGGATGACAGGATCTCTTGCAGGATTCGCAATCAGTATCGTGATAGGCCTTGGATTCCATTTTGGCTTAACTGCATTGAGCGGGCTCAATCAGACGTTTGATTATAAAAACTTGGTTAGTGGAATATTAGATTCTGTGCCAAAACAGATTGCATGGTTTTTCATGAACTTCACAGAAGCACAGTTTTATGCGAGTATATTTGCCAGTGTGGGAATTATTCTTGGAGGATTTGTGGCAGGATTCTCGCACTGAAACATTCCACATTTGCCGGATTTGATATCTGTTATGGAAGCAGCACGATGTTTGTACGATTGTGGTGACTGTTGTTATGCAGGCGCTCCCGTGGTTCTAAAAAAGTCTGAGTATGCAAAGAGAAGATTCTCAAAGTGATCATAGAGAAGTGTTTTCTGAAAGAATCTCCCGCAGAATATCAAGTGCTGAGAAACACTGAATTCTATGGGGGATTCTTATTTTGAAATTTAGGAACTAAAAATCGGTATTAACCGACAACCCTTTATTTCTTGTCTCGGAAGTACTGTACCAGGTCGTAGACAATCTGAACTTCTTTTTCCGATAGGTTCGAGATATCCAAGGTAGCATTGCCGGAAAGCCCTAATAAGTAATCGGTTGAGACGTGGAACA
>URQQ01000103.1 GCA_900549995.1 uncultured Lachnospiraceae bacterium | reverse complement strand
TTTTATGTAGAATTTTCCTATATCATAAAAATCCCAGGGAGACACGTGCTTGCACAAAGAGGTAATATGCCGCAGGCGGCTGCGCCCGGCGCGGGAAAGTGCCAAGGTGCAGTCTATGGTCTATCAGGAACATATCAGTTCCATATTCCTGATATTAGCAGTTGATTTAGAAAACTCATTATCAAAAAATCTTTTGATTCAGAAGGTTATGTTATATAATGAAAAAAAAGAAATGAGAGAGGGCCATGAGAAGAATTGCAATTGTAGAAGACGAAGAGCTGTATGTTAAGGAATTACAAGAATATTTGAAAAGATATGAGCAGGAATTCGGAGAGAAATTCGACATTGTGGTATATCGTGATGGGGATAGTATTGTCAATCAGTATAAAGCCCAGTTTGATATTATTCTTATGGATATACAGATGAAATTTGTGGATGGAATGACAGCAGCCGAAGAAATCCGTCAGATTGATCCGAAAGTAGGGATTATTTTTATTACCAACATGATAGAGTATGCTGTACGTGGTTATGAAGTAGATGCGTTGGCATATATTCTAAAACCGGTCAATTATTTCCAATTTTCCCAGAAACTCAAAAAAGCGCTCGGTAAAGTGAAAGATAGTCAGGATCATTGTATTACAATTTCGGTTAAAGGAGGAGTACATAAGATTGCTTTGGAGAAATTGCTGTATGTTGAGAGCCAGGGGCATACATTGAATTATTATTTAGAAGACAGGCTTATTTCAAACAGGGAGAATTTGTCTAATATTGAGTCAATTTTGGCAGAATACGGTTTTTACAGAATTAATAAAGGATGTCTTGTGAATTTGAAATATGTTGATACAGTAATAGATGGAAATTGTATTATAAATGGAATAAGCCTCCCGATTTCCAGATCCAGAAAAAAACATATACTGGAAAAATTAACAGACTATATTAGTGAGGTACGATAATGGATGAATGGATTTATTATGATATACCAAGAATATACACAGCTCTTGCACAATGGTGTGCTTGTATGGTCTATATTTGTATATCAAAAAGGAAATACCGCCTGCCACAGACAGGTGGTATCGCGATAGTTTTCTTAATCCTGCAGTGTGTGTTGATGACTGTTACGGAAAATATCAGTATCTATTTCTGGATTCCAGTTATGATATTGTCGATGGTTCTTATGTTTTTTATGCTGGTCATATTGTGTAATGTAAAAATGAAAATAAAGATTTATTATACGATGTGTGCATTTTTAATAGCAGAATCAGTTACTGCCATCGAGTGGCTTATTTATTACTTTATTGCATGGATTCATGGCTATGAATCTCTGGTTTTGGGTCTTATAATTTTGTTAGTATTTTATGCTGGTTGTTTTGGACTGGTGTGGGCAATAGAAAAACATCTTTTAAATAAAATAGATGAATTTACAGTATCACCGAAAGAAATTTTTATGACAATAGGGATTGTAATTTCTATATTTGTACTAAGCAACCTAAGTTATGTATATCCGGATACGCCGCTTTCAAGCAGACTGTTTTATGAGGTGTTTCGGATTCGTGCGCTGATAGATGGATTTGGTATGATTCTGATATTCTTTTTGCAGCTGCAGATGAAGACACAACTTCAGGAGATTGAATCAAAAGCGATTCATATGATATTGCGAAGCCAATATGAAAAGTATAAGCATCAGCAGGAAAGTAACGAAATTATCCATATAAAATATCATGATCTGAAACATCAGATTGCTGCAATCAGGGCCGAGATAAACCGTGAAAAACAAAATAGCTGGCTTGACTGTATAGAAAAAGAAATTGATACATATCAGGCAATAGTGAATACTGGAAACAAGGTGATAGATGCAATTATAGAGAGTAAATTAGGAAGCATACAAAAGTATAACATTGATTTTACATATGTGGTTGATGGGAACAGACTGGCATTTATGCATGTTACGGATATCTGTACGATATTTGGCAATGCGCTTGACAATGCTTTAGAAGCCGAAATTTTAGAACCTGACCAGGAAAAAAGAATGATAAATTTATCGGTGTCTGCCCAAAGAAAAATGACTTATATTAAGATAGAGAATTATATCAGCCATCCGGAAAAATTACAGGAAGATTTTTTAGAAACAACAAAAGCAGATAAAGAGAATCATGGGTACGGAATTAAAAGTATGCGGCATTGTATTGAAAGATATCAGGGAAATATGTCTATAAAAATCAAAGATAATTGGTTTTCACTGTATATTATTATACCAAATTGCGACTAACACGTAACACAGCACGTATAGTTTAGAAAGGGTTGTGTGGCAAAGATATTTAATGACACCAGAACAGTTGGTGTCATTTTTTTTGCATTTTATGTCAAAAATGGTCTGTTCCAAAGAAGGGTGATAATATAAGCATGTACATAGACACTGGCATAAAAACAAATGTCTATGATGCAGAATAGGAGGAAAAGAAATGGCAGAGAAAATTCTTTTAGTGACTGCAATAATAATGACAGTCATAACAGCAGGCTTTTTTATTTTTTGTTTTATGAAGAGAGAAAAAATAAAAAAGCAGAGTGGCAAACTGAGAAATGTTGGCAGAGTGATTGCCAGCTTGTTGCTGGTAGTAGTATGTATTGTAAATTTTGTGGGATTACGGTTTAGTAATTTAATTACACAGTATTTCAACACGATTGATCTGAATGACAGCAATATTCAGAGCGTGAGGGAAGAAAGTACAGCAACAGCTAAAGAACTGGCAGATGAGGGATTTGTTCTGTTGAAAAATGATAGTGGGTTACTGCCGTTAGAAAACAGGAAGGTAAATGTGTTTGGATACAGTTCTATTGATATCAACTTCGGGGGTACAGGCTCAGGATCAGGGGGCGATAAATATAACATCGGATTTTATGAGGGGCTTGATAATTCAGGAATTGAAGTAAATGAAGAACTAAAAACATTTTATAAGGATTCCTATACAGCAAAGAAGGAGTCAAGTGTTCATGCAATGGTTGGTGGCGATTATAATTCTTATGAGCCAGATATTTCTGAATATACAGATTCCATGATAGAAAATGCGATGGAATATTCGGATACAGCGCTGGTTGTACTTACCAGAAATGGCGGTGAGGGCGGCGATCTTCCTTTGGATACTGCTGGATATGAAGGGGGCGCAGAGGGAGAACATTATCTGGAACTGAATAAAAATGAGATTGATATGCTTGAAATGGTAGAGAAAAATTTTGATAATATCATCGTAGTTATTAATTCAAGTAATGCAATGGAACTTGGTTTTCTGGATGATGAAGCAGTTGATGCAGCGCTTTGGATAGGCGGACCAGGTTGTGAAGGCTGTAACAGTTTGGGAGAAATTCTTGTAGGGACGATTAATCCTTCAGGAAGGCTGGCAGATACCTATGCCTATGATGTGACAAGCAATCCTTCTTATTATAACTTTGGACAGTTTTTATATACGAATACGGAAAATAAATATGATTTGATTTTTGACAATCCGGGTGTTTTCAACGGGGAAAACTATGCATTTGCAGATTATGCAGAAGGTATTTATGTAGGATATAAATACTATGAAACCAGATGGGTTGACAACGAAACGAATCAATGTGATGAGGCTGCATACAAAGAAGCGGTACAGTATCCGTTTGGATATGGGTTATCTTATACAGAGTTTGAGCAAAAAATTGATAACTTTATAGATGATGGAACAACCATAACTTTAGATATAAAGGTAACCAATGTGGGAGAAGTTGCAGGAAAAGAGGTCGTGCAGATATATTATACACCCCCATATTATGTACATGGAATTGAAAAAGCATATGTAAATATGATAGATTATGGAAAAACAGGATTATTGGAGCCAAATGAATCCGAAACAATTACCATTAGCTTTAATTATGAGGATATGGCATCCTATGATTATCAGGGAAATGGCTGCTATGTTCTGGAACATGGCGATTATGGAATTAAGCTGATGAATAGCGCACACGATCTTATTGACAGCCGAGTAGTATCTGTTTCAGAGGATGTTATCTACAATGAAGAAAAAGCTGGTGCCCGTTCTACTGATGGAATTGCAGCTGAGAATCAGTTTGATGATGTTTCCTATGGAAATGATGTACAATATGTTTCCAGAGCAGACTGGGAAGGGACACTGCCTACGAAACGTACCCAGAATAAAGAGGCAACTGACGAAATCATAAAAGAAATTGAGAATCAGGGTCTAACCGAAGAACAGTTAAGCGAAGAGGCAGAGGATATTGTTGTGGCAGATCATGGACTGACAATTGATGATATGAAAGATCTGGATTATGATGATGAAAAATGGGATGATTTGTTGGAACAGTTAAGTATTGACGATATGGTAAACCTGATCGGGAACGGTGGCTATACAACAGCTGCGATAGAAAGTATTGGCAAGAATGCGACTGTGGATACTGATGGTCCACAGGGAATCAACAGTTTGATTTCTGATGATGTCAAAGGCGTTGTATTTCCGTCTGAAGTAGTTGTGGCGTCTACATTTAATAAGGAACTTGGTGAGAAAATGGGAAGTGCGCTGGGAAGCGAGAGTGCGGCCTATGGAATAGCAGGTTTGTATGGACCGGCAATGAATACACACCGTTCTCCATTCGGAGGAAGAAACTATGAGTATTACTCAGAGGACGGGATTCTTGCAGGAAAAACGGCGGCAGCTTTTGTCAGAGGTGCAAATGAATCAGGAATCTACTGTTATATGAAGCACTTTGCATTGGATGAGCAAGAAACAGAACGTCTGGATATTAGTATATGGTGTAATGAACAGGCAATGAGAGAGATTTACTTTAAACCATTTGAAATTTGTGTAAAAGAGGGAAAAGTGACAGCAGCAATGGCCTCAGATAGCTTTATTGGTGCTACATGGGCTGGTGAAAGAGAAGAGTTGATGAATATAATACTCAGAGATGAGTGGGGATTTGAGGGTATGGTTATTACAGACTTTGTGACCAGTAATAGTAAGAATGCTGACAGGGCAATTCGGAGTGGTACAGATCTGAGTCTGACAACACTTGGAAATCTTACGCCATCAGATCTTTCTACTGACACAGAAGCGGGAAGACAGGCATTAAGAACTGCATCACATAATATTCTGTATACAATTGCTAACAGTAATTCACAAAGTATTTCTAAGGCTTCGTTCCCGGCTTGGGTATTCCTTTTTGCTGCTTTGGATGTGGTTATGCTCTGCTTAGCTTTTCTTTCAATGTTTGGTTTAAAGAAAAGAACTCTGTAAAAATTTTTGTATTACATAAACGGGGGCTGCCATCAGGTGGCCCCTTATTTCTAAATAATGGAGGATGTAAATGAAACATCAAGATATCATAGAAAAAATGACAGTGGAGGAAAAAGCTGCATTTTTAAGTGGAAAAGGGGAGTGGGACACCAGGGATATCCCACGCCTAGACATTCCTTCGGTATACTGCGCGGACGGTCCTCATGGTATCCGCAAGCAGGCTGGGGCCGGAGATCATCTGGGCTTAAATGAGTCCCTTCCCGCCACCTGTTTCCCGACAGCGGCAACTATCGCCAACAGCTGGGATGAAGAACTGGGGAGAGAGATTGGGGAAGCACTGGGGGAAGAGGCAGCGGTGCTGGATGTTCAGGTACTCTTAGGACCGGGGCTGAATATCAAACGGAGTCCGTTCTGTGGCAGGAACTTTGAGTATTTTTCGGAAGATCCTTATCTGGCTGGAAAAATGGCAGCCTCTTATATCCGGGGAATCCAGAGCCAGGGTGTGTATGCCTGCCCGAAACATTTTGCGGTGAACAGCCAGGAGCTGCGCCGGATGGCGATGAATTCTGTATTGGATGAACGGACACTCAGAGAAATCTATCTGACAGGATTCGAAATTGCGGTCAAAGAAGGCGGCGCCAAAGCCATCATGACAAGTTATAACCAGGTCAATGGGGTATATGCCAATGAAAACCGGCATCTGCTGCAGGGTATCCTCAGAAAAGAATGGGGGTTTGAAGGGATTGTCATCACGGACTGGGGCGGTTCCAATGACCATATCAAAGGTGTACAGGCTCGTTCCAATCTGGAAATGCCGACACCGGGGCTGGATTCTGCAAGGCAGATCGTGGCGGCTGTTAAGGCTGGAAGCCTTTCAAAGGAAGTGTTAGATATCTGCGTCAATGACTTGCTGGATGCAGTGCTGGAATTAAAAGAGAAGACTGAAACAAAAAAAGAAAAATTCGATGAGAAGAGGCATCATGATCTTGCCAGACAGGCAGCAGCGGAAAGTGCTGTACTACTTAAAAATGAAGATAATATACTGCCTCTGAAAGCAGGGAGTCAAGTGGCTGTTATTGGGGATTTTGCAGTGGAACCCAGATATCAGGGGGCCGGATCCTCTATGGTGAAGCCTGTTTTTATTGAGACGATTGAAAAGTCAATCGCGGATTATAATCTGCAAGTAATGGGAGTGTCCAGAGGATATAAACGTAACGGGGAAATCGATGAAGTTCTGAAGAAAGAAGCTCTGGATGCGGCGGCGAAGGCGGATGTAGTGCTGTACTGTTTTGGACTGGATGAAATGAGTGAAGTGGAAGGAATGGACCGCTCCCATATGCGGATCCCCCAGAACCAGATTGAACTTTTGCAGGCGATGGTGCAGGTCAATGATAAGATTGTCGGGATTTTGAGCGCAGGGGCATCTATAGAAATGCCCTGGCACACCTGCTGTAAGGCACTCCTGCATGGTTACCTGTCCGGACAGGCAGGAGCCAGTGCAATGCTTGATATCCTGAGTGGGAAAGTAAATCCTTCCGGGCGTCTGGCTGAGAGTTATCCGATCCGGTATGAGGACACACCGGCATTCCGGTATTTCCCAAGTACGGAGAGGAATGCAGAGTACAGGGAGAGTATTTATGTTGGTTACCGGTATTATGACACCAGCAGTGTACGGGTGCAGTATCCTTTTGGATTTGGGCTTTCTTACACGGAATTCACTTATACGGATTTACAGATTGACAGAGAAGGAATCCGGGTACTGATCACTAACACGGGAGACAGGGACGGAGCGGAGGTGGTACAGATGTATGTAGGCCTCCCCAATGCCATTGTGTTTCGCCCGGAAAAGGAGTTGAAAGGTTTCCGAAAGGTGTTTTTAAAAGCAGGGGAGAGCAGGGAAGTACAGATTCCGTTCGATGATAAGACCTTCCGTTACTGGAATGTGAAGACGAATCGCTGGGAAGTGGAGATGGGAACCTACCAGATCATGGTGGGAGCCAGTGTCAGCGATATCCGGCTTGTGAAAGAACTGGAGATGGACGGTACTACTTCGGAGTACCCTTATAACCCAGCAGAACTTCCATATTATTACACAGGGATTATCCAGCAGGTATCCGATCCTGAGTTTGAAACCCTGCTTGGGCATCCCATTCCTGACGGCAGATGGTCCGGGGATCTGGGAATCAATGATGCTGTCTGCCAGATGTATTATGCAAAAAGCGGTCTGGCAAGGTTTATCTATAAAATATTGACAGACAGGAAGTTAAAGAACGAAGCAGCCGGGAAACCGGACCTGAACCTTTTGTTCCAGTATAATATCCCGTTCCGCGCGATTGCAAAGATGACAGGAGGAATGGTGAGTATGCATATGGTAAATGGCGTTGTAGAAGTTGTGAATGGGCACTTCTTCCGTGGAATGGGGAAGGTCATTGGCGGGTTCTTTGGCAACATCAGGGCAAACAGGGCTTATGAAAAAAGGCTGTCTAGTGGGAAAGGAGCAAAAAGATGATTCGGGTAAAAGAAAGATGGATGGGGATATGGAATGGGTTTGAGGAGAAACATCCGAAATTGGCAAAATGGGTGTATCAGATTTTCTATTTTTTCGTATTCAGCATGATGGTGACCGTATTCCAGTATCTGGTATTCACCTTTATGCCAGGGATTCTCGGAACCCGGCTTGCGGGGACAGAATTCATGTGGCCCCAGAAGGAACTGCACATCTTCGGGGTTGATTTTACATGGAGCCTGCTTGGATATAATGTGCTCTATGATGCCAGCGGGGCTGTATTGATTGGAGGCGGACTGGGCTACTTTATCAGCTATGAGGTGGGCTCTTTTCTGGCACAGTGTATTAATTTTCCGTTACAGAGAAATATTACATTTAAGAGCAAAGGCAATCCGGTTTATCAGGCAATGTGGTATTTTATTGCATGGATCGTGATTTCCCTGATCTGCAACGGGTTTAATAATTTATGGATGCCGGTCGCGTCGGCGTATGTAGCACCGGCAATTTATAATTTACTGGTGACCTTTATTACCGGCGGCGTTTCCCTGATTATCTTTTTCTTTGTATTTAAGATTATTTTTCCTGAGGGAGAGGCAGCAAAAGAAAAGATTTATAAAGTATAGCGAGGTGTTACAGATGAAATTGTTGTCAGTTGCAGTTCCCTGCTACAATTCAGAAGATTATATGGAAAACTGTATTCATTCATTACTTACCGGAGGTTCGGATGTGGAGGTGATCATCGTAGACGATGGATCCACTGACCGGACGGGAGAAATTGCGGATAAGTATGCCAGGGATTATCCTGATATCGTGAAAGTAATTCATCAGGAAAACGGTGGGCATGGGGAAGCTGTCAATGCAGGATTACGTCATGCGGAAGGGCTGTTTTTCAAAGTAGTGGACAGCGATGACTGGGTTTCTATTTCCGCATATAAAGAGCTTATGAAAACACTGCAAAATCTGGCGGGGGAACAGCAGCTGGTAGATATGGTCATCAGTAACTTTGTATACGAGAAGGACGGTGCCAGGCATAAAAAAGCAATGCGGTACCGGAGCGCATTTCCCCAGAACAAAGTATTTACCTGGAACGATGTGAAGTTCTTAAGAAAAGGACAGTATATTCTGATGCATTCGGTCATATACCGGACAAAGCTTCTGAGAGAGTGCCATCTCCAGCTTCCGGAGCACACCTTTTATGTGGATAATATCTTTGTCTATCATCCGCTTCCTTATGTGAAAACCATGTATTATCTGAATGTGGATTTTTACCGGTATTATATTGGCAGGGAGGATCAGTCGGTAAACGAAGAAGTCATGATCCGCCGGGTCGACCAGCAGTTAAAGGTCAATTATTATATGATTGATGACTATAACCTTTCAAATGCAAAGGAGATTGGGAACTGGAAACTGAAACATTACATGCGTAACTATCTGGAGATTATTATGGTGGTTTCCTCCATTATGCTGATCCGTTCCAAGTCAGAAGAAAATCTCCAAAAGAAATATGAACTGTGGAATTACCTGAAGGCAAATGACAGAAGGACTTATTATTGGATGAAATGGGGGATTCTTGGGAGAAGTATGAACCTTCCAGGGAAAAGCGGGCGGAAGATCTCGGAAATGGCGTATTCTCTGGCACAGAAATTTGTGGGATTTAATTAGGGAGTGAAACGGCGAGGTAAGTAGATAGTCAAAAAGAACAGGATTAATTAAAAATCTCAATTTGCACTATAGAACGTGCAGATTGAGATTTTCATGATTTCTTTATAATATTACTTTTTAAGCTTAAAACCGTCTTTGAAGGCTTCACCAACTCTTTCTGCCACTCTATAGTAGCCATGTGTATATGGGTCAAAGGCAATAGCGTTTACCAGGGACATGTCAATCTGATCACCAGCCATGACACTTTCATCAGCTGTTACGTTTACTACTTTACCGATTACGCCGCAACCATATTCTCCATTTTGATACTCGATAAACTCACATTCCAGGCAGAGTGGAAATTCATTGATAACCGGCGCATCCAGCATCTCAGATCTGCTTGCGGTAAGACCGCTGTTTTCAAATTTGTCTGAAATTCTGTTTCCTGATTCAACGCCAAAATAATCTGCTTCTACCACGTGCGCAGCATCGGCGATGCTGACAGTAAAAGCACCTCTTGCCTTGATGTTTTTCACTGTTTTATGTGTCTCTGTCAAATTGAGAGCCACATTGCCCCTTTCCTGCATAGTGCCCCATGCGGCATTCATGACATTCACACTGCCATCTTCATTGTAAGTTGCCACCATCAAAACTGGCATAGGAAAAATGCCTTCTGTTATCTTAAGTTTTTTTCTCATTGTAATTCCCTCATTTCTTGTATAGGATTGACAAATATTATGTTCTTATATAAGATTGTAACATGTAACGGAAAAAGTACAAGTACCATCTTTAAAGATAGGTACTATCAAAAAGGAAAGTATATATGATAAAAAATTATATTGAGAATGCAAATTTTGAAGAAACAGGATTCAGTTACACGCTGTCACTCATATCTGGAAAGTATAAGATGGTTATCCTTTACTGCCTAATGGAATTTGAAATTGTAAGGTTCAATGAATTAAAACGATATTTGAAAAATGTGACAGATAAAACGCTCAGTAATCATTTGAAAGAGCTTGAGTCAGACAGACTCATTATCAGAAAAGAATATCCTCAGATACCACCAAAGGTTGAATACAGTCTGAGCGACAGAGGGAAATCTTTAATGGATGTTTTAGACCAACTATGTATTTGGGGGGAAAAGAATAGGGAATAGTATCAGGAGAAAGAGCAGCCTTATGGATGAGATTAAAATGGTAGAATTGTTGAAAGAAAGGTTCTATTTTCTTCCAGACATAGGATTGGGACTGTGTTTGTAGGAAAAATTTCACCATGTTTCATAAGAGTATTATTTGATATATACCGAATTTTTATGTGGCGGAATGCAAGGGAAGCGGGCACTATGACAATTAAATCGGTGTTTGAAGTTTTAGTAAAAGCATTT
>URQQ01000102.1 GCA_900549995.1 uncultured Lachnospiraceae bacterium | reverse complement strand
ACAGCGGCATGCCCTTGATTCATACCGTTGACCATCAATTTCCCCATCCAACCGTCCGGCTTTCTGGTGTTGTTAAAAAACTGTTTGAAAATCCCCATGGAATCACCGATCCTTTCTTCTTGTATTACCACGAGTTCCGTGCTGTTTGAATTTCACCCTGATTTCTAAATAAACAAAACCGGGTCAAGCATTATAAACACGCCTGCGATAATAAATAACGTTATATAAATATATTTTGCTTTTCGGGAGATATCGGATATCCATATTGCTCCAATATTTCCTAAACTAAAAGCCAGCCATGCTATGTCACTTTGCATTGGAAACAAACGCAGACCGAATAAATTGCAGCTCAACAAGATGGCACTTAAAATAAGAACAACATCAAATATGATTTTCAATATATTCTTCCGCTTCAAAGCGTCTTGATTGCTTTTACGAAATCCCGGTCGAATTAAGAAATAGACTGCAATTTCCAGGAGAATCAATGTAACAAGACTATACCACCAAGGATATGATACATAATATCCAATGATCTGATCTGCTCCCCCGACAATAAGGGCAACACCTCCATAGCCAAATGCACCGTAAATTCTAAGGCCCTCTTTATCTTCCTTGCTTTTACGAAAGAGTGAGTAACTCAGCCCAAATAGCCCTATACCAAAAAATATCAAAAGAAGATTTAACCATAGGAGCAATCTCTATCCGCCTCCTCTTTTTTGTTAGTTTCAACTAACTGAAATATGTACTTTGCCTGCTGGATCAATGGAACTTACCCACTATCAAAATCAAAGCCAATTAAATGGATTAAGCATCTCTCCAAGAAACTCTATGAAGCAATTCCAAAACGTTTCTTTAAATGTTTTCCTGGTGTTTTCCCGCCCTTTCCTGCTTGCTATCCATGCCCGTATTGATGCAAGCAGCATCACGATAGCAAGATATAGCAGCAATACAAGAACCGCTATTTGCAAAATTCCCATATGTAAAGTTCCTTTTAATGCCCTGATTCGCATTCGTTTTTTCTATTGTACCACAATTCCAAGGGGATGGAAACATATTCTTTGTATGCAGATTTAAAATATATCTAAAAAACGAATTGACAAATTCATAAATTTTCCGTATTATATAACAGTAATATATAACATTGTTACAACAAGGATGAAGTAATGAACAAAAAGGAACAGACAACCTTAAACCGAATATTTTCAGCCGCATTACAGGAATTTCTTGAAAAAGGCTATCAGTCCGCTTCGCTGCGGAATATCGTCAAGATGGCAGGTGTGACAACCGGCGCGTTTTATGGCTACTATAAAAGCAAGGAAGAATTATTTGAAGCACTGGTAGGAAAACATTACAACTTTTTATTGGATCGCTTTTGCAAGGCGCAAAAAGAATTTGCAGAAACATCCCCGGAGGAACAGCCGGACAAGCTTACCTCCACTTCCGGCGAGTGTATGTATGAGATGCTTCTATACGCTTACGATCATCTGAATGAATGTAAGCTTATTCTTTGCAAATCGGAAGGAACTCGTTTTTCAAGGCTGATTGATGAAATGGTGGAGATCGAAACAAAAGGGACGCATGATTATTTGAAGGTGCTTGAAAATCTGGGCAGGCCGTCACCGCACATTGATGAACGGCTGGAACATATCTTAATTACGGGAATGTTCAACACCTTTTTTGAGCTGATTATACACGAAATGCCACTGGAAGAAGCAAAACACTATTTGGAAGCAATGAGAACCTTTTATACTGCTGGATGGATGAAGCTTATGGGGCAATAAACAAAGTCGATCCTACCTAGCATTCATACATAATGGGAAGCACACGCTTTCCATTATATTTGGCGCATTAGTTAGCTGCCGCTAACTATGTAAAACGCAAAGTACTACACAAGGATATTCGAGGGAGGATCATTCCCTGCATATCATAAAAATTTATTAAGGAGGGTTTCTGATGAAAAAACAGTCTAACTTATCCCAATTGATGGGGTATGCCGGGAGGCATAAAATATTGACCTATCTTTCCTGGGTGCTGTCTGCCATGAGTGCGCTGTTGGCGCTTGTGCCATTTTGGTATATATGGCGTATCATTCATGATGTACTGAAAGTTGCCCCAGACTTCGCACGGGCGGAGAATATCACAAGATACGGCTGGTCTGCTGTATTGTCTGCGATTCTCTCGATTCTTGTCTACATAGCCGCTTTGATGTGTTCGCATATGAGCGCGTTCCGGGTTGCAGCTAATATCCGAAAAGAGCTTATGCAGCATATCACAGCCCTGCCGCTTGGTATAACGGAAAAGTATGGAAGCGGAAAACTACGGAGGATTGTAAACAGTTCCAGTGCCGCTACGGAAACGTATCTGGCGCACAGGCTTCCCGACAAAGCGGGGGCAATTGCCACCCCCATAGGATTGATCTTTTTACTGCTTGGGTTCGATTGGAGGTTAGGTATTTTAAGCCTTATTCCCGTTGTGCTTGGTTTTCTAATTATGATGAAGATGACCGGGAAAGATATGGTTGAGAGCATGGAACAGTACCAAAATGCACTTTCCGACATGTCGAATGAAGCCGTTGAATATGTCAGGGGCGTCCCCGTTGTAAAGACGTTCGGGCAGACAATCTTTTCTTTCAAACGCTTCAAAGGAACTATTGATAATTATGAAAAATGGGTGATCGCCTACACAAAGAGGCTCCGCCTTCCCATGATGTTCTATACAACTGCAATCAACGGCGTATTCGCTTTTCTGATTGCCGGTGGGATTCTCTTTACAAGGAATGGCGTAACAAATGAACTGCTACTAAATCTGATCTTTTATATTGTGATTACTCCTGTCATCGGTACGACACTTACAAAAATCATGTTTATGAGCGAGGATGCAATGATTGTAAGGGACGCGCTCAATAGAATTGACGAAGTGATGAACGAAAAGCCGTTATCCGAAAGTCCAATGAAGCATGTACCAAATGACAACGGCGTGACATTGGAACACGTTAGTTACAGCTATGACGGCAAGAAAAATGCCCTCAATGATGTGTCATTGCGGATTGAACCGGGGCAGACAATCGCCTTGGTAGGCGCTTCCGGCGGCGGCAAAACGACCCTTGCGAATATCGTTACAAGGTTTTTTGATCCGCAAGAAGGACGCATACGGATAGGCAATATTGACATACGCGATATTCCAAAAGAAACGCTGATGAATACGGTATCGTTTGTGTTTCAAAACAGCCGCCTTATCAAAGCCTCCATTTTGGAAAACGTGCGTATGGCAAAGCCTGACGCGACACGGGAGGAAATTAACCAAGCCTTGCAAGCGGCACAGTGCATGGACATCATTGAAAAATTACCGAATGGCATCGATACGGTGGTCGGCACAAACGGCGTGTACCTGTCTGGCGGTGAACAGCAGCGAATCGCGATCGCCCGCGCTATTTTGAAAAACGCGCCTATTTTAATCCTTGATGAAGCGACCGCTTTTGCCGATCCCGACAATGAGGTGCGTATACAACAGGCTTTATCGGTTCTTTCAAAAGGGAAAACCGTGATTATGATTGCACACAGATTATCATCCATTACAGACGCGGACTGCATTTATGTGCTGCAAGACGGGGAGATTGCCGAAAGCGGCACGCATAGCGGACTGATACAGAAGAACGGAATCTTTACACGGATGTGGAAAAATTATTCCGAAGCAGCAGAATGGAAGATTTCAAAGGAGGTAAGCGCATGATTCAGATATTACAAAGGCGTTTTGCGTTATCAAGGCAAGGGGCTGTCGATTTGATCAAAGGCTGTATCGCTTGTGTTTTTCAGGACATATCCTTTATGCTCCCTGTCGGGCTTCTCTATAGTTTTGTCATTGATCTCATGAACAGGGGCGTAAATGGGAGCCGCATTGCTTTCTATGCGGTTGGCGCTTTGGCTTGCCTTGTACTCATATTCATAGTAACGTATTTTCAATACAATGCCACCTATTTAGCAACTTATGTGGAAAGTGGGGTAAGGCGTGTTTCCTTAGCGGAACAGCTCCGGAAAATCCCCCTGTCCTTTTTTGGCAAAAAAGACCTTGCTGATTTGACAAATTCCATCATGGGTGATTGTGCCACCCTGGAAACAGCGTTCTCCCATTATGTGCCCGCTTTGGCAGGCTCCCTTATTTCCACAACACTGATTGCAGTCTGCCTTTTTGCCTATGACTGGCGCATGGCGCTTGCGGCTGTTTGGGTTTTACCGATCGCGTTTGTAATCACATTCTTTTCAGCCCGCATCCAAACATACTTTAACCGTAAATCGGTAGAGGCCAATGTCGCGCTGGAAAGCGGTGTGCAGGAGTGTATCGAAAGTTTACAGGACTTAAAGGCGAACAATGCGGAAAAAAGCTACCTAAAAGGACTGAATAAAAAAATAGACTATGTGGAAAAACGGCATATTATAACAGAACTGGGGACGGCCCTGTTTGTTGTGTCCTCCACTCTGATATTAAAATTCGGGATTGCCACAGTTGCGCTTGTCGGTTCAGTGCTGCTTATTCGTGGGGAGATTGATGTTCCACTGTTCTTTCTGTTTTTACTTGTAGCTTCCAGATTGTACGCTCCGCTTGAGGGGGCATTACAAAATCTTGCTGCGGTAATCTCCACAAAACCGAATATAAACCGCATGAATGAAATCCTTGACAAACCTATCCAAACAGGCAGTAACAGGCTAACGAATCAAGGCTATGATATTGTGTTCGATCATGTAGGATTTGCTTATAATACCGGAGAAACCGTATTGAAAGACGTGTCCTTTACTGCAAAACAGGGAGAAGTGACCGCCTTAGTCGGCCCGTCTGGTGGCGGAAAAACTACGGTATCACGCCTTGCCGCTCGGTTTTGGGATATCGGCAAGGGGAAAATCACTGTCGGCGGTATGGATATATCGGAAATAGAACCGGAAACCTTGCTGTCGCTGTACTCGATCGTATTTCAAGATGTGACGCTGTTTAACAACACAGTCATAGAGAATATCCGAATCGGCAGAAAAGACGCAACGGATGAAGAAGTGATTGCAGCGGCAAAGCTGGCAAATTGTGATGAATTTGTTGTAAAGCTCCCGGACGGTTATAGTAGTATGATCGGTGAAAATGGCTGCGAACTATCAGGCGGTGAACGGCAGCGTATTTCAATCGCCCGCGCTTTCCTCAAAAATGCCCCCATCATTTTACTGGATGAAGCAACGGCGAGCCTGGACGTGGAAAATGAAACACTGATACAGACCGCTTTATCAACGCTGATCAAGGATAAGACCACACTTGTAATCGCACACCGTATGCGCACCGTAAGCGGTGCAGACAAAGTGGTTGTGCTTTCAGGTGGTTTGGTTGCGGAACAGGGAACTCCGGAAACTCTGATGAATACAGGAACGATTTATCCCCATATGGTCAAGCTGCAAACGTTGAGTAGGGATTGGGGAATTTAGAAAGTACAATCTATTTCCGGCTGAATTGGTCAAACAATCCTCGATTGCTTTTTGGTTGCCTATTTGTAGAAAAAGTAAATGCCGTTTCCGGGGGGGGATAGTAACACTCAGCCACACCTCCGACCAAGGGAAAAGGCCCAGAGATTTCAGGGCCTTTTCCCTTTACTTTTTCTACGCATGCCCCCTGTGTTTTCGCGCCCACAGCTTCTTGCTCCGGCGCTTGCGCATTTCAGCGCAGTATGGACAGTAAAGGCAGTTGGGCCGCCTGGGAGAAAACCGATTGTATTCGGAACTTGAAATTTGTATCGTATAAAAAAGGCAGCAGCCTTGAAATAAACTACTTCAAAACTGCTGCCCGCTATCTGGGACTTATTTGGAGATCCTGCGCCTACACATAGTTACTTCTGCTTGTATACGCTCTCAGAAACTTATACGATATTGCGGATACCCTCACATATTCGCCTTGCAACCAAGGGATTATTCATCGTATATAAATGAATCCCTTCCACATCGCTGACAAGCAGATCAATAATCTGGCTTAATGCGTAGGACATTCCCGCATCAAAAAGAGCCTCCTTATTCGATTCGTATTTTTGAATGATTTTTTGAAATTGGACGGGAAATGTTGCACCACACATGGTAATCATCCTCTTGATTTGTGCGGCATTGATCACGGGCATGATGCCTGGAATGATCGGAGCCTGAATGTCGGCAATCCTGCAAGCCTCCTGAAAGCGAAAGAACGCATGATTGTCAAAACATAATTGTGACAGCAACACCTCCGCGCCTGCGTTTACCTTTGCTTTTAAGTGCCTGATCTCACCGACTTTATCCTCAGATTCAGGATGACACTCTGGGTAACAAGCTCCTAAAAAGCAAAAGTCCCATTTGCCTTTCAGGTACGCAATCAAATCCGATGCATGACAAAACGATTCTTTTTCCCTCATATCCGGGTTTTTATCACCCCGAAGTGCAAGGACATTTTGCAGACCGGCGTTGGCAAGAACCCTTGCAAACTCATCAATTTCTGCTTTATCATAGTGTAGGCAGGTTAAGTGGACCACCGGCTCTACATGATATTCCTGTTTGATTCGTTTCGCAAGCTCTATGGTGCGGTTGCGGTTCGCACCACCTCCCGCACCGAATGTCACACTGATATAATCGGGATTCAGTTCACATAACACAGCCAGGGTTTTGTCAATGTTCTTTAACTCACTGTCCTTTTTTGGGGGGAATATTTCAAAGGACAAGGTTTTTTTAGAAGGGTTCCCCTGATTCTGTTTTGCTTGGTATAGTTCTGAAATCTTCATTTTGTTATACGTCTTTCCGAATCACTTTTGCCGCCTCTACCATATGTTTAAGGCTTTCCTCTGTTTCCGGTATCCCCCTTGTCTTTAATCCACAGTCAGGATTGACCCAGAGCTTGGTTGAGTCGATTTTGGTAAGCATGATATGAAGGGCCGCAACGATTTCCTCCACAGAGGGAACCCTTGGGGAATGTATATCATATACTCCCGGGCCCACTTCTGTTTCAAAGTTGTGTTCCCGCAGCGAAGTGAGTATTTGCAGATCAGAACGGGATGCTTCAAACGTAATGACATCGGCGTCCATATCGTCAATCGCCGGAATAATGTCTGTGAACTCACTGTAACACATATGTGTATGGATTTGTGTTTCCGGTCGGACGCCGCTGTGTGTCAGGCGGAACGCAGGAATTGCAAAATCCAAATATTCCTTCTGCCAGTCTGATTTCCGAAGCGGCAGTTTTTCCCGAAGAGCCGCCTCATCAATCTGTATGATTTTAATTCCGTTCTTCTCCAAATCCAATACCTCATCACGAATCGCTAGGGCAATTTGGGAAATGGATTCCTTGATAGAAATATCCTCTCGTGGAAATGACCAGTTGAGGATTGTTACAGGGCCAGTCAGCATTCCCTTCATTGCTTTTTTCGTCAAGGACTGTGCATAGACAGACCACTCAATGGTAATGGTTTTTTCACGATAGACATCCCCCCATATAATGGGTGGTTTTACGCATCGCGTACCATAAGACTGTACCCATGCTTTTTCTGTGAACAGAAAGCCTCCTAATGCTTCGCCAAAATACTCCACCATATCGTTTCGTTCATATTCTCCGTGAACCAGCACGTCCAGTCCGATTTCTTCCTGCCATCTGACGCACTCCGTAATTTTCTTTTTGATAAACTCCTTGTATTCTGTTTCCGATACTTCACCTTTGCGGTAAGTGGATCGCTTTACTTTTACATCGTTTGTCTGGGGAAATGAACCGATGGTTGTAGTTGGGAATTCCGGCAATGCAAGTTTCTGTTTCTGCAATACCTGCCGCTTGTTGCGACTGGGTTTTCTGATATAATCATCTTCGGTGATCCGGGAAAGCCGTTGATGCACATCTTCATTCACGCAATCTCTTGCTTGCGCAAACAGCTTTGTGTTCGCCTGATAAGATGACGCTACATGATAGTCCTCACATTGGGCAAGTTCTTTAAGCTGCGCAAGCTCGTCCAGTTTTTCTTCTGCAAATGCGAAATACGATGTGTAGTGTTTGGATAACATGTGCTCATGCTTTAATGTGTAAGGAACATGCAGGAGCGAACAGGAGGTCGATAATACACATTGGATACTCTTTGCCTGCAACATCTTTATCATCCGCAAGGTTGGTTCATAGTGGTTCTTCCAAATGTTTTTTCCGTTAATCAACCCGGCAAATAACTGCTTATCCTGCGGAAAACCATATGCTTCAATCAAGGAAGCGGTCTTTTTCCCCTCAATAAAATCCAAGCCGATCCCGTCAAAGGGCATGGTAAGAAGTTCCTGATAAATATCCCTGACATCTCCAAAATACGTTTGCAATAGAACATGGCAGTTTCTTTTGTCTGAAAGAATCGAATCATATAGTTGCTGGAACAAGGAGATGGCTTCCTGATCCATATCCTGCACAAGAGACGGTTCGTCAAACTGAATCCATGGGATTCCGATTTCTTCACAAGAGTGAAGAAACTCCTGATAGGCTTTCGCAACAGAACCTGCAATATCTTTCAAGGTTTTTTTGCCTGTATAACGGCATAATTTAAGCAGGGTATAGGCCCCGATTACAACGGGTTTTGTTTCAATTCCTAGGGCTTTTGCTTCTTTGTATTCTGCAAACGGCTTGTTCCCCGCAAGTATGATTTGCATATCATCCTCGATTTCCGGAACAATGTAATGGTAATTGGTATTGAACCATTTTTTCATCGCAAGAGCCTTGACATCGCCAGAAGTCCCCTGGTAGCCTCGTGCCATTGCAAAATAGGTATCCAAATCCGACAGGTTCAATTCTTTGTATCGTTTGGGAATTAGATTGAATAAAACCACTGTGTCCAGCACCATATCATAATACGAAAAGTCATTACAGGAGATATAGTCAATGCCAGCCTGTTTCTGTGTATTCCAATGTGTAACCCGCAGCTCTTTCCCTGTTTGTAGCAATTCCTTTTCGGAAATTTCCTTTTTAAAATATTTCTCAGAAGCGAACTTCAATTCCCGTAAGGTTCCGATTCTGGGAAATCCGATTACTGATGTCTGCATCCTTTCCTCCTTATCGTCTTATCTCTTATCGCAATAGAATCCACCAAACTCAAACGAGAATTGGGAACTCCATGAAATCAAACCGGCTATACACCAGATATGATCGTTGTTATCAGTATAAATCACATGACTGGATTTGTATAATATATATAAGTAGCGTCTATCCATAGCTTCAAGCTATGGATAGACGCTTTTCAATCAATGAACAGAGGATAGAAACGGACGTTTTAACTCTCGTTTGAATTACAGCCTCCCATGTGTTCTGCATCTACATAGTGTTTCAAGGCCTCCAAATAAGTCGTTCCCAGCCTACTGATTCTGCCCTTTTGGTGCGTAATATAACCGATGCGCATGTGGCTTTCTTCTGCGAGAGGAACCGCAATAATATCCTTGCCATTCAACTGTTCATCAATTACGCCGCTGCATACCGTATACCCGTTTAACCCGATTAAAAGATTAAACAACGTTGCCCTGTCCCGTACCCGGATCTGTTTTTTTCGTTCTGAAACGGAGAAAAGTTCTTCGGAAAAATAGAAGGAATTATGCTCCCCCTGCTCGAAGGACAGATAAGGATAGGGGGCAAGCTGCTCATTGGTCAGGATGGAACGGCCTGCAAACGGATGGTTTCGGCTGATAAACACATGTGGGGTTGCCACAAACAAAAGATGGAATTTCAAATCGCGGGACTTTAAAATCTTGTTAAGAACCGCTTCGTTAAAATCATTCAGAAACAGGATACCGATTTCACTCTTCATATGAGCCACATCCTCAATAATTTCACAGGTCTGTGTTTCTCTAAGAGAAAAATCATATGTATCCTGCCCGTATTCCTTAATTAAATCCACAAAGGCATTCACCGCAAAAGAGTAGTGCTGTGTGGAAACGCAAAATTGCTTTTTCCCACCGTCTCCGCCTTTATACTTATCTTCCAGAATTGCCGCCTGTTCCAATACCTGCCTGGCATAGCCTAAGAAATCTTCTCCCTCTTTAGAAAGTATGATTCCTTTCTTTGTCCTGTGGAAAATTTGAATCTTCATTTCTTTTTCCAGCTCACGGATGGCATTGGTAAGGCTGGGCTGTGAAAGAAAGAGCTTGTCCGCTGTTTCTGTAATCGTTCCGGTTTCTGCCACTGCTACTACATACCGCAACTGTTGTAAGGTCATTTTGTTCACCCGCTTTCTAATGAAACTGGCACATCGGTATCTTACCAATGTGTGATTACCGCACCCAATAAAGATAAATATATGTATCAGTATAACATGGATTTCTGCTGTTTCATAGGTTGGTCATGGAATGGCCGCCTTATAGAAAAAGTAAATGCCGTTTCCAGGAGAAAAGATATTAACATACGACCACCCATCCGACCAAGGGAAAAAGCCCTGCGAAATCAGGGTTTTTTCCTTTTACTTTTTCTACGCATAGCCCCTGTGCTTCCTCGCCCACAGCTTCTTGCTCTGACGCTTGCGTTTTTCGGCACAGGCCGGACAGTAAAGGCAGTTGGGCCGTCTGGGAGAAAACAGCTTTCCGCACTCCCGGCAGCGCAACGCCTGGCTCCGCTCCATTAGTTCGGCATAAAGCGCCGCGTCCAGTGGGAGGACGGCGGCCTGAAACCATCGGCACAGAACGGAATAGGAAATGCTCTGCACACAAACACATTCCTCTCCATCGTCCAGCAGGAGGCAGTTTCCGTCACAGTAATTGCAGCACTCATGTGTGAGCCTGCGGGCCTTGCGATACTGGCGGTAATTCATTCTCGGTATGTTCATAGCTCCTGTATATGCTCCTTTCCCGGCGTCACCCGCAAAATGCTATCCACGTTCTGCTTGATAATGCCGTATTCTTTCAGCTCTTTCTTTACCTCGTTATACTGTT
>URQQ01000101.1 GCA_900549995.1 uncultured Lachnospiraceae bacterium | reverse complement strand
GCCTGCGGATAGCTTCTCCATCTTCAAGACCCCTGTCGAAACCAGTACAAGCCCTCAGATTAGATCATTCTTTATTCTATAGAAAAGATTCCGCAAAGTCAAGGCATTCAGATAACTTTACATTTTTTTCATTTTCACGTAAAATACCTATGTAAGTACAACATACATTCCGGAAAGGTCGAATCTATGAACCAGAATATTTTAATCATCGAAGATGATAAACGATTAAATGACGGCATCCGTCTTGCTTTAAAAAATGAATCCTACACATTTTTTCAGTGCCAGACGCTGAAAGATGCACGAATTGTACTGAGAGAACAGCCGGTCTCCTTAATTCTTCTGGATGTCAGCCTTCCCGATGGAAACGGGATTGATTTTGTGAAGGAGCTCCGAAGAACACGAAAGACTCCTGTCATCCTGATTACGGTCAACAATATGGAACTTGACATTGTAACAGGGCTTGAGGCAGGCGCAAATGATTACATCACCAAACCGTTCAGCCTGATGGTTTTAAGAGCAAGGGTCGCGGTGCAGCTTCGGGGAAAAGAATCCGCCAATAAATCCCATATCAAAATTGACCTGTTCGACTTTGATTTCGATAAAATGGAATTCCTGAAAGACGGACAGCCCGTCGATCTGAGTAAGACAGAACAGAAACTGCTGAGAATTCTCTGCGAAAACCAGGGCGCGACTCTGAAAAGAAGTTACCTGATCGACATGATCTGGCAGGGGGATACCGAATATGTGGATGAACATGCCCTCACAGTTGCAGTCAAACGCCTCCGGGATAAGCTTGAAAATGATTCCAAAAATCCTGAATATATCAAAACAGTCTATGGAATCGGATATACATGGGCGGTAAAAATATGATGAAAACTGTCATTTTTACTTTCTTAATCTTTCTTCTGTCCGGACTCCTCTGGTACCTGTATTTCAGCCGCAGGGAACACCGGCTGATTGGACGGCTCCAGGCACTGGTCGACCAGGCATTAAACGGAACACTCAAACGCGGCGAAATTTCGGAGACGAAGCTGTCAGCGCTTGAAAACAGTCTGAAGCGGTATCTGGATGACAGCCTGCTCGCCAAAGAAAATCAGCACCAGCAAAAAGCGGTCATCCAGGGACTGATCTCTGATATTGCCCACCAGACACTGACTCCCATCTCCAACCTGAAGATTTACTCTGAACTTTTAAAGGAAGAGGGAAATGCCTCTTCGGAAACCATCGAGATCCTTCAGGGACAGACGGAAAAACTGGATTTCCTGATCCAGTCTCTTGTAAAGCTTTCCCGGATGGAAAGCGGAATTATCACTGTACACCCGGTGAGAAATCAACTGTCAAAGTTACTCCAGATGATCAGCCAGGAGTCTGCTGCGATGGCGCATGAAAAGCAAATCATTCTTTCAGTCTGCCAGACAGACATTGATGCACTCTTTGATTTCAAATGGACCTTAGAGGCTCTGTCGAATATTGTCGATAATGCAATCAAGTATACCCCTGAAGGAGGGCGGGTTGCCATCCGGGCAGAGAAATACTCCTTCTTTGCCCGGATCGATATCGAAGATACCGGCCCGGGAATCGAGGAATCTGAGATTCCGCTTATTTTTACCCGGTTTTACAGAAGTCTCTCTGCCGCAGACCAGCCCGGTGTGGGAATCGGCCTGTATCTTGCCCGGGAAATTATTCAGGCACAAAAAGGGTATATAAAAGTAACATCCGAAAAAGGTAAGGGTTCTGTCTTCTCTGTTTTTTTGATGCTGTAAAAGTTTCAAAACTGTGATATTTCAGAAACCGGCTGGAAACATTCATATGATAAAGTCTGTATTGTAGAAAAACAATGCAGACTTTTTTAGGAGGCAGATATGGAAATATTAAAAACAACGAATTTACGGAAAATATATGGAAAAAATGAAACCGAAGTCCGTGCACTGGATGGTGTAACTCTTTCTGTAATGAAGGGAGAGTTTGCCGCCATTGTGGGGACGTCCGGGAGCGGGAAATCAACACTTTTACATATGATCGGCGGACTTGATGTACCAACCTCAGGAAGTGTCACTGTTGACGGGCAGGAATTAAGTGCCATGACCGATGAACAGCTGACCATCTTCCGACGGCGGAATATCGGGTTTGTCTTTCAGCAGTATAATCTTGTCCCCATGCTGAATGTATGGGAGAACATTATCCTCCCGGTCAGACTGGATGGAAAAACCCCGGAAAAAGAATACATTGATGATATCATTGAAACGCTCGGACTTGATCAGAAACTTGAGAACCTTCCAAGCGCATTGTCAGGCGGACAGCAGCAGAGAGTCGCAATCGCAAGAGCGCTTGCCTCCAAACCAGCCATTCTGCTGGCGGATGAGCCAACCGGCAATCTGGATTCCAGGACAAGCCAGGATGTTCTCGGATTACTGAAGGTAACGTGTGAACTCTTCCACCAGACCATTGTCATGATCACCCACAATGAAGAAATTGCACAGCTAGCAGACCGGATTCTCCGTATAGAAGACGGCAAGATCGTGTCTGACAGCAGACCGTCAATGTAAGGAGGGATGTCCTATGGTAAAAGTAGAAAATAAAGACACACTCCGCCTGCTGACAAAGCGTTTTATGAAAATGAACCGGGGACGGAACATCATTGCAGTCCTTGCGATTCTGCTGACTTCTCTTCTATTTACAAGTCTGTTTATGGGATCGGTCTCGCTCATCCTTTCACGGCGGGCAACAGATATCAAACAGTTTATGTGCTCTTCCCATGTAATTGCGCAAGAGCTGACAGTAAAGGAGCAGCAGCAGGCAGCGGCAGCAATGGATGCGGATGACAGTATTGAAAGGTACGGTCTTGGGACTTTTTTAGGCAGTGTCCTGGACCAGCGGTTCAGCTTCTCTGCTGAAGTCCGTTCCGGGGACAGTAATTTTGCGGAAAGTTTCAATACTCTTCCCACTACCGGCCGTCTTCCTGAATCAGCAGACGAAGCTGCAGTCAGTACTCTGGTGCTGGATGCCCTTGGCCTCCCTCATGAACTGGGAACAGAGGTGACAATTACCTATGAAATAAATCCGCTCCGAAATGAAGTGAGAACAGATACCTTTCAACTGTGCGGCTACTGGGAAGCGGATAAAGCCGTCCTTGCACAGATCATCTGGGTCTCCGAAGATTACGCAGAAAAAAACTGTCCCGCTCCATCAAAAAAGGACTTGGAAAACGGCATCCCAAACGGCGGAAAAGAATGCGTCCTCTGGTATAAAAATCTGTGGCGTCTTGAAGAAAAGACAGAACACCTGCAGAAAAACGCAGGATTTTCAGAGCTGGGGACAGGGTTCGAAATCAATCCGGCTTACAACTTAATGGAAGAAGACTCCTTCTCATTCAGCTCTGTGCTCGTCGCAATCCTCTTGATCCTGCTTGTCGGTTATCTGATCATCTATAATATTTTCAGTATTTCTGTAAAAACAGATCTCCGGGCTTATGGACTGCTGAAAAATGTGGGAACCACCGGGAAACAGCTGAAACGGATTGTCCGGATGCAGGCATGGCGCCTTTCCGCCGCCGGAATCCCCCTCGGTCTTGTCCTAGGCTATGGAGCAGGCGTCCTTATGGCTCCTTCCCTGACCCAGAATGCACAGATCAGCGCGGATGCGGAAATGACGTCAATGACAGTTGTTTCTGCCAACCCTCTGATTTTCATCGCGGCAGGACTGTTCACACTTGTGACTGTTTATCTGTCCAGCCTTCAGGCATGCCGGGTCGTTGAAAAAGTGTCTCCCGTGGAAGCACTCCGGCTGTCAGAAAGCAGCCAGACCCGCAAAAAGGTCAAAAAGAACACTTCTGTCACATGGTGGGGAATGGCCGTCCAGAACATGCTTCGCAACTTTAAGAAAGGGATGATCGTCATGCTGTCTATCGCCCTCTCCATGGTAGTCGTAAACTGTATCTTCCTTCTTGTCCGGGGATACGACTTTGACTCTTATAAAAGAATATTTCTGGCAGCTGATTTTCAGGTGGATCAGATGACAAGCAGCCTGAATACGACCAATTTCCATGGAGTGACCCCTGAAATCAGAACTCTGCTGGACGGATGTCCAAAAACAAAGAGCACCGGATATGTATATTATTCTGATGAGCAACACGAAATGGAGCCACACCTGACAGACACTTTTGAAAAGAATGCGGAAAAATACAGCCAATACTGGTCTGATTATGAAACCGGACTCTTCAAGAACCTGCAGGCAGAACAGAGAATAAATATTCACTTCCTGGGCATCACAGAATCTGTTTTTGAGAAACTGGAATGGAGGGATACCCCCTGCTCCTGGGAAGATTTTAAATCCGGCAAGTATGTGATTGTAGATTATAATGACAGCCGCAGTGAGAATCCTACATCTTACTATCAGATCGGGGAAACGTTCCACATGGACTACCAAAGCGGAAACGAAAAAGATTACACGGTACTTGGGGAAGCGATCATGCCATACGCCCTTGATTACCCCTATTCAGATTTATTCTATCTGACCGTGATCGTACCCGAATCAGAATTTATCACTTATACCGGAGAAAATTCTGCCATGTACGCGACAATTGATGCCCGGAAGAACGCAGAACAGGAAATCAAACAGTATATCGATCATACTGTCCTGAAAGATTATCCACTCCTCAACGTCTTCTCCGTGCTTGATATGCAGGAAAGTTTTCAGAAATATATCCAAAAATACTACCTGATCGGCGGCTGCCTCGTAGTAATCCTTGCATTTATCGGTATCATGAATTTTTTCAACACAACGGCAGCCTCCGTTCTGAGCCGGAAAAAAGAGCTGGCACTGCTGGAAGTTGTGGGAATGACCAGATCCCAAATCTGCAAAATGCTTGTCGCAGAAGGCTGTATCTATCTTGGCGGCGCATTTATACTTGCAATACTCATTGTGTATCTGTTTGCAGAAAAACTGATCTCCCATACCGTAGGTTCCGCATTTTTCTTCCATATTGAAATGACCGTCTGGCCCTGTTTTCTTATGATGCCGCTTCTTCTGCTGATCGCTTATGCAATTCCGAAATATCAGTTTCAGCGGTTGAACAGGGAAAGTGTGGTAGAAAGAATCAGAAACGAATAAATGATCCGGTAACTCTTGATTTTTCATGGCATGGATAGTAGAATGAAAGTGTACACTTGCATGGAGGTAATGCTATGGACGAAACAAGTCAGAAAATTATTGATGCTGCAATGTCTTTAATCCGGGATAAGGGTTATGTCGCTACAACAACGAAAGATATCGCGAAGAAAGCAGGTGTCAATGAATGTACTTTATTCCGGAAATTCAAAAATAAAAAAGAGATTGTTTTAAATGGTGTAGCTCAGGAAAAATGGCGGGGAAATGTGACGCCGGAGATCTTTCAGAATATCACATGGGAATTGCAGCATGATTTAGAAATGTTTATGAACGCATATATGGAACGAATGACACCCGATTTTGTAAACCTTTCGATTGGATTACGGGCGCCGCAGCTTTATGACGATACTGCTTCACTGATTATGAAAGTTCCGCAGACCTTTTTATCTTCTCTCACAGATTACTTTAAAAAAATGGAAGAAAAAGGGAAGCTGCCCCATCTGGACTTTGAGTGTCTGGCACTCACTATATTTTCCTCCACTTTTGGATATACTTTTTTAAAAGCATCCTTTGATGATCATCTGACCCAGGTAGAACAGAAAGCTTTTATAAAACAAAGTGTGGAAATTTTCTGTAAAGGAATTCCGCAGAAATAACTCTTAGGTATTGTCTGATCCACATTTATCAGACAATACCTAAAAAAATAACCATAGTGCAAGCAAGTACATGCATACTAAAAGGAGGGTTTCGCTGTATGAAAATATCTGGTGCTGAATTATTTGTAAAAGCCCTGAAAGAAGAAAATGTGGATCTATTGTTTGCCTATCCGGGAGGACAGGCGATTGATTTATTTAATGCCCTTTTTGGCGAAAAGGATATCAAAGTTATTTTGCCGCGCCATGAACAGGGATTGGTTCATGCTGCCGATGGGTATGCCCGTTCTACAGGAAAGGTCGGCGTCTGTTTAGTTACAAGCGGGCCTGGCGCTACGAATCTGGTCACTGGCATTGCGACTGCGAATTATGACAGCGTTCCGCTGGTCTGCTTTACAGGCCAGGTGCCAACCAAACTCATAGGAAACGATGCATTCCAGGAGGTTGATATTGTCGGCATCACACAGAGCATCAGCAAGTACGCTGTAACTGTCAGAAAACGCGAAGACCTGGCGGATACCATTAAAAAAGCTTTTTCCATTGCAAAAACCGGAAAACCAGGCGTTGTAGTTGTTGATATCCCCAAAGACATACAACAGGAATTCGGAAGTGACTATTATCCTGCTGACATCACGGTTCGTGGATATAAGCCAAATACTTCCGTGCATATGGGACAGATCAAAAAGGCGGTCGAACTGTTAAACTGCGCAAAAAAGCCTGTTTTCTTAGTCGGAGGAGGCGTCAATATTGCCCACGCAGGCAGGGAACTGACGAGTCTCGCCGAATGCACAGGCGTTCCTGTTGTCACAACGATTATGGGAAAAGGAGCCATCCCGACAACTCACGAATTATACATTGGAAATCTGGGTATCCATGGAAGTTATGCTGCCAATTCTGCCGTTAATAACTGTGATGTACTCTTTTCAATCGGAACGAGGTTCAATGACCGCATAACAGGAAAAACAGAAGAATTTGCACCTGGTGCTTCGATCATACATGTAGATATAGAACCCTCTTCGATTTCCAGAAATATAGAAGTGGAGATTCCAATTGTGGCCGATGCGAAAAATGCCATCTGTGCACTGCTGAAAAAGGCAAAGCCTTTGGATATTCCGGACTGGATCGCGCAGATTGATACATGGAAGAAAATGCACCCTATTGATATGGGAACTGCCGGCATGACGCCTCAGATGATTATTCAGCAGATTAACCAAACTTTTAATCAGGCCATCATCGCGACTGATGTCGGGCAAAATCAGTTATGGGCAACACAATTTCTTGAGTTGAACAGCGAAAAACAACTGTTGACTTCCGGTGGTTTAGGGACCATGGGATATGGATTTCCTGCAGCACTTGGCGCAAAACTTGGGAATCCCCGAAAAGATGTCATTGTGATCTCTGGTGACGGCGGTATGCAGATGAATATTCAGGAAATGGCAACTGCTGTTGTGAATGAGCTGCCAGTGATCGTCTGCATATTCAATAATGGATATTTGGGAAATGTCAGACAGTGGCAGGAGATGTTTTTCAACAGACGCTATTCAAGCACCTGTACACATTACCGGAAAAGCTGCTCCGATGCCTGTAATACTCCCGGCCAGTGTTGTCCTGAATTTACGCCAGATTTTATTAAATTAGCTGAGAGCTATGGCGCGAAGGGAATTCGCGTCAGTAAAAAGGATAATATTGAAAAAGCTCTGTTAGAAGCGAAAAAGAATAAAAAGACCCCAACTATTATTGAATTTATCATTGACAGAGAACTGAATGTAATGCCGATTGTTCCGCCTGGCAATCCCATCAATCAAATGATTTTTGAGAATAGGGGAACTGAATGAAAACGATGAAGTAAACGCCGTGCCATTGTAATTTTACACAAAAATAACTCTCCGAATTTTTAGGAAAAATCACTTTTGAAAAATCATATTAAATTCTAGTATAATGATTATCAACAAGACAAAAATTTCTTAGATAGAGGGGAGGAAATCAATGCCCAAAATAAATGACTATGTAAACTATGGCATGCAAGGTATCTGTAAAATTGAAGATTTTCGTCCTATGAAATTCAGGTTTGATTGCTGTAAACAAGATTACTATATTCTTAAACCTGTGCATCAGGAAACTGCCCGTATATTTGTACCTGCCAGGAATCAGGAATTAGTCAAAAAAATGCGCCCTATTCTCTCATCAGAAGCAATAGATGAAATAATTTTAAGCGTAAAAAAACACAATCTCCCCTGGATAGATGATCAAAAGCAAAGAGCAGCCAAGTTTCGAAATATTTTATCCCGGCGTGATGAACGTGAGCTTTTACAGCTTGCAAGTTGTCTTTATCTGAAGTCAAAGGATAGTACAAAAGGGCTTTGTTCCAGCGATGCTCAAATACTGAAGAAAGCAGAAGCCATTATTTCACAGGAATTTTCCTTTTCCCTTAATATCAGCGCACAAAAAGTTGGCATATATATTCGGGAAAAATTGGGGATTCCACATTGTTGACGAAGAAGAACAACCCGACGGTTCTATCATCGTCCATATCCAAAAGCAGTATAACAACCATAATTGTGATGAGTACATAAAATAAATGTAACTGATCTAAAAAGCTCTGCTGGTCTGATCATAATCAGAAATATTTAGCACTCACCTCTTGACACTGCTAGCAATATATGTTATATAATATATAGAACAAATAAAACAAACAAATTCTTTAAAGGAGGAATGACATATGTTACTTAGCAACAGATTATTTGACGAAATGTTTCGGGATCCATTTTTCAACCGTCCTTTTGAGAATGCCTCTTCACAGATTATGAAGACTGACATCCACGAAGGTGATCATAACTATACAGTAGAAATGGAACTCCCAGGATTCGCAAAAGAAGATATCAAAGCGGATCTGAACAACGGTTATCTTACAATTACAGCCAACAGATCAGAAGAGAAAGAAGAGAAAAATGAACGCGGTGAATGCATCCACAAAGAGCGTTACACCGGCACATGCAGCAGAAGCTTCTATGTAGGCGACCATATTACACAGGATGATATCAAAGCTTCATTTAAAGATGGTATCCTTTCACTTTCTGTTCCGAAAGATGCTCCGAAAGCCATTGAAGAACAGCCAAAATATATCCCAATTGAATAATTTTCTTGAAAGACGAAAAAGGAACCCCGCCGGAGTTCCTTTTTCGTTTGTCCATCTTCTATTCTATAATCTATTGAAGCCCCAGTATTTCTGCCAGGACATCTACGATAATTTCATTCGTACAGGATTTTACATAGCCCATCATATGCAGCGATATCTCATCCTGCTTCTGTGCATCTGTAAGTTCATTGTTGTGGTGCGTCTCTTCGATCAGACGGATCAGCTGAGGGGTCAGATCTTCATACACCTCTGCCGCTGTGTCAGTCACAAGGCTGTGAAGCTGTTCTTTTGTTCCAGGTACCATCTCTTCCTCCTATCCCAGAAAGTATTCCAAACTTGGCTCTTCCATCTACAGATTCCTGATCTTGAATTCTCTCTGCGCTTCTCTCTGCTGGTCTTTTTTCGCAATATCATCCCGCTTATCATACAGTTTCTTTCCTTTTGCCAGGCCAATCTCAACTTTCACAAGACTGCCTTTCAGATAAACCTTCAGCGGAATGACCGCAATCCCCTTTTCCTTCATCTTGCCGAGCATCTTATTGATTTCCGCCTTATGCAGAAGCAGTTTTCTGACGCGCAGCGGATCTTTGTTGAAAATGTTTCCTTTCTCGTATGGAGAAATATGCATCCCGTAGATAAACATTTCCCCGTTCTCAATCCGGATAAATGCCTCCTTGATACTGCACTTCCCCATACGGAGAGCTTTTACCTCTGTCCCCGCAAGTGAAATCCCCGCTTCGTACGTATCCAGGATAAAATAATCGTGATATGCCTTTTTATTGTTTGCTATCATTTTGCTTCCCTGTGTCTTCGCCATCTTTTCTTCTCCTTCCTGATAAGGCTGGTTTTAAATCCGCACCTATTCCTGTGCGAACCCGAAATCAATTGTGCGGGTCAGTTCATCTGTTCCAAGCACTTCCACTCTCACGCTCTGTCCCAGTTTATAAACATTTCCTGTATGATTTCCCCGCATTTCGTAAGTTTCCTCATAATATTCATAATGGTCATCTGTCATATTCGTCACATGTACAAGTCCTTCGACTGTGTTGGCAAGTTCTACGTAGACACCCCACTTTGTAATTCCGGAGATCACTCCTTCAAATACATCGCCAATGTGATCGGCCATGAACTCCACTTTCTTCAGCTTGATTGTCTCACGCTCGGCCTCGTCAGCTCTTCGTTCTGTCTCACTGCAGTGTCTTCCTGCCTCCTGAAGCAGGGATTCATAATGCGCAATTCTCTGGTCATTCATTCTGCCTCTTAAGTTATCTTTGATAATCCTGTGAATCTGGAGGTCAGGATAGCGGCGGATCGGTGAAGTAAAATGACAGTAATAATTGGTAGCCAGACCAAAATGTCCTGCATTTTCCGGCGTATATTTCGCCTGCCTCATTGAGCGGAGCGCCAGTCTGCTGATCAGATCCTCCTGGGGAGTGCCGTCAATTTTGCTTAAAAGTTTCTGTACTTCTTTCGGCCTGACTTCATTGGCCCCGATATGCATGGTAAAACCAAAATTATTAATAAATGTGGCAAGTTTTCTGATCTTTTCATCATCCGGCGCCTCATGGGTGCGGTAGAGAAACGGCAGTTCCTGCCAGAAATAATCTTCTGCCACGGTCTCATTTGCCAGAAGCATAAAGTCCTCAATAATTTTTGTCGCAACATTTCTGTCATACGGGCGGATTTCAACCGGTTTTCCATTTTCATCCAGAATCATTTTCGTCTCCGGAAAATCAAAATCAATCGATCCCCGCTGTTTTCTCCTGCCTCTCAGAATATGTGCCAGTTCTTCCATCTGCCGAAACATCGGCACGAGCTCATGATATCTCGATATTTCCGCTTCATCTTCCTCTTCCAGAATCTTTTTCACACTCGTATAAGTCATTCTTTCATCGACATTGATGACGGTCTCGGCAATTTTATGGTCAATCACTTCCCCCTTCGGGTTCACTGTCATAATGCAGCTGAGTGTCAGCCTGTCCACCCCGGCATTCAGCGAACAGATTCCGTTGGAGAGTATGTGGGGAAGCATCGGAAT
>URQQ01000100.1 GCA_900549995.1 uncultured Lachnospiraceae bacterium | reverse complement strand
AGCATTGATGTTCGAGCCAAGAGGACATCATGATATGTTTGGGGCATTCCTGTGCGAGCCAGTGAACAAAGAAGCTGACTTTGGTGTAATGTTCATGGATACAGGCGGATACTTAAATATGTGCGGACACTGTACAATCGGTGCTGTAACTGTTGCGATCGAAGCAGGACTTGTTGAGTCCAAAGAAGGTGTGAATGAAGTCGTACTTGAAGCACCTGCAGGAATTATCCGTACAGAAGCTGTTGTAAAAGACGGAAAAGTTGAACACGTTACATTAACTAACGTACCAGCTTTCGTTTACAAAGAGAATCTTTCTGTAACAATCGACGGAAAAGAGATTCCTTTCACTATTTCTTTCGGCGGAAGCTTCTTTGCTTTAGTTGACACTACTAAAATCGGCATCGAAGAAATCAGCCCGAAAACTGTTCCTGACATCACAAAATTAGGAATGAAACTTCTGGATGTAATCAACAAAGAAATTCCAGTGAAACATCCTCTTCTTGATATCGATACAGTTGATTTGGTTGAATTCTACGGACCAACTCCAAATCCGGACAAAGCAACAATGAGAAATGTTGTTATCTTCGGAGATGCAATGGCTGACCGTTCACCATGCGGAACAGGTACAAGCGCAAAACTTGCTACTCTTCATCACTGGGGAGAAATCGGCGTAGGTGAAGAATTTATCTACGAAAGCTTTATCGGAACCAGATTCAAAGGTGTGATCAAAGAGACAACGAAAGTTGCTGATTTCGACGCTGTAATTCCAATGATTACAGGAAGCTGCTATCTGACAGGTGTTGCTACATATTTAATTGATCCTACAGATCCATTGAAATATGGTTTCCAGGTAGGCTAAATTCATACTGGAAAATGACATTTTAATATGGTATGATATGTAAGTGGATAAAGGCGGATTGTAAAATCCGCTTTTATTTAATTTCAACAGCTTCCTTTACAGGAAGTATTAACGGCATTTTCCAAATGCCCTGAAAGGAGTGATGACGATGCCGCGGAAACGCCAATCAACAAAGAGCCGTATTGTAAAAGCTGCATGGACTTTGTTCTATAAGAATGGTTATGAGAAAACTACTGTTGACGACATCATCAATGCCTCCAAAACTTCAAAAGGTACCTTTTATCATTATTTCAAAGGAAAGGATGCCCTTTTAAGTTCTCTTTCTTACTTATTCGACCAAAAGTATGAAGAACTCTATACCACAATCGATCATAGCATGTCTGCTACCGAAAAGCTTATTCTTCTCAATAAAGAACTTTTTTATATGATCGAGACAAGCGTAGATATCAATCTCCTTGCCTATTTATATTCTTCTCAGCTCATAACGAAGGATAAACGCTCTCTTCTGGATAAGAAGCGTTTTTACTACAAATGGATTAATGACATTGTCGAAGAAGGGCTGGCTTGCGGTGAATTCAAAGATACCAGTACTACCGATGAATTGGTGAAGATCTATGCCATGTACGAACGCGCAATTTTATATGACTGGAGTTTATGCGAAGGTAAATATTCTCTTTCTGAGTATAGTCTGAAACTTCTTCCGCATATTTTGGATACGTTTAAAACAGGTGTATAAGAGGCAAAAAATGCTGCATACAACCAGGTGGACCACCCCCTGGTTATATGCAGCATTTTTATGTGAATACATCAAACCATGCATTCGTATATCTCTTCCTGCTCGATCTGAGCCTCTTTCATCATATTTACAACCGCATCCCTGTCCTGCAGGCCAGAACACCACGAAAGTCCGCATCCTGCAGATATTGCACGCGGAACCGGAATCAGCCTTCCGGGGACATTGTTCTCCTTGCACGCCTTCTCCATCGCCATAGCATCGGAAGTCGTGTGAAATGTAACTACCAGTTTTAATTCTTTCTTTCTCATTCTGTTTACTCCACTGTCTCTGACTCATCCTCTTGTGCCATCTCTTTGATTGCCGCTATCGCAATGTCCAGCTCTTCCTCCGTATTATAATGAGAAAAACTGAATCTCACAGCCCCCTGTTCAACAGTGCCAAGTGCCTCATGCATCAGAGGTGCACAATGCGCCCCCGGCCTTGTTGAAATGCCGTAGGTCATCAAAAGTTCATCACTTACTTCTGATGAATCATAATCCCTGATATTAAGAGCTACTATAGGACAACGGTCAAACGTCGTAAAGTCCCCATACACAGTTACTCCTTCAATCGTATTCACAGCCTCATAGAACCGCCGCATAAGCGCCTGCTCTTTCTCCCTGACAGTATCAATCCCAATACGTTCAAGATAAGACAGCGACGCCTGCAGCCCTGCAATTCCGTGTCCATTTAATGTTCCCGCCTCAAGCGCCGTCGGCATCTCCTTCGGATGATGTTTATTATAAGTGTCAACTCCGCTTCCGCCGCTTTTCAAAGGACGGACACTGACGCCCGTTCTCACCCACATTCCTCCGGTTCCCTGCGGCCCCAGAAGTCCCTTATGTCCGGTAAAACACAATACGTCAATATTCATCGCCTGTACATCAATCCGGAAAACTCCTGCCGTCTGCGAAGCATCTACAACAAACATTGCTCCCTTTTCTCTTGCGATCCTCCCCACTCTCTCAAGATCCACAAGATTCCCTGTCAGATTTGATCCATTAGTACAGACAATCATTTTCGTATCCTGTCTGACCGCATCCGCCAGTTCCTCATAAGATATACTTCCTTTTTTATCACTTTTTATAATGGTCAGCCTGACACCTTTTTCTTCCAATTCATAGAGCGGACGCAGCACAGAGTTATGCTCAAGCATCGTAGTCACTACATGATCCCCCGGTTCCAGTATCCCTTTCAGCGCAGTATTCAGGCTCTCCGTCGAGTTGCCTGTAAATGCAATCTCCCTTGGATTATCCCCATTAAAAAGTCTGCACAGCCTGTCCCTCGTATCATAGATAATTCTGGCCGCATCCAGAGATGCATCATTCGCCCCTCTTCCGGCATTCCCAATAGAACTCATTGCCTTCACGACAGCCTCAGCTACCTCCGGCGGTTTCTGTAATGTTGTTGCCGCATTGTCCATATAAATCATTTCTTTTCAACTCCTCATCCGTATACATTCTGCTATTCCAAGTATATTCCATCCAGAACAGACCGTCTAATAGAAAAACTCAATAAAACAGTCATACTTATAGATAACTTCTATAAACATGACTGTTTTAAATACTACTAAAACTGTGTAACATTTTTTGTAAGATGATAAATCTCTTTTACCATCTTTACAAACTTCTCAGCAGAGGATGAGAGCTGATAGTTCCTGTTATATATCAAATTCAGATCTCTTCCGCTGTCCTGTGAGGGCAGGCCAAACTGCAGAAGCTTTCCGCTCTCCACTTCTTCTTTCGCAGCAAGCGCAGAAATAATTGAAATCCCCATGCCATTGCTTACAGATTTCTTGATGGCTTCCTGATTTTCAATACTGGCCACTATATTCAGATCATTCACATCTACACCGCCTTTGCGTAGCTGCCGCTCCGCCTCTTTGCGGGTACCGGAACCTTCTTCTCTCATGATCATTGGTTCCTGCCCGATCCAGTCTGCAATCTCACTTTTTTTCTTCAGATCCTGAAAGCGGCTTTGATTTGGAGTTATTACAACCAGTTCGTCCCTGTAAAACGGAAGATACCTGCAGTTTTTCTTTTCCAGCACTGTACCGGTGAACCCAATATCTACCGCATGGTTCACTACCTGTTCCACTACTTTTGCGCTGTCCGTCTCCATGATGCGGAACTGTTCCTTTGGATATTTCTCACTGAATTTCGCAAGTATCCCCGGAAGAAGGTACTGAGACGGAATCGTAGATGCCGCAATATTGATGCATTGGTGTCCTTTTTCCCGTTCCTGGCAGAATGTCTGCTCTATCTTTTTCTCAAGCGCCACCATCTGCTTTGCGTATTCATACAACGCCTTTCCATTCTCTGACAGACTTACTTCTTTTGTATTCCTCACAAATAGCCTTGTATTCAACTCTTTTTCCAATGACGAAATATGCGCACTTACCGTGGGCTGTGTCAGGAACAACTCTTTCGCAGCCTTTGAAAAACTGCCACCCTCAGCTACCTGTACAAATGCTTCTAGCTGTTTCAAATTCATTGATATGATACCCTCTCACTCTCTGCCCCAGTCTTCTTTGTCACCTTGATACTGTCCATATATTCCAGAATAGGTTTCGCACTCTTTCTGCTCGTGTGGAACAGATCACGAACCTCTGCAATTGTAATCAGATGATCTCTGGAAAGTTTCTCCTGAATGACTTTCTGTGCCTGATCAATCAACTCTTTCATAGTGTATACATCGTCGGTAATTTTTACTATTACCCCTTCATCCATAAGAAGTGCCAGAATATCATCCGCCACACTGCGATTTATTTTGCCGAAATCAATCTCCGAATATTTGGCAAAATCAAACTGTGCTTTCTTTAATGTTTCTACGATCTGAGTGCTAACCTTCTGATACACGCCATCCTTTTTCACTTCATGCTCCGGCAGACTCAAAAATTCCTGATGGCGCCTGAGGATCCCCTGATCATTCAGCATCTCCACATACTGATCAAATACATTCTGCTTGATCTTCTTTAGGAATGTCATGTGTACTTCTGCCTTCTTCATCCCATATCTGTATGGATATCCGGCATGATATTTCTTCAGCGCCTCTTCTATCTGCATTCTTGACTGACGCTCTGCATCTGCATGCCATGCGTAAACATCCTTTTTCATCCGGAACAGCCAGATTTTCCCCTGCGCCTCCAAAGACTGCGCATCTTTTTGAACTTCCTCCATCGAAAGTGCCGTCATTTTGCCGAGTTCTGCTAATGTGACCATTGTATCTGATTTATCTCTGATGTGAAGTTCCAGAACATCCTCTGTAGAACCGGATTCTTTTCGTTTCAGCTCCTCGATGGCATCTGCCTGGAACCGTTTCTTTTTCAGCGGAGTCGGCTCCAGAATCACGCCACCTCCGATGGTCTCCATTGGAGAATAAAATCTCACAACAAAACGATCCCCTTTGCGGATCGCAATCTCCTCTTCCAGGCGAAGCTGTGCATAACCGCTCTCTCCCGGCCCCAGTTCCTCCTGATCCAGAAGTGTCACACGGCAGAGAATCTCACTCGTGCCTGTAAAGAGGTGGAGCCTCGCATTATTGGTCAGTACTCTTAAAGAGGACGGCAGAATATTCAGCCTCACATCCAGAAGCGTTGTATTCTTCATACTGTCAGGCAGCGCAAGTACACACCCTCTCTTGATCTCACTTTTCTTAATATTAGAGATATTGATTGCCACCCTCTGCCCTGCATAGCAGCGGTCCACATCCTGTCCGTGTACCTGTATACTCCGGATCTTACATTCTTTTGAAAGCGGATACATCTCCAACGTATCTTCCCTTGTAATCGTCCCGCTCAAAAGAGTTCCTGTAATAATTGTTCCAAATCCTGAGATTGTAAATACCCGGTCTACCGGAAGTCTCGGAATTGTATAAATATCCTTCTCCTCTACTTCCTCGCTGGTAATCTTTTCAATCACATCTACCAGATGGTCAATCCCCTGCCCGGTAGCCGCAGAAACACGTACCACCGGAGCATTTTCAAGAAATGTCCCTTCCAGTTCACCTTTGATGTCATCCTCTACCAGCTCCAGCCATTCTTCATCCACAAGGTCGCACTTATTCAGAACAATAATGCTCTTTTCTATTCCCAGGATCCCCAGGATGTCCATATGTTCTCTCGTCTGAGGCATAATTCCCTCATCTGCCGCGATGACAAGCATCACAAGATCCATGCCCACAACACCTGCAACCATGTTATTAATGAATTTTTCATGCCCCGGCACATCAATAATCCCGACCCTGTTTCCATTCTTCAGGTCAAAATAAGTGAATCCAAGGTCAATCGTGATTCCCCGGCGCTGTTCTTCTTCCCACCGGTCAGTATTCCTTCCCGTCAGTGCTTTAATCAGCGTCGTCTTACCATGATCTATATGACCTGCAGTTCCTATGATAATATGTTTCATAACTACCCTTTCTATCGCCGGCTCTTGTTTCTTCTTTAAATACTGAGATATTCCTCCGCGGACTATCCCAGTGTATCCAGCATCCATTCCTTATCAAAAATATGATATTCATCTATCATTTTCGCCAGATATACAAACCACTGCTCTCCGGTCGTTCTCATATCCAGCCAGATTTTATCCTCTTCTACTCTGGCAACTACCGGAACCGGAAGGCGCCTGAGTCTTTCTTCCAGCTGCGGTGTTGTAATACTGTTTGGACGGATAGTAACTGCCATACTCCTGATCCGTTCCAGAGGAAGAGAACCTCCGCCGATCTGGGATTCACAGACTTCCGTCTTAATTTCCGCATCCGGATTGGTTTTCTTCAGAAGTCTTGCCAACTTCGCTGCATCTTTTTTCACTTCCTCAAATGACTTGGAAATCATCTGAAGCACAGGTATGTTCTTCACTGCGTTTTCCTCTGAAAGATATTCCTTAAGCACTACATCAAGAGCTGAGGCAGTAAACTTATCAATACGAAGTGCCCGCATCAGCTGGTTTTTCTTCATCTGCTCGATATATTTCTTTTTCCCGATAATAATACCCGCCTGAGGCCCTCCAAGAAGCTTGTCCCCGCTGAAGCATACAACATCCGCTCCATTTTTGATGGACTCCTGAACCGTCGGCTCATGCGTAAGCCCATATTTGTCAAGATCAATCAATACACCGCTTCCCAGATCTTCGATCACCGGAATTCCCCGTTCCTGTCCCAGCTTCGCAAGTTCAGCAACACCTACCGTCTCCGTAAATCCGACAATCCGGTAATTGCTCGTATGAACTTTCAGGAGGGCAAGCGTATCTTCTGTGATGGCACTCTCGTAATCTGCATAATGTGTTTTATTTGTCGTTCCGATTTCAACAAGCTTCGCACCGCTTTGTTCCATCACATCCGGAATCCGGAATTTTCCGCCGATTTCCACCAGCTCACCCCTGGAAACAACGACTTCTCCTCCCTTGGCCATCGTGCTCAAAATAAGCATCACTGCGGCCGCATTATTATTTACCGCAATTGCCGCTTCTGCACCGGTAATCCGACAGAGCAGGTCTTCGAAGTGGGAATACCGTTCTCCACGCCTTCCTGCCTCCAGATTGTATTCGAGATTCGAATAATTTGTCGCAATCCCGTAGATATAATCCATCTGCTTTTTCCCGATCGGTGCACGCCCCAGATTCGTATGGAGGATGGTTCCTGTTCCGTTAACGGTCATCTTTATATTCGGAGTATTTAAATCAGCCACTTTCATTTCGATACGGGCAAGGAGCCCGTCAATCCTCTTCAAAGCTGCTTCCTCATCCTCACATGTTCCGATGAATGCCCTGAGGTCATCCGTCTCTGTACGGATGGCATCTACGACAGTATCCCGGTTATAAAATTCAATCATCGACTGGATTTTATCATTTTCCAGCAACACATCCACCTTCGGGATTCTGCGGTACAACTGTTTCTTATCCATTTCTGTTCTCCTGCCTGAGGCAGATTAATTTCTCGCCCCGTTCTCTTACTTTTCCTATCACAGACACTTTTGTGTCCATTCCTTTGCTGTCAAAGTCCAACAGCATCTGCTCCACATCCTCCGGACGGACACTTACAAGGAGTCCCCCCGAAGTCTGCGGATCATATAATAAGTCTATAAAGTGTTCTTCCACATTTCCCATATCTACTTCCCCCGCAGAATACTGACGGTTCTTATACGCTCCTGCCGGAACAAGCCCCATCTTCGCATATTCCACAGCATCGTCAAAATACGGGATATCCTGGACATTCAGTTCAAATGTCACGTCGCTTGCGGATGCCATCTCCACACAATGGCCGAGAAGGCCAAAGCCGGTAATGTCCGTACACGCAGAGATCTCATAGTTCTCTACGACTTCTTTTGCTTTTTTATTCAGGGAAGACATGACTGTAACCGCTTCTTTGATCGTCTGCTCTGAAGCCATATCTGCTTTGATTGCCGTGTTGATGACACCGTTGCCAATCTGCTTGGTCAGGACAAGGACGTCCCCAGGCCTGCATCCATAGTTTTTAAATATCTTATCCGGATGAACAAACCCGGACACACATAATCCGTATTTTGGCTCATCATCCTGAACAGAGTGTCCGCCTACAAGCACGGCCCCTGCCTCTTTTACTTTATCAGCCCCTCCGGCCAGGATATCTCCCAGTATCTCCGGATTGAGGCAATTTGGAAATCCAACGATATTCAGGGCAATCTTTGGTTCCCCTCCCATCGCATATACATCACTCAGCGAATTGGCAGCTGCAATCTGACCAAAGGTATAGGGGTCGTCCACAATTGGAGTGAAGAAGTCAACCGTTTGAATCATTGCAATCTCGTCTGTAATCTTATATATCGCTGCATCATCTGATGTTTCTATTCCCACTAACAAGTTGTCATCATGGAATTGCGGCAGCTTACCCAGAACCTGGGCAAGGGTCTCAGGACCTATTTTCGCGGCTCATCCCGATGTCTTGGCATACTGTGTCAGTTTCACATCATAACTCATTTTATTATCTCCTTTATCCAACCTAAAACCCCTTCGGTTACGGTCTTATAATTTTGTCAGCTTTCGCCATAGTCTCTACAATACTGTACATGTTAGTCACAGTTCCCACAGCAAGCTTCTCTGTCAGCCCATAATAATTCAGGCATGTCCCACAGGTTAAAATCTCAACTCCCTGAGCCTCCAGATTCTTCAGATCTTCCAGGGAATCTGATCCTTCCGCTGTAAGTGTTGCACCGCCGTTATAGAACAGCATCGCTTTCGGCAGACGGTCCAGCTGCGTCACTGCAAAGATAAATCCTTTCATCAGTACCTTCCCAAGCTCGTCATTTCCATTCCCCATGCGGTCTGACGCAACCACAACAATGGAGCCATCTCTCATATCCGGCATGCATGTTTCTTCTGCTTCTGCTGCCTGAACGGCTCCTCCCATTTCAATCACAATTTTATATTCTCTTTCGCCTGTCTTCTGTGAGACAACTTTCCCTGCACCGCTTGCAGATGCCATCTTTGATACATTCTGTACCGCAATCTCATTATCAACCAAAACTTCTATTACCTCCGGTCCTGTAAGTGCCTGCATCGCTTTTTTTGCTTTAATTACCGGAATCGGGCAATTCTCTCCTACTGCATTTACTGTAATCATATTCGTTCCACCTTCCTCATCATTAATGTACTTTTATTTCAGAAGCCCCTACTTCTTCACTTATAGATATATTCTATCACTGATGCCCGGTCAGGTAAACCAGATTCTAAAGAAAAACAATTGAAAATTTCTCCCGGTTATGTAAATATAGAGAGTAGAACAATTTTATTTCGAATAAACGGAAACAGAAAGGATTTTAATATATATGTGGATAGCAGATGGATGGAATGATTATGAAGTAATTGACTGTTCCAACGGGGAAAAACTGGAACGCTGGGGGGACTATTATCTGGTTCGCCCGGACCCTCAGATTATATGGGATACCCCGAAAAAAGACAGGCACTGGAAAAAAATGAACGGACACTATCACCGCAGCGCCAAAGGCGGCGGCGAATGGGAATTTTTCAACCTTCCCGAGCAGTGGCAGATCCGTTATAAAACACTCACTTTTAATCTGAAACCTTTTAATTTTAAGCACACCGGCCTTTTTCCCGAGCAGGCCGCCAACTGGGACTGGTTTTCTGATAAGATACGAAGCGCCGGACGTCCGGTCAAAGTTTTAAATCTGTTCGCTTACACCGGAGGTGCGACACTTGCCGCTGCCGCTGCCGGAGCCAGCGTCACCCACGTGGATGCCTCCAAAGGTATGGTGGCCTGGGCGAAGGAAAATGCAGCTTCCTCCGGTTTAAAAGAGGCGCCGATCCGCTGGCTTGTGGATGACTGCATGAAGTTCGTAGAACGAGAGATCCGACGCGGCAATAAGTATGATGCCATCATCATGGATCCGCCTTCCTACGGGAGAGGCCCAAAAGGCGAAATCTGGAAAATCGAAGATGCTATCCACCCGCTGGTGAAACTCTGTACTCAGATTTTAAGCGACAAACCGCTGTTTTTCCTGATTAACTCCTATACAACCGGCCTGGCGCCAGCAGTTCTTACCTACATGCTTGCAACCGAACTCAGACCGTATAACGGAATAGTTAATTCTCAGGAAATCGGACTTCCAGTCTCTTCAAACGGTCTGGTCCTTCCATGCGGCGCTTCCGGCCGCTGGGAGAGCATCTGATCTGCTTCACTTCCGGTGTACGTCCTGCTGCACTACTGTGCAGCAGGGGCTGCGCACCCGTTCATAGGCGATGTACTTCGCGCCGTCCATACAGGTATAAGTTTTCTGTGTATCTTCTGCATCTTGTCATCGATATATGCTATCATATCAGCGCATTCTCTGAGTTCATCACTCAATTTTTCCGCCTCCGGGATCTCCTTCTTATACCGCAGCTCATGGTCCAGCCTGGCCCATGCATCCATGCTCACTGTCCTTATCTGTACTTCCACCCTCACACCGCACCATGTCTCATCCTCTATTTCAAATATCAGATGAAGGCTCCTGTATCCTGTTGATTTAGGGGACTTGATAAAATCCTTCTTTTTTAACAGCGTTAATCCTTCCTGCTCCTCCAGCTGCCTGGCAGCTTCATATACATCATCTATGTAACAGCAGACTATACAGATCCCCGCAATATCATTCAGATACTTTTCTGCTGCCTCAAGCGTCACTTCCCTGCCCTTGCGCCTCAGCTTATCTGCCGTGCTCAGAGGCGCCTTTATCCTGGAAAAGCTGTATTCTATCCCCGCATCCAGCTTCTTGATCTTTTTTTTCATTTCGCACAGGGCGTAATCGTATTTTAGTCTGAAAGAGTCGTCATACATGCCCCGCGCAAATTCTCCGAATTCTGCCCCTTCAGTATCCATAAGTTTTCTCTTTTTCTTTTTTCCCATAATATCCCTTCTAAATTTATTCCTCTAAGAGATTATCACAGTAATATCAAAAAAGCTGTCGAAACGCGTC
>URQQ01000099.1 GCA_900549995.1 uncultured Lachnospiraceae bacterium | reverse complement strand
ACATTTTGAGACGAGCATGAAAGGTGTCTATGCGGTCGGCGATGTGATAAAAGGAATCCAGCTTGCTCATGTGGCAAGCGCACAGGGAACCTGTGTTGCAGAAGAACTGGCCGGAAGAAAGCCATCCATTGATCTGTCGATTGTACCAAGCTGTGTATATACAGATCCTGAGATTGCAAGTGTCGGAATTACAGAAGAGGAAGCAAAAGAGCAGGGAATCGATATTGTAACCGGAAAGTTCATGATGACGGCCAACGGGAAAGCGTTGATCACAAAAGAAGAGAGAAGTTTTGTGAAAATCATTGCAGATGCCTCCAGCCAGAGGATTCTTGGCGCACAGATGATGTGCGCAAGGGCAACGGATATGATCGGTGAATTCGGAACTGCCATTGCAAGCCGCCTGACTGCAGAACAGATGCTGCGGGCGATGAGGGCACACCCAACTTATAATGAAGCAGTTGCGGAGGCGCTGGAAGAAGTGACCGGCGAAGGAGCAACACATATTGCGCCTAAGAAAAAGAAGTAGTAGAATAGAAACATCCGCCATCTGCAGGTGGGCAAAAAGACAGGCCAGCCTGCAGGCGGATTCGCTTTTCACTATAAAACATACAAAGAAAGGAAACGATAAAGGTGACTTATAAAGAAGCAAGGGTATATTTGGACGAAATGTCGAAATACGGAAGTGTACTTGGCTTGGATACGATTCGGAATCTTATGCAGGAATTGGGCAACCCGCAGGACGATCTGTGTTATGTCCATATTGCAGGAACGAACGGTAAAGGATCTGTACTTGCATACACTTCAACGATACTAAGTGAGGCAGGCTACAGAACCGGGAGGTATGTTTCACCAACGGTTGTTTCCTATCTGGAACGGATTCAGGTCGATGGGAACTGGATTACGGAACAGGAATTCGCAGAATTGACAGAGATGATTCAAAAAGCAATTGTACGTATGGAAACAAGAGGGCTTCATCTGCCTACTGTTTTTGAAATTGAGACGGCAATTGCTTTTTTACATTTCCAGAAAAAGAAATGTGACATTGTCGTGCTGGAGACAGGACTTGGCGGAGACCAGGATGCTACGAATATCATCAGGAACACAAAGGTGGCAGTATTTACCCCGATCAGTATGGATCATATGGGATTTCTGGGGAATTCCATTGATCAGATCGCGAGGAAAAAGGCCGGAATTATCAAAGAAGGATGCAGTGTTGTCTCCGGGGTACAGGAACCGCTGGTCAAAGAGATATTAAAGGAAAAATCAAGAAGTATGGCATGTCCTATGCAGTTGATTGAGAAAGACCGGATTGAGATTTTGTCAGAGGATTATACGGGTCAGTGTTTTACATATAAAGAGTCAGCAGATATTGAAATCGGGCTTGCAGGAGTCCATCAGGCGGAGAATGCAGCCACGGCTTATGAGGTAATTGAGGAACTGGGAAAACAGGGATACCGGATTCCAAAGGAGGCTTTGGAGTCTGGATTTGCCAGGACAAGATGGCCGGGCAGATTTACATGCATTCATGAAAAACCGGTCTTTATGGTGGACGGTGCACATAACGAAAATGCAGTGAAGAGACTTAAGGAGGCCGTGGAGAAGTATTTTCCGGGAAAACGTCTGCTTCTGATTATGGGGGTATTCCGGGATAAGGAATACGAAAAAATGGCAGAAATTATGGCACCGCTCGCGGAAGTGATCTATACTGTGGATCTGCCGGATGAAAACCGGTCACTTCCGAAAGAGGAATTGAAAAAGGTGACATCTGTATACTGTGCCAGGTCTTATGCTGCTGAATCGATAGAGGCGGCAGTGGAAAAAGCATACAGAGAAGCCGGAAGTGAGGATGTAATCCTTGCATTTGGCTCGCTGTCCTATATGGGGCAGATGATAAAATCAGCAGAAAACTGGGAGCAAAGGAGTGACTGTAATGATTGATAGAGAAAAAGTGGAAGAAGCTGTCAGGCTTTTGCTTACAGGGATTGGAGAAGACCCGGAAAGAGAAGGGCTGGTTGAGACGCCTAAGCGGATTGCGAGAATGTATGAAGAGATCTTCGGAGGGATGGAAGAGGATGCCGAAGAGCATCTGAAGAAAACATTTCATGTGGATAATAATGAGATGGTTGTGGAAAAAGATATCACATTTTACTCCACTTGTGAACATCATATGCTTCCGTTTTACGGCAAGGCACATATTGCCTATATCCCTGACGGTAAAGTGGTGGGATTAAGCAAGCTTGCGAGAACAGTGGAGGTCTATGCAAAACGCCTTCAGCTGCAGGAACAGCTGACTGCACAGATTGCGGATGCCCTGATGGATCATCTCTCACCAAAAGGTGTGATGGTGATGGTAGAGGCAGAACATTTATGTATGACGATGAGGGGGATTAAAAAGCCCGGAAGCCAGACGGTAACGGTTGTAAAGAGGGGGATTTTTGAAAAAGATCAGGAACTGACCAGTTTATTTTTTCAAATGATAAGATAGGGGCGAATAAACGATGATGTCACAGCGTCTGGAACAGATTTGGAATCATCCTGTATACAGGGAAATCTATCAGGTACTTACAATTTATGAGAAAGACAGGGAATTCTGCCGTCATGGAATGGATCATTTTCTGGATGTGGCGAGAATCGCATATATCCGCAATCTGGAGGCCGGACTTGGGCTTGAGAAAGATCTGATCTACGCGGCGGCGCTGCTGCATGATATAGGCAAAGCTGTGCAGTATCAAAACGGCATTGGCCATGAGAAAGCAGGGGCATATATTGCAGAGAATATACTGGATGATATGGGGCCCGGGCTTGCGTTTTCAGAGAGTGATAAGAAACGGATTATTGCTGCGATTGAGTCTCACCGGGATGGAGAGGGCAATACCGATCCATTGGGAAGACTTTTGTATGAAAGTGATAAGCTCTCAAGAAAGTGTTATCTCTGTGAGGCAAGAAAAGAGTGTAACTGGAGCGATGATAAGAAAAATAAGGGGATTGAAGTATGAGAATCGGTGGAAAAGAATTTGATGTGAGAAATAAGACGTATGTCTGCGGGATTCTGAATGTAACTCCGGATTCCTTCTCAGACGGCGGGAAATTTTTCGATACTGAGGAAGCTTTAAAGCAGGCCAGGAAGATGATCTTAAGCGGTGCAGATCTTTTGGATATCGGCGGGGAATCAACAAGGCCCGGATATGAGAAAGTCAGTGACCAGGAGGAGATAGAGCGGATTATTCCGGTGATCCGGCAGATCCGCCGGCATTATGATATTCCGATCTCAGTGGATACTTACAAAAGCGGTGTCGCAAAAGCGGCGATTGAAGCAGGGGCTTCCATGGTCAATGATATCTGGGGGCTTCGGTATGATCCGGATATGGCAGGGGTAATTGCGGATTCAGGTGTGGCATGCTGTCTGATGCATAACCGGGAAAAAGCAGATTATAAGTATTTCATGAACGGGGTCATGGAAGATCTGGAGAAAAGCATTACAATTGCGAAAGCAGCAGGGATCCGTGAAGATAAGATCATTCTGGATCCGGGAGTTGGTTTTGGCAAGACATATGAAATGAATCTGGAAATACTCCGGAAACTTTCAGAGTTCAAACGGTTTCCGTATCCCATACTGCTTGGCGCATCAAGGAAATCGGTGATCGGCAAGACCCTTGACCTTCCGGCCACGCAGAGAGAAGAGGGGACGATTGTCACAACCGTGATGGCGGTGATGGCAGGGTGTTCATTTGTCAGAGTCCATGATGTCACAGGGAACAAAAGGGCGATACAGATGACAGAAGCGATTCTTCATGGAGAAGACAGCGACGGCGGAAACGGAAGGCAGGAATTACATGGATAAAATTAAAATTCAGAATCTCGAAGTATTTGCAAAACATGGAGTATTTCCAGAAGAAAATGTACTGGGGCAGAAATTCATTGTGTCGGCAGTTCTTTATACGGATACGAGAAAGGCCGGACAGACCGATGACCTTACAGCCTCCATACATTATGGCGAAGTCAGCCAGTTTATTGACCGCTATATGAAGGAGCATACATACCAGCTGATTGAGCGGGTGGCAGAAAGCCTGGCAGAAGAACTTCTTCTTGAGACGAATCACCTGAGAAAGATTCAGATCGAGGTGAAGAAACCGTGGGCGCCGGTGGGACTTCCGGTAGAGTATGTCGCTGTAGAAATCGAAAGAGAGTGGCACACAACATATATAGCGCTTGGATCTAATATGGGTGATAAGGAAGCTTATCTTAACAAAGCCGTAGAGGCATTGGGAAATGCGCGGGGAATACGGGTGAATGCCGTATCTGATTTTATCGTCACCGCACCATATGGAGTTACGGATCAGGATGATTTCCTCAATGGATGTGTGGAAGCAGAGACACTTCTTACACCGTCAGAACTTCTGGCGGCGCTTCATGAGATTGAGCAGGAGGCAGGGAGAGAACGGATCCGCCGCTGGGGGCCGAGAACGCTGGATCTTGATATTCTCCTGTATGATGATCTTGTGATGAGAACAGAAGCGCTCACAATCCCGCACCTGGAGATGCATAAGAGGGAATTTGTTTTAGAACCGCTCTGCCAGATTGCGCCATACAAGTATCATCCGGTTTTAAAAAAGACTACAGAAGAACTGCTTGAGTTGGTTCGACAGTTATGATAATAAAAGAACTTTTCAGAAATCCACAGGATGTCTGAAAAGTTCTTTTTTAATTTAATGCGGAAATCTCTGTATTCACGCAAAATATATTGATTAAACAAATGATCTGGGGTAACATAAGGATAACATCAAAAGATGAATTATAAAAGAAAGGAAGGGAGAGTATGGAAGCTATTGTGTGGCTTTTTTTACTGGCAGTATTTCTGATTGTGGAGATCATCACGGTTGGACTGACTTCTATCTGGCTGGCAGGCGGAGCCCTGGTAGCACTGCTCCTTAACATGGCGGGGCTGAACCTGGTCTGGCAGATTGCAGCATTTTTCATTGTCTCATTTTTACTGTTAATATTTACAAGGCCATTTGCCCTGAAATTTGTCAATTCCAAACATGAAAAAACAAATTATGAAGGAATTATCGGGAAAGTGGTTAGAATAACAGAGAGAGTAGATAATATGAACGGGACCGGAACTGCAGTCGTGGGCGGACAGGAGTGGACAGCCAGAGCGGAGGACGATCATCTGACGCTGGAGCCGGGAGATCTCGCCAAAGTTGTAAAAATTTCCGGAGTGAAACTGATTGTAAAGAGATATGAGGAGGAATAGGTATGAGTATCGGGTTAATTATTGGTGTGATTTTATTGGTGATTGTTCTTTTATTAATTGTAACTAATGTTAGAATTGTTCCGCAGGCATATGCATATGTTCTTGAAAGGCTCGGCGGATTTAAAGAGACATGGGGAGTCGGGCTGCATTTTAAAATGCCGATTCTGGACCGTGTGGCAAGGAAAGTTTCCTTAAAAGAGCAGGTGGTGGATTTCGAGCCGCAGGCCGTGATTACGAAAGATAACGTAACAATGCAGATTGATACGGTTGTATTCTATCAGATTACGGATCCGAAACAATATGCATACGGAGTGGAGAACCCGATCGCGGCGATTGAGAATCTGACGGCGACAACTCTCCGTAATATTATCGGTGATCTTGAACTTGATGAGACACTGACATCGAGAGAGACGATCAACTCTAAGATGCGGACATCGCTTGACATTGCGACAGATCCATGGGGAATTAAGGTGAACCGTGTCGAACTTAAGAATATTATGCCGCCGACGGCAATCCAGGATGCGATGGAGAAACAGATGAAGGCGGAACGTGAGCGAAGAGAAGCAATTCTTCGTGCAGAAGGTGAGAAAAAATCTACGATTCTCGTGGCAGAAGGTGAGAAGGAATCTGTGATTCTGGAAGCACAGGCTGCAAAGGAATCCGCAATCCTCCGTGCAGAGGCGGAAAAAGAAAAGAGGATCCAGGAGGCAGAAGGACAGGCAGAAGCAATCCGTATGGTTCAGAAGGCCGCAGCAGAAGGAATCCAGTATATCAAAGAAGCTGGGGCAGATGAAGCTGTACTTACAATCAAGAGCCTTGAGGCATTTGAAAAGGCAGCCAACGGCCAGGCCACGAAGATCATCATTCCATCCGAAATCCAGGGGATTGCAGGGCTTGTAAAATCATTTGCCGAAGTTGCAGAAAAATAAGATCAGCTTAAGGGGGGGACGTAACGTATGCTTCATGTACTTGTGCTGGAGGATGATGAGATCAGCCGTGATGCGCTGTGCTCTGTTTTAAAAACTCTGTCAGAAAATGTGAATGTGTGTGCAGTGTCCTCGTTAAAAGAGGCAGAAGAGGCGTTAGAGAGCGGGGGCTGGTTTGACCTGTTTCTGCTGGATGTAAATCTGGATACATCACAACATGAAGATGTATCCGGGATTACATTCGCAAGAGAATTGCGAAGTATGCACGAATATGAGATGACACCGGTTGTGATGATTACATCGGTACCGGGAATGGAGCTGCCGGCTTACCGTGAGCTTCACTGTTACCAGTATATTTTAAAGCCCTTCCGTGAGGAAGAGGTTCTGAATGTAGTGAAAAAAGTGATGGCCCATCCGCAGGAAAAGCCGGAATCGTTTATCGTTGTCAAACGGGAAGGGGTCAATTATCAGATTCACTGTGATGAGATCGTGTTCTGTCAGGCAATCCCAAGAGGGGTGTGCCTGAAGCTTAAAAATGACCAGATGAATGTGTCCTATCTGACGGTCCGGCAGCTTATGGAAAAACTTCCGAAAGAAAGGTTTCTGCAATGTCACAGGATGTTTGTTGTGAACAAAGAATACGTAGAATATTATGACCTTGTGAATCAGGTGATTAAGATGCAGGGATATCCGGATATGATTGATATTGGAGTCACATACAAGCCGGAAGTCAGGAGGCAGATCCATGGGTAAGATTAGGAGAAAATTCCTGTACCGTATCTTCTGTATCATTTCACTTGTGATTGCGGTTTATCTGATTGTAGAGCTGAAGATCAGCGGTACACTGGATCTGAGGATGACAGTGGTATTTGTACTTTTATTTGCGGTCATTATCTGGGGAATCATTAACTGGAGCAGCCAGTATTCTGTCATTGAAAAGCAGGAGGAAGAACTTCGGATGTATCAGATGTACATACAGCCGATGGAAGAGCTGGTCAAGGATATCAGGGCAAGGCAGCACGAGTTTGATAATCATATGAATGCAGTATTGAATATGCATCTGACCATTGAAAGCTATGAAGAGCTGGTAAGAAGACAGGCAGCTTACGGAAAGGAACTGAAGACAGATGACAGCCGGAAATTCCTTCCTCTTCTCCGGATCAGTGATAAAGTACTGGCCGGATTTCTGTACAGCAAAATTGTAAGTGCGAAAGACTATATCCAGACAGATATTGAAGTACGGAATCTTGAGATTCTGTCAGGAATTTCGGAGCATAGTGTGATTGAGATTGTCGGTACTCTTGTAGACAATGCCTATGAGGCGTGTACTATGGAGAGAAACCAGGTGAAGATGATTCTGGATTCCGAGAAAGATAAACTGGTCTTCCAGATAAAAAACCAGTTTCCGAGACAATCCATGGATGCCATCGGGAAATATTTCGACAAGGGATATACGACAAAGGGAAGTGAATCTGCAGGGCGCGGACTGGGATTATACAATGCAAGGATTCTTGTGCAGCGCAGCCGGGGTGAAATTACGGTCAGCCAGGAGTCTATAAATGAGCAAAATTATATTTGTTTTAAAGTAATATTGTAATAGTGATTCGAAATGTCGATGAATTATTAGTTAAAACGTACAGTTTTGAAGGAAAATTCTTTCAAAACTGTATTATTTTTGTCATTGACCTAGAGTACACTCTATAGCTCATAATAAGAAAAGGTGATAAGAATGAAATACACAATTAAAGATGCAGCAGAACAATTAAATATTTCTATTTATACAATCCGCTATTACGACAAGATGGGATTGATGCCATTTTTAAAACGGAAGGATGGCGGAACAAGGATATTTACGGAGGCAGACATCGAATGGCTTGCGATGATTACTTCACTTAGGGAGATTGATATGCCGATTGCCAGGATCCAGGATTATATAGATCTTCTGATCAAGGGCGACGAGGCGGTGAAGGAACGGTGTGAACTGATTGAGCAATACCGTGCGTATATGGAAGAGAAGATGAATGCCATGAAGAAATGTCTGGACATCACGACACAGAAATTAAACGAGTACGATAAAGAGGTAATGGAACTTCTGACAGCAAGGACACAGTCTTCAAAATGAGTACAAAGACCAAAGGAGTGATGGCATGAGTGGATGGAAAATCCTGATGGGATTGGGAGCTTTAGGCGCAATGACGGAGACGGGAATCGCAGTATACCTGTTTCGGCGGACGATGCTCAGGCAAAATACGAGCAGCGAACGGACACAGGAGATGGCGGGAACAGACTGGGAACAGTATATTCCAAAAATACGCGAGAAAAAGCAATGGATAATGAAACAGGATTACAGCCACGAGTGGATAGAGTCCGGGGACGGACTGAAACTTCATGGAATGTTTTTCCCGTGTGAGGGAGCGAAGAAGACGATTCTCTGCCTTCATGGGTATTCAAGCAGCGGCATGAATGATTTTTCATCGATTGGTGCCATGTATCTTTCTATGGGATACAATCTACTGATTGTGGATCACCGGGCACATGGCAAAAGTGAAGGGGAATACATCGGATTCGGATGTCTGGACCGCTATGATGTGAAGAGATGGATCCGCCATCTGAATCAGAATCTTGTTCCAGGCGGAGAGATCATTCTTCATGGGATTTCCATGGGAGCGGCAACTGCGGTGATGACAGCCGGATTGTGTCTCCCCGGCAATGTAAAAGGGGTGATTGCGGACTGCGCATTTTCATCTCCGTGGGAGGTGTTTAGCCATGTGCTGAAGAGTACATACCATTTGATGCCGCTTCCGATTATGACGGTTACAGATGCAATTGCAAGGCAGAAGGCAGGATACGGGTTCCGCGAATGTGATGCACGTGAAGAGGTGAAAAAGGCGGAAGTTCCGTTTTTATTTATTCACGGAGATGCCGATACATTTGTTCCAAGTTATATGACCAGGCAGATCTATGAGGCATGCAAGTGTGAGAAAGATCTTCTGATTGTACCAGGAGCAGGACACGCGGAAGCTTATTATAAAGACACAGAAATTTATGAGCAGAAGGTAAGAGCTTTTTTGAAGAAAGGATTTGGTGAATCTCATGAAGACAAGATACGGGCATAAAGTATATCCATTGACAAAAGCGCAAAAGCTGCATTTCTTTACATTGGCTCACTGTGAAAAGAAGCAGGTGCTGAATATTGGAACGAGTCTCACGATTGAACAGGATCTGGATTTTGATACGCTGAAAGAAGCCATTTACCAGGCGTATGACCGCTGTGAATCTATGCGGCTGCGCTTTGCGAAAGATAAGGATGGCACATTGTACCAGTATATTGCTGATCAGGAAGAACGTGATATTGAATATTATGATTTCACCGGATGGCAGGAATGCCATGTGGAAGATAAGCTTAAAGAATGGACACAGGTACCGTTCCAAAGATGTGACAGTCCGATGAACCGTATTGTGATGATTGTTATGCCGGACGGATTCCAGGGAGTTTATCTTCTGGTAGATCATATGACAATGGATGCACAGGCTTTGATTTTGTTCCTGAAGGATGTGATTGAGATTTACTGTCATATGAAATATGAGGGAATTGACTATCCGAAGGAAATGTCCTCCTACATAGAACAGCTTGAAAAAGACCTCGCATACGAGGCCGGAACTTCCGCAAAACTGAGAGATGAGAAATTCTTTCAGGATATGATAAAATCTTCGGAACCGATTTTCTGCGGACTCAGGGGGAAACAGAAGCTGATAGAGGAAGGAAAGTCAAGCAAAAATCCTCACCTCAGGGCTGCGACAACTGCTACCGGCAATGTGGATGCCAATATTACCGTATTCCATCTGGAAGCAGAGCCATCGATGAAACTGCTTGAGTTTTGTGAAAAATACCAGACGTCGATGGTGTGCCTTTTAATGATGGGGCTTCGGACTTATCTTCAAAAGGAAAATGATATCGATGATGTATCCATCAATACGACGGTGGCGCGAAGGGCGACTCTGGCAGAAAAGAAATGCGGAGGTACAAGAATCCACAGCTTTCCTTTTCGGACGATGATCGGAAGAGAGGCTACATTTCTGGAGGGACTGAAGAAAATCCGCCACGGACAGAACCAGATTTTCCGGCATGCCAACTTTGATCCGGTAGCGTACTTCGGAATCAGAAAAGAGACATATCCTATGGAGGCAAACCAGACATATGAACCGATCAGCCTGACTTACCAGCCGATGACATTGAAGGATAAAGGCCTGGACCGTCTGGGAGATATCCGGTACAAATCCGCTTGGTACACGAATGGTGCCGCGGCGCAGGCTCTGTATCTGACCGTCATGCACAGGGCAGAAGATAACGGCCTTGATTTCAACTTTGAATATCAGACCGGGGCTGTAACTTATGAGGATCTCGAGTACGTCTATTATTATCTGTGCAGAATTATGTTTGCGGGAGTAGAACAGCCGGAGAGAACAGTAAAAGAGATTATCAAAATGGTATAGGGGGAAGTTCAATGTTAGAAGAATTAAAGAAAATGATCTGTAAATATGTAGAAGTCGATGAAAGTATCATTACGGAGGATTCCAGATTTATTGAGGATCTTGGGTTTAACTCTTATGATTTTATGTCCATGGTAGGGGAAATTGAGGATACCTACGATATAGAAGTGGAAGAGCAGGATATTGTAGATGTAAAAACGATCAGGGACGCAGCTGCATATATTCAGAAACTGCAGGCAGAAGGCTAGGGGGGGCAGCGGATCATGGAAATCAGGACAATGAAAGATATTATCGATTATGCTGCAGACAGGTACGAGGACAACTGTGCGATCAAATATAAAGTAAAGAAAGAAATCGTATCTAAGACGTACTGTGATATAAAGAAAGACAGTGAGACTTTCAGCCGTGTCCTTGAAAGTCTTGGGATGCCAGAAAAGCATGTGGCGGT
>URQQ01000098.1 GCA_900549995.1 uncultured Lachnospiraceae bacterium | reverse complement strand
CCGGGATTCCGCTGTATGGCATTGGCTCAACACCGATGATGTATTTGCCTGCTCTCTGGCATAATTCTTTTAATTTCTGTGCCGTATGTTCCACAGAATAGTTCTCCATCAGACCGCAGTTGATATGTCCTACGTTAAAAAGATCACACATGTGGAAGCAAACCTGCTCTTTTAATTTCTGCTCATAAGAACGGTGGTCTTCCGCCCACTGAACGATATACTCAACTTCTGTAACCTTGATATCATACTTGTCTAAGATATTTAAGATATCTTCGTCATGAAGCCCTTCTGCCAGCGCATCTACGTATGTTTCCGCACGAAGTCCGATCCCCTCATATCCCGCTTCTTTTGATGCTTTTACTCTTTCTTCAAATGTGCACTGATCTCCCAGAGTCCATGAACTGATTGTAATTGGATGTTTTTTTGACATAATAATAGTTCTCCTTTCATTGTTGACATTGAACATTTTTCCTCTTTTTGTAACGCTCAATTATGTAATATTTACTATGAGCATATTATATTGTATTGTTAAAAAAAATACAAATTGATAATATTACGCCAATTAATAGATTTTGTGCATACTTATACTTTTCCTTTTACATTTTCTATAGATATCCTTAAACAAATCGAAATATCTCAGAACATTCCCGGCAGATTGCTGAACCCTCACAAATTTCCAGCAAAAAAAGAAGCCTGTCATAAGACAGACTTCTTTTTATCCGGAGATTTCCTCCTGTTAGTCGTGTGCGTTCAGCCACTCGCCTAACACTTTTTTGTATTTTTCATTTTCATCTACGAATGCCATGTGACGGCTGTACTCGAATAACTCCCATTTTGCTCCCGGAATTGAATCGTACATTGTCTTGGCAATCAGCGGTGTACAAAGATCATTCAATCCGCTCGTCACAAGTGTCGGAACATTGATCTCATGGATCTTGTCACGGTATTCCCATCCACCGAGTGTTCCTGTCGGGTTGTACTCATTCGGACCCCATCCGGTCACATAAGCCTCTGTACCGGATACTTTTGGCCTGCGCAGGCATTCCGGATCATCCGGTCCCGGATCACTCGCGCAGTGGCGTCTCATAAACTCTGCGTTGGCTTCCAGATAAGCAGGATCATCAAAGTTTCCTGTCTCCTCTGCTTTCAGAATTGCCTCCTGCATGTCTTTCGGCATAAAACCGATCATTCTGTGCTGTTCTTTTGCCCAGAGTTCCGCTGCCGGCAGTGTACTTGAAAGAATCAGGCTGGTAATTCCTTCTGGTTTATAATCACACATATACTGGATCGCCTGCATTCCGCCCCAGGACTGTCCAAGAAGATGTACTTCGTCAAGTCCCAGATGTTTGCGCAGTGCAATCAGCTCATTAATCCATGTCTCGGCATTCCACAGGTCCGGGCGTGACGGCGTTGCAGAAAGACCGCATCCCAGCTGGTCATACATGACAATTGCTCTTCCCTCTTCTGCCATGGAATCCAGTACTTCAAAATAATTATGTGTGGATCCCGGTCCTCCGTGAAGCAGAAGCAGCGGTTTTTTATTACCGGTGCATTCCCCAACGATACGGTAATAAGTCTTGTACTCGAGATACGGCATGTAACCCTCAATGATTTTCATACGTAAATCCTCCTTGCCTAATCCGGCATTTTTTCTTATATGTACACAGAATTTCAAAAGAGAAACCATGTACTATATCTGTGAAAATTATAGCACATGGTTTCTCTATATGCAATCATACTTATTGCTTTGCGGATTCCTCATTCTCATCCAGGCTTTCCATATATTCGTGCATGGAATATGCCACATTCCTGGCATACGCCACAGCTTCCACGACCGTTCTTGCCCCAAGCACGACATCACCTGCCGCGAAGATTCCTTCTCTGGTAGTCTCTCCTGACTCATCCGTAATTAGAAGACCCTTTTTGTTCGTCTCCAGCTTTTCTGTCGTTGTGACCAGCTTATTCTTCGGCCCCTGACTCACCGCAATGATGGTAGAATCAGCGTATACCTGCTCTGTCTCTTCGGACTCTCCCGTAATATTGCCATCATCGTCAAAGTAATTCTCTTTGAATACCGGACCTTCCGGCGTGATCTCCTGAATCGCCTTTCCATACACGAAATCAGCTCCGTCCAGTTTCGCATATTCCAGTTCGTGACTGCTTGCGCCCGCCTTTTTCCTGCGCGCGTAAAGTGTCACCTCTTTTGCCCCGCTTCGAAGTGCTGTACGTGCAACATCAATTGCCGTATTCCCCATACCGATCACAGCGACACGGTCGCCAAGCCGGAAGGACTGGGGATTGGCCAGGTAGTCGATTCCAAAATGTACATTTCCAAGACTCTCTCCCCTGATGCCGAGAGTTTTCGGTCTCCAGACACCGGTTCCGATAAAGACACTCTTATATCCGTCCTTGAAAAGATCATCGATCGTGAGCGCCCCTCCGATGGTACAGTTTGGACGGATGGATACCCCGATCTCTCTCAGTTTCCGGGCATACCTGCGGAGGATTGATTTGGGCAGCCGAAATTCAGGGATCCCGTACTGCAGGACTCCTCCGATCATATCTTTTGATTCGAAAATCGTTACGTCATATCCCATTCTTGTCAATATGATCGCAATTGTAATCCCTGCAGGGCCCGAACCGATCACGGCAGCCATCTTCCCCTTTTTAGGAGCACAGCTGATCTTCATCTTATCAAAATACATGTCTGAAATATAATTCTCAATACTGCTGATATGGACAGGGCTTCCTTTCCTCCCCAGAATACAGCTGCCCTCACACTGCTTTTCATGATTGCAGATCAGAGAACATACCATGGACAGCGGATTGTTTTCAAATAACAGTTCCCCGGCTTTATCTAAATTCCCTTCCCGGAACAATTCTATAATTTCAGGCACCGCCGTGTGGATCGGACACCCTTTCTGACACATCGGATTCTTACAGTGAAGACAACGATCTGCTTCGTCAATAACATGCACACCCATTTTGTCAAATCCTCCTTTTTTTGTTGTATCATAGCATCGTGCCTGACCATTGTCTATATTTTCAGTTTATGCATCTAAAAATATACATCCTGTCAAAAAAAGGACAATCTGAGATTTATTCGCCGATCAGATGATAGTGAAGGAGTGCGTGCCTGATTCCGTCTTCCTCCACCGTTTTTGTCACAAATTCCGTATACGGTTCCAGCACCTCGTCGTGATCTCCAAGAGCGATCGTGTGATCCGCATACTGGAACATAGACAAATCATTGCTGCTGTCGCCGAACACATAAGCCTGGTCTTTCTCCATTCCAAGGATATTCAGAACATATTCGATTGCTGTCGCCTTGGAGTAACCGTGCTGGATACATTCATAGATCCCGCTTCCGCGGTCAATAATATCCAGTTCCGGTGTAATGCATTCAAAAAATTCCTCCGTTTTACTCTGCTCATCCGTATAAATCAGTATTTTATCATAGATAAAATTCTTATTCTCAATACTTGTCTCGAGGGCAAGCCCGCGCATTCCGAAATATCTTCTTGAACTCTCCAGCCTCTCGAATCTTGTCACTCTGTTTGTCAGATAGATATCATCGACACCTTCAAAGATTCCTTCAATTTTACATTCCGCTGACTTGTCTATATATTTTTTCCCATCCTCGTAGGGAATGGAACTGAAAAATAAAATCTCATCCCCGCACAATATATATGTCCCGCATCCGCACAGATAACCATCGAACTCCATTCTCCTTAGAACCGGCGGGATATTGCATATGGTACGCCCTGTATTGATATAAATCTTGTGCCCATTCCTTCTTGCTTCTTTCAGACTTTCCAGTGCACTGTCAGGGATTTCCCCATTTACCTCACTCAGCAGTGTACCGTCAATATCAAAAAATAATGCTGCTTCTCTCATGATTTCTCCTTTACCAGATTACTCCCGTTTTTTTCCGCAGAAAGACTCTGCCGTGATTTTGATCACAGATACAATCGATACAAGCCGTTCATTAAACTCAAAATCTTTTCCTGTCATACATTTCATCAGAACAGCCATTGCCTCTGTTTTTTCCTTCGGATCTTCCACAATCTGCGCCTCTCCGCTGCCGATGATACTCGCATAACGGTAGCCATACTGGCACGGAAGTTTGCCCTCAACAAGCTGATGGCCACAGTCCAGTTCAAAGCCTACTCTTCCACATTTTCTAAGCAGATCAATCTTCTTTCCGTCCAGTGCCGCATGAAGATAAAATGTCAGTACACCCTCTTCATATGTATAACCAAAATTCATGGGAAGGACATAGATGCCTCCGTCTTCGTCGAACATCCCGATCCGTATAACTTCACAGGAATCAAGCACTTCCAGCATCTCATTCATATCCGTAATTTCCCGGTCTCTTCTCAGCATATCGCACACACTCCTCTTCTTTTGCATAGATAGTTTTTATTATAACACTATCGAAGGAAAAAACGATGACTTTTTTCGAAAAAGAATGTATAATTACTTCAGAACTATAGTCTAAGTCCAATTTGGAGCAATTTTTCATAAGGAGCACCCATGAAACCAACCAAACTAACAAAATTCTTCCGTACTTCCATTTACGCCCTGGCAGTCAGACATGGCCTTACACTTGCGATTCCATTTCTGATCATGGGTTCTTTTGCTTTGCTCATTATTAACTTTCCGTATACACCTTATCTGGATTTTCTTGAAAGCTTCCTCGGGGGTGCTTTCAAAGAACTCATGACAAGCGTATACGATATTACCCTTGGTTCGCTGGCACTACTGTTGATTCTTACGATCAGCTTATCCTTTGGGCGCCTTTGCGAAAATGACGGGGTCTTTCTTTATCCTGTTGTTTCCCTTGTCTCTTACCTGGCGTTCTGCGGCGGTATCACAGGGCAGAAAGAATATATCTTCGGCGCTGAGTGGGTTTTCACCGCCATGTGTATCACGATGCTTTCCTGCGTCCTGTTCTCAAAAAGGGCAAACTTTGGCGGGTACTTCAAAAAACTGCATATGACCGGAGCTGAATATCTGTATAACCTTGCAGTCAGCAGCCTCATCCCTGCCGTGATCATTCTGCTCATTTTTGCTGTGAGCGGCCTGCTTCTCAGATCCATATGGCACAGCGCAAATATTACGAATTTTGGCTCCTACCTGTTTCTCCGCCTGTTTGAAAACATAGGAGAAAATCTCCCTGGAATCCTGTTTTATGTGCTGATGACACATGTACTGTGGTTTTTCGGGATTCATGGAACGAATACGCTGGAAGCTGTATCCCAGCGGTTATTTGAGCATAATATTGAACTCAATCAGGCAATGATTCTTGCCGGCCAGAATCCGGATAAAATCTTCTCCAAAACTTTTCTGGATACTTTTGTTTTCCTTGGAGGCTGCGGCAGTGCTCTGTGCCTCGTACTGGCTCTTGGCCTCTGTGCCAGAAAAAGCCACAACCGCAAGATGGCATTTGTAGCGCTTCCTTCCGCGCTTTTTAATATCAGTGAGATTGTAATTTTCGGTTTCCCCGTAATTTTAAATCCAGTCATGCTTATTCCGTTTTTACTGTCTCCTCTTGTTTTGGTGCTCACGAGTACCTTTGCAGTCTCTGTCGGACTTGTTCCCGTCGTTACCCAGTCCGTACAATGGACTTCTCCGATTCTGCTCAGCGGTTATCAGGCAACAGGTTCCTTAAGCGGCAGTATTCTTCAGGTTGTCAATATCGTGATCGGCATACTGATCTATATTCCTTTTGTCAAATGGAACGAGAAAGTCCAGACAGAGGAATTTCTTACCGCTGTAAAAAGTATGGAAGAGGATATGGCTGCCGGAGAAAAACTTGGAGTCATGCCCCAATATCTGAAAAACGGGTATCGCAACAACTATTATGCCAAAACCCTCTCTATGGATCTGGAAAACGCAATCCACAGAGACCAGCTTAATCTTTTCTATCAGGCACAGATCAAGGAAGACGGAACCATCCACGGCATGGAAGCCCTGCTCCGCTGGAACCATCCTGTCGTCGGCTACATTGCGCCTCCTGTCATTATCGGCCTTGCATATGAAAGCGGAATTTTGGATGAGCTGAGCTTTTATCTCATCGAAAAAGCCTGTCACGACGCAGCAGAGATGAAGCAAAACTCCTCACAGGAATTCTGTCTGTCCGTGAATATTTCACCGAAGCAGCTCGAGACACTCGGATTTCTGGATCAGGTTCTTCATATTATCGAAACGCACGCTCCGGAAGGAATCCACATCGTGCTTGAAATTACAGAGCGAACGATGATGGTCACTTCAGAAGCGCTCGCCCAGAAAATCCAGCTTCTGAAGCAGGCCGGAATTGAATTCAGCCTGGATGATTTTGGAATGGGGCACAGTTCGATCCTTCTGCTTCAGGAAAATCTTTTTGATGAAGTGAAACTGGATGGAACATTAATGGAAAAACTGCTTTCAAATGAGCGTTCCAGAAATATCATCTCAGGAATTATGAAATTATCCGACGACCTGCATTTCCGTGTCGTGGCGGAATATGTAGAAACACCTGAGCAAAGACAGGTTCTCCTGGAACTTGGCTGCAAAATATATCAGGGCTATTATTACAGCAGGCCCCTGTGCCTGACTGATTTTTTAAATTATCTTGCCGCGTCCAAGACCGGCACTGCATCAAATTCTAACTGAAAGGATACAAATACTCATGAAACATAGAAACCAGTCAGCAAACCAAATTACGGAAGGGGTCATCTGGAGACAGCTGCTCCTCTTCTTTTTCCCCATCGTACTTGGCACATTTTTTCAGCAGTTTTACAATACAATCGACACTGTCATTGTCGGCCGGTTCGTAGGAAAAGCCGCACTGGCGAGTGTCGGCGGATCTGCGAGCCAGATCATTAACCTTGTTGTCGGATTCTTCACAGGGCTTGCCTCCGGTGCCTCTGTCATCATCTCTCAGTTTTACGGGGCGGAAGATAAAAAAAGCCTGCAGCAAAGCCTTCACACTGCGTATGCTTTTTCTCTCATCGGAAGTGTGATTATCACGGCGGCAGGTATGATTCTCGCTCCCGCCATGCTGAAATGGATGCATACACCAAAAGAACTGATCGCACAATCCACCATTTACCTGCGCATTTACTTTGGAGGCATCCTGTTCGTATTTATCTACAATGTAGGTTCCAGTATTTTAAGGGCAATCGGAGATTCCAAACGGCCGCTTTACTATCTGATTATCTGCAGTATTATCAATATCATCCTGGATATTGTGATGGTTGTCATCTTTCATCTGGGAATCGCAGGTGTCGCTATCGCCACATTGATTGCGCAGGCTGTGAGCGCCGTCCTGGTAACTTATACTCTGATGGCATCCAATGACCTGATCAGGCTTCACTTAAAGAGAATACGGCTCCATGGCTCAGTATTAAAATCTCAGCTCCGCATCGGTCTGCCCGGCGGATTTCAGACGATCATGTACAGTATCTCCAACATTGTAATCCAGGCAGCTCTTAATGATTATGGGACAGATACGATGGCAGCATGGGCGGCCTACGGGAAACTGGACGCCATTTTCTGGATGATCAGCGGGGCTTTCGGAATTGCGATCACAACATTCGTCGGTCAAAATTACGGTGCCGGGAAGTATTCCCGTGTGAAGAAGAGTGTCCGTGTCTGTATGGGAATTGATTTTATCGCCTCCCTCATCCTCGTTGTATTCCTGATGGTGGCACGGGTTCCTCTGTTCCATATCTTTACAACAGATGCCCGTGTCGTGGAAATCGGCTCCGAAATGCTTGCGATGATCACCCCGTGTTATATCTTCTTCGTGTTCATAGAAGTCCTCTCCGGGGCGCTCCGTGGAATCGGTGATGTGATTGTTCCTATGATCATAACCATGTGCGGTGTCTGTCTCTTAAGAGTCCTGTGGATTATCATTGCAGTCCCCATAAAGCCTGGAATCGCAACGATTATCTACAGCTATCCGGTTACCTGGATTGTGAGTGCAGTCCTTTTCATTGTCTATTACATATTCAAAATACGGAAACTCGAGAATGCAAAATAAAAAAGAAGTCCATACGGCTGTTTATTTCCCCAGCCGTATGGACTTCTTTTTCTTCTTTTATAACTTCTGTTCTGTCAGCCATTTTCCTTTCCACGCATAGAGGAGTGACCCAAGCATCGCAAAAATCCAGGACACCGGATATCCCCACAATACAGTGTCAAGCGTGGGAGATACCAATACCATCAGGTTCACCCAGATCATTCGGATAATTACCATGCTTCCTACCATAATCATCATGGTAGCCAGGGATTTCCCTGCTCCCCGGAACACCCCGCCAAGCACCTGGGAAATGCTGATGCAGATATAAAACGGCACCAGAATCTTAAGCATTGTATAACCGCTTGCATTCACAGCCGCATCTCTTGAGAATATCGTAAGCGCACCCTTTCCAAAGCAGAACATAACCACAGACATCAGCAGGCAGTAGATGCCTCCGATCATCAGTGTCTTCACCGCCCCGCTCTTTACGCGGTCCTTTCTTCCTGCACCGATATTCTGTCCCGTATAAGTCATCGCCGCCATGCCAAAACTCATAATCGGAAGGACGACAAAACCGTCAATCTTCATGTAGGAACTGCAGCCGGCGACTGCATTTGCACCGAAGCTGTTAATATTCGCCTGCACTACAACATTGGACAGAGAGATAATGGCGGACTGCACGCCGGAAGGCACGCCGATCTTCAGGATTCTTTTCATCATTTTACCGTCAATCCGTATCTTCCGAAGGTGCAGCGTATAGATATCCTGATCCTTCATCAGCGTCCCCACAACAAGAACTGCCGACAGTGCCTGGGAAAGAATTGTCGCAAGCGCAGCACCGCTGACTCCCATGTGAAAGACAATGACAAACAAAAGATCCAGAAGGATATTTATCACAGAAGTAATACAGAGATAATAAAGAGGACGTTTGGAATCTCCAATCCCTCTCAGAATACCGGATGCCATATTATATACCAGATTAAATACTGACCCGAGAAAAAAGATCCGCAGATACACAACCGACTGCTCCATGATTTCTTTTGGCGTTCCCATCAGTTTCAGTATCTGAGGTGACAGAACAACTCCAAGAACTGTCAGAAGTATGCCTCCCAAAATACTGACCGCAATCGATGTGTGGACTGCCCACTGCATTTTTTCTTCCATTTTCGCTCCATAATACTGGGCAATCACAACCCCTGCACCGCTTGCGATCCCGAGGAAAAGCCCGATCATCAGATTGATCAGTGAGTTGCTGGAACCGATCGCTGCCAGAGCCTGCTTCCCGATAAAGTTCCCCGCAATCACCGAATCTGCTGTATTATAAAGCTGCTGAAAAATATTTCCAATCAGAAGCGGCACAGAAAACAAAAGAATGGATTTGACAACACTTCCCTGGGTCATATCCTGATTCTTTACTTTCTTTTTCTCTTCCATAAATCCCATCTCCCATTCACTTTTTTCTTTTTAAGACATCACACACGCCAGAAGGGATTCCAGATGATATCTTTCATTGCATGTATAAATCTCTTCCAGCAGATTCAGATTCTCATCCGAATGTTCCACCTCCCGTGAATAAGCACAGGCTGCTTTCACAACTTCTTCTGATGAGATTTTTCCTCCATTTTTCTTATATACACTTAGAAACATCTCCATGATCAGCAATGTGCTCACAACGGACAGTTTCACCTTCGAAAAAACATCGTCATCATAGACTGCACCTGCCATATAGGTGAATAGAAAATATACCATTAGCTGCTCTCCTATGATCTCCCAGTCATGCTGCTCCGTTTTTTCTCTCTGAAATCTGGTTCTCCACTTTCGGTATTCCTCTAAGCCATCCCCATACAGAATCTTCTGCATCGATTGGAGTTTCTCCGGCCATGACGGCCTCAGAACCTCGAGTTTTTCAAGATCTTCCATCATATGCTTCATCCGTCCAAACCTGATGTCATCTCCCGCCTCACACTGCGTCAATCTCTGATCAAGTTTTTCTTTCGCACCTTCCCTGCCATATCTCTCGTTGATTTCATCCACCGCAAAGATCTGGTTTCTGTCAATCCTGGACTGCAGGTCATGGGCAAATCCCAGAATCGTCCCCATACGCACCCGAAGGGAACGTTCCCGGTCCTGAACAATCTGAAACATTACCTCCCTTGCATCCATCAGTTTCGTGAACAGAAGAAAATCAAACTCCTCTTCCCAGGGTGTAGCCGTCTCCTTCTCTTTCGTGATAAAATGAACTTTTTCACTGTTTCCCAAGATGATTTCTGCCGCCTCCGGGCATGACAACGACAGCGAAATTTCCCGAAGTCCGTCATACTCTTCTACATGCCTTGGGTAAAGCCTGCATGTCTTACACAGCATGGAAGGTCCTGCCTCACTGTAAATGTCACAGAGATTTTCCTCGTTCAAAAAGGCGCATCTCCCTTCATACTGCCGAAAAGATGCCTCCTTAAAATCCACAGAATTGCGGAGCCGGTTTCCAAACGCTCCTTTCGCCTTTTTATATTTCCCAAGGGTTCTCTCATCAATTGCAATCTGCCAGCCGGCACAGCATGTATCACTGCACTCAGATGCCGTGCAGCTAAACTTCGTATAATAGTGTGGTACCGTATACTGCATCACTTCCTCCTTTCTCCTGCTGAAACAGACTGCTTTTGAGTATCTGTTCCAGGCAGAATGAAAAACAGACCGGTCACGGTCTGTTTTTCCTCTAAAATCATATCATAACTATTCATCCACAGCGGAACAATCCTTAAATATATTCCTTTTTCTCAAAATATCTCATTAATATATCGGCACAGTTCTCAATTCCCAGATCCGATGTGTTCAAAATCATGTGATAGTCATTCACATCTCCCCAGGCTCTTCCGGTATGTTCATGATAATACTTTGCTCTCTCCTCATCGGTCTTCTCAACCTTGTCTTTCGCCTCATCGTATGTAAGAGATTCCAGCTTCATAATTCTCTGGATCCGGTCTTCCTTATCCGCACATACATAGATATTGAACACATTCCTCTGATCCTTCAATATCTCAGAAGCACAGCGTCCCAGAATAATGCACGGCTCCTGTGCCAGCTCACGGATCACCTCCACTTCCGAATCATAGGCATTCTTATACATTTCCTGCTCCACATCCGTCTTATCATAAACAGGTATATGAAGCCTCTGTGACAGTTCATTTGCAATAATGCTTGCGCCAGTCCCATACCGGCGGCTCATCGTAATTACTAATCTCATAAGAACTCCTCCTTAGTAGTAGGTGATTTTTAAAGTACCTCCATTATAGCACCACGTATCTCAAAATTCTACAGCAAAGAGAGTTTTCTTCAAACTTATGGCATTTTAGTTTTTCCCCGTCTTTCTTTTTCCTAACGCTGCGGCCCCCGCTGCCCCCGCAAGACA
>URQQ01000097.1 GCA_900549995.1 uncultured Lachnospiraceae bacterium | reverse complement strand
ACAGCCGCACCTGTGGATTCTCCAAGCGGATCATCAAATCCTTCATCCGGAAGACGGTTGAAGTCGATTCCAAGTCTCTTGATCAGACGTGCAAGTTCTCTTGTTGTGATTGCAATATCTACATCCGGAACCCCTGCTGCACTCTGATCCGGGCGTCCGATCTCGAATTTCTTCGCGGTACAAGGCATTACGCTGACACATACGATATCTTTCGGATCAATTCCCATCTTCTCCGCATAAAATGTCTTGGAGATTGCACCAAACATCTGCTGCGGTGATTTACAGCTTGAAAGATGAGGAAGCATATCCGGATAATAGTGCTCACAGTATTTGATCCATCCTGGTGAACAGGAGGTCATCATCGGAAGCACTCCGCCGTTTTGTACTCTCTCAAGGAACTCATTTGCCTCTTCCATAATGGTAAGGTCAGCACTGAAATCTGTATCGAATACTTTGTCAAAACCGATTCTACGAAGTGCCGCTGCAAGTTTTCCTTCTACATCTGTTCCAATCGGATAACCGAATTCTTCGCCAAGACCTGCTCTGACAGACGGAGCCGGCTGTACGATGACATGTTTCGTTGGATCAGCGATTGCTGCCAGAACATCATCTGTGTTATCTTTCTCACGAAGAGCTCCGGTCGGACAGACTGCGATACACTGTCCACAGGATACACAGCTCGTTTCGCCAAGCGGAAGGTCAAATGCAGTTCCCACATAAGAAGAGAATCCACGGTTGTTCGGTCCGATAATTCCGACTGCCTGAACCTTCTCACAGGTTGCAGTACATCTTCTGCAGAGGATACATTTATTATTGTCACGGATCATATGTGCTGCAGAAGTATCCAGCTCATATTCATTTCTTGCTCCGTCAAAATAGCTTTCATCAGCGACACCAAGTTCTTTACACATCTGCTGAAGCTCACAGTTACCGCTTCTTACACATGACAGACAGCTTCTCTCATGATTGGAAAGCAGAAGCTGAAGTGTTCTTCTTCTGGATTCCAGAAGTTTTGGTGTGTTTGTCAGTACTTCCATCCCTTCATTGATCGGATGAACGCAGGCAGCAACCAGGTTTCTTGCACCTTTTACTTCAACAACACACATACGGCAGGCACCGATTTCATTGATTTCCTTCAAGAAACAGAGGGTTGGAATCCTGATCCCTGCTAAGTGTGCTGCCTCCAGGATGGTAGCTCCTGCCGGTGCAGACACATCTATACCATTGATTTTAATATTTACATTTTCCATATTTTCCATCCTCCATTACTCTTTGTAAATAGCACCGAAACGACATTTTTCCATACAAGCTCCACATTTCACACACTTCGACTGGTCGATCATATGCGGCTCTTTTACATTACCGATAATTGCATTATTCGGGCAGGTTCTCGCACATAATGTACAGCCCTTACACTTATCAGCATCAATCTTGTACTGCAGAAGCGCTTTACAGACTCCTGCCGGACATCTTTTCTCTACGATATGGGCGATATATTCATCTTTGAAATAACGCAGTGTAGAGAGTACCGGGTTCGGCGCTGTCTGGCCAAGTGCACATAAAGAGTTGGATTTCAGATGCTCTGCCAGTTCTTCCAGCTTATCAAGATCTTCCATCGTAGCCTGGCCTTTTGTAATCTTATCAAGAATCTCAAGCATACGTCTTGTACCGATACGGCATGGAGAACATTTACCGCAGGATTCATCTACTGTAAATTCAAGGAAGAATTTTGCAATATCTACCATACAGTTATCTTCATCCATAACGATCAGTCCGCCGGATCCCATCATCGATCCGATAGCGATCAGGTTATCGTAATCGATCGGAACATCGAACTTCTCTGCCGGGATACATCCGCCGGAAGGTCCGCCGGTCTGTGCAGCTTTGAATTTCTTTCCGTTCGGAATACCACCGCCGATTTCTTCTACGATCTCACGGAGTGTTGTTCCCATCGGGATCTCAACAAGTCCTGTATTATTAATCTTACCGCCAAGTGCAAATACTTTTGTACCTTTGGACTTCTCTGTTCCCATTGAAGAGAACCATTCCGGCCCGTTCAGGATGATCTGAGGTACGTTGGCAAGTGTCTCAACATTGTTAAGAATTGTAGGTTTCTGGAATAATCCTTTCAGTGCAGGGAACGGAGGACGCGGTCTTGGTTCACCTCTGTGTCCTTCGATGGAAGTCATCAGCGCAGTCTCTTCACCGCACACGAACGCTCCTGCTCCCAATCTCAGTTCAATATCAAAGCTGAAATCTGTTCCGAAGATATTCTTTCCAAGCAGGCCATACTCTCTTGCCTGGCCGATTGCGATTTCCAGACGCTCTACAGCGATCGGATATTCAGCACGCACATAAATATATCCCTGGGAAGCACCGATTGCATACCCTGCAATTGCCATTGCTTCCAAAACTACGTGCGGATCACCTTCCAGTACGGAACGGTCCATGAACGCACCCGGGTCACCCTCGTCAGCGTTACAGCATACATATTTCTGATCTGCTTCATTCTGTTTTGCAAACAGCCATTTTCTTCCTGTCGGGAATCCGGCACCGCCCCTGCCTCTCAGTCCGCTGTCCAGCATAATCTGGATGACATCATCCGGAGTCATCTCTGTCAGCACCTTGCCGAGAGCTTCATATCCGTGTGTTCCTATGTATTCCTCGATATCTTCCGGGTTGATAACACCACAGTTTCGAAGCGCAACCCTTTTCTGTTTTTTATAGAATTTCGTCTCCTGCAGAGGGAGAACTTCTTCCTGTTTGGTTGTCTCATCATATAACAGACGTTTTACAACCCTTCCTTTTAACAGATGTTCATTGACAATCTCCGGAATATCATCTTCCTGAACCATAGAATAAAATGAACCTTCCGGATATACAATCATAATCGGACCAAGAGCACACAGCCCAAAACATCCTGTACGCACGATATTGACTTCTTCTGAAAGTCCCGCTTTCTCAATCTCAACTTTCAGTCTGTCGATAATTTTTGCGCTTCCAGAGGAGGTACATCCTGTTCCTCCACATACCAAAACCTGTGAACGATACATATTAATAATCCTCCTTTTCTCTACTGCTGTCCGATTTTCTCAGCTGCCAGTGTATATTTCGTCACCACCTGGCCGCCCTGCAGATGCATCCTTACAACTTCCATTGCTTTATCCGGATTCATCTTTACATAAGTTACTTTTTCCTTGCCAGGCTCCAGAACCTCAACGATTGGCTCATACTGGCACAGTCCGATACATCCTGTCTGCGTAACTACGACATTGGAAAGACCCATTTCCTGCACTGCATCAGAAAGTGTTGTAAGTACCGGTCTTGCACCGCTTGCGATACCACATGTAGCCATTCCGACGATCACACGGGTATTGTTCTGATCCTCAGAACGTGTTCCAACCTTGCCTTCCATTTTCTCTCTGATTGCTTTTAATTCTTCAAGAGATTTCATACAAATCCTCCATTCTTCTATATCCTAGACCGAAATTCCACCATCTGCGTCAGCTTTGTTCTCTTCAAGGTAATCCCTGATAAATCTCGAAACTTCTGCATTCTGGAAAGAGACATCCCCCAGGATTTCTTTTAATTCCCTTGTATCCAGTTCAAAATAGTTCTCATTGTAAGCATATTTATAATAAAAATCGACAGTTTCATTGAACACAATCAATGTATGTATTGTTGCATTGATATCACCCAATGGCATTCTGTCAATATGAGAAAGACCAAAAACTGCTTTAACAATCGTACCTATTCCTTCCTTCGATGTAATAAGAAAGCTTCCCCCTGTACATTCCGCTGCCTGCTTAAAGAAAGGCACTCCAAGTCCGACTTTCCGTGTAGTCCTCGTTGTAAAAAAAGGATCCTGCACTCTCTTGACCTGTTCCTCACTCATTCCGCAGCCATCGTCACTGATGATGACTGTAAGTGTATCCTGTGCTGTCTGCACCGACACTTCAATTTTTACCAGGTGTGCATCTGCACGGATGGAATTTTCCGCTACATCCAAGATATTTAATGCGATTTCCGGCATCATAGGCTATTCGTATTTTGCCAGGATGTCATCGATATCGTCCACAGTCAGTCTGCCGTAAACTTCTCCGTTCACCATCATAACAGGAGCAAGCCCACATGCTCCTACACAGCGGCAGGCATCCAGTGAAAAACGTCCGTCTTCTGTACACTCTCCGCCGACAATTCCCAGTTTCTCCATCAGGGCATTGTAAATATCTCCGGATCCTTTGACATAACATGCAGTACCAAGACAGACGGAAATCTGGTTCCGTCCCTTTGGACTCAATGTAAACTGTGAGTAAAATGTTGCCACTCCATAGATTTTCTCCAGAGGAATCCCTGTTGCGTTAGCAATGATTTTCTGCACTTCGATCGGCAGATAACCATAAATCCCCTGCGCTTTCTGGAGAATCGGCATCAATGCACCTTTCTCGTCTTTCAGCTCGGATATTACTTTCAAAAGTTCTTCTTCTTGTTCTTTTGTTCCAGCAAATGGAACAGATGATTTCTTAGAAAGCATTTTCTAACCTCCCTTTTTTATTATGTTCGTTTTATTCTGGCCTGGATTAAGACCGGGGGTAAAGCAGAAATCGAGGTCTGCCCTACTGCCTGTTCATGAACGGAGACTGCTTTGTCTCTAAGTACCTACGTTCAATTTCCACCTTATAATATCACACTATCTGACAAAAATCTAGCGTTAATTAGCCATTTTTTGTTAATTATAGCACAATGTTCGTTTGATATTAGTCAAACGTGCTGTGAATTTATTTACAATTATTTGCCTCGTTTTTTATTCACATTATACAAAGTGCTGTTGATTTTGTATTTTTGTAATGATATACTTAGTCCATGGAACCGTTATCATTTTGTTTCTAAAAACACACTGAACCGGGAGGTTTTTATGACAATCAGAGAGATCAAAAAACTATTGGATGCTGAAGTATTATTTGGGGAAGATCTTATGGATATGGAGGCGGAATTCGTCTTCTCCTCCGACATGATGAGTGATGTATTAGCTTACGCAGAAGAACAGTCTGTTCTTATTACAGGACTGTGCAATCCTCAGGTCGTGCGCACAGCCGAAATGCTCGATATCGTCTGTATTATCTTTGTCCGCGGCAAACAGCCGGATGACCATATCCTGAGCCTTGCCCGCGAAAAGGGGATTGTAGTACTCTCCACTTCACACCATATGTTTACGACATGCGGTATCCTTTACCGCAACGGACTACTTGGAGGTGCTTAATGAGCGATAGCATTACTTTTACTTACACAATATCGGGGGATGACTTTACACGGGCCGGAGAGGCAAGCAGCGATGTAAAAAACAAATTAAAAATGATGGGGGTCGACAACAACGTGATCCGGAAAGTTGCGATCGCCATGTACGAAGGTGAGATCAACATGGTCATCCATGCCAACGGCGGTACGATCACCGTTGATATCGACGGTGACAACATTCATATTGTTCTTGCCGATAAAGGCCCCGGTATTAAAGACGTGGAAAAAGCCATGAAAGAAGGTTTCTCCACTGCCCCCGCCGAAGTCAGGGCACTTGGATTCGGTGCCGGAATGGGGCTTCCCAATATGAAGAAATATTCAGACGAGATGCATATCGAAACCGTTCTCGGCGTCGGCACAACCGTCATCATGGATGTACATATGTAATTATGCCAGGGGCAAAAGATCTTTTGCCCCCAACATCTTGTAATTAGACAATCACGAAAACAAGAGGAGGATGTTATGGATAATAAATTCATCCGATCCGTACGTTTGGACGAAGATGCCTGCAGAGGGTGTATCAACTGTATTAAATACTGCCCGACCCAGGCAATTCGTGTTCATAACGGCAAAGCACATATCACGGATAAGTTCTGCATTGACTGCGGACGTTGTATCCGTTACTGCCCGCATCATGCGAAGATTGCTGTCTATGATTCACTGAACGTCCTGAATAACTTTAAATATACAGTGGCGCTCCCTGCGCCTTCGCTCTACGCACAGTATAATAATCTGATGAACGTTGATATCGTTCTGAATGCACTCTTAAAGCTTGGCTTTGATGATGTATATGAAGTCAGTGCAGCCGCAGAACTTGTATCAGAAGCATCGAGATCATACATTAATGAGCATGAAGGCGAAGGGCCTTTTATCAGCACTGCCTGCCCGTCAATTGTCAGGCTTGTGCGGGTAAAATTCCCGTCCCTGATCCCAAAACTTCTTCCTTTAAAGCCTCCGATCGAGGTTGCTGCCGAAATTGCGAGGAAGAAGGCAATCGCCAAGACAGGACTGCCATCGGAAGATATCGGAATTATATTCATCTCCCCGTGTCCTTCCAAAGTATCCTATGTGCGCTCGCCGCTTGGAATTGAGAAATCCAATGTTGATAACGTCGTGGCAATTAAGGAAATCTATCCTCTCCTTCTCCCGCACATGACTCATGATGAGTCTTCCCTGCTCCCTATCTCTTCTTCCGGCCGCATCGGTATCGGATGGAGCAACAGCGGCGGCGAAGCAGCCGGGATCATTACAGACAATTACCTTGCCGCTGACGGCATTGTCAATGTCCTGCGTGTTCTGGAGGGGCTGGAAGATGAAAAATTCCACGGCCTGAAGTTTATTGAACTGAATGCATGCAGCGGCGGCTGTGTCGGAGGCGTCCTTACAGTGGAGAATGCCTATGTGGCAGAAAGCAAGACAAAGCGGCTCCTTCGTTATCTTCCCGTCGCACAGACACACCTGGATAACCATCCGGATGTAAACATCGGCTGGGACGGCCATATTGATTACGAGCCGGTGTTCCGCCTTGGCAACACCTTTAAGGAAAGTCTTGAGATGATGAAAACAGTTGAGGAACTTACCAAACGGTTCCCGGGACTGGACTGCGGTTCCTGCGGTGCTCCCACCTGCCAGGCACTGGCAGAGGATATCGTCCGCGGAGAGGCTGTCAGCAACGACTGCATCTATGTACTGCGTGACTATATCAACAGTCTGTCAGAAGAAATAGATTTTCTTGCCAAATCCATCAATCTCTCCGGGCAGAACGATGACTCTATGAACGTGCTCCAGGATTATATTAAGAAACTGACAACAGAGCTTGATGCCATGAATGGATATTCCGCAGAAAATCCAAAACCTGACAAAGCTCCCGGCAAAATAAAATAGACAAAGAAAGGCTGGTATATTATGATCATTCAGGATCTGATTGATTCCAATTATTTTGAAGTACTGGTGGAAGGACAGACAGACCGCAGCATCTCAAAAGTATTCTGCTGTGACCTGTTAAGCATTGCAATGAGCAAAGCACCCGAAGGCTGCGCATGGGTAACTGTGATGGGGAACAGAAATACCCTTGCAGTCTCCTCCCTTGCGGATGTTTCCTGTATTATTCTGGCAGAAGGCGTCAGACTGGGAGATACCGAAATTGACTGTGCCAAAGACGAGGGAATTGCGGTATTCGCTACAGAACTTCCGATCTTTGATGCTGCCGTCAAAATATACGAACTGGAGTCGGCATGATTCCGCTCTATTATGACCTTCATCTGCACTCCTGCCTGTCCCCGTGCGGAGATGATGATATGACGCCCGCCAACATTGTAGGCATGGCCGCCTTAAAAGGGCTGGAAGTTATTGCTCTTACGGATCACAACTCATGCCTTAACTGTCCTGCCGCACTGATACACGGCAGCAATTACGGTGTGACTGTCATCCCTGGCATGGAACTGTGCACTTCTGAAGAAGTACATGTGATCTGTCTGTTCCCGACACTGGAAGATGCACTTGCATTCGACGGATATGTATATCAGCATCTCCTTCCGATCCGTAATAAGGAAGACATCTTCGGAAAGCAGCAGATCATGAACGAGGAGGATGAAGTGACCGGAACTGTTGATAATCTTCTGATCAGCGCAACTGACATTTCCTTTGATTCCGTCAACGAACTGACCGCAATCTATCATGGAATTGCCTACCCGGCACATCTGGACAAATCTTCCACAAGCCTTCTGTCCAATCTGGGATTCATCCCCCCGGACAGCCGGTTTAAATGTGCGGAAATTCACGACATGAAGCGTCTTCATGAATTAAAAAGGGCAAACCCTTATCTGGAGAATTGTAATATCGTAAGCAGCTCCGATGCCCATTATCTGCAGGATATCAATGAGCCTTACTACCAGATTATAAGCCAGTCACGGGAAATCCCTGACATTCTGGCTGCACTGGAAGATTTAAGCCTTATACAATAAAGAAGTTTATCTTATATTTTATCCAACAGCGCACAAAAACCCTAAATGCCAAACCTTGGCACTTAGGGTTTCCTTGTATATCACTTTCTTTTTCTTCCTGTTGAACGTCTTACTACCAGTTCCGGTTCAATCAGGAACTTTTCTATCTCCTGCTGTCCATCGAGCATACGTACCATCATATCCACAGCTGCCTGGCTAAGTCTCGGAATATCTTGTTTCACTGTGGTTAACGGGATTGCCGATACTGTAGAGAAGATCACATCGTCATATCCGGCCAGTGATATTTCATCGGGTATGCTTACCCCATGATCCATTAACGCTCTCAGCGAACCCAGTGCCATCACATCATTCATGGTGACAATCGCATCCACTTTTCTGTTCGACTGGAGCAGATTTCCGGTCATCCAGAATGCCTGATCGAACGTAACCGCCTCACAGTTTATGAACTTTGATTCATCTACAGGCAGTCCGTACTCCTCAAATGCTCTCCGGTATCCATTGATACGGGTAGACGTCGGTATCATCTCAGGATTAGAACTGAGGAAATAGATCTCCCGGTGTCCCATATCCAGCAGATATCTGATCAACTGATAACTGCCGCTTTCCAGGTTAATCATCGCATACGGTGCTTCTATATTATGGTAGTATGATGTCACAAACATGTAGCGTATCCCGTATTTTTCAAGTTTTGAAATGTAATCTCTATACAGACAATCTTTATTCGTAGGTGCAATCAATACGCCTTCTACCCGTTCAGCGATGAATTGTTCAATCACCTGCTCTTCAATTTCTCTGCTGTCATTTGAGAATGCAAAGATGGGAGAATAATTCCGCTCTCTGATATACTTCCCGCAGTATTTAACTAATTCACCATAATATGGATTGGCGATATCAGGAACTACGACTCCGATTGTACCGCTGCTTTTTTTTGCCAGTCCCTGCGCCAGTGCATTGGGACGATACCCCATTTCTTCCGCTGTTTTCTGAACTTTCAAACGGGTATTTTCATTCACTACACTTTTATTATTTAAAGCAAGCGAAACCGTTGCTTCGGAAATGCCCAGCGCCCGGGCAATGTCTGATAACTTTACCGCCATATATTAACACCTGTCCCTCATTTATTTAACCCCCGCAAATTCTCCCAAACCACTTTACCATAATATGGTAATTTGCGCAACTTAACTCTTGTATTCGGGCTCCTCATTAAATAAGTAATAATAAGGTTCTTCATCCTCCTCTATGAAAGGAAACCTGCCCTTCTCTTCATAAAACCGGTTGTCTATCGTATCATCATTTGTTTTTGATACTTCCCCAACCAGAACACACCCTCCTTCTCCCCAGAATTTGTGATATTGGCCACATGGGATACAGACACTTTCTCCCGGCTTCAGCCGTATGATGCTGCCGCTTTCCATCCTGTAGTTTCTTCCGTCTTGCTGAATATGTACCGGTTCATCACTCATTTCCCCGTTTTGCCCAGACTCAAATAACTGAATCAGCAAATCTCCGCCGCCGCGGTTAATGATGTCCTCCATCTTCTTCCAGTGAAAATGAAACGGTGTAACCTGACCTTCTTTCACAATTAATATTTTCTCCGCATATGGTTTTACATATTGATCCGGCTGCTTATAGCTTCCATTGCGTAATGTAAACATCAAAAGACCGATGTTGTCATAATCACCATAACCAAAATCTGTGATATCCCAGCCAAGCATTGTTTCCCGTACTTCCCTGTACTCTTCTCCCTTACTCTGCCAGTCTTCTTTTTTCCAATACGCAAACGGAGGCAAATTAAAATTTTGTTCCGCCATAAATTGTACAGCGTCTTTCATTGCTTTATTTATCTCTGATCTCTTCATAGTTTTGTCCCTCTGCTTATCGCATGTTAAACTTCCTTCCTGTTGTCTTCAAACCCTCTCTAGTCCCCGATTTCGGCATATGCTTTTGCTATATTTTCTGCTGCTTCCCTGGATGTAATCTTATTCATAAACAGTAAGTCGTAATTTTTAGTCACTGCCTCAGACTTCTGATTCCAGTTCGGAACAATCGGCGCAATAAATGTCTCTGCCTCTGACATACTGTCTTTAAACGCTGATATATCAATTCCTTTCTCCATATAAAAATCAATAAAACTCTGATGATAAGCTTCTCTGGACGGCAGGACTGTTCCTGTCTCACCCATAATTTTCTGACTTTCATCACTTCCGAACCATTTCACCAGTTCCCAGGCTGCTTCTTTATTTTTGCTGCCGGAATAGATACTTTGTCCCACACCGTTTACACAGGTAGCTCTTCCATCAGGTCCTGTCGGCATCATAGCCACTCCCCAGTTAAAATCACACGTTTCTTCCAATGTTTTTAATACCCAGTTTCCCATAGTATACATGCCCACGCTGCCCGTAGCAAACATGCTGTCCACACCCATGGAACTGACCTGGCTTACCTCCGGTGACACTTTATACTTTGTAATTAATTCCTGCGCCCAGTTCATTGTCTCGATATTCTTCGGGTCATCGTATTTGTCAATATCACCGCCGTTCATATACATGAAATTCCAGTAAAAACAGTTATTACTGTTATTGGTCAAAAAACCATAAGTATCAATATTAGAAGCGTCAAAATCCGGGTCTAATGCATTTCTTCCATTCTTATCCACTGTAAGTTTTTGTGCTGTTTCTGTAAAACTTCCTCCGTCAATCGGGTTCCAGTCCAGTTCTGTCGGGTAATCAATCCCATATTTATCAAACAAATCCTTATTATAAATCACACACTCTGAATCCCAGTCCTGCGGCATCACATATAAATTATCATCTTTCGTGTAAATATCAATGACTTTCTGATTATGCTGGCTCATATCCACATTGTCTTTCTCAATATATTCATTCAAAGGCTCTGCCGCATTAGAATCCTGCAGTGTCAGGAAATAAAATGTCTGATTCATAAATACATCAGGAGCAGTTCCGCCTGCCAGTTCCGTCTGCAATTTTGTCCAATATTGGTTCCATTGTGTCAGTTCACATTCCACCTTGATATTCGGATACACTTTGTTAAATTCCGCAATGGATTGTTTCAGAGCAGCCTCCTGCTCCGGAACCCAAAACGCAAAACGAATCGTGGCTTCCATCTGGGTTTTATCCCCGGTATCATTTCCTGCACTTCCTTTTTTTTCGTTTTCTTTTGCACCACACCCTGCAAACAGCATGGAAACAGTAAGCATGAAACTTGTTGCAACCACAGTAAATCTTTTTGTTTTTCTCATGATCTTTCCTCCAAATCACATTTTTTATTTGAAATGCAAGGTTAGGCCCATCCCCGCACATTTCAATTTTGTTTTATCTAACCCT
>URQQ01000096.1 GCA_900549995.1 uncultured Lachnospiraceae bacterium | reverse complement strand
CAAGTTATCCGTGGATCATTTCATACTTTGGGACAGTGAATTCCCGGGGAGTGGCAGTTCCTGTGGATGCACAGCTTCCCAAAGAAGATATCTGGGAATTGCTTGACCGGGCGGATGTAAGTGTCCTGGTCTTTGATGAAGTAAGGAAAGATGTCGCAGAAAATATCAGGCAGCATGTACCCGGGATTCAGCATGTGATCTCTATGCAGGCGGGAGAAAGTACAGAAGAGATATTGTCCTATGAGAAACTCATGGAAGAAAACCGTGGAAGATTCTCCTGCAGGCTGGATGAAAACAAACTTTGCGCAATTCTCTTTACTTCGGGAACGACAGGGAAAAGCAAGGGAGTTATGCTGAGCCACAGAAATCTTGCAGACAATGCGACCAGTGTTGACATGAAAATCCCAAGAGGTACGGTTTCCATGACACTTTTGCCGATCCATCATGCATATTGTTTTACAATGGATATTTTAAAGGCAATCTACATCGGAATGGTGATCTGCATCAATGATTCCATCATGCATGTACAGAAGAACATGAAGCTGTTCCAGCCGGAAATCGTATTGTTAGTGCCGATGGTCATCGAGTCAATCTATGCAAAACTCCGTGATACTTCCAGCCTGATTCCGAAAAAGGTGGCTGCCAGGGCCGCGTTTGGAGGGAAACTACATACGATATACAGCGGCGGTGCATTCCTGAACCCGGAGATGGTTGACATATTCAAGGAATATGGAATTACGATTCTTCAGGGATATGGCATGACAGAATGTTCCCCTGTCATCAGCACAAACCTTTCCTGGGATTCGCGGAAAGGCTCTGTAGGGAAATTACTTCCGAACCTGGAGGCAAAAGTAGTAGACGAAGAGATCTGGGTAAAAGGGTCGAGCGTCATGATGGGATATTATAAAATGCCGGAAGAGACTGCGGAAACGCTGGAAGATGGGTGGCTTAAGACAGGGGATCTCGGCTACATAGATAAGGATAAGTACCTGTATCTGACCGGGCGCAGGAAGAATCTCATTATCCTGAATAACGGTGAGAATATCTCTCCGGAGGAATTGGAAAATGAGGTTGGTACATCGGATTTGGTAAAGGAAGTGATTGTAAAAGATGTGGATAACACAATCCATGCAGAAATATTCCCGGACCTTGAATATGCGAAGAAGAAAAAAGTGCGGGATATCCGGGCAGAACTTCAGAAGGTGATTGACGGATATAACAAAGGGAAACCACTGTATAAGCAGATCCAGGGGCTGACGGTGAGGGAAGAAGAGTTTGAGAAGACTCCTTCGCAAAAGATTAAGAGGAAATAAAGGCGGGAGAGAATCCTGTGGGGAGAGCGGTATGGCTTGTGGGGCTGTACCGCTTTTTGGTAGTTATGTTCTTGGAAGAATACAAGACAATATTTACTAATTATAAATTTAATGTTAAATTATTAATAACAATCAAATAGGGAGGAGATTTTTATGAAAAGGGAACTTTATTTAACACAACATACTGATGATTTTTATAATATAATCTTGGAAAGTAAAATGAATAATCAATACTATATTGTAGTGTTGGATTTTACAAAATAATATGAAAAATAGAGTATTATTATTTATATTAATTGTAGTTATACTTACTGGTGGATTGGTTATGTTTGCGCCACCAATCATCATTCATTCCGAAGGAATTCTGGTAGGTAAAAAAATAGATCGATATGATCCTTATTCGGTATCAGTAAGTAACGCGAAGGCGTATGCAAGGAATAAATTTGAGAATTTGATTTTTTTCAATTGGTGGAGAGATAAAAAAACAACAATCTATATGGACGAGGGAGGTACACTGAAACATTCAAACTTTCTAGAAAAATATGAATGGTTATGGCTAAACAATAAAGACAATGATGACTTTTCAGAAATTTATGTAGCCAGTGTAGATGATCAACAATATGTTTTTGTATATTTCACGCCGTGAGAATGAAGATTGACTAAATACTTGGTGGCTGTAAAGCAAGCTGTAAAAGTGATTGTTCAGGAAGATGTAGCTGGAATGCTAAATCACTATAGTTAAGGATATTCGAGATGGAAACTTGATGAAATATTTATCAAGTTTCCATTAAGTTATTCGTAGGGGGATGAATAATGTTTAAAAAAGTAATATTTAAGAATTTTCTGGCAAATGTAAATAAGTACATGCTGTACTTTCTGGGTCTTGTATTGTCTGTTGCAGTGATGGTTTCTTTTTCGTGGATGAAGACATATGCGATTCGTTTGAAGGAATCAGGCGTATTTGACGATGTTTCGGGTATTGTAAGATCCTTTAGCAATTACTATATACTGATGGCTGGGATCACAGTTGTTTTTATATCTTATGTAATGAAAGAATATATTGAACTAAGAATTAAGGATTATCAACTGTTGATGATATTAGGAATAAAAAGAAAAATGATGTTTGGAGCGATGGCAATCGAATATTTCATCATTTGGATTATTTCGTTTATCGTTGGTACAGCGGCAGGGGTTATTTTCACATTTTTGTTAAGAAAGTTATTGATCATGAAAAATCTATGGTTTCTGGTTTCAGGAATAAACTATGGGAGAATTGTATTTACTGCTTTTGGGTTTAGTCTTTTTATGTTTCTTATTATTTTTATGTATCAGGTTTTTCTGTTATCAAGAAAAGATTTGTCAATAAAGGAAAAGCAGGAAAGTCTCCTTGGAAGAGTGGAAGTGAAAAGCTGGTGGAAATTTTGTGCGATTGTTGGAATGGTATTTGTTTTATCCAGCATTTATCTGCATATAAATAAAGCAATCGCCAGAAGGTCCTGGTTTTTGGCCATTTTTATCTGTGTTTGCGGTTTTTATTTACTCTTTTCCTTTGGTACCGGATTTTTTTTGGAAATTTTAAAACGACATCCCCCATTTTACTATAAAAATATACTGAAGCTGAATAACTTTTATGTGCACTATGTAAAAAATAAAACAGTAATTTTTATTTTGTTTGCAATTGATTTTATCATTTTATATGTGATTGGAATTGGTATATTAGATAATATTGCTGTCGATCATTCAGTGAATTATCCTTATGATTATGTTGTGGCCGGAGAGATGGACTATAATGTCATGGAAGCAGATGGGGTGCTACATGATGAATTGAAAATACCTTATCTGCAGGTTACGGTAAGCGATGGACAAGAAGGACAAGATGGAGCCGCTTTCGGAACACAGTTCTTTGGAATCTCCGAAAGTGATTATGAGGCGGTATCAGGTGACAAAGTACAGTTAGGTGAGAGAGAGGTATTAACGGTCTCACAGCGGGAAGAAAGAGATAATTATATGAATATCTTGCCTGCATTTCCGCAGATGTATGTGGATGGACAATATACGGATGTGAATTTTAAGGGACAGAAGACGTCAATATTGTTCTGGGGATACGGGGCAGGGACTGATCTGCTGGTATTGCCGGATTCCATGTATCATGAGTTATCAGCAGGACTTTCCAAGAATACGGTAATCTGGGCTTTTAATGGGGCGGAAGGACAGTCACAGAAGATTGAGGAGTTAGTAGAAAAGATACATATCATTTGTCCGGATGTGACTATATTGAGTAAGCAAAATGCAATGGATCTGTCGGCGATGCAAAGTTTATTGACAGTTATTATGAATATTGCTGTTGGATTGTTTTTGACTATGAACGGATTGCTGGTGCTTAGCATTAAACTTTTTTCTGAAATACAGGATCAGGCAAAGAAATATGAATTTTTGGATTACATGGGAATGAAGCACAAAGCCCAAAAGAAAAATTTGGGAAGTGAAATAATTCCGGTTCTGCTGTTGCCGCTTGTAACAGCAGCAGTAACAGGGATTATATTTTTAATTGCAGATATGATGCCGGATAATATTAGTATTGAGAATAGTTATATGATTGGAATTTATTTTGCATGTTGTATAATTCCGGAAATATTTTATCTGATGGTAATAAAACGTAAAGTTGTGCAGGAAGTACTTGGCAGTTAGTGAAAAGGAGACTTAAACACAAATTGTTTTATAACTAAGAGATATAAAAGCATGGGATTCAGGAAGTGCTTCGGGGTCTAAAACATGCAGCTGCCCAAAGCATTGTACAGTCCCTTTTCAATCTCATAAATTTTTGTAACGGATGTGGACATCTTTTTTAAAAGTTCAGCATCGCCTGTCTGGAATAACTGCCACATATCATCGGCAATGAGATCCCATTGTTTTGAGACATCGATGAATTTTTGCCCTAGAGAGAGCAGTTGATCGTTATTCATGATCGGTGCTGATTCTATTAAAAACTCACCGTACATTTTGCGGAAAATACCCCCGCCTGTTCCGCCGTCTTTGCTTATCTGAAAGTAATTTGTAACCCCCGCGGTCTTTAGTTTCTCGGGGCTGAACTGTTTCCATTTCAGTATTTCTTTTGAGAACTTCAGTATTCCGTTTATTCCAAGAAGTTTCGCTGGCGGATGGAGCATAGTATCGCAGGTTTCAATGACTGCAGACTGCAGAATGGCCTTGTCTATCTCTCTCAGGCCGCTAAAGTCAAAAGTTAAATATTTGTTGTTTGCCGGGAAAGGCCTGAAGGAACTGCTTCGGGCTTTTTCAAGTTCACTGTAATCAACGAAATGATAGTCTTCTGCCAACTGTCCTAAAGGGGTTGAGATTGGAGTGTCATGATTGTCTCTGTCGCTGATCCAGAATTTCTGTGCAGTTTCATCGTATCCGTACAGCACAACCGCATGTCCGCCAAAATGACTGTCCGGATCCAGGCCAAGGTACTTCAGATAAGGCATGTCAACATAGATCAGAACCGGATGGCCGGTGTCGATCATTTGTTTACTTACACGCAGGGCACGGGAGTAATTTTTTGATGATTTGCATTGGATGGTGATATTCAGCCGTCCGGCAAGTTTATTTTCGAACTCAAATATTTTTGTTCTTCCATTTATCATAGGCGAGGCTGCCTGATTGATATACAAGAACGAGAGTCCGGACGCCAACCCAAATAACATATCTTCTGATATGGGGTGGCCATAATATGTAAAAATCTGTTTCAGGGAATTGGTGATACAGTGTTTTCCGCCTTGCGGGACAAAATTTTCAATAACTTTTCTCATAGGGACTCCTTTTCGTCTGTTTCATAGGGTAAAAGAATTTCAGTGACATAATTGGCCGGATTTCCCCGGAAAATGAAACCGGGACATTTGGTATATATTTCTCTGGATGGTGTCAGAATTTTTAATTGGTGGGTGTTGACGTATTCAAATAACGCTTTATATGCAAGGAACAGTGTGTCATAACTGCCATAATGTGTTGTATGAACTGCGGCTATCCCGGGTAATGTCCTGCATGTAATAAGTTTATCTGTGATATGTTTCTTGACAGGAATACACAGTTCTATATCAGCGGTTTCAACGCATTCCCCATCATAATAGATGTTGAAGTGTTTACCGTCACCGTTATTTTTTACTGCTTTATATAGCAGCAGTACATAGGTATCCAGGTCGCTGTACTTTCCGGTGAACCGAATAGAAGCAACATACATTGCAGGGACTGTCAGATGATCAATTTTATAGTTGTTATTTTTGTGTACGATGCCAAAAGAGGAAGTGCTCAGACTGATTTTTTGTATGAGTTCTTTTTCTTTTGATATATTCTTTTCGATAAATCTGATTTTTTCCTGAAGAATATATGTCAAATCATCCTCTGTCTCCACAGTTTTGACGACGTCCTTTATTTCTGCGATAGAGAAATCTAAAGAGCGCAGATGCCTGATCAGCAGGGCTTTTTTCAAGTCTTCATCGTTGTAGTAACGATATTGGTTTGCCGTATTTCGACAGGAAGGCTGTAAAATTCCTTCGTTATCATAATAACGCAGTGTTTTTGCGGTCAAACCGGAAAGTTTAGAAAACTGGCTTATTTTATACATGGCTGCCTCCTCTTGTTTTCAGTATAAACTATCCTCCGTGCTGGAAGGTCAAGTAAATTATAACATATTGGAAATTAGAAACAGGAATTTGACCGGGAGCTGGCTGCAGAAAGATTATGAAAATTTCTTGTCTTGTATTGTAATAAATTGGCATGACCGTTACAATAAAAGAGTATAACGTGGGAGAAATATAAGGGAAAGAAGGTGTCTGAAATGATAGATGGACATGTTCACTATGCTGACAGTCTTGGCAGGATCAAATTCAATCAGCTGATTGAGGAATATAATATAGAGGGTATCGCACTGCAGTGCATACCGAAGGATGGTAAATGGGCGGTGGAAAATGACGCACTGCGTTTTAAGAAACAGTCAAAGGTTCCGGTGTATGTATTCGGCGGAATTGCGAGGGATATTTTTGAACTTCCAAAGGAGCATCTGATTTTTATGCTGCCCCAGGAGATTGACAGATTGATGGAGATGGGGTGCACAGGGATTAAAATGCTGGAAGGAAAGCCAATTGTGAGAAAGCAGTGGCCGGTTCCGGATTTTGATGATATGGTGTGGGATCCGTATTTTGAGAAGCTTGAGAAGGAGCAGATTCCGGTAATGTTTCATGTCAATGATCCGGAAGATTTCTGGGATGCCGGGCAGATTTCGGAATTTGCGAAGCAGGCGGGCTGGTTTTATGATGATACATATATTAACAACGAAGAGCAGTATCGGCAGGTGATGGAGCGGCTGAAAAAGAATCCGAAGCTTCGGATCTGTTTTCCGCATTTCTTTTTTATGTCCAGACAGCTTCCGAGACTGGGGGAGATACTGGATCAGTTTCCGAATGTGATGATTGATCTGGCGCCGGGAATTGAACTTTACTATAATTTATCCGAACAGGAGGATAAGGCAAAGGAATTTTTCATAAAATACCAGGATAGGATCTGTTATGGGACCGATATCGGTGCAAGGTCGATTATACGGAGGGAGAAGCTTCCGCTTTCGATGGATGAGAGCCGGTCGAGGATCTCGCTGATCACGAAATTCCTGGAGACGAAAGGGGATTATATTCTGCGTCCGGACGGACAGTATGTCAAAGAAGGAGAGCCTGTCCTGATGCATGGGCTTGGCCTTGACAGTCTGGTGCTCAGAAAAGTGTACCATGATAATTTTATGAAATTTATGAACCTGAAAAACTGCATGGGAGAAGCTGTATGCTAAATGGAAAAAAAGAATTGAAATTTTATCACGGGGTGATCGCATTTTTGTTATTTCTGATCAGTCTGCTGGTGATAAGATCACCTGTGGGACGTGTGTTTGGACCGTATGTATCGCTGGTTGGGGAACTGTTGTTTCTTCTGACTGCTGTTGGGACGGTTGTGGTATTTGGAGGGAATCTAAGGGAGGCATTTCCGGTTGGAAAGCCGAAGATTGTACCGCTTGTTGGAGGGGGAATCCTTCTGTGGGCGATGAATACCATCTCCACTGCATGCCTGATGATTGCAATGTATCTGGCACCAAAGCAGATACAGGATGCGACACAGCAGCTTGGCGGGATGGATCTTGAGATGGGATTTCTTCTGTCTGCGTTCATCATTGCGGTGATGCCGGCAATCTGTGAGGAAGCGGTCTTTCGGGGTGTGCTGCAGAGCAGCCTGAAAGGGAGCATTTCTAATAAATGGGTGGTCATTGTGATCATCGGCGTTTTATTCGGGGCGTGCCATGGAAGTGCAGTAAAATTCTTATCGACGGGACTGATCGGGGCTGTATTTGCTTATATCGTGTATGAGACGGGAAATATGGTCTATACGGTAATTCTCCATTTTCTGAATAATTTTATTGCAGTTGTCATCCTGTATATTATGACGAAATTTTTGAATCTGGTATCCTCATCCGGTGTTTACGACAGTGCGGCTGATCCGGTGTCTGTGGCTGGGATTCCGCTGATGACAGTGGCAATCTATGTACTGGCTGCAGCGGCTGTTCCATTTGCTGTCTATATCGGTAATTATCTGCTTCACAGGGGAATCAGAAGGGATGCGGACCGGATTTATACAAAGGAAAAGAAGACAACGATGATAGTCCTGCTGATCATCACAGGAACGATCCTGCTTTGCGGCCTGATTCTTCTTTGCACTTCTTTTATTGTAGATGTGTCCTATATGAATGAGATGGTTCAGTACCAGTATAATTTTAAATACTAATATAGTCGATAATCAATCACTGTACGATTCACTGTAATAGAGAAATATGACTGCTCCGGTTGGAGCGCGGAGGGAGAAATTATGTCAGATGCCGGCAGAGACAATGGTTTAAATACAGAGAGGCTTGCGGATGTTTTTACAGAGTATACAAAAGAGGAGCTTGTGATGATTGCGAAGCTTCACCATATGAAGGGATATTCGAAGTGGAGAAAAGGTGAACTGGCTGAGAATGTTAAGAATTATCTTCTTTCGTCTGAGGAGATGGAGCGTTATTTTTTATGTATGACGGGGGAAGAGATTCAGCGGTTTGAGGCGGCGTCTGAAAGCAGGGAACAGCTTCAGGAAGGATATGACGGAAGTTTTGATTACCTGTTTGCCGGAGGATATTGTGCGGTGCGCGAGGATATGACGGTTTTCGTACCGGAGGATGTAAAAGAGGCTTATCAGAGAATGAATACTCCGGGATTTCGGAAGGAGCGGGCGAGGGTCAACCTGCTTGGGGATTACTGCCACGCTGCGAATAATCTGTATGCGGTGACTCCGCCGGAAGTGATGGTGGAATTTTTTAACCGGTATGAGAAGCCGGAGACGAAGGAAGAAGAGATCATGCACGTGTACGAAGTGCTCCGCCTGTACAGATGTGATTTTGAATATCGTGACGGCCTGTTTGTTGATTCTGGGCTGGTGGAAGAGGAGAGATACAAAGATCTTTATGAACGGCAGCAGAACAGTCCGTTTTATTTCCCGCCTAAGGCTGAGGTAGAGAAACTGGCAAGATATGATCAGACTGAAATTACGAAAGAAATGGCGAGGGTGATGCAGTATCTTCAAAAGGTTCTGCATGCGGAGATTGAGGACATTGCGGAGGCGTGTTCTGTGATCCAGATTGTGATCCGCAAGGGAGGAAGTATCGAGGATATCCTGGAAATTCTGGAGGAGTATCAGATGATTTTCCAGGGTGAGGAGCAGGTTCAGGATTTCGTGCCGCTTCTGATCGATCTTTGGAATCATTCACGTATGGTGCTGAACCGGGGGTATACTCCGGCGGAAATGCAGGAAATTGAGAAGGAACAGTAGAGAAAAGAGCGTGCCGTCCATTCATGATATGGGAAATCATGAATGGACGGCACGTTTTTAGGGTTAGAAGCGGAAGTCTCTCCGGTTATCTTCTTCAATTGCTTTCAGATTATCGAGGACGGTCTTTCTCACCTTTTCATTTGGCACATTGTTCACTTCCTGCTCGATCAGTTTGTCTCCGATTTCTTTGGTGGCAGGAGAAGCATAGTCCATCAGATATTCTTTCAGTGTCATCAGCGCGTTGGGATGGCAGCAGTTCTGGATCTGCCCGCTCTTGCACAGTGACATGAAGCGGTCGCCGGTTCTGCCGGCACGGTAACAGGCGGTGCAGAAACTTGGAATATAACCAAGATCCATGAGCCATTTGACAACTTCATCGAGTGTACGGGTATCGCTGACGTCGAACTGCTCAGAACGTTCATCTTCCGGTTCCGGTTCAGCATAACCGCCGACACTTGTCTTGGAACCGCCGCTGATCTGGGAGATGCCAAGGTGGAGGACACGTTCCCTTGTCTTCTGGCTTTCTCTTGTAGAAATGATCATGCCGGTGTAAGGAACGGCGATTCGGATACAGGCCACGAGTTTGGCGAAAATATCATCACTGATGCCGTTGTCGAATTCTTCCGGATTGATATCATCTGCCGGCTGAAGCCTCGGGACGCTGATGGTGTGCGGGCCGACGCCAAAGACTGCCTCCAGATGCTCAGCGTGCATTAAAAGCCCGGTAAATTCATAGCGGTATTTATCAAGGCCGAACAGTACACCGCATCCGACGTCGTCAATGCCGCCTTCCATCGCACGGTCCATGGCCTCTGTGTGATAGTCGTAGTCATGTTTTGGCCCGGTTGGATGAAGCTGTAAGTAACTTTCCTTGTGGTAAGTCTCCTGGAATAAGATGTATGTACCGATCCCGGCTTCTTTTAACTTGCGGTAATTTTCAACAGTTGTGGCTGCAATGTTGACATTGACACGGCGGATTTCCCCATTTTTATGTTTGATACTGTAAATCGTATCGATGCATTCCAGGATATATTCGATTGGGTTGTTTACCGGATCTTCCCCTGCCTCCAGCGCGAGTCGTTTGTGGCCCATATCCTGAAGTGCTATGACTTCTTTGCGGATTTCGTCCTGGGTGAGTTTTTTACGGGCGATGTGCTTGTTTTTCATGTGATACGGACAGTAAGTACAGCCGTTGATGCAGTAGTTGGACAGGTAAAGCGGGGCAAACATTACGATACGGTTGCCGTAGAAATCTTTTTTGATCTGCTCAGCCAGTGCGAAAATTTCTTCATTTTTCTCAGGGATGTCACAGTCCAGGAGAACTGCTGCATCTTTGTGAGAAAGACCTTTTCGTTTTCTCGCTTTTTCGAGGATTTCATCGATCAGAGCCAGGTTGTGTTTGTTTTCTTCTGCATATTGAAGTGTGGAGAGGATTTCTTCATCATTGATAAATTCTTCTGCTTTTTTTGACGCCTTGTTATACATATATGGTTCCTCCTTTGATGGGTAAAGATTCATGTGAATCAGACGGAGACGAGGGAGTCGCCTCGTGATGCAACGACCCGGTAACCGATGGAATCCATTCTGTTTTTCAGACAGTTCAGGCATTCGGCGGCTTCATCCCCTGTGCAGATTTTGTTATCGTAGAGGGCGTAGGATTTACGGACATCTACGGGTGAAAGGTTGGGCATGACAACGTTGGCCCCTGCCAGGATTCCGCGTTCCCGTCCGTCCGGCGCAATTGTGCCGAGTGCGGTCGTTGCGGGAAGAAGAACTTTTGGAAGCATCAGCCTCAGAAGGCCGAGCATAAACAAAGTCAGTTCCAGGGTTCCTGCAGGTTCATCTGCGAACGGGGTATCATGGTGCGGTATAAATGGGCCGATCCCAACCATGTGTGGGTTCAGGGATTTAATATACAGCATATCTTCGGCAAGATTTTCTGTCGTCTGGTACGGGGAACCTACCATAAAACCGGTTCCGGTCTGGTAGCCGATCTCTTTCAGGCTGTGCAGACACTGCTGTCTGTGGGCTGCGGTCAGTTCTCTTGGATGGAGCCGTGCATAATGTGCGCTGTTGCAGGTCTCGTGCCTGAGAAGAAAACGGTCGGCGCCGGCTTTATAGAGTCTGCGGTAGCTGTCCGTGCTTCGTTCCCCGATGGAAAGTGTGATGGCACAGTCGGGATGTGCCCGGTGGATCGACTGGATGATATCTTCCAGCTTACGGTCCGTATAGAAGGCATCCTCGCCGCCCTGAAGAACGAATGTCCGGAAGCCAAGCCGGTATCCGGTGTCACAGCAGTCAAGAATCTGTTCCCTGGTGAGCCGGTATCTTTCCACGTTTGCATTCTCCCGCCGTATTCCGCAGTACAGACAGTTATTTCTGCAGTAGTTTGTAAACTCAATCAGCCCGCGGATGTAGACATCATGTCCATAGTATTTATGCCGGACCTCACGCGCCTTCGCAAACAGGTACTCGGCAATGACAGGGGTTCTGGAATCAATCAGCGCAATCCATTCCTGCTTTGTAAGCTCTTGTTCCCGGTATAGCTGGTCAATCAACTGTACGGGTGTCTTGTTTGTCTGGTATGTATGGTTCATAAAAATCCCTTCATTTACATCAGAGTAGATATTTGATTACACTCTAATTCGTTTTCGCATAAATAGTCTTCGTATTAATGCCGGGAAGCATGCCGATTTTCCCGGAAAGTGCACTGATAATATCGTTCGGGGCATCCAAAGTGATACTGATGACTGATACATTCTTCTCCTTATACGGAATCCCCATACGGCCGATAATATAACTGCCATATTCACTGAGCAGCGAATTCAGCTGGTCAATACATTCATGGCTCGTCACGACAATGCCGATCAAGGCAATTCTTGTCTCCATAAGCCCGTTACCTCCTTCCAATTTGTTAAAACGTTCAAGTTTGGTGCAGTTTGGGACGTAATCCTTTTCAAAAGGATTACGTCCCAAACTGCGTTTAGACCTGTCCCTAAATGACGAAA
>URQQ01000095.1 GCA_900549995.1 uncultured Lachnospiraceae bacterium | reverse complement strand
AATCATATAAAAAACTCCTTTCGTAAGGCGATAAATTGCCGTATTTTGCCGCAATTTGCGAACCTTATCACGTCCACAATAATTGTTAAATTTATCACAGAATAGGCAGAATGCGGCAAAACGGGGCAAGTTGAGACCATCAATCGTAGTAAAAACGTAGTAGAAATTGAAGTGTATTACTACTTTGTTTTTTATCAAATGAATCTATTAAAACACAATAACTTACATTTTCTTTTTCCTCTCTATTATTGACAAAATGGGAGCATCTTCCTTTCCCGCGGGAATAATGGGATTATCTGTTGGGAGGATACCAGCATCCATTAGCCAATCTGTTTCAGAAACATCGCACGCATTACATATCGTTATACTCTCAATATTTTTATGAATCAATAAATCCTCAAAAACTTTGGGCTGTGCCGACATATCATAAAAATATGATGGACAAATCGAAAAACTTTTTTTCGTCTTTAATTCTCGTTCAAACATTTTTAGATTAGTATCATTACTAGGTTCCATAGTATGAAACCTAACTGGCATCGCTATAATCTGTGGTCCGTTCTTCTCTTTGTGTGGAAAACTCAATTGACCAATAATAACTCGATACCAATACGGATGCTTTTTATCAATTCCTTTTATTATTCGTATCCCAATTTTATCCTGACTATCTTGGTGTCCCAAATCATTAATCCAATTCTCAAAAATACTCTTACATGTGTCTTTCGTAAAAGCAAATGATAAAATAGGGGAAAACTGATGTAATGGGCTTGCCAAAAATAATACGCCTTTCCATCCACAGTCATTCCACAACGGCAAATTTATAATCGAAGATGTAGTTATATCTGCATTACTAATATTTCTAAAATCAACATTTTCTGGCAGTTCATCCCTTTTAATTCTTTCTGGAATGATAGGAGATATTTTGTCTTCCTCTTGCTTACCGCTTGTCACCTCCGATTTTTGAATTCGTTTCATCTCTACTTCTTCAAAATCATGTACAACTGATGTGAAACAAAATGTTGTCTTTCCTAGAGTTTCCATACCATAAAAGACACTGTTAACAAAAGTCTGTGAACGTTCCAAAGCAGCATCATTTTTAATCATCACTTCAATTTTTTTAAGTTCACTTTCATATGGAAACATTATCGCAGTAACCATTCCAATTAGTTCTATTAAAAAATTTGAGAAATCATTTTGTGCAGAAATAATCTCCTTGGAATCATAATCCTTAAATGTCACAATGATAACATTGGGTTTTTCATCCAAAAATTTTACCTTAATTAGCACTTCACACCCAGAATCAAAATGAAGCTCAATTTTAATATTTCCAACCAAAGAAATCAACTTGTTCGCTACACCTGTTCCAAAAAAACTCTCTATTGTCGCAAGAATAGTCGCGCCAATTTCAATTTCACCATGTTCATAGGGACCAACACAATTTAATTCGATAGAACACCCCAGTAAACTGGTTTTCATTGTACATATTGGTTCAATGCCATACCAAGGAAAACAATTCAATTGCTCCAACGCCGGTTGTTCTTTCCATTTTCCAATCAAATCGTCGAAAGCCTCTATATTACAATCTAGCTCACTTAAAATACGTTCATCATAATATCCCAATTCATATTTCATTGCCGCACTTGAAAAGATCAATCCCTCATTTTCCAAATATACCGGTAATTGTCCTAAATGTTTTTCTACCTCATATGTTGTCCGAAGTATTTGAATTGCAAGTATATAGTCAAAATTGTCCGTTACATTATCTACTTTTATTTCTTCTGGATACAGTTGCTCCGAAATATTTTCCAAAGTATTAAAACTTGTTGCATACAATACATGTCCCAATCTTAGTTCAATATATTTCAAGGAATGCGCGCTCATAAATAATATCGGATGTGCTTCCCCAAATTTCATATACTGATTCAAACACAAACAAAAATCATAATAGTAAAAATTTCTTGCAGCCCAAAGAAGTCCTATTTTCTGAAAAACATCTCCCATTTCCATTATTACTGTAATCAAATGAGTCTTACTGTTTTCATTATATAAACTCATAAGGGCTCGGCTAAAATAACTTAATGCTTCATAAGGTTTTCGTTCCTTTAGTGAATGTCCTCTCTTTGCTAACATTAATGCGGCTTCTGATTTCTGTTTTTGTCGACTCATAACAGAAACCATACGTTCAAATAATTCATTATAATGTTCTGCTTCCTCAAAAATCGGCAGCCTCTGGATAGCTTGACTCAATGGATATAAATCCAAATCAAGATGGCCTTGACTATCATCTACTATTTGAAGCATATCATCCACTATGTCGTCTGGCGTATCACCAAGAAAAAAACGAATCATCTGATACGCCGCCTTGGCCTCGATCGCAGTATTAGGTTTTGACGGATCACTTACAAAATATTTATACTTCTCTTTTAACTGTGCCGTATGACTTTCTAACAAAATATTTTCATTTTCATGAGCTAACGAATATAAGTTCATCCATAATGTAATAAGATTTTTAAAAAAGTTTACATTATTCTCAGTGAGCGCTATTTTTTCATATTCTTTATAATAATCATAGTAGAGATCTGCATCAGAATACCACCAATATATTGTCCATGCCGCATCATAAAATGCCTCGGCAATATCTACAATCATACCATATTCATTTGCAATTCTATTATTACGTTCAATTAACCCCAATATCTGTTGCTTTGAAAATTCTAGTTCTCTTGCCAAAATAAGATTTCTTTTTGAAAGGGCAACAATTTCTGCAGATTTCACATCATTGCTCAATAATTTATTTTCATTTTGCTCATATTCTTGCTTACGTTTGTAATCTCTTTCTCCAACTTGTATTTCATCAACAAAACTATCAGAAAATCCAAAACATTTTATAGTGATTTCAATATTTTTTGTACTTTCAAGAGCTTTATCAAGCAGCCAAGTACGATCAAGAATACGAACGTCTAAATTATAAAGTTTTCGCAATTCATCTTCTGTATTAGCTCTTTTTTTATCGGAAATATATTGATTAGACATAAAAAATACTTTTGTATAACCACGATGTTCATCCTGATTTACCTTTGCAATTTTAGCAATATCAGATTTAACTTTTGGTTTCCAGTCTTTCTTCGCGCTAATTGCAAAAGCCCAACGTTCCGTCGCTGCCTTATTCCCATTACCATAATACCAAAAAGTTGATATTTCCTCTGCCACTGGATATGTTTCGCTATCAACTTTACTATCACCGCCTCCTGTTGGTCCAGTCTGTGGTAATAAATTAGGGCAAATCTCTACTTCTGCTATATGTCTGCAAAACTTTTCAAACTCTTTATCTAAACTTTTGCTGGTTAATGTCTCAAAATAGAAATCCAAAAAATCACGATCCAACTTACCCTTTTTAATGGTTTGTGAATCGGAAAATTGTTCTGGATGCATTTTCTTAAAAACCTCTTTCTGTCGGCTCATCGTATCCTCCATTTATCTAAAATCATTTAAACAACCACCATAGCAGACATTTACCATAAAAAATGTTTGTTTGCCAAATACCCAAAATAACTATCTGAATCGTTTTTTATAAATCCTAGTGAAAATTTCTGCGAGTTATCGCATTTTGATGAAGTAGGATTTATCAAAGAATCATTACAAGGCAAGACTGCTACACGCCAGAATTTGTTTATCTTTATTCATCATCAGTATCAACACCTACTTTGTAAACTTATCCCACTACAATCCTCCATACAAAAACGGAAGATACACGCATAGCAAACAAACATTATTTTTTACATTTACAATTATCGTCCCTTAAATGCCACGTTTTGCCGCAATTTGCCACCAACGGCACCATGCCATAATATATGATGTAATTGAATCGTAGTAAAAACGGTGTAAACACCATTTCCACTGCTACGATTTGCACCGTTTTGCCACGATTTGCGTTGGCTATACATCTTTGCCGTCCGGTCTGCCGTAGCAGATAAATAATATTTTTATCATAACTCTAATTCTCCTTCATATCTAAAAACATACTCTTCCCGAATTCTCAATTACTTTATTACGTACTTAGTACCTCTTCCCCTACCTTCAACTTTTATAATACCTTTTTGTCCCATATCTTTCAACAACTGCGTTGTATTTTACTGTATAATTATGTTACGGAGAAACACTATCACGCATTTTACTTTCAATATCTATATGTAAAAACATAAAAAAATCAATCGCTTTTTTTTACGATTGATTTTTACACGTTTCTATTTGCAGAGAAAAATCATGGGGCACAAAATCATTAACAATCTCCCTAAAATTTTGATATCATTTCATTATCATTGTGTCAGTGCAAGTATTCCCCTGACAGAATATGGGATATTCTGTTTTTGCTCTATTATATACAGCTCAAATTTGGTATAGAGGAGTTCGAAGAATGCCTGAAAGACTTCCTGCCGTATTTTATCTCCCAGAATCGCAATCTGAATTTTTTCGGAATCGGCATCCCTCAATTCACGATCGAATGTTCTAACAATATCGTCCATTATTCCCACATTCAAAACACCTTCCAGATAGGACCTGCGTTGGTTTAAGGAGGCGTCTGTAAACAGATCTAATATTCTTATGCGGTATAGCGCTCTGTCAAACCCATACTGATGCACATGTTCGCCGCCGAGAGCTACCATTTTGTGATCGATAACCCAGTCTTCATTTCCTGATACACTGGCTCCAAGAATCGTTCCTTTCACTATCGCACTAAACAGCTCGCCTGCTATGTTGGAAGAAATATTTGTAATTACACCATCCGTGACAAAAACTGCCTGTGTATGGCTTCCCGGCATCAGAATAACCTTCTTACCTTTCATCAATTCCTTATGGTCACTCAATATTCCAAAGATTTCAATTTCTTCACCGCGCATCATATCTACTTTTGCTATGTCCTCAATACCAACATTTTTGCCGCGCTCAATCGTTTTAATTCCCGGCACAATTTCTAAAATCCGTGAGAAACAACGATCTTCTTTGTATTTATATATTTGATTTCTTAATTTGGTTTTGTCAACGGGTGTACTCAAATGCTCAATTTCAATCAAACCCGATGGAGAAGAGATCATTCCTGAAAGATAAATATGTTCAATGTCATCTGTACTGATACCGCATTCATCTGCTATTTCTATGTACATTTTATAGAGTTCTTGTATCAATCTGGAATTGTCCTTCTCTAGTGCAGAGTCTTTTGCTCCAATCTGCTTATTTTTCTGTTTTATGAGTACCCCCTCTCTCAGCAAATAGGCTCTTGTATTCGTTGTCCCCGAATCAAAATATAATATATACATTCCTTCATTTCTCCAATTCTATTTTTTACTTTTACTCTTTAAACGAACGAGAAAATTTCTGACGCTATCTCGAAATACAAAGCCTGCCCTTATCCATTCCTTTTGCGCCTTGTCACTAATTTGACGCTTAAAATCTTCCTCATTCAATGGGTGTATGGATTTTTTCCTCATCATAAAAGCTTGATATTTATTGGGAAAAATGTAATAAAACTCCTCATCTTCCACGAGTTGTATCATATCTGTATATTTGTAAAATTGTTCCTGCCCACAGGATTCCACAGCAAATGTCTCCTCTAAGAATTGGTACTTTACCTCCACGAAGCCTTCTTTCATTGCTTCAACAGATCTGCCGGTTCGCCAATCCTGTATCACATTTCTCATACTAAATAAAATGCATCCAAATGCCACTGAAATGATACCTGCAGTTCCCCCATTATAGAATCCAACAATTACCAGTGCGGCAGATGCTATATACCTCATAGTTTCCGTAGGAAGATTGACCGTTTTATTCATCACTTTTCCTAAAGTTTTAATACTGTTTTTTTCATATTTTATATCTGCTGTATATAATGTTTTCATCTTCCATAGTCTCCGATTGTTTTATGTTATATTGCCAAAAAAGAGGTTAACCGGCATCAAGATACAAGCTAACCTCTTTTTGACAATAATATCTTACCTTACCAAATATCCACCGTCAACAGGGATCACGCACCCGCTTAAATAGTCTGCTGCCTCTGAAGCCAGAAATACGGTAATCCCTTTCATATCATCACCGGTCCCCCAGCGTCCTGCCGGAATTCTTTCGGTAATATTTTTTGTTCTTTGCTCATAGGCCGGATCATGAAAAAATGCTTCATTAAGATCAGTCTTCATATATCCCGGTGCGATTGCATTTACATTAATGCCTTTTCCACTATTTTCATTGCAAAGACCTTTTGTTATCTGCGCAATGCCGCCTTTTGCCGCTGCATAAGCCGGAACCGTGAAGCCGCCGAAGAATGAAGCCATGGAACCGTAATTAATGATCTTTCCCCTGTTTGGCTGTCCAGGTTCCCACGGGTTTTTCATAAACTCTTTGATTGCCATCTGTGCCAGATCAAAACAGGATGTCAAATTAATTTCGATTACTTTATCCCAAACATCCAGTGGAAAATCCGGACTTGGATATCTTTCCTGAATCCCTGCTGCCTGTACCAGAATATCAAGTCCGCCCAACTCGTTCACTGATTCTTCAAATACTTTTTTGCGGTCATCTCTCTCTGCCAGATCCACTTTAAATCCTTTGCAGTCATATCCTTTTTCTGCAAATTCGCGCGCTCTGTCAAACACCGAATCCCTGCTGCCCCATATTACAACGGATGCTCCTGCTTCCATCAGCCCTTCTGCGGATCCATATCCCAACCCTCTTGTGCCGCCTGTTACAATCGCTTTCTTTCCGGTAAGGTCAAACATCTGTAAATTGCTCATTTTCCTCTCCTTATCTGTCTCTTTCCTCTTTTGGTCTGCAATCAACCACCACTTTACATGTATCAGAATCCGGATCTGCAATCATATCAAATGCGCTGCATTTTCCTGCCGGATTCTCATCTCCGGCTTCTTCAATTGGTATTACATCCGAAATGATCCGCTCCAATTTGGACTGAAGAACTTTTGTAAGACAAACCGCACGTCCAAACTGTTCTTTCGTATATACACGAGAGCCTGCTATTGTCTGCTCCTTGAAGTTGATATCGCGAAGATCTACTAAATGAGGTACTCCGTGCACAGCCGTAAGGCAAATTGTCCCCTTAACCCGGGTGATTTTAGTTGCATCAGTGATTGCCGCCTGCGATCCCGAACATTCAAATAATAGATCGCAGCCTTCTCCATCTGTCGCATCTTTTACAATCTGTTCCAGATTTTCTTCTTTTGAATTAACCGGGGTCATCCCCAGCTCCCCGGCTTTTTCCAGTCTCTTTGGAGCGATATCTGATATCCAGACTTTGGATGCACCCAAGTGCAGTGCGACGATACCCGTCAGGCAGCCTATTGGCCCTGCCCCATTAATCACTACTGTATCCAACGGCTTAAGTCCTGCAATGAACATAGAATGTACAACAACTGCTAATGGCTCACAGACAACTGCCGCAAGGTCACTTACTCCGTCCGGAACCTTAAATAATTTGTCTTCTTCCACAGCGGCATATTCTGCCATTCCTCCATCACAATCCGTGCCATAGATATTGAAATGATCACACACATGCTCATCGCCTGTTCTGCATGGCAGACAATGCCCGCACTGAAGAAGCGGGTAACATACAACCCGGTCTCCCTTTTTATATATTTTCCCATCTTCAGCCATTTTTCCCAAGAATTCATGGCCTAATACGAGCGGCACTTTTGCTCTTGGGTGTGTTCCTTTTCGAACTCCCATATCCGATCCGCAAATTCCGCAATAGTCTATTTTAAGTAATACTTCTCCATCTTTGGTAACAGGAATCGGCTTTTCTTCTAAAACCACTCTGCCAGCTCCTTCATAAACCATAGCTTTCATGTTAGTCAATGCTCATTTCCTCCCATCGCCCAATTAAGTGTGCCTATTTCTGTGCCTCGTATTCAGCAACAGCCTTGTCAAGAAGATCCATAATTTCTGTTCCGGCATCCTCCGCTACCATGTCACGAATATGTGCTGTAGCATCCTTGAACTCCTGTTTTGATTCTTCTGATAATTCTGTTACTTCACAATCATAATCAGTCTCGCATAATTTCAAATCTGTTTCTGCTTCTGCCCTGTTATTTTCTCTCTCAACTTTTGCATATTCTAAAGCTGCTTCACGGATTGCATTCTGAGTATCCTCATCGTATGTATCCCATATTTTTTTTGAAAATGCCATAACAAAAGGACTGTAAATATGGTTTGTTTTTGTAATATATTTTTGTACTTCCTGGAACCTGTAAGCAAACATATTCGGAATCGGATTTTCCTCTCCGTCTACCGTTCCCTGCTGCAATGCTGTATATAATTCGGAAGCTCCCATAGGAACCGACGTTGCACCAAGAGAATTCCAAAGTTCAATGTGAAATTCATTTTCCATCGTTCTGATTTTTAACCCTTTCAAATCTGCAACGCTTTGCACCGCAACTTTTGAATTCGTTAACTGTCTAAAACCATTTTCATTCCATGCAAGATTGATAATTCCTTTTTCTTCGAGTTTTTTGTTCAAATACTCACCAACTTCCGTATTATCCAAGATGTAATCAGCCTGCTCCTCACTATCAAACAGGAACGGAATATCGAAAATGGCTAATTCAGGAACGTAGGATACCAATGGTGCTGTTGATGTATTTGTACATTCCAGTTGGCCCGCAATTACTGCCTCTGTTGTTGTCGTGTCATCTCCAAGCTGACCTGATGCGTAAACCTCAACCCCTGCCTTACCATCTGTTTTTTCCTCTACCGCAGGTAGAAATGTGTCAATCTGCGCTCTGACGAAAGGTGCTGTATCTGCTGAGCCATTCGATACTTTTATAACGATATCGTTTGTTTTTCCCTGCGTAGATATCGCGCTGGGTTTTTCGTCTGCAGCTGCCTGTTTTGTGTCGGTTGACCCTGAATTTTTATCGGTTGCGGAGCCAAGTCCGCCGCATCCTGCTACAGTTGCCATCATGGTTGTCACCAGCGCCAGTGATACTAATTTTTTTGCTTTCATTAAATAAGTCCTCCCTTTTGAAATCATTTTGTTTTTCATTTATCTTCACCGGATTAAGTTTTCATCATTTAAGATGTTGTGGAATGAATGTAATTAATCCGGGGAAATACGTAATCAGCATTAATACAATATACATAATAATAATGAATGGCAGTGATGCTTTAATCAGATTCACCAGTTTTACACGTCCAATGGAAACGCCGCAGTATAATACATTTCCAACCGGCGGTGTCATAAGTCCAATACATAAGTTTGTAACCATCACAACACCGAAGTACACCGGGTCTAATCCAAACTGTCTGGCAATCGGAAGTAAAATAGGCGTCATAATCATAATTGCGGGACCTGAATCCATTACACATCCAACAAGTATTAAAATGACATTGACCAGCATCATAAAGACAACTACGTTATTCGTAATTCCTGTGATTACCCCTGCGAGAAGCTGAGGGATTGCGCAGACTGTTACCATATAGGCTGCTACCTGCGCCGCCCCGACAACAAACATCATTGTTGCTGAGTTCTGCATGGAGATTACCATCAGTTCGCCCCATTCTCTAAATTTAAACTCTTTGTATACGAATCCTGATATAATAACTGCATACAACACTGCAAGCGCCGCTGTTTCGGTTGCCGTTGCAACACCGGTAATAATACATAAAATGATAAATACCGGCAGGAATACTGCAAATGCAGCCTTCTTAGTCGCCCGCAATACATCTTTCACTGTGGATTTCGGCCCAATGGGATAATCATTTTTCCTGACATGGACAAACCATGCTGCCATCAGGGAAACTCCAATGATAACACCCGGGATATAGCCTCCCATAAACATATCGGATACTGACACTCCGGCAATTACCGAGTAAACAATCATCTGTGTTGACGGCGGGATAACCGGCCCCAAACAGCCTGCGGAACATACAATCGCAACGGACTTGTCTTTATCGTATCCTCCGCCTTCCATAATCGGAATCATCATAGAACCAACTGCTGTTGTATCTGCTACGGCGGAGCCGGATACACCGGCAAAAATCATAGAAGCAAGGACACCGACATATCCCAGACCACCTTTGAATCTGCCCAAAAGTGTATAGCAGAAATCAACAATTCGTTTTGAAATTCCTCCTCTTCCCATAATCTCGCCGGCAATCATAAAAAACGGCACTGCAAGAAGTGGAACTGAGTCTACTCCATTTACAAATTTCTGGGCTAATGTAAATGCCGAAAAAGCTCCTGCCTTTGACAACATCAACGCGGATGCGGTACCAATAAGTGACATGCCTATCGGCACACCTATGATCACCAACCCAAAAAGGGCTATAATAAATATTGCAATCATGCTGTCTCCTCCTTTTTACTTATAAAAAGTTTGATAATATCTGAAATACACTGTAATATCATGTATCCAAAACAAATCGGAGCACCCAGATAAACTAATCCTTTTGGAATCTTCAGCGCCGCTGTCGGCATTGACCATGATGTCTGGATCACACTGATTCCGCCTGTAACCAACCAGAATAACAACACGATCGTAATCAGATATGCAATCAGTTGAACAACTTTACTGACAGATTTGGGGAGTTTTTCAACAATCAGGTCCAACCGCATATGCTTGTGGTTATATGCTGCAAGAATTGAACCCATAAACGTCGTCCATATAAACAGGAAACGGGACGCTTCTTCGGACCATGTAAGTCCGGTGTTAAAAACATACCTCAAAATAACATTTACAATAACCAGAATCGTCATTGCTGTTCCAAATACAATTAATATCCATTTGATAAATTGAATCAACCTTTTATTGATTATGTCAATAATTGCCATAACAAATCCTCCTCACTTTACAGTCTCTGTGCTTACCACTCAGCAACGGAGCCATCTTCATGCCGCCAGACCGGGTTCTTCCATTGGTGAGGTTCCTTATTTTCCTCTAAAACCAATTCTTTATTTACCTCAATCCCTAAGCCGGGAAGCGAAGGTAAATTCACAAATCCATTGGTAAATTTAAAATCATCTTTGTTCATTGCATAATCCAAAACCTCTTTGCCCACATTATAATGAATTCCGATGGACTGTTCCTGAATGACTGCATTATAACTCGTTGCATCGACGTTCAAACATGCTGCAAGAGCGATTGGTCCGAGTGGACAGTGCGGGGCAAGCGCTACGTCATATGCTTCTGCCATCGCAGCTATTTTCTTCACCTCCGTAATACCTCCCGCATGTGACAAATCCGGTTGGATGATGTCTACCCCTCCGCATTCCAGGAGTCGTTTGAAATCATATTTTGAAAACAATCTCTCCCCTGTTGCGATTGGAATATTGGCAATTCTTCTGATTTCTTTGAAATCTTCCATATTCTCACATAAAACAGGTTCTTCGATAAACATGGGATCAAATTCTTCCAGCTTTTTCGCCAGAATTTTAGCCATTGGTTTATGAACCCGGCCATGAAAATCGATTGCTATTCCAAAATATTTGCCGCAAGTCTCTCGAATTGCTGCAACTCTTTCAAGAACTTCATCAATCTTCTTATATGAATCAATCATTTGAAGTTCATCTGTTGCATTCATCTTAATTGCCGTAAATCCGGCATCTTGTCTTTCTTTTGCACCTGCTGCAGCATCGTGCGGATGGTCTCCGCCAACCCAGGAGTATACCCGCATTTTATCTCTGCAGGCGCCACCCATAAGCTGCCATACCGGTGCACCATAGAATTTTCCTTTAATGTCCCATAATGCCTGGTCGATTCCTGAAAGTGCACTCATGAGGACACCGCCGCCCCGATAAAATCCGGCGCGGTAAATAGTACTGCTAATGTCTTCAATGTTTTGCGGATTTTTCCCGATCAAATATGGTTTATACTCATTTACACAAGCCAGAACCGCATCACAATGGCCTTCCAGAACGGCTTCCCCCCATCCTGATATTCCCTCATCCGTCACTATTTCTACAAATCCCCATCTGGGGCGTACATAGTATGTATTGACTTCTCTGATTTTCATAACTCTCTCCTTGTAGTTTTATCTTTGTACTCTGCCGGACGCATTTCCGCCTGCCAGACTCTCAATTTCTTTCACTGATACCAGATTAAAGTCTCCTTCAATCGTATGTTTTAGGCAGGAAGCTGCAACTGCAAATTCTACGGCATCCTGTGCATTCTTTCCTGTCATCAGCGAATAGATCAGTGCTCCTCCAAAGGAATCTCCGCCGCCCACGCGATCAACAATCTGAATTCGATACTGATTTGAAAAATGAGCTTCCCCATCATATAGTAATGCCGCCCACTCGTTAACACTGGCAGAAATACTGGTTCTTAATGTAATGGCAACTTTCTTCAAATCAAAACGTTCCTTCAACTGCTCTGCCACGCTGATATATCCCTCTTTATCCAGTTTTCCGCTTGTAACATCCGTATTCTTTGCAGTGATACCAAAAACATCTGCGGCATCTTCCTCGTTGGCAATGCATACATCTACATAGGGCATCAGCCCGGACATTACTTCTTCGGCCTTTTCCTTTGACCACAACTTATTTCTGTAATTCAAGTCACAAGATATGGTAACGCCATGCGCCTTGGCGGCCTTGCAGGCTTCCAAACAGGCTTTTGCACAGTCATC
>URQQ01000094.1 GCA_900549995.1 uncultured Lachnospiraceae bacterium | reverse complement strand
TCCTATGAACACCACAATCGTACGTTCATCTACCTCTACTTTCTTCTGTCCTTTTATCAATTCTGGTTCTTCCAGTACTCCAGAATCGGTTGTCAGCACTCTATACCATGATTTTCCCTTCTTCAACGCCGGAAGCGCAAATGTATGAGGAATCCAATGCATATTATATGCGACAAAGCAGTCATCGTCACCTGCGCACTCTCCGCAGTAATAGATCCCAAGCTGCCTGCTTGCAATCTCAGACGGAACACGCCATGCATTTTCCCCATGGTAAGATACATCCGGAGTTCCGCAGCACATCCTGTCTATCCCCTGAAGTTCTTTCTCGGGATGGAAAATGGGATGTGCCTTCCTAAATGCCAGCAGTTCTTTCACAAACTGAAACAGTTCTGTCTCTCTCGAAAGTTTTCTCCAGTTAATCCACCCGAGTTCATTGTCCTGGCAATAGACATTATTGTTTCCCTTCTGGGAATTTGCGAATTCATCGCCGGCGAGAACCGAAGGTGTTCCCTGAGAAAGGAGCAGAAGAAGAAATGCATTTTTCATCTGTCTCTCCCGCAGCAAAATCACAGCCTTTTTACGGCTTGGCCCTTCTGCACCGCAGTTCCAGCTGAAATTATACTCCGGCCCATCCTGATTGTTTTCTCCATTCAGTTCATTGTGTTTTCCGTCATAAGAGACAACATCATTCAGCGTAAATCCATTGTGGCTGGCGAGATAATTAAATATGCCATCCTCCTTCGAATTTTTCCGCATCCACCAGATGACACCGTCGACCATCCCTTCATCACCTTTTAAAAACCGGCGCATAACATTCTGAAAGTCTGTTCTTTTCTGCATAATCTTTGTCTTCTTCAGAACCGGATCTGCTTTGATATCCTCGACTCTGACTTTCGACGGATCCAGAATAAAACCATCAATATGATATTCCCACATGTAATACCTCAGACACTCCAGTGCCATCAACGTCGGAACATCATCGTAAAACGGAAAATCAAGCACGACCTCAATGCCTGCCCTGTGGCATGCTTTTACCATGTCCTTCAATTCAAGCGAAGGGTCAGCTCCTGCCGCATAGGCAGCTTTTGGCGCAAAATAATACCCCGGCCCATATCCCCAGTAATTCACATACTGTGTATTTTCCAGAAAATCATAAACCGGCATGCACTGAATCTGATTGATCCCAAGCTCCGTCAAGTAAGAAAGCTTTTCTGTCACTCCGCGAAATGTACCCTTGTGCCTGATCTTGGAATAACTGTCTTTCGTAAATCCTCTGATATGCAGGCTATAAGCTGCAACTTCATGATAAGGGATCTGAAGCGGCATATCTCCCTCCCAGTCATAGGAAGGAAGTTTCACTCTTCCGCGTACTTCGTGACTGTCAGAAGGCTTTGTACAGTTAAATTCTTCTCTCCCTGTGATTCCCTTCACGTAAGGATCCACAGTCACTTCCCCGCCGATCTCATAATTGTATTCATAGTCCTCGGGACACCAGTGATCGAGAGAAAGAAAACGTACTGTTCCCACGGCCTGATCCTCAGGCATTTCATAAGTGATTTCCGGGACTTTCTCACCAGCTTTATACAAAAGGAGACTGCATTTCTCCCCTTCCGGTACTGCGATCGCAAAATTTGTCCTGCCTTCTATCTCATTTACCCCCAACGGGAGGGGTGAACCCTGTACTCTTTCCATCTCATTGTCCTTTCTGCATGTCTTTTCTTCGAAGATGATATGTCTATTATACCTTATCAGATTCTAATAGTAAACCAGATCACTGTGCAAAACAGGGAAAAGTGCGGCAAGTCTGAAGACCTGCCGCACTTTCACTGACAATGGACCGGCATGGAATCCTTAAAGCCTGGCTACTGCCATCCATCCACGCCATACATATCTACATTTTCCTTTGTAATTAAAAATGTTTCCTCATATGTCTCTTTCTCATACTTCTCTCCATTGATAATATTCCTTGCAATCTTAGCTGCATTTTTCCCCATGTTAATCGGAGACTGTCCGCTGGTTGCTTCCACAAGGCTGTTTACCTTTTTCAGCTCTTTTTTTATATCCGGTGAACCATCCACCCCGTAAATGAGCGTTGAACAGCCTGTCTTTTCTTTTACTGCCACCAGCGCCCCAAGTGCTGCCTGGTCATTGCCGCACATGATCGCGACGATATCATCATTCTCATTCAGAATTTTTTCAGCCGCCGCAATAGAGAGCTGCATATCTCCAAGAGTATCTTCTCTTGCGACAACTTCAAAGCCTTTTCCCGCGATCGCTTCCTCGAATCCTGTAATCCGGTCATTCATGGAATTCATTGTAGTACATTCCAAAATGGCGATTTTCCCTCCATCCGGGAATTTTTCTACAAGATCTTCTCCGCACTGGTATCCGGCATCGGAATTATCGGATCCTATAAACGCATCAACAAGATCCATATCCTTCACCTGCGTGTCCACATTGACAACTCTTACATCTGCTTCTTTTAAAGCTTCAAGTGCAGGAGTGATTTTTTCCCAGTCTACCGGACTTAAAAACAGCAGTTCAATCCCTTCGTCAATCATTTCCTGAATCTGCTGAATCTGTGTATCAACATTATTGTCCGGATCTTTCACCGTCAGTGTATCTCCGTTATTTTCCACTTCCTCTTCAATTGCCTTTTCCAGAGTAATAAAGTATGGGTTTTTCATTGTGATGCCAGAAAATCCATAGGAGTGGGACTGCACTTCTTCCTCCTCATTGTTTTCTTCTGTATCTTCATTCTTTACCGGATTATCCTCTGGTGTCCCTACATTCTTCTTGCAACCGGCAAATGAAAGCGTACATATCAGTACTGCAAACAGTACCGCAGATATTCTTTTCTTCTTCATCTTATGCCTCCCTGACATTTCGTCCTTTATCTTCACATGCATTTTACGCTTTGCCTGCACCTTACTATATTTTAACGTTTTTTAATCCGTTGTCAATACTTTTTCCCTTGCATTTCCCTTCCTGTTCTGATAGAGTTATGATATCAACATGATAAAGGAGATAATGATATGAGCGAACATAACCACGACTGCGGATGTGGCCACGAGGACTGTGGATGCAGCGATGAGAACCTGACAGTAACTCTGACACTTGACAATGACGAAGAAATAAAATGTGCAGTACTGACAATCTACCACGCAGGAGAGCACGATTACATTGCACTTCTTCCTCTTGATGAAGAGGCAGAAAATGAGGACGGCGAAGTATTCATCTACCGCTTTAAAGAAAATGAAGACGGCGAACCAGATCTTGCGAATATCGAAGATGATGATGAATATGAAATTGCTGCGGAAGCTTTTGATGAATGGCTGGACGAGCAGGAATTCGAAGAAATTGACGGGGAAGAATAATTTTCCGGTTTAACTAAAAAACACGCTTAACGCGTGTTTTTTTGTGCTCTTTATCTAATTATTTCTGCTGTATTCCCAGCAGTTCTGATACAAATCTGGATTGGCTCAGATTTTTACCATTTCTCTCTTTCGTATAAGAAATCGTCAGGCGCTTTCTGGCCCTCGTCATTGCGACATAAAACATCCGGCGCTCTTCCTCGATCTCATCCGGAGCTGCCGCTTTCTTATGCGGTATCAGTGTCTCATTTGCACCGATAATAAATACGACATCATATTCAAGCCCTTTGGATCCATGCATGGTCAGCATCGATACGGCGTTCGTTTCATCCTGTCTCTTTGCCGACTGACGCTTCAATTCTTCTGTATAATCAGTGATATGAGTCAGCCAGTCTTCCAGTGTTTTGTAAGGTTTTGCAGTATCTTCAATTTCTTTCATGGCATCTTTCAGATCTTCATACGGCATTTTGCGGTACTCGGCATACTCCCTCAGAAAATCATCATAGCCAATGTGTTTCCGTATATACTGGATCGCAGCAAAAGGAGTCATCTCCCGGATCAGCCTCAGGTCAAGCTCGAACTGATCGATCCTGTCCATCATCCATTCCATACTGCTGTAAAATGTCCGAAGCCTCTCAAAGGAAACTGCTCCTGATTCCACGCTGTCCCGGCTGATATACCGGTTCGGCCTGTTCATGATTTTCAGAAAATCTCCCCTCGCCCTGCTGCCAAGTGCCATCTTCATATAAGTCTGCAGATTCAGGGCGATAAAATGATCATAGATATTGGGGATTTTTTCCTTCATTAAAAAAGGGATATTATACTCCAGCATCGTCTCGGCCGCAACTCTTGCCTCTGTGTTCGTGCGAAACAAAACTGCTATTTCCGCCGGACTTATCCCCTCCTTTAACGCTTCCTGTATTCTGGCTGCAATGTATCTTCCCTCTTCTGACGGATCAAGGACTTCCTGTACATGGACATTGACCCCCTGCTCATTTGTCGTAATAATTTCCTTTGGATAACGGTTCTGATTCTGCCGGATCACCCTCTGGGCGCCGTTTACAATTGCTTTTGTAGACCTGTAGTTCACATCCAGGAGAATCTGTTTGGCTCCTGGATAATCTTTGCCGAAATTCAGCATGATTTCCGGCTTCGCCCCCCGGAACTGATAGATCGACTGATCATCATCCCCCACGATAAAAAGATTGTTCTCGGGGGCTGCCAGCATCCGTATGACATCATACTGTACCTTATTGATATCCTGAAATTCATCGATCAGAATGTATTTAAATTTCTGCTGCCATAATTTCAATATATCCGGCCTTGACACAAACAGTTCATAACACAGAACAAGCATATCATCAAAATCTATCTTGCGGAGTGATTTTCTCTTTCTTTCGTATTCCTCATAAATCTCCCTGAATACCTGGTCCGGACAGTTTTTTGCACGGTATTCGGAAAGCTTTATCCGGTTATTTTTCAGCATTCCGATTTCACCTGCGATCTCCTGAAGCATCTCCTTCTCATCTTCGCAGTCAAACTCAACTTTCGATGCTGCCTGTCTAAGGAGCTGATACTTCTCCTCCTCTGAAAAAATATTCCCTGCGTTCAAATGATAGGCCCATTTTAATATTCCATAATATATCCCATGAAAAGTTCCGACCGTCACCGGATAATGTGCGCCATTCATATGCTTTACAAACCGTTCTTTCATCTCTTTGGCGGCAGCCTTCGTAAACGTAATTACCAGAATTTCCTCTGGCTTTACGCCCTGCTTTTTTATCAGATATTCCATTCTGTTTACGATGGTAAGAGTTTTCCCGGAACCGGGACCGGCAAGAACCATACAAGGTCCTTCTTTGTGGGCGACCGCCCTCTTCTGAGCCTGATTCATACTCATTATCAGATCTTCCTCATTTCTATTCAAGTACGCTCTGGCAAACCGCCAAAGCTTTTTTATCTCATCAAGCAGAAGGAAAAGGAAACCTGCCGCATATGCGGCAGGTATTCACTTCCAGATCTATTTTTCCAGCAGTTCAATTCCCTTCTTTACACGGGCAACGGATTCTTCTTTGCCAAGAATCTCCATAATCTCAGTTGCTCCTCCCGGAGTATTCTGTTTGCCCGACACAGCGGTTCTGACCGGCCACATAACATAGCCGTTTTTCACGCCTTTTTCTTCAACATAGCCTTTCAGCATCTCAAACAAAGCGTCATTGCTGTAATCTTCCTGTGCCTCCAAAAGCGGCAGCACTTCTTTCAATACTTCCAGAGATGTCTCTTCGTTTGTCTTCATCTTCTTATGTGTATACATTGCTGTATCATATTGGGGAAGCTCTTCAAAGAAGTCAATGTGTTCTTTGATCTCAGGTATCATCTCAACCCTTGATTTTACAAGCGCTGCGATCTTCTTCAGATCATAATCCTTTGTAATTACTTCTCTGATCACCGGCTCTGCCATCTCATAAAATCTGTCAAAATCCATCGCCTTGATATATTCACCGTTCATCCATTTCAGCTTCACAGTGTCAAATACTGACGGTGACTTGTTCATATGATGATAGTCAAACACTTTCACAAGTTCTTCCAGTGAAAAGATCTCCCGGTTATCTTCCGGAGACCATCCAAGAAGCGCAACGTAATTGACAATCGCTTCTGTCAGAAAGCCCTGGTCTACAAGATCTTCATAAGAAGAATGTCCGCAGCGTTTGCTTAACTTTTTATGAGTTTCATCCGTAATCAGCGGGCAATGCACATACGTCGGCACTTCCCATCCAAATGCCTCATACAGGCGGTTATATTTCGGTGCTGAAGAGAGGTACTCATTTCCACGTACAACGTGTGTTACGCTCTGCAGATGATCGTCGATCACATTTGCAAAATTATACGTCGGATATCCATCGGATTTGATCAGAATCATATCATCCAATTCTGCATTCGGCACAGTGATATCTCCATAAATATCGTCATGGAATGTTGTTTCTCCCTCAGAAGGCATATTGATACGGATCACATATGGTTTTCCTGCCGCAAGGTTTGACTCTATTTCTTCTTTACTGAGATGGAGACAATGCTTGTCATACATCACGATCTCTGTTCCGTCTGATGAGACCGAAGTCTTCATAGACTCCAGACGCTCTTTATCACAGAAACAGTAATAGGCGTCTCCCTGTTCTATCAGCTGTTTTGCATATTTCAGATACAGTCCCTGTGCCTGGCGCTCGCTCTGCACATAAGGTCCGCATCCTTGATCCTTGTCCGGTCCCTCATCATGGATCAGGCCTGTTTTTTCAAGCGTACGATATATAATTTCAAGAGCACCTTCGACATAACGTTCCTGGTCAGTATCTTCGATACGAAGCATAAATGTTCCATCTTCATGTTTCGCAATCAAATACGCATATAATGCAGTTCTTAAATTTCCAACATGCATACGACCTGTCGGGCTAGGTGCAAATCTTGTCTTAACTTTACTCATCTTTCCATACACTCCTGTTCTAATTTCCATTTCTCTGGAAATGGTTCAAGCCCTATTATATACCACTCTTAGCATTGTTACAATACTTAATTCAGAGGCTGTCTGACGGTTCAACCGCCTTTCCAAGCGCTTCTTCCACACGCTCATGGATGATAACATCCGCATACCGGTCTGAAAAATGCTTCGTCGGTGAAATGAGAATCAATTTATCACCTTTATAATACCCTGTCAGCTGTTCACACAGATATGTTTTTAAATTCGTCCCGAGTACAAGAAGGACATCTGCCTTCTCTACTTCCAGCGCCGCCCTTGTCATGACAGCATTATCTACCATCTCTCCATACAGGCATACATTGGGACGTACCGGCGTATTACACTTTGTGCAAAGCGGCACCTTCCCGCAGTCTCTTAGAAATTCAACCGGGTACTTTGTCCCGCAGTGCGGGCAATAATTATCATAGACACTTCCGTGAAGCTCTATCACATTTGTGCATCCTGCCCTGCCGGGAAGTCCAAAAATGCGGCGTGTAATCACCGACTGGACCAGCCCTTCCTTTTCCAGTTCTGCCAGATGGTAAAAACATTGGCCCGGCGGTGTACTCAGTGCCCCAAGAATCTCATTTCTGTAAAACTTATAAAACAGCTCCTTCCTCGTAGAATAAAAGCTGCTGTGAAAAAGCTCCTCCATAGAATATCCGTATTTTTCTTCAATCTCATAAGATTCTTCCCCATCTCTCAGAGCCGGATACCCACTTTCAATCAACATTCCAAAACCACTCAATGCAACGGTGTAATTACTGGCTTTTAATATCTTTCTCAAGCTGTCTTCTTTCATAAAAACTCTTTCCTTTCCCGTGACACTATGCCTATCGTCCCCCTTTTCCCTTCAAAATGGGGGAACTCTCCTCCAGGGTTACATTTTAGCACATTAACGTGCTGATTTCAATCTGCATCTGATATTTTTTTCACATAGTTGCCTGTTCCCACGGTCAGGCTTCCCACACTGTTTTTGCATCTTCCATCGCCCGCTGTATCAGACTCTTTCCAAGGAGCGGAAACGGACACGGAATTTCAGGCTCCGGCCGGTATTCCCCCAGACCTTTTTCAAACCAAACCACATCCAGCCACCGGCCTGACTTATATCCGGAATTCCTGAAATTGGCAAACTTTTCATAGCCAAGAGAATGATGAAACTGTATACTGGCATCATTTACTCCGGTCACTGCCGTGTATACATTATAATATCCCTGAAGAACCAGAAACCGTTCCAGACATTCATAGAATTTTCTCGCAATTCCCTTCCGCTGGTATCTCTCATCAATATAAACTGCCAGGTCCGCGTTCCACTGATAGGCAGCCCGCTCAAACGCCCGCTCAGCATACGCATAACCGATTACTTTTCCATCTGTCTCGCACACCAGCCATGGAAATTCATTCGTAATTCTCTCAAAACGGCTTGTAAATTCCTTCAGCGACGGCACCTCATATTCAAATGTTGCCGTAGAATTTAAAATGTACGGCGTATAGATTCTCAGAATATCCCCAACATCCTCCTTCATAGCCAAGCGGATTTTATACTGCATGTTTTCTCACCTTTCTGTCATAATATATTCATCATTCCATTAAAATAATGCCTCTTTTAAAACACAATTTCCGTCACGTTGATTTATAAATTAATCATAACAGTGTGGCCTGGGAAGTTCAATCCACAAAATTCACGGAATTTTTATCAATTCGTTACTATTATTTTCCAAAGTGCCATATTTATTTATAAATACATATTCAAAAGGCTGGGAAATTCCCAGCCTTTTGCGTTTCCGGTATCTTTATCTTCTGACAACCAGAATGTCTTTCTCTTTCTCCTTGCTTCTTTTCTTCCAATAACTGATGAAGAACCATTTCTTGGGAATCGATACGACAAATACAATCCCAAGCACAATGCCAAATGCGACTTTCACAGATTCAATCCCTTTCTGGCTTGCGATGACAAGGTTATTTGTAACCAGATTATATGCAGTATAATACACACCAGCTCCCGGCACAAGAGGGAATATCCCGGAAATCAAAAACACCGTAATGGGACATTTCTTCCATACAGCAAACACCCTGGATAACAACACAACAACAATCGTCCCAAGAAAAGAACAGACCGCGGCTGAAGCATAATCGATGGTGAGGCAATAACAGATCCACCCAGCCATTCCTGTGATTCCGCAGCAGATATAGAATTTTTTATCCACATTAAACAGAATGGAGAATGCGATCGTTCCGAGAAAGGGCAAAACCAGATTTGCAATCATAATGCCGTCCCTCCTAATATATTATAGTAGAAACCTAAAATAAACCCAACGCCGATGGCCATATAGACGAACACGAGCAGGGCATCAATCATCCGCACCGTACCGGAGATAAAATCACTGTTGGCAATATCGCGTATTGCATTGGTAAAAGCAACCCCTGGCACAAGAGGAAGAATTGACCCGATGATCATTTTGTCAAGACTGACAGGAAATGGAAAATCCATGTATTTCGCCAGGACAGCCAGGACGGTGATCAGACCGCCGCCGACAATATTGACAATAATTTTGGACATCTTATGCCGCTCCGCAAATATCACAAATACATACAGTACCATACCAATACAGAACGAAATCAAGCTTTCCCAGACATTCCCTTTCAAAAGATAACAGAAACTGCCACTTCCAAGTCCAGCTGCAAGAATCCTGTAAATATTCTTCTTCGGAGGCATCTGTTCTATTTCCCTCAGACGTTCCATGGCCTCATCGACACCGATTTTTCCTGCTGCGATTTCCCTGGAAAGATTGTTTACTTCTGTGACAATTCCCAGATGAATCCCGGAGAGCGGAACATGTTTGACTTTTGCAAATATATCTTCCCCTGCATACTCCGCAGTAATCAGAATCCCGTTGCTCATAATAAAGGTATCTACTTTCTCAATCTGAAACCGATGGCAGATGTGTTCTATCGTCTCCTCCACACGAAAAATCTCTGCCCCATTCTTCAAAAGCACCCTGCCGGCTTCAACGGCAAGCTCCAGTACCTGCTTCTGCTCGTAGGGAGTCATATATTCTTCCGGTTCTTTTATCTCCTCCTCCGGTTCATTTCCCGTCGGATCTTCCCTTCGTTCCTGCCTTTTCTCTTTCTCCAGTTCCAGCCTCAGATCATCCGGAAGGTCTTCCAGCTGATCTTCTTCCTCCAAGAGTTCTTCTTCCCTCAATTCTTTTTCCACTTACGCAGCTTCCTCCTAGTATGAAATATTTGCCTCCATGTAAACAGATCCTTTCAGATCTTTCCACTGATACAGATCGTCTTTTTCCGTGTACGTCATATACCCATGTACAGAATTCTCTTTCGGAATCGATACAGAACCTGGGTTCATATAATAAAATGTATCTATCTTCTCGAATTTTGGAACATGAGTATGCCCATTGATCAGGATATCTCCTTCTTTCAGCATCGGAGGGTTCTGTGGGTTCATATGATGTCCGTGTGTGACATATACCATGCGTCCGCCCAGATAAAAAACCGCATAGTCAGCCATCATCGGAAATTCCAGCACCATCTGATCCACCTCTGTATCACAGTTTCCCCTGACACAGAGCAGTTCCTCTTTCACTTCATTGAGCATTTGCAGCACTTCCTTCGGTGCATACTCTTTTGGCAGATCATTGCGCGGGCCATGATACAGGATATCTCCAAGGATCACAAGCTTGTCTGCTTCTTCTCTTCTGTATGCTTCCAGCATTTGGCTGCAGTAACCGGCTGCGCCGTGAATATCAGATGCTATCATCAGTTTCATTGTCATATCTCCTTTTTGTAAAACGGAAAACAGAGCGTGTCTTTCACACGCCCGCGGAATTAAATATCCAGTTTCCTTTTCTTTTTCTGTCTCTTATAATAAAATACCATAACTGCTGCCAAAATTCCAACTATTATTACGGCTTTGCCGACAGATGAATATGTATCCATATATGCAGCCACTCTGCCCCATGATTCCCCGGCGAGCCGTCCAAGCCATACGAGCACAATATTCCAGATCAGCGTTCCTGTTAAAGTCATCCCCATGAATTTTCCCATGTTCATTTTAGCCATCCCTGCCGGAATAGAAATCAGACTGCGGATAATCGGAATAAAACGGCAAAAAAATACAGTCAGATTACCTTTACTGTTAAACCACTCTTGTGCATGGTACACGTCCTCTGGTTTTAACCTCAGTATTCTGCCTGTTTTTCCCGACAAAATGCCTGCGAGCGCGTCGGGTTTCACAAGGTATCCCACACCATACAGTACAACAGCGCCTGCTGCCGATCCGGCTGTCGCTGCAAGAATAACAAGCCAGACATCAAGCCTTGTACAGGTAGTGAGGAATCCCCCGAATGTGAGAATAACCTCCGATGGTATCGGCGGGAAGATGTTCTCGACGGCAATCAGGAATATCACCCCGATATACCCATAATGATTCATAATGTCAATAATAAGATTCTGCATAAACTGCTCCGATTCTCTTTATACATACATTATGAACAATCTGTACCAAACATGACATCTTCCCTGAATTTAAGCCTGATCTATCTTTTTTATTTCCCTGTCATAAGTAAAAATCCCGTTCACTTCATCTTCCACATCCGACAGCTGCGTATAGACCGATCCACAGAGCCCGTCAGCCGCCTTTGGCCGTACCATCTGATCCATCAGCCGCCGGTACGCTTTATTTAAGGCTTTCCGGGCATGAAAGATGCGGTACCCATAAACCTTCCTGCCCGTGCTGTGTTCTTTCACCCGCATGGAAAACCCTCCAAATTCAGAAAGCACAGCCGCACGTTTCTCCTCCCGGTGGATGTTCAGTCTGAAAAAATAGTTATGGATACTTACAATATCACCGCCGCCCTGGTCAAACCATCCGCTCGCCTGGTCAATCAGGCGACCACGGTCCAGCCTCCTTGCAAGTTCAGTCATATCCTGCGCATTAAACTGCCCCCATCCTTCATTAAAAAGTACCCATGTACAGATACTGGGATGGGAGTAAAGACGATGAATCGTCTCTTCAAGCTCAAACATATACTCTCTTCTTCCGCTTTTGTCACTGCGTGACATCAGAAATGACAGGCCATCCGGAATTCTGATCCTGCATCTGGAGAGAAATGTCGCTGCATATGTGACAAACCAGTGCTTATATGCCGTACCTCCATTTACCATATCCTGCCACACGATCATGCCAAGCCTGTCACAATGATAATACCACCGCTGAGGCTCGATTTTCAGATGCTTGCGGATCATATTAAATCCCATCTTCTTCATTTCCTTAATATCAAAGATCATTGCCTCGTCCGCCGGAGCTGTGTAAAGGCCATCCGGCCAGTATCCCTGATCCAGTATGCCTTTTTGATAGTACGGCTGATGATTCAGACAGAGTCTTACAACCCCTTTTTCATCCTTTTCAACCGAAAATTTCCGGAGGGCAAAATAGCTTTTTACAAGATCCTCCCCCATCTCAATGGAAAACTGATATAAAAACGGAGTTTCCGGTGTCCATGGATGAAGGTTTTTCAGAGGAATTCTTACTTCTTCCTGGCTGAAAGCCTCCACCGCTTCCTCACCATCAATCTGTATTTTGATCCTGCTGAGGACATTCGCCTGAACTTTGATTGATACGGCTCCTTCGTCATACAACGGCGCCGTGATAATCTCCCGGACATACTGTTCTGGCACGTATTCCAGCCATACCGTCTGCCAGATCCCGCTCTGTGCTGTGTAAAACATCCCTCCGCGCCTGAGTTTTTGTTTCCCTCTG
>URQQ01000093.1 GCA_900549995.1 uncultured Lachnospiraceae bacterium | reverse complement strand
GATGCCGAGACACATGAAAAACTTGACAAAGACCGTTTCCGCCGTGATATGGGCAATGTAGAAGACGCTTATCAGGAAGTATTCAAAAGAATTGGCATTCAGTAAGGAGCAGGAGCAGACAATGCAAAGAGAACGACAGGATGAAACTGGCTTAAAAGAAGAGTGCGGCGTATTTGGGGCATACGATATGGATGGCGCCAATGTTGCATCTTCGATCTACTATGGACTTTTTGCCTTGCAGCACCGGGGACAGGAGAGCTGTGGTATCGGGGTAATGAATACGTACGGTGCGAAGGGAGTCTTATCAAGAAAAGGGCTTGGGCTTGTAAACGATGTCTTTTCTGAGGAGAACCTGGAAGCACTTACCGGGAATCTGGGGGTCGGACATGTCCGGTACTCGACTGCCGGTGGATCACGTGTAGAAAATGCACAGCCTCTTATTATTAATTATGTAAAAGGAACTCTTGCGATTGCACATAACGGAAACCTTGTCAATGCGATTGAGCTGAGAGAAAAACTTTCGTACACTGGAGCGATTTTCCAGACAACGACGGATTCAGAGGTGATTGCGCACCATATCGCCAGAGAGCGTCTGAACACTAAAAATGTGGAAGAAGCAGTCAGAAGTGCGATGGAACTTATGCGCGGGGCATATGCTCTTGTTGTTGCAAGTCCGAGGAAAATGATCGGCGCAAGAGATCCCTATGGTTTGAAACCATTGTGTATTGGAAAAAGAGACAACACATATTTTCTTGCATCAGAAAGTTGCGCGCTTGCGGCTGTGGATGCGGAATTTATCAGAGATGTAGCGCCGGGAGAGATCGTGACCATTACAAAGGACGGCATTACATCAGATACAAGCATGGCAATTGCTCCCGAAAAGCAGGCCAGATGCATTTTCGAATATATTTATTTTGCACGTACGGACAGTACCATTGACGGGGTCAATGTATACCATTCCCGGATACTGGCAGGAAAAGCGCTTGCCAGGTCTTATCCCGTGGAAGCGGATCTTGTTGTAGGTGTGCCTGATTCCGGACTTGTTGCGGCAAAAGGGTATTCGGAAGAATCGGGAATTCCGTATGGGATGGCATTTCATAAGAACAGTTATGTTGGAAGGACGTTCATCAAGCCAAAGCAAAGTGAAAGGGAATCTAGCGTTAAAATTAAACTGAGCGTGATCAGCGAAGTGGTGAAAGGGAAGAGAATTATCATGGTGGATGATTCAATCGTGCGGGGAACGACCTGTGCGAATATCATCAGGATGCTGAAGGCGGCCGGGGCAACCGAAGTACATGTGAGAATCAGTTCTCCGCCGTTTCTTCATCCGTGCTATTTTGGAACGGACGTGCCGTCCAACGAACAGCTGATTGCCCATACCCATACACAGGATGAAATCTGCGAAATGATCGGAGCAGATTCCCTTGGATATATGGAAATACCAAAGCTTCGGGAAATGGTTGGAAGCTTAGAATATTGTGATGCATGTTTTACCGGCAATTATCCTATGGAAGTGCCGGATGAAGATATCAGCCATGCATTCGAATCATAGAATCGGAGGAAAATACTTTGAGTAACGACAAATATCAGAGTCCGCTGTCAGAGCGTTATGCCAGCAGAGAAATGCAGTATATCTTTTCACCTGATAAAAAATTCAGGACATGGAGAAGACTTTGGATTGCACTTGCCAAGACAGAGAAAGAGTTAGGTCTGGATATTACGGACGAACAGATTGAAGAGTTAGAAGCGCACAAAGATGACATCAATTATGATGTTGCGAAAGAACGCGAGAAAGTCGTGCGCCATGATGTGATGGCACATGTGTACGCATATGGCCAGCAGTGTCCGAAGGCGAAAGGAATTATCCATCTTGGAGCAACTTCCTGTTATGTTGGAGATAATACAGATATCATCATCATGGCAGAAGCGCTCAGACTTGTAAAGAAGAAACTGGTCAGTGTAATTGATGAGCTCGCTGATTTTGCAGATAAGTATAAGGATCTGCCGACACTTGCGTTTACACACTTCCAGCCTGCACAGCCGACAACCGTCGGAAAACGTGCGACACTTTGGATGAATGAGTTTATGATTGATCTCGAGGATCTGGATTACGTTCTCGGAACACTGAAATTACTGGGCTCCAAAGGAACGACCGGAACACAGGCAAGTTTTCTTGAATTATTCGACGGAGACCAGGAGACAATCGATAAAATCGATCCGATGATCGCAGAGAAAATGGGATTTGCAGCGTGTTATCCGGTATCCGGACAGACATATTCCAGAAAAGTAGATACAAGAGTTTTAAATGTACTGGCCGGGATTGCGGCAAGCGCAACGAAGATGTCCAATGATATCCGTCTTCTTCAGCATCTGAAAGAAGTAGAGGAACCATTTGAAAAGACACAGATTGGTTCTTCCGCAATGGCATATAAGAGAAACCCGATGAGAAGTGAAAGAATCGCATCCCTTTCAAGGTATGTGATTGCTGATGCCATCAATCCTGCGATCACCTCTGCGACACAGTGGTTTGAGAGAACACTCGATGACTCGGCAAACAAACGTCTCAGTGTACCGGAAGGATTTCTTGCGGTAGATGGAATTCTGGATCTTTGCCTGAATGTGGTTGACGGATTGGTTGTTTATCCGAAAGTCATCGAAAAACGTCTTCGTTCTGAACTTCCGTTCATGGCAACAGAGAACATCATGATGGACGCAGTGAAGGCCGGCGGTGACAGACAGGAACTGCATGAGAGAATCCGTGAGCTTTCCATGGAAGCAGGAAAGACGGTCAAGGAAAAAGGGGAAGAAAACAATCTCCTGGAACTGATTGCAGCGGATCCGGCATTTAATCTGACACTTGAGGATCTTAAGAAAACGATGGATCCTGCAAAATATACCGGACGTGCGTCCGTTCAGGTGGAAAAATACCTGAAGGATGTTGTAAGGCCGGTGCTGGAAGAGAACAAAGATCTGCTTGGAGCGAAAGCAGAGATCAATGTATAACTGTATGTCAGGGGAAATGGTGCGTCAGGCACCATTTCTTTTTACTTTATGATCCGGGAACACGTGCATGGGAAAGTATGACTTGTGCTGATCATTGGTTTATGTTAGAATAAGCAACTGAGAAATGACCCAAAGGAGTATAGACAATATGGATCCAAAAAGACTGATGGATACGGCGGTCCTGGCAGGTGAGATTATGCTTAGAAGCGGTGCAGAAACCTATCGTGTAGAAGATACGATGGAGCATATCCTGAAAAATGCCGGGGCAGACCATATAGAGACCATTGCCCTTGTGACCGGACTTATGGCAACTGTATATGGAGATGACCTGAAACCGATTACGATTGTAAAACGTGTGACAGACCGGAGTACGAATCTCAATAAAATAGTACAGGTGAACGATATATCCAGAAGATTCTGCAGCGGTGAACTTACGCTTGATGAGACTTATGAGGCACTGGGAAATATCAAAGGGAAACAGTATAATACTTTTGTTTATAATATCGCAACCGTCGGGGTGGCGGTTGGTTTTGCCATGTTCTTCGGGGGCAGCCCGATCGACGTTCTTGCAACCACTGCGGCAGGAATTCTACTGGCGGTTTTGACAACGCTTGGAAAGAAACTGGGGGTAAATGTCTTTATCTTAGATATGATATCGTCTGCGGGAATTGCGGTTGCTGCAGTAATTATGAAGATGATACTCCCAGGGGAAAATATGGATATTGTCATTATCAGTGCGATTATGCCCCTTGTGCCCGGGGTCGCAATCACGAATGCGATACGTGATACACTGCAGGGCGATTACATTTCCGGGGGCGCAAGGGCACTGGAAGCGTTCCTCAAGGCAGCGGCGCTCGCGCTCGGAGTCGGAATCGGGATGGCAGTATTTCAGAACATGTTTGTTCAGGGAGGGACGTTATGGCTGTAAAAATATTTGGAACGTTCCTGGCAGTGCTGACATTTGCCATATTGATAGAGACACCGAAAAGGGATCTCGTCTATGCCGGAATTGTAGGGGCAGTCGGAGGAGCTTCGTACCTCATCAGCGAAACATGCGGGATGGGGACGGTGACAGCGTCGTTTGTATCTGCACTCTCGATCGCACTCGTCTCGCATATTTTTGCGAGAGTATTTAAGAAACCAGTCACGCTATTTTTAATTGCAGGGATACTGCCCACGGTTCCCGGGGCTGGGATGTACAGAATTGTCTATTATATTATTGCGGGGGACAGGGCCATGTCCAGTTATTACCTCGTTCAGACCGCAGAGATTGCCGGCGCAATTGCCCTGGCAGTTTTTATCATGGATACACTGTTCCGCCTGTTCCTGAAAGGATGGAAGCAGAATTCACTTCAGTATGTAAAAAGGAAAAACAGACCGATGGAATAATGTAGAGGAGGCAAAATCAATTTGCCTCCTCCTTTTTTAACATTTGTTTTTGAAACATCACAATAATATCGGAAATGAAGTTCCTCTTGTTTTTCTTAAAATACCCGGATAAAAATACAGCAACGATGAAAGAGCCGATCATGCAGGAGATCAGATCCTGCATGGTGTCATTCACTCCGGTTGTCAGTACGTTTTGCGGATCATTGTGAAGAAAAATATTCAGTACATATTCGATGACTTCCCAGATACATCCGACAGAAAGTGAGAAAAACACAGAAAATGCACAGTGGAGCTTTCCTTCTGATTTCTCTGGCCTGGCATCCGGTTTCAGGAAAAAATACAGGCATCCGCCGATTAAGGTAAACAGGACACCCGACAGGCAGTGGACAAATTTATCGTAATAGGGCAGTAAATGATAGCCGTTTAACATCATGCCGCCTCCGAAAGCCAGGGCAACAAAAAGATACAGAAACACATTGATTACCCAGACAGGTTTCAGGCCGGCAATTTTCCAGAGAAGCGGCGGCAGGAGAGCAGTGAGCGCAAAAGCGTATCCAAGCATGATGAAATACGGTGTGGAATGAAAAATATTATAGGTGCCGATTATAGCCCCTGTGAATGCGGTCAGTATAGCCAATGTGCTGCTAAAATTTTTATAAAAATCAGATGTATGTACTTTCAATATACACTGCCTCCTCGATCAGATGTCTATGGATTGGATTTTCGGATTCTTTTTGATCAGATCAATGACATCGCTGTATGAGTAATCATCCGGAAATACCACGTTTAATTTTACTTTTAATGAAGCGTCATCCACCCGGATCACTTTCATGCTGATGATTTTAAGTTTATGGATGGAAAATGTATCCTCCAGCACTTCTTTCATATCTTCCCGCACATCCATCCGGATTGTAATCTGCTGAATTGTAGGTGATTTAAAAATACGAACATTCCGGTGCAGAATATATTGCAGAAGAACCATAAGAGCGGTGGAAAAAATCCCGAGAATATACATGCCTGCACCGAAGGTCATGCCGATGCCGACGGTTGCCCAGATTCCCGCAGCCGTGGTCAGACCGCTCACATTCATGTTCTTGGTAAATATGATTCCGGCGCCTAAAAAACCAATTGCAGTGACAACACCGGCGGCGATACGGGATGGATCAAGACCGACATTTTTCATCGATAAAATATCGAAGAATCCGTATTTAGATACAATCATCATCAGTGCTGACGCCAGCGCTACGATAGTATGGGTACGGATTCCGGCAGTCTTGTAATGATTTTCCCGCTCGAATCCGACGACAAATCCACAGAGGACCGCGCCCAGAATTCGGAGCAGATATTCTAACTGGGTAAACAGGTAAGTCATAGGTCATCATCCTTTCTGAGTTTAAAGGTGTTTCTTCTATTAATATATATGATGCGAAACAGAACTTTACATATACTTTGTACTTTTTTATTCTATCACAAACTGATGCGGATGTCTCCTGACTTGGAGACAATTTAGGGCTGTCTGCATGGAAAGAAGAACTGGAGCATATATTATGAAGAAATAAACCTGATAAAGGGGTAGCTTATGATAGAAATCATTGCCCGGGTAAACCATGCTGTCAATGGATTTATCTGGGGGAGAGGCATGCTTGTTATTTTCCTTGGAGTGGGGCTGATGTTTACGGTCAGAACCGGATTTTTCCAATTCAAAAAATGGAAAATGTGGTTCGGAATGACTCTGGGACAAATCTTCAGAGACCATAACGTCAGGCGGACGAAGGATGATCATTCGATTTCCCAGTTTCAGTCTTTTTGCACGGCACTTGCAGCGACACTTGGAACAGGTAATATTACGGGAGTCGCGACAGCACTGGTGGCAGGAGGACCGGGTGCCATTGTATGGATGTGGATCTCTGCGCTTGTAGGTATGATGACGATGTATGCAGAGAACCTTCTTGGAATCCGGTACCGTTATAAGAACGAGAGAGGAGAGTGGATCGGCGGGGCTATGGTCTATATGGAACGGGGGCTTGGATGCAAGTGGATGGCTGTTATATTCGCAGTGTTCTGCATACTGGCATCTTTCGGAATGGGAAATATGACCCAGGCAAATTCGATGGCCAGCGGGCTTTCAGAGTCATTCCATATACCGGCTGAGGTTACTGGTGTGGTTGTTATGGCTGCGGTCGGCATGGTCCTCTTTGGAGGAATCAAACGTATCGCCGCGGTGACAGAAAAGATTGTTCCATTTATGGCACTCTTTTACATGGCTGGAGGGCTTCTTGTTCTGATCGTCAACCGGGAAGCACTTCCGGGGACAATACAGATGATTTTCAGTGAGGCGTTCCAGTGGAAGGCAGTCGGAGGAGGCGCGCTTGGCTATGGTATGAAACAGGCGGTGAAAATGGGGATTGCCAGAGGAATCTTTTCCAATGAGGCGGGACTTGGTTCTTCTGTCATGGCACATGTCGCATCAGATGTAAGAGAAGCTCCGATCCAAGGGATGTGGGCGATGGTAGAGGTGTTTGTCGACACAATTGTCGTATGTACGGTGACCGCGCTTGTCATCCTTTCTTCCGGGGTATATCAGCCCCAGGTGTACTTACATAATATGGCCGTTGGAATTGAAAATATTGATGGAACTACTTTGACCGGAAGAGCTTTTGCCACGGTCATTCCAGGAGGTGATAAATTTCTGGCGCTTGCGATTACATTGTTTGCATTTGCCACCATTGTAAGCTGGTCTTATTTTGGTGAAAGAACCGCAGCATATCTGCTGGGAGAGAGGGCATCTCTTCCATATAAATGCATCTATATCCTTGTACTGTTTCCGGGTTGCGTAACAGCTCCAACGCTTGTGTGGGAAATCGCGGATACATTTAACGGACTGATGGCACTTCCCAATCTGACAGCATTGATCCTGCTGAGCGGGGAAGTAATTGCAGTAACAAAAGCCTTTATCAGGAAAAATCAGAGGTGACAGATGCTAATCGCAGAAGGAGGAAACCGATGTATCAAATTTAAAACAATACATAGAGGTTTGAGAAGAAATACATGAATCTGAAGCAATATGCCAAAAGATAATAAGAAAAAACTTGTCAATTGTGCAAATTGCACAAAAATTCGGGGGGGGGTGAGACAATTGTTCTATTGACAAAAAGCGGGTGATTGGTCGAGAACCCTTGATTTTTAGTAGAAAAAGGTATATATTGTATAAAGTAGTCAAAAGATCACAGGATAAGGTATTTATTTGATTATGTTCAAAAATAGTAAAAATTGATTAAATAAATACAGTGTAGTGACTGTGGAGACTGTAATCGTAATTGAACATTTACATAAATGTTTCTGATGGCTGTAAGATGTCATAAGAACATGCTCCTTTACAATTTGTGATTTGTATGGCTTCGTATATAATAAAGGATTGACATAATGAGGGGAATTTATGCGAGGGACATCAGATAAAAGGAAATTTTCTAAGAGGAATAGAATGGAACAGGATAAAGAACGTTTTCAGGCTGTTATACTATTGACGATTGATTTAACTGCAATTCTTTTAAGCTATTTCACTGGAAATTTCATAAGGTTTGGAAATATATTCAAGACCGGTCTGGAGATCAGTGACAGTACACCACTGCTATTTTTACTTCTGGTTTATTGTCTGATCTTTTTCATCAGGTCGTCTACAAAGTTTTTTTATCAGCGGGGGCCTTTTGAGGAACTTACCATAGTCGTTAAAAGCAATGTGGTGCTTATGGCGGTGCTTCTTATCGGCTTTTTTTGTGTGAAGAAAAGCCAGGGATTCTCGCGGCTTGTGTTTCTTTATATTGCAATCTGTAATGTGCTGTTTATGTATACTTTCCGGATGCTTTACAAGCTGTACCTCATCCATGTGTACAATAAAAGCACGAGCAGTAAAAGGCTTGTCATTTTGACCACAGGGTTGAAGGCAAAAGAAATCATTGAGAATTTGGAACAGTATAATCTCTGGGAGTACCAGATCAAGGCATTTATTCTTGTGGATGCTACTGACAGCGATATCGGCCGTCACATTGAGGGCGTTCCTGTGATTGGTAATTACCATAATATGTATCAGTGTGTGACGAACGAAGTAGTAGATGAAATATTTATCAACGTTCCATATTCCAGCGGAGTCCATGTGGCAGAAGTGATTGAGAATTATGAAGACATGGGGATTACGGTAGATCTTAATATTCAGGTGTTTGATATTGATCTGCGGCACCGCCAGAAGGAATTAAAAGGGTTTGGAGGCTACTACGTAATCGCGTTCAGCCAGACAGTTACTACGATTGAGATGGCGGTGATAAAGAGAGCTATGGATATTATCGGAGCGATAATCGGGTTAATTCTCACAGGGATCGTTACCATTTTTGTAGCGCCGCCGTTACTGATTGAATCTAAGGGTCCTCTGTTTTTCAGCCAGATCAGGGTTGGAAAGAACGGAAGATTATTCAAGATATATAAGTTCCGCTCCATGTATGCAGATGCAGAGGAACGGAAAAAAGAGCTGATGGCCAAGAATAAAATGAAAGGCCTGATGTTTAAAATGGATAATGATCCGAGGATTACAAAAGTCGGCAAATTCATCAGAAAGACAAGCATTGATGAACTGCCGCAATTCTGGAATGTCCTGAAAGGCGATATGAGCCTTGTAGGGACAAGACCACCTACAATGGACGAGTACATGAAATATGAAAGTAAGTACAAGAGACGTCTTAGTATCCGCCCCGGAATCACCGGTATGTGGCAGGTGAGCGGAAGAAGCGATATTACAGACTTCGAAGAGGTTCTGGCACTGGATTTGGAATACATAGACAATTGGTCAGTAGGTTTAGACATAAAGCTACTGTTTAAGACAATTTTCGTGGCATTCTTTGGCAAAGGTGCTGAATAATGAGAAGAAACTTGTATGTGCTCGAAAAAAGAGTTATAATGACAGAAGCAAAAAAGGCAAAACAGACGAAAGTCTGTGACGCAAAGCTAGAGGGCCTGAATCTTCAAAGTATGGCAGCCAGCTGCGGGAATGGTGTTTGTAAGCAGCCCTGTCGCAATATGACAGGGTATTATTTTGAAAAACGTTATCGTACAAAATCGTCGCTTTGCCGCGTTTTGGAAGATAGCCGTCAGATGCACTTAGGTGCAGGGAAAGTAGTTCACAGATCTGGTATCTGTGAAATGGCGAAGCTTACCCTGAAACAGGAGGTGGCTTGATTATGTGGTATGCAGTTCAGGTAGTGACTGGCGAAGAAAGCCAGACAGCAGTGTACTGCAGGAGAAGGATTGACAGTGAGATACTGGAAGATATCTTTTATCCTGAGACAGAAGTAATGAAACGCTATGAAGGCAAGTGGCATAAACATACGAAGCCAATGTTTCCAGGATACGTATTCATGGTTACGGAATCGGTAGCTGAATTATATGAAGAATTAAAAAAGATTCCGAAACTTTCAAAGATACTGGGGACAGACAGAACGCCGGTAGCTCTTTCCGATGACGAGGTAAAACTTATTCAAAAGATTACAAACAGAGATCATGTGGCAGAAATATCAGTTGGTTTCATAGAAGGGGACAAGCTGATGATAGAAAGCGGGCCGCTCCAGGGTATGGAGGGAATGGTTCAAAAAATAGACCGTCATAAAAGGACGGCACAGGTGACAGTAGAAATGTTCGGCCGGAAGGTAGACATGACATTGGGACTGGAAGTTTTGAAAAAAAATTAAGGGAAATTGTGTTAATTTTTTTTGGAATTTTAGGTACAAATAATAACAATTATTTGAAGGAAATGAGGGCACAGAAAACATGAAAGTTGTAATACTTGCGGGAGGATTTGGAACCCGCATTTCAGAAGAATCCCATTTAAAGCCAAAGCCGATGATCGAAATCGGAGAGATGCCAATTCTGTGGCATATCATGAAGGAATACTCTCATTATGGCTTTAATGAGTTTGTTATTTGTGCCGGATACAAACAACATGTAATTAAAGAATGGTTTGCAGATTATTTCCTTCATACTTCAGACGTCACATTTGATTTTACCAACGGACAGAATCAAATGGTTGTCCATAAACGGCATTGTGAACCCTGGAAGGTAACGATTGTTGACACCGGATTAAACACGATGACCGGCGGCCGTGTAAGAAGAATAAAAAAATATGTCAATGATGAACCATTCTTTTTGACATATGGGGATGCGGTATCAAATGTCAATATTGCAGAACTTCTTGAATTTCATAAAAGTCATGGAAAGTGTGTGACACTTACATCAGTCAGTCTTGCGCAGCAAAAAGGGGTGCTTGATATTGATGCTGATGACAACATCACTGCTTTCCGGGAAAAGGATCTGGAAGATGTGGCGGTCATTAATGGCGGCTATATGGTTTGTAATCCGGCTGTTTTTGAATATCTTGTAGATGACAGGACTGTATTTGAACAGGAACCAATGAAACTGCTTGCCTCCGAAGGAGAACTAAAGGGCTTCTACCATGGCGGATTTTGGCAGTGTATGGATACGAAACGGGAAAAAGATATGCTTGAGGAGCAGTGGATGTCTGGCAGTGCTCCTTGGAAAGTGTGGATAGATTAATGGATTTTGATTTGAATTTTTATAGAGGAAAAAAGGTATTTATCACCGGACACACAGGATTTAAAGGAGCCTGGCTCTGTAAAATTCTGACTGATTTCGGTGCAGTTGTAACCGGATATTCTTTAAAGCCGCCTACAAATCCATCTTTATTCGAGATCGCCGGAATTGGGAGTGAAATTCACTCTGTAATCGGCGATATCCGGGACTACAAGATGTTGAAGGCGGCCTTTGATGAAAGTCAGCCAGAGATTGTGTTACATCTTGCTGCACAGCCGATTGTCCGAGATTCCTATACGGATCCTGTTTATACATATGAAACAAATGTTATGGGCACAGTGAATATCCTGGAATGTATCAGGAAAAGCAGCTGTGTAAAATCATTTTTAAATGTGACGACAGATAAGGTTTATCTGAACAAAGAGTGGCCATGGGGATATAGAGAAAATGATGAATTGGATGGATATGATCCATATTCGAACTCAAAATCCTGTTCTGAACTTGTAACCCATTCATATAAAAACAGTTTCTTCAGTGACGGCACTGTTGCTATTTCCACTGCACGTGCAGGGAATGTGATCGGTGGAGGAGATTTTGCAAATGACCGCATTATTCCGGATTGTATCCGGGCTGCACAGAAACACGAGTCTATTATCGTCAGGAATCCGTATTCAACCAGACCTTACCAGCATGTGCTTGAACCACTTTACGTATACCTCATGATTGCGGCGGGGCAATATGAAGACCAAAGGTACGAAGGATATTACAACGTTGGGCCGGATGATCAGGACTGTTTTCAGACAGGAGTCCTTGTAGACCTGTTTGTTAAGCATTGGGGTGAAGGTATAAAGTGGGTGAATCACTTTGATGGTGGGCCGCATGAGGCCAACTTTCTCAAACTCGACTGTTCGAAGGTGAAGGCTGTTTTTGGCTGGAAACCTCACTGGGATTTAAATACAGCAATTGAAAAAGTAACAGAATGGCATAAATGCTGGCTCAGCAACGGCGACATAAAAGCTTGCATGGATAAACAGATAAAAGAATTTCTAGGAGTTTCAGTATGAATGTAGCATACCATAGCAGTGACAGCTTTTCACCGGTTTTGGGCACATCTATAGTTTCACTTTTTGAAAACAATCGCAACATAGATGAAATTAACATCTATGTAATAGAAGAAAAGATTTCACAAGAGAATAAACTTAAACTGATCAGTATCGCAGAACAATACGGCAGGGATATTCATTTTATACCTATGCCTGATATCAATAAAACGCAGAATCTTGGTCTGAAAAAAGTTAGAAAAGACTGGATATTTAATTCCTATTGCAGATTATTTTTAGACCAGCTGCTTCCAAAAGAGGTACACCGTGTTCTTTACATGGACAGTGATGTACTGGTCACGGGTGATCTGTCAGAATTATGGAACACAGATATGACTGGATACTGTGCGGCGGGAGTGATGGATTGTTTAGGAGAAAAGTATTACAAACTGCTCGGATTAAAGAAGAATGCAAGATATTGTAACAGTGGTGTGATTCTGCAGAATCTTGATCTGTGGAGAGAAAGCAATATAGGTGAACGTGTCAGGAAGTATGTCCACAGAAACGGCGGATATGTATTTTTTATGGAACAAAGTGTATATAATGCAGTATTTCAAGGGGAAATACTGATTTTACCTCCCAAATACAATACTTATACATTAATGCAATATCTCTCATATAAAGAACTTCTTCGTCTTCGTAGGCCAAAGGATTTTTATCAGAAATCCGAAATAAATGATGCTGT
>URQQ01000092.1 GCA_900549995.1 uncultured Lachnospiraceae bacterium | reverse complement strand
GAAATGAACTGACAAAACATGATGAGAGCTGTTACCGCAATGAGAGTAAGTTTAATATCTGGTATGATTTCACTTCAGAACTTGGGCTTACACTGACACCTGGAACAAACTATTCCTATCAGTTTTACGTAGTCTATGGTGGCGTGGAATATGCAGGAGAAAAACAGTATTTTACGACAACCGGAACTGCAGTTAAGAAAGAACTGCCAAAAGAAGAGGATATTATTGACGGACTTATGGTGATGCAGTCAGGACTTGGGCGCTCCGAAGATTATATGTGGAATGAACTTGGAGATCCGGTGAAGGCAGAAGGAAATACAAAGTATTATAAAGAAGGATCTAACGGACTTTTCGGCACATTTGCACCGCTTGCAGTGGAATTTGAAAATGGGGCAGTAAAATCAATCACATGGAAATATACGTATTCAGATTCTTCTTATCTGAATGAAAGTGAGAATTTCTACCAGAAGCTGGTCATTTATGGGGGAGCTGCATTCAGGCAGGATGGAACAGGAATCTGTAAGAACCCGGGGAATGAGACAACGACATGGGAAGGGATTGCAGAAGTGAGAAGAGATGTGGAAAAAGAGATTCCGACAATCACAGTGAAAATTGAAGGACTGATCCGATAACAGAGAGAGGAATGGAGGACGATGATGATGATGAAAAAGAAAATGAAAGTATTGGTAGTATGTGTATTGATTGCCTGTTTTACATTGGCTGGATGCAAGACGAAACTGTCAGGAAGTCAGTGGGAGCTCAGCAAAGCTGTTACGGAGGAGGGCACGATATCCAGGGAAGAGATGGAAGCACAGATAGGGGAACTGGAAATTATTTTTGTCGATGATACTTCATTTATGATGGTGGGAGATGGCAAATCTATGAAAGGAACATATAGCGCTGACGGGAAAAAAGTATCGATGATTTTGGAAAGCGGAACTCAGCAGAGTGCGGAAGTAAACGGAGATGAGCTTACATTATTATCGACAAATGGAAGTGGAGAAGTCATAATGAAAAAGAAATAATCTTCCTGGTGGCGGCCAGCCTTGACATTTGGAAAATGCTGTGATACGATTTTTACTAATGACAATGTGTTGAATATAGAAAAAACGCAGTGAAAAAGAGAGTACGTCTCAGGAAGTTCTACAGAGAAATCCCGCCGGGTATGCCCAGATGCTGAGAGGGATGGATGGAAAGTGACGGAATATGGCTTTGGAGTGTTGCACCGAGCAGTGGGATTTATGATCTTCTGTAAGGCTGCAAAGGGACCGCCCTTTACAGCGGAGAAGTGCTGACAGGCACTTACAGAGGTTTTGACCGTGAGGTCAAAGCGAACAGAAGTGGTAACACGGGATAACTCGTCTTCTCTGGTCTTTGGGGGCCAGAGAAGACTTTTTTTATGATATAGGAAACGGCGTTCCCTATATTATAAAAACCTCCGGGAGGAGGTACACAATGTTTGGTTATGAAAGAAAGGGAGAGAAAAAATGGACAGAGAAAAGTATTATATTACGACAGCGATCGCGTATACATCAGGGAAGCCTCATATTGGAAACACATACGAGATTGTGCTTGCAGATGCGATTGCACGTTATAAGAGAAGCCAGGGGTATGATGTATTTTTCCAGACAGGGACAGATGAACATGGACAGAAGATTGAACTGAAAGCGGAAGAAGCGGGAGTGACTCCGAAGGATTATGTAGATAAAGTTGCCGGAGAAGTGAAAGCAATCTGGGATATGATGAATACATCTTATGATAAATTCATCCGTACAACTGATGATTATCATGAAAAACAGGTGCAGAAGATCTTTAAGAAACTGTATGATCAGGGTGATATATATAAAGGGCATTATGAAGGAATGTACTGTACTCCGTGCGAGTCTTTCTTCACTGAGTCACAGCTTGTGGATGGAAAATGTCCGGACTGCGGGCGTGAAGTGCAGCCTGCGAAAGAGGAAGCTTATTTCTTCAAAATGAGCAAATACGCAGACCGATTGATTGAGCATATCAATACACACCCGGAATTCATTCAGCCAGTGTCACGTAAGAATGAGATGATGAACAATTTCCTTCTTCCGGGGCTGCAGGATCTCTGTGTCTCCCGTACTTCTTTCAAATGGGGAATTCCGGTAGATTTTGCTCCGAACCATGTAGTCTATGTGTGGCTGGATGCGCTTACAAACTATATCACAGGGATCGGTTATGACTGTGACGGAGAGAGCACGGAACAGTTCAGAAAAGACTGGCCGGCAGACCTTCATCTGATCGGAAAAGATATCATCCGTTTCCATACAATTTACTGGCCGATCTTTTTGATGGCGCTGGATCTGCCGCTTCCGAAACAGATTTTCGGACATCCATGGCTTCTCCAGGGAGACGGCAAGATGAGCAAATCCAAAGGAAATGTAATGTATGCGGATGAACTGGTTGATCTGTTCGGTGTGGACGCGGTGCGTTATTTTGTGCTTCATGAGATGCCGTTTGAAAATGACGGTGTGATTTCCTGGGAGCTTCTTGTGGAGCGTATCAATTCTGATCTTGCCAACACACTTGGCAACCTCGTCAACCGTACCGTCTCTATGACGAATAAATATTTCGGCGGAACAGTGACAGATAAGGGTGTAGCTGAAGAAGTGGATGCTGATCTGAAAGCGGTTGTGGACAGTACACCTGATACTGTGGCGGAGAAGATGGCAGATCTTCGTGTTGCAGATGCAATGACAGAGATTTTCAACTTATTTAAACGCTGTAATAAATATATTGATGAGACAATGCCATGGGCTCTTGCAAAAGAGGAAGAGAAAAAAGACCGCCTTGAGACGGTGCTTTTCAATCTGATCGACAGCATTTCCAAAGGAGCAAAACTTCTGGAATCGTTTATGCCTGAGACATCCGAAAAGATCTTAAAACAGCTGGGTGACGGACATGTGACAGATAAACCGGAGATTCTTTTTGCAAGACTTGATCTTGAGGAAGTGTTAAAGAAAGTGGAAGAACTTCATCCTCCGGTAGAGGAAGAAGCTGATGAGAATGTAATTGATATCGAAGCAAAGCCAGAGATTACATTTGAAGAGTTTGGAAAGATGCAGTTCCAGGTGGGAGAGATTATTGCCTGTGAAGCTGTGAAGAAATCAAAAAAACTGCTTTGCTCTCAGGTGAAAGTGGGCAGCCAGGTGAAACAGATTGTTTCTGGAATTAAGGCAAACTATTCACCGGAGGAAATGGTCGGCAAAAAGGTGATGGTTCTTGTGAACCTGAAACCGGCGAAACTTGCGGGAGTTTTATCAGAGGGGATGCTTCTCTGTGCGGAGGATGCAGAAGGGAATCTTGCGCTGATGACACCGGAGAAGGAGATGCCTGCCGGGGCTGAGATCTGTTAGGAGATCAACCACAGGGAAATATAATTATAATATGGATTGTAAAAAATGCTTCACAAGACCTGAGTGTATTGGTCCTGTGAAGCATTTTTATGTATTATTTTTAGCTTAAAGTGACTTCTTTTGCTTCTTCCGGTTTGAATTCATTTTCCAGATCATAGATGTTATGGCCTGTAGATTCCCCAAGAACACGGCCTTCTAAAGAATAGCAGCGGATAAAACGCTTGTTATCGATGCTGGACCAATGCTCAACATCCCAGGACATATAACCATCCTCGTCAGATTTCTTTTCATTTAGAACAAGATCTACCTGACGTCCATCCACCATAATCTGGATCAGCTGTTTTGTATCAGCTTCCAACTCTACTTTTTTGACTGTGTCATATACTTTCATTACTTTGTCCTCCTGACATATATTCTATATTGAATTATAGTATATTTTCCAATATAATAATAGGATAAATTCGAAAAGACGAGGAAATATTATGATATTTGAAAGCCATGCTCATTATGACGATGAGCAGTTTGAAGAGGACAGAGATGAACTTTTAAGTTCAATGAATAAAAATGGAATAGGGACAATTGTTAACGTGGGGGCATCGCTGGAATCCTGCGGGTCTACACTTGCGTTGACGGAGAAGTACCCGTTTGTATATGCTGCGCTTGGAGTACACCCGGATGAGGTGGGAGCACTGAATGAGGAATCTTACCAGTGGCTCAGAGAGCAGTGCAGGAAGGAAAAGGTGGCTGCGGTCGGAGAGATCGGACTCGATTATTATTGGGATAATGAGCCAAGGGAAACACAGAAAAAATGGTTTATAAAACAGCTGGAACTCGCAAGAGAACTGGATCTTCCGGTCATCATACACAGCCGGGATGCGGCAGCAGACACAATGGAGATTATGAAAACCCATGCAAAAGGCCTTGACGGAGTGATTCACTGCTACTCTTATTCTCCAGAGATGGCCAGGGAATACGTGAAAATGGGATTCTATATCGGTGTCGGGGGAGTTGTGACCTTTAAAAACAGTAAGAAATTAAAAGAGACAGTGGAAGAAACTCCTATCACTTCCATACTGCTGGAAACAGACTGTCCCTACCTCGCGCCAGAACCAAACCGGGGAAAACGTAACAGCTCATTAAATTTGGTCTTTGTGGCAGAGACAATTGCCAAAATTAAAAATCTGGAATACGATGAAGTTGTGAGACAAACAGAAGAAAATGCGAGAAAAATGTTCCGCCTGTAAAAGACAAAAGTCATTTGGGGACAGGTCAAACTGCAATTGGGGACGTAATCCAATTGAAAAAGATTACGTCCCAAATTGCAGTATTAGGAGGTTTTATGAAAACTATTTTGTTGCTTGAGGATGACGAGAGCCTGAACCGAGGAATCAGTCTGAAGCTTGAAAAGGAAGGCTATAGGGTATATTCTGCCTATGGGGTTACGGAGGCATTCAGTCTTTGGGAGCAGTATGATGTGGATTTGATTATCAGTGATATTACGATGGATGATGGTGATGGGATGGAATTTTGCCGGGAAATCCGCCGCCACAGCAATGTGTTTATCATTTTCCTGACGGCTCTGGATCAGGAGTTCGAGATTGTAAATGGATATGATGCCGGTGCAGATGACTATATAACGAAACCGTTTAGTCTGATGGTTCTGATTTCCAAGGTAAACGCATATATGCGAAGGATCAATACTGAGAATGAGGAAGAAATCAGATCCGGTGAGATTACAGTGCATTTAAAGGAAATGAAGGTGTACCGTGGGAAAGAGGAACTGCAGTTTAGCAAGAAAGAGCTGCAGATACTGATATATCTGATGGAGCATGCGAGGCAGATCGTCTCGAAAGAGCAGATTCTGGATGCGGTATGGGATATTGAGGGTCAGTTTGTAGGTGAGAATACGGTTGCTGTGAATATCAGCCGGCTGAGAGGGAAACTTTCAGAGGGTACTGCATCTGAGGAGTATATCAAAAATGTGAGAGGAATCGGTTATATATGGACAGCAGAAGTATCGAAGAAGTGATAAAAAAGCGGGAACGGGGATACATATGGCTTGAGAAGGATCTGAAAAGAAACCTTATCCAGGAGAGTATTTTCATTCTTGCTTTCTTTTTAGCTGTGTTTATTATGCTGGAAAAGGGTATGCTGAATTTTCAAACGCTTATGTGCGGATTTGCAGTGGCAGTCATCATGGGAGGCGCGCTGAATTACATGCGGTACAGAAGAGTTTACAAAAGTTTTGAAATGTTGGAAACATATATGAGTGAGTTTGAGGATGGAAATTATAAGTATCAAATTTCCAAAGGAGCTTTAAAAGAAGGGATACACTCACAGCTTTTGGGACAGCTTGAGAATCTCGGAAGGACATTTGACTTGATGAAAGAACAGATGGTTGATGAAAAAGAAAATACGAAGGCACTTGTGACGGATATTTCTCATCAGCTGAAAACACCCCTCTCTGCATTGAAAATGAGTTTTGAACTGATCAATGACGATCAGGTAGGCGAGAGTGAAAAAGAAGAATTCTTGGAAAGGGCTCATAAGGAAGTGAAAAAAATGGACAATCTGTTGGATTCACTGACGAATCTTTCCAGATTAGAAGCAGATCTTATTCAGATATGTCCGGTAGAGGCAAGCTTGAAAGAAACAATTGTAAAGGCGGTAAACAGCCTCTATATGAAAGCATTTGATAAAAAGATAGAGATAGAACTGAAGCCGTTTGAAGACATGATGATTCCCCATGATCCGAAATGGACAGGAGAAGCATTTGTCAATGTACTTGATAATGCCGTGAAATATTCCGACCCAGGCCAGAGTATAGAAATCAGAGTTGTGCCACAGATCACCTATGTGGTCATAGAAATTGAAGACCAGGGGATAGGGATTCCAAAGTCTGAATACCAGAATATTTTCAAGCGGTTTTACAGAATAAAAACCAGCCGGGTGAATGAAACAGAAGGTTCCGGGGTAGGCCTTTACCTCGTCAGGAGAATCCTGGAAGAACAAGGCGGGAATGTAAGAGCGATTCCGGGAAAAGAAAGAGGGACCATTTTTCAGATGGTGTTAGAAAAAAGCAATTGGGGACGTAATCTAATTGAAGAGGAATACGTCCCCTTTTAAGGTTAGACCTGTCCCTAAGTGCAAACTGACCTGTCCCTTTTTGAAACGTGTTGTGAAAATAACTAATAAAGGAGTTGTTTTCTATTAATATCAAGCTCTGATTTGTATATATTTTCGATAGGGGACAGGTCTATCTGCATTTGGGGACAGGTCAGTTTACAGTTGGGGACGTAATCTAATTGAAAAAGATTACGTCCCCAACTGCGTTTTCTTACAAAACTGTTATTCTTCGTGAAAGTATGTTGTAAGGTTGCTGTGGTAGTATGAATCTAAACAAAGGAAGGATTTATCTTGATAAATGGGAGGATTGATTATATGAAATCAATAGTAGAGACGAGGGATTTGGTAAAGTATTATGGTTCGGGTGAGGGTCTTGTGAAGGCGATTGACCATACAGATCTTCAGATACAGCATGGGGAGTTTACGGCGATTGTGGGGCGGTCGGGATCTGGGAAGAGCACGCTTCTTCATATGCTTGGAGGACTTGACCGGCCGGATTCGGGGCAGGTGTTGATTGAGGGGAAGGATATTTTTGCACTGAAAGATGAGGAGCTTGCGGTTTTCAGAAGGCGGAAAATCGGTTTTATTTTCCAGAGCTATAATCTGATGCCGGCTTTGAATGTATGGGAGAATATCGTACTTCCGATCGGTCTTGACGGCAGAAAAGTGAACCGTAAGTTTGTGATGGATATTGTGAAAAGTATTGGAATGGAAGACAAACTTGGAGTACTTCCGAGTAAACTATCGGGAGGCCAGCAGCAGAGGGTGGCGATTGCGAGAGCGCTTGCATCAAAGCCGGCAATGATTCTGGCGGATGAGCCTACCGGGAATCTTGACTCTAAGACGGAGATGGAAGTGATTTCCATGTTAAAATCTTGTGTTACAAAATACGGGCAGACACTGATCATGATCACGCATGATGAGACAATTGCCCAGATGGCTGACCGGGTTCTTGTGATTGAAGATGGTAAGGTGGTGAGGTAAATGAACGCAATTACGATGACAGCAATGGCGAATTTCAGAAAAAATAAGAGCCGTAATATCCTGATTGGAATTGCCATTTCCCTTACTGCATTTTTATTAACCATTGTGCCTACCATTGGAATAGGAGCAGCATCTGTGGAATTTGCAGTTACAAACAATATCTATCCAACATTTCATGGAATGTACAGGGGGATCAACAATCAGCAGGCGGAAGAAATGGAAAAGGATGATCGCTTCAAAGCGGTGGGCCTGCGTGGAGATATTGCATACCTCGATTGTGATAAGGCGGATATCACGTTGCTTTACTGTGATGAACCGACATTGGAAATGAATAAAAATCAGTTAAAGTCTGGTAAAATGCCGGTGAAAGCGGATGAAGTTGTGCTTTCGGAAGGAAGTCTTAAGGCGATGGGAATCAATGCCAAAGTGGGAGACCGGGTAACTCTGCCTTACTATACGGATGGAGCGGATGGCCTGAGTGACCGAAAGGAGCGGACATTTACAATTACCGGGATGACTGAGGATGCTGCAGAGACTATAAAAAATAAATCTTATGCCGGGTTTGTCTCCAGAGCGTTCATGGAAGAGGAGATTCCAGAGAATCTTCGCAATTACAGAGTCTATGTGCAGGTTGCAGACGACGGATTTATGACGACGGATAAAGTAGAGAGCCAGATGAAGCTGCTTGCCGATGAATATGGACTGAATGAAAGTGACCTGATGAGTAATAAGTCATATTTGTACTCCAACTATGTGGATACAGAACTTTATGCGGGAATTGCTGGTATTATGGCAGTCATTTTTCTGGCAGGAATCATCACAATATACAGTATTTATTATGTGTCTATGATTGACAAAGTACAGGAATATGGCAAATTACGTGCGATGGGAGCAACGAAAAAACAGATTCGCAGACTTGTCTTCCGCGAGGGATTTCTTGTTGCAGGGATTGCGTCGCCAATTGGAGTTCTGGCAGGTGCATTGGCTGGATATGGATGTATCTATCTGCTGCTGACCGGGAAAGGCGGAGAATTCGACACCAGAGGGCATGAGTATGTGACCGCAGTAAAAGAAGTGGTGAAAAATCATGAGGCAGCAATTATAAAACCATGGATTCTGCTTCTGGGCCTTATGATTGTTCTTATCGCAGTCTATATTTCGCTGCTGAAGCCGATGAAAGCAGCAAGCAGAATTTCACCGGTTGAAGCGATCCGTTTTAATGGTGAGGAGAAAAAGAGAAAAAAAGACCGAAAAGGTTATCAGGAATTAAATGTCAGAAAACTTACAATATCTAATTTATCCAGAAATAAAAAAAGAACATTTGTCACAATTCTTACGCTTGCATGTACGGGTATATTTTTTATCGCGATAGCTACCATGGTGAATTGTATGGATCCTGAAGTGATGGCGAGGGAGGTAATGTACGGAGATTTTCAGATTTCACTAGATTCATCGAGAGGAGATGAGCTGCATCCGGAAAGAGAGAGGAATCGAATTCAGATGAACAATCCGCTTACACAGGAGATGGAAGATACAATTCTTGAAATAGATGGTGTGAAGACTCTTGAAAAAAGATATGAGCTAAGTGTCAATCTCCATGAGGTGCTGGAAGACGGAGAAAAATGTATGACAGAAATTGCCGGTGTTAATGAGGAAGCTCTGGCGGAAATGAAAAAATATACCATTGACGGCAATTTTACAGAACAAGATCTAATGCAGGAGGATCGTATATTACTGACCAATGGATGGATTTATCAGTTTGGAGAGCCGAAACTTCGTGCAGGAGATGAAATTCATCTGGATATACAGGATGGAGAAGAAATTGTGACGAAAGTATTTACCATTGCCGCGGTGGTAGATCCTCCAAGAGGATTGTATGGCGGGACTGGGTTTGTCATGAGTGAGCAAATGATGAAATCAATGTTTCACTCAGACTCAACATATGCATTTACCATTTATGCCGATACGGATAAGGTTCCGGCTGTCACTGAGTCGCTGCAGGCACTTGCAGATAGCAATGAGTTTCTGGAACTGAGAACTTACCAGGAGGAATTGAAAACAGGAAAAAATTCGATCATACTGATTGGAGGTGCCTGCTATGCGTTGCTTGTTATCTTTGGATTGATCGGTATTTTGAATCTGGTGAATACGATGATCAACAGCGTTTACGCAAGAAGGAGAGAACTTGGAATGCTCCAGGCGATCGGACTTTCTGATCGGCAACTATTGAAAATGCTTCAGATGGAAGGATTATACTATACGGCAGGAACGGTAATCCTGTCACTGATTTTCGGAAACCTGGCCGGATACGCGGCATTTTTGTATGGTAAAAATAACGGAATGTTCGCAATTAAGACATACCACTATCCAATGATACCTACTGTCATTCTTATAGTTGTAATACTTACGGCACAGCTTTTACTGACCGCAATACTTTCGAAAAACTTGAAAAAAGAGAGCCTGATTGACAGAATCAGATTTGCTGATTAGATGGAAGATTGACAGATACATTCATTTAGGGACAGGTCAGATTGCATTTGGGGACAGGTTAAAACGCAGTTTGGGACGTAATCCAATTGAAAAGGATTACGTCCCAAATTGCATATTTTTTTACAAATATCATAAAATATATTGACATATTGCGGAAACAGGAATATATTAACAATAACAGTAATTATTATCGATATTTAGAAAGCATATGAAAAGGAGAATTCACATGGATAGTAAAGCATTTCAAAAATTAAGTTATGGGTTGTATCTGATTTCCACGAAGAATGGGGATAAGGCTGCGGGGTGTGTGGTAAATACGCTGGCGCAGGCAACGTCTTCTCCGCTTCAGGTTGCGGTCACGATTAATAAGGAGAACTATACGACGCAGATGATTCTGGAGTCAGGATATTTTACGGGAGTTTCTCTGGCGCAGACGGCAACAATGGATCTGATTGGAACATTTGGATTTAAGTGCAGTAAAGACACGGATAAGTTTGACGGATTCCAGACGAATGTGGACAAGAATGGGATTCCTTATGTGAGCGAACAGGTAACGGCCAGGTTTAGCTGTAAGGTTGTGAATCAGATGGATGCGGGAAGCCATATTATCTTCCTGGCAGAAGTGGAAGATGCGGAAATTATCGATGACAGTGAATCTATGACGTATGCGTACTATCATGTGATCAAGAAGGGTGTGACTCCTCCGAAAGCTTCCAGTTATGTGGCAGAACCATCTAAGGGTTACCGCTGTACTGTGTGCGGGTATGTGACAGACCAGGATCCATTGCCTGATGATTTCGTATGTCCGGTATGTGGGCAGGGGAGAGACAAATTCGTGAAGATTACAGAGTAGCAGATTGTATATTTGTATAGAGCTTGAAAAGAAGTGTCAGTTTTAGGACTGATACTTTTTTTCATATAGAAAATTTGTTCCCTATATTGATTAGGGTGTCAAAACACCCTAATCGTGATTACACGGATTGTTTCGTGCTCCGCACTCCCACAATCCTCCTACAATTCGGATTCTCATGGTGCAAAAGCACCACTTCATCCTCATTGTAGGGCGTGTCATAAAGTCCTATCCCCACCTTCATGCGAGCATGAAATGGGGAAAGACTTTTGACACTGTAATCCTATATTAAAGACTCTCCGGGGGAAGCGCGCTCGCGCGAAGATGTAATATGTCGCAGGCGACCGTGCCGGGCACGAGAATGTGCCTTGGTACATTCTTTAATTCTATTCTCAGAACCATAAAATTAGTGGAAAGAAAACTTATAAACCGTTTTACCTTAAAATAAAAATGACCCGTGATATTGTATAAAAATCAAAACGCAGATTGTAGAATATGACAATAAAAAAATCAAAATAATACATATTGCATAAAAACAAATAAAAAATATTAATATATTGTACTAATTGACTATGAACAAAAATAAGAGTAATATCAAAATATACCAAATGCGAAGAGCATTTTAATTTTTTATTATTTTGGTAAAACGGTTTGCCAAGCGTAACTGCAAGGAAAAGAAAAGGAGGAAATGAGATTATGAAGAAAAAATGGGTAAAAATGATGTCAGTTTTATTGGCTGCAACAATGACAGCAGGTTTATTGGCGGGGTGCTCGGGATCAGGAAAAAAAGACAGCAAGGCTGATACGGCATCCAAAACAGAGGACACAAAAAAAGAAGAAGGTGACAAGTTAAAGATTGCATTTATCCCGCAGCTGATCGGTATTCCTTATTTTTCAGCGATGGAGCAGGGCGGCAAGAAAGCGGCGGAAGATCTGGGCGTAGAGTTTATGTATACTGGGGCAACACAGGCGAGTGCGGCTGAGCAGGTGAAGATTATGGACAGCCTGATCAAGCAGGGAGTAGATGCAATGTCTTTATCAGTTCTTGACAGTTCTTCGACGAACCCGTATATCGAAAAGGCAGAAAAAGCCGGGATTAAAACCTATACAACAGACTCGGATGCGCCAGACAGTGCCCGTGAGTTCTACGTCGCACAGGCTTTGGATGAAGATCTTGGAAGAACATTAATGAAACATCTCGCAGACCAGATCGGCGGCAAAGGTGAGATTGGCATCGTATCAGGAGAATCCACAGCAACTAATCTGAACTCATGGATTTCCTATATGCAGAAAGAGCAGGAAGAGAATTATCCGGAGATCAATATTGTGGACATTCGTTATACACAGGGCGGAAGCAGCGAGCAGGCATTAAAGCAGGCACAGGAACTGATGACAAGATATCCGGATCTGAAAGGGCTTGTTGCAGTTGCATCCTCCACAATTCCAGGCGTTGCCCAGGCAGTACAGCAGGAAGGCAAAGCAGGAGAAGTCGCAGTGATCGGTTACGGATCCCCGGCGACAGTAGAACCTTTCATCAAGTCAGGCGTCATGAAAGAGTCCATTCTCTGGGATGCATACGAACTGGGATATCTGACTGTATGGGCCGGCAAGATGGCAGCAGAAGGCAAAGAATTTGAACCGGAAAATAAAGTAGAAGGAATTGAGAACCCGGTCAAATGGGATGCAGAGAACAAAATCCTGTTATTAGGAGAGCCGCTTGTCATCACGGAAGATAATGTGGAAGACTACGATTTCTAAGACAGGTCTTAGGATCACAAGAAGGGGGTTTTCGGCATACTTGCGGAGAATTGTCCTGACGTAGTCAAAGATTACGGCAAAACAGGCGGAAAAGTATATTCATATGGGAGATTATGGATATGCTTTTCTTTTTTTACAGGAAGGAGATGGAAAGATTGGCAGAAGAGATCATCTTAAAAGCAGAGGCAATCAGCAAATCATTCGGCGGTGTCAAGGCACTGCAGAATGTAAGCTTTGAACTGAAGAAGGGAGAAGTGCTGTCGGTCATAGGTGAGAACGGCGCAGGCAAATCGACACTGATGAAAATTATCGCCGGGGCACTGAAAAACGACAGCGGTGAGATATATTTCCAGGGAAAGAAACTGAACATCAACAGCCCGCTGGATGCGGTGAAACAGGGAATTTCCATAGTATATCAGGAACCAAACATTTTCGCGGATATGTCAGTGCTTGAAAATATATTCATGGGAAATGAAGTTGTAAGCAAAAGCAAAACCATCCAGTGGACGAAGATGTACCAGGAAGCAGTGGAAGCACTGAAACTGGTGGGGCTGTCAGGAGACATACTGCACTTGACGATGAGTGAATTATCCATCGGGAACCAGCAGCTTGTACTGATTGCAAGAGGAATTTATAAGAAATGCAAAGTTTTGATTCTGGATGAACCGACTTCTATTTTAAGTCATGGTGAGTCTGAAAAGTTATTTGAAATTATAGCAGATTTGAAGGCAAAGGGTGTCAGCATCATGTACATCAGCCACAGGATTCCTGAGATTTTAAGAATCTCAGATAATATCATTGTACTGCGTGACGGATGTCTGACAGGCACACTGTCTCCGAAAGAGGCAAGCGAGGCTACGATCATCACCGCGATGTCGGGGCGTACGGTCAATATGAGCGTATATGAGGCGAGAGAATATGGGAGCGAGCCGATCCTTGAGGTGAAAGGGCTTACGTATCCACCGGTCTACGAGGACATATCATTTACATTAAAGCCAGGCCAGATTCTGGGAATGTATGGACTTGTCGGTGCGGGAAGGTCAGAGATTGCAAGAGCGATCTTCGGAGAGACGAACGCCCGGAGCGGCCAGATTATGT
>URQQ01000091.1 GCA_900549995.1 uncultured Lachnospiraceae bacterium | reverse complement strand
CCGTAAATCACAAAAACGGAGGTTTTTCCATGCAGAGATTTGGTTATGTGCGGGTTTCCACCCGCGAACAGAACGAGGCGAGGCAGCTTGCCGCGCTGGAGGGGCAAAGCATCCCTCCGAGTAACTTATATGTTGAGAAAGAAAGCGGCAAAGACTTCAACCGTCCCAAATGGCGTGGGCTGGTGAAGCGGCTCCGCCCCGGCGATCTGCTGATTGTCAAAAGTATTGATCGTCTGGGCCGGGACTATGAGGAAATTTTGGAGGAATGGCGGCGTATTACGAAAGAAAAGGCCGCCGACATTCTCATTCTGGATATGCCCCTATTGGACACCCGCTCACAGGGTCGTGACCTGACCGGGACGTTTATTGCTGACCTTGTTTTGCAAATTCTCTCCTATGTGGCGCAGACGGAGCGGGAGAACACCCGCCAGCGGCAAGCGGAGGGTATAGCGGCAGCAAAGGCACGTGGCGTGACCTTCGGGCCGAGTCGGACACCGCCTACTCCAGATTTCGAGGCAGCTCGACTGGATTATGAGGCCGGGCGGCTTTCGGTGCGTCAGGGGGCGCGGGCGGCTGGCATGGCTCCTACCTCTTTTTTTCGTAAATGCCGGCAGGAGCGGCTGGGTCTTTGAAATCCCCGTTCCAGATACTATACAACCTGGAACAGTGGTTTTCAGCGGGAAAAGTCTCTGATATACAGGCGTTTTGATATACATAATTATTATATCACGCTCGTTCCAGGTTGTATGCAACCTGGAACGCCTACGGAGAAGGTCTCTCGTAAAAAAGAAAAAGTGACAGGAGGATTTAAGAAATGAAATTGAAACAAATACTGGCCTTGGCGCTATGCGCGTCGGTGCTGATGACCACCATACCAACGGCGGTTTTTGCCGCCAAGGATGGACCGCCCTGTGAAAACCACCCTGTGCATACAGCCGATTGCGGGTACAGGGAGGAAAAACCAGGCCAGCCATGCCAGCATACGGCAGACTGTTACACGGACAAGCTGATCTGCAGCTATGACGTTGAGGAGATAAATACCACCACGGACAGCGACGCACTCGCCAGCCATGAACACACTCAGGAGTGTTATGCGCTGGACTGCCCCCATGAGCGCGGGGAGCATGACGATACCTGCGGATATGCGGAGGCTGTGCCGGGAAGCGCCTGCACGCATACCTGCGAATTGTGTTCCCAACAAAACAGCCGTTCCGTGCCGGACACTTTTGAACAAAATGTCAAGAACCCGGAGACAAATGAAGCGATTATGCCGTTTACCGTCCCTACGCCTTATGCCGAGCCCATCGCCGGCAGCGGCTATTCCTTTAATCCGGATGACGGTACGCTGACGGTTTCCAGCAACGACGGTACAACGGCATGGAGAAATCACATAGATAAAACAGCCGTGACCAACGCTGTGTTGGAGAGCGGCGTGACCTCTATCGGAGACTCTGCATTTTCCGGCTGCAAAAACCTTAATGAAGTCACGCTCCCCGATGATTTGACCTCTATCGGAAAATCTGCATTTTACGACTGCGAAAACATTGAGCTGACTAAACTTCCCAGCGGTTTGAAATCTATCGGAAACTCTGCGTTTTTAGACTGCGCTAAACTAGCGCTGACCGAGCTTCCCAGCGGTTTGAAATCTATTGGAACATCTGCGTTCTGGAAATGCGCCAACATTGCGCTGGCTGAACTTCCCAGCGGTTTGGAATCCATCGAAAGCTCTACGTTTTTAGGCTGCACCAACATCACGCTGACTAAACTCCCCGATGGGGTGAAATCTATTGGTAGCGGTGCGTTTAAGAACTGCACCAACATTGCGCTGACCGAGCTCCCCGACGGGGTTACCTCTATCGGTGACGCTGCATTTTACGGCTGCTCCAGCATTGTGCTGACCGAACTCCCCAGTGGTTTGACTTCTATTGAGAATAAGGTGTTTTACGGCTGTAAAAACATTGAGCTGACTGAGCTCCCCGATGGTGTGAAGTCTATTGGGACTTCTGCATTTCAAGACTGTACCAATCTTGCGCTTAAGGAGCTCCCCAGCGATGTAACTGATATTGGGTACGCTGCGTTTCGGAACTGCACCAATCTTGCGCTGACTGAACTCCCCAGCGGTGTGACCTCTATCGAAGGCTATGCGTTTTTCGGCTGTAAAAACATTGAGCTGACCCAGCTCCCCAGCGGCGTGACCTCTATCGGAGACTCTGCGTTTCAAGGCTGCTCCAAACTCGCGCTGACTGAGCTCCCAGACGGGGTTACCTCTATCGGGTACTCTGCGTTTTCCGGCTGCTCCAAACTCGCGCTGACTGAGCTCCCAGACGGGGTTACCTCTATAAAAAACTATACGTTTAACGGCTGCTCCAAACTTGCGCTGACTAAGCTCCCCAGCGGTGTGACCTCTATCGATTATGCTGCGTTTAACGGCTGTATCAGCCTGACCTCGCTGGACATCCCAATCTCCACGGCGCCGACGTTAGGTAACTTTGCTTTTGAACGCTGCAATATTATCATTTTTGTGCCCTATGGAGCCAGTGGATACACAGCAGATAACAAATGGCCGGAGAACCGGGTAGTATACGGAGCGGCCCTGGATAAACTGACCGTCAGCGGCGCTCCTCTTTCACCTACTTTCTTTCCAGGGACGGAGGCTTATACCCTTAAAGGCGCCGAGGATTTGGAAACCGTAACTGTCACCCCCACCGCTCACAACACGGAATCCATCTTTGTAAATGGGAAAAGCGTTGGCAGCGGCGCCGCGTCGGATACGATTGCTCTGGAGCCCGACAAGGATAATGTAATTGAAGTCCATGTAAAAAATGATGATACGGATAAACGAACCTATACCATCACCATACCGCGGGCGGCGCTCCCGATCACAATCGCAGCGATTGAGGGTGTGACTGCCCCAACCCGTGGCGCGGTTCCCGTGACGGCTGTCACCGAAACGGATCAGTACACCGGCACAGTTACGTGGAGTCCGGCGATTATAGACGGCAAATTTGCCGATGATACGGAATATACTGCCACTATCACCCTGACGCCTAAGACTGGCTATACCTTTACCGGCGTGGAGAAGGACTTCTTTACTGTGGCCGGGACAAAACCGGACGGCGTTACCAATGCCGCGGGCAGCGGTACCGTCACGGCGGTTTTCCCTGCGACTAAAAAGCTCACTAACACCGGAGACGGCAATTCATCTGGGGGCGGCTCTAGTCCAAGCAGAAGCTTGTCAAGTTCCAGTTATGATAGCCGAACGCTGGTTGACATCAATACCGGCGTAAAGGTGGAGGGTAAATCTATCCACGAGTCCGCTGCTCTCACCGTGATAGCGGGCGGGCTCCACACAGATGCGGACACTGACTGTGATCTTTTACGCAAGGCGCAAAAGGACGGGCTGGTGCTCTCGGTTTATGACGTTTCCCTCTCCCGTACTTTTCTTGGGAACGTGACCGTTTACCTACCTGTGGAGGGACGGGACGGGCAAACCCTAACCGTGGCACAATGTATCAATGGCAAGCCCATCCTTACCAACGTCAAGGTATCGGGCGGCTATGTTGAGGTTAAGGTAGACGTACTTTCCACTTTTACGGTGCTGAACGACGTTTACACCTTGGAGTCTCTATCCGCTCCCATCGTTGAAAATCCCTTTACGGACGTTAAGAAAACGGACTGGTTTTATCCGGCTGTGATGTATGTCTATCAACAGGGTCTGATGAATGGCACAACAACGACCTCCTTTGCCCCCAATCAGGCTGTAACGCGGGCTCAGCCCCCGACAATTCTCTACCGTCTGGAAGGCTCCCCGGATGTGACGGAGCTAAATCCCTTTGCCGATGTGCGCGCCGGCCAATGGTACACGGACGGCGTGATCTGGGCAGCGGGAGCCGGACTGGTGGACGGATACGACGGCTACAAGGTTCCCATCTTCGGCCCCGCCGATTCCGTCACTCGCGAGCAGCTTGCGACAATCCTCTACAGATACGCCCAATATAAAGAATGGGATGTATCACAGAGGGATGATCTAATGTCCTATACCGACTCAGGAGACATTTCTGCCTGGGCACGTGAGGCCGTACAGTGGGCATGCGGCTCTGGTATCATCCATGGGAACGGAGGCAAGCTCAACCCCAAAGCCGGAGCGACCCGCGCCGAACTTGCTGGTATGCTACAGCGGATGCTGGAGAAGTACAACTAGAGCGAGTCATCCCCTTCGCTTCTGGACATTTGTTTGATTACAAGCGGCGGCAAATCAACTTGAGTATCTTTCCAGCAGCTCGCCTTATTAATAAATTACATTCATATGGAACTTTTTATATTTAAAAACACCAACAGCCAAGAGAGCTAATCTCCTGGCTGTTTTTCATGTTGATTATACAGTTAAGTTTTATTTCCACAAAGCGCTCCCGTCATAGGCTCCCATTGCGGCCTCATAGCAGCCAAGTTTTTTACATTCCATAATTACCAAATGATATATACTCTGAAATGCTTCAGCCGACTTTTTAGAAAATGCCTCATGCTTTCCCATATACAGAAGGTCTATCGCCTCTACACATTGTTCGTGAATTTTACAGTTCATAATGGTCTTGTCTGTATTTAGCAAGCCAGGAATACTGCGTCCAATCCTAAGATTTCTCTGCAGGAGCGTATATACCGCATTAAGCGCATCAATCTCTGTATGCTCGATTATAAGATCCAAAAGCACAGCAGGGGTACGCCCATATATGTACTCTTCATTCCAAAGCCGCTGTATTTTAGTTTTTGCCTCTTGAATTTTTTCCCGTGTAATGTGCGAAGCGGCACAAGCTGCTGTCCCTTCAATGGTTAAAGCCAATAATTCTAAACTGTCAAGATAGCGCCTGACCTGATTTGCAATTAGATATGAGGGTATTTGAATTTTCTGTAGTTCGGCCAAATCCATTACTACGAAAATTCCATTTCCTCTTACCGTTTTTACTACGCCCCATTCCTGCATCAGTTGTATTGCTTTTCGAGTTGTATCCACGCTGACATGATATATTTCCTGAAGTTCTTTGTGAGAAGGGAGTTTATCTCCCACTTTGTATCGTCCCGCTGCAATCAGTCCCAGAAGGTCCATATACACTGCGGCATATCTGACCTCGGCATCTGACAAAAGTTTTTCTAAATGTTTCCTTCCAAGTATTACTGTGGAATCAGAAGGAGCATTAAATGAAGGCTGTGTCCCGCATGTGAGTCCATATAACATAGACATATCATCAAAAGGAACGCTTTCAGGAATACCCCCGTTTTCTATAACTCCCATAAACTCCTGCAGCTGCTGATAATACCTAGTTCTGCTTTCAATCCCATCCCGCAGCGGCCTTATGTCAGAAAGTCCCATGTTGCGGGCTACCCGGAAACTCAAATCATTTTCATTTCTTGCGACAAAAAATCTCCAAAAGAGTTTTGATAATTTCCAAAACTCATCTGCATTCTCGATTGACATATTATCCATAATTCTATGGGGTATTTTCAGGTCCTCTTTACAGCAAAGAGAAATTCCATTTTGAATCAATGGATAACACAATATTGCGCCGGCTTTAAGCACATCCCTTGTAATTGTTGTATCTATTTTATCCGGCTCAAGTGTGCTTATATGTGTATCCCTATAAAGCGTATATCGCACAACAGGCCGTACTCTTTGCTGTGTCTCTATTAAACCATTATCCTCCAGCAGCTTTAATGCACGTCTGATGGTTTTTTCAGAAGTTCCAAACTCCTCGCACAAATTGCTCCGGGACGGAAGGCTTGATCCCACAGGCAGTAACCCGCATTCAATTTTATTCTTTATAATTTGATAAACTCTCTCATACATCATCATATAGTAATTTTAACCTGTCTTTGCCTTTCGTACTATTCTGCTTCACTTTTTCAAAGCTTTTCTTGGTACCTCAATATATATTATACACATACAGGTTTTAAAGACAAGAGAATTAACGATGATACAATGAGCCTTGTCAACGTACTAATTATGATATATAAGATTATTTTCCTCTCAAAAACCGAACTAATTCCTCTTTCTGCATAGGATGTGCATAGTAATACCCCTGTATAAACTGCACACCTGAAGAAGCAATAATCTTTTGCTCCGCTTCACTTTCAACCCCTTCAGCAACAACAGTAAGCCCATTGACTAAGGACATGTCTACAATAGATTTCAGCAGTACATACTGCTTTTCACTGGTCAAAATCTGTGTCGTAAGAGAACGGTCAATCTTAATGATATCTACCGGCAGATTTGATAAATAATTTAAACTGCTGTAACCCACACCAAAATCGTCCAGAGCTATGTGAATGCCCGTTTGGCGCAGCTGATTAAGTGTCTCAGCCGCATGGTCAATAGACTGAATCAAAATGCTCTCGGTAATTTCCAAGGTGATCCGATTCGGGTCAACACCTGTGTCAGAAATCATCTTCAGCAGATGCTCCGCGCTGTTCCCAACCAAAAGCTGCTGTACAGAAAGGTTGATGCCTATACGCCGCAGCCCCAGTAAATCACCATATTCTTTCATGAAAGAGCATGAATGACTCAACACATAATCTCCAAGCGCTTCCACTATTCCATTTCGCTCAGCAAGTGATATAACCTGTCCGGCTGAAAAATACCCTCCCTTTCCATTGGGAAGACGGACAAGCGCTTCTGCTGATTCATAATGTCCTGTTGGCATGTACATTAAAGGCTGATACCACACCTCTAAAGTATTTTGCTCAATTGCATCATTAAGACGATGTAGTATATCAGCTTCTGTACGAAGCAATTCATCCAGAACATCGTTATAAATAACAATATTTGTACCAGATGCCTTGGAAAAGTTCATAGCTGACTGAATCCGCTCAAGCAGCTCACTAGGCGTACTTCCATGGGAAGGATAGCAGCAGGATACAAGACGAACCTGCAGAGGAATGGTGAAATTGCCCACTGTTACAGGAGTTGTCAATAATTTCTGGAGGCGTTTCGCAAACACCTCCGGATTCTCTTCTGACAATGATACTCCCAGAAACACATCGCCGTTTATACGGTACAGATACGATCCAAACGGCCTAGCAAGGCGCCGCAGCATCTCATGGATAATCTCGTCTCCTATATCAGCATTAAACAGCTCGTTATACTGGCTGAAACCGCAAATATCTGCACAGAAAAGGCTGAACCGTCTCTTGTGGTCGTAAGAAATCAGCATATCAGTATCTCTGAGGTATTTTGGACGGTTTCCAACATTAAATACCGGATCAAAGTAAGCCAGCTGTTCCACCTGTTTACGGTAACGATTGAATGTCTTTGAAAGCTCTGTCATCTCAAAATCGGTATACTCGTCAAATACGACATCGTCTTTTCCTTCAATAAGCTGTTCACATTTCTCACGCATCATTCGTACCGGGGACTCCTGCATGATCTTTGCATAGTAGGCTTGAATAAGCGTTTCGATTTCCTCATCAGCGTGTCCATTTCCAGGCTGACATTTTTTACATCGATAATGTGGTAAAAGGAAGTTCTTTTCATTGTTGATACGAACCTTCAGCATCATCTCCAAAGACATTCCCTTTGCAAATTCCATCTGCTGAAGCTCACTCATATTATCCATGACAGCAAGAAGAAAATTACCCGATCCCAAGTATCCGGCAAAAAACGGACTGTGAATATACTCCTCCATGTGTCCGGAAATGCCTTTCAAGAAAGCCTCCTCCTGTTTTGGTCCAATAAGTCTTGCCGCATTGCTATAGCCTTCCATAGCGAAGTAGAAAAGCATAACAGAATTGTGGTTATCGGAAAGCCATTTTTCCAATTTATCCGTAAAGCCCCTGCGGTTATAGAGACCTGTGGCAATGTCAATTGTTTTGAGTGCTTTTACGTCACGCTCACAATGGTACCGCCGGCATATAAAATAAGCCAAAGCTATCAGCAGGCCGGTCAGAAGCAGGCATGCCAGAGAAAGCCCCGTTCTCTGAGATTGGCTAAACCAACCGTCTGAGGGTTGAATACTTAGATTCCATTGGCTTGGCAGATAAAATATTATTTTTTTAGCATTAGAAAAATCTACATTTTCTCCGGTTCCGGCAATAACTTCCTTGGCTCCTTCCTGTGGTTCCACACGCCAAAGCTCGTAATCATATCCCTTATCAGATAACTCTTCTAACCCAAGCTGACTCAATACATACTCCCAGTCCAAGGCTACAGCGGCCATTCCCAAATAGGTTCCGCCATCCATAACAGGCTGAAGGAACACAAAAACTTTTGGCTGATCCAAGTCAATATCCAAAATACATGGTCCTTCCACGACTAGCTCCCCAACAACTTTTGCTAAGGTATACGCATATGAGAAATCCTGAAGGTCGCTCCCTATCAGTTCTTCATACTTGTCTTCCGGCTGAGCGCTTACCAGTTTATCCCCCTGAAAGAGGCCGGCAAAGCATACCTCTTCCCTTGCCAGAAGCGGCTCTGACGCACGCTTAAACCATTCCGGATCGCCTTGGCCTGTCACAAGAGCGGTCTGAGCCAGGGCACTAGCCTCGTTCATTGTGCCCTGTAGCTGCAGAACAATTTTTTCATTGTAATAAAATAAAACGTTCTCGGCTTCTCTCTGCCGTATTCGGATCATCTCGTTGCGTAAACCTATTCCAATAGATGAAACTACAGCAAAAATGAACAGCATAACACCGGCAAAAAAGAAAATCTTACGTCTGCTTCTCTTTTTCATTCCATTCCTCAATTCTTGTGGATGTGGTAGTATCCCTTTCCATTCTGTTTTACATAATAGAGTGCTTCATCTGCATCAGAAATCATCTGTTCAAGCTTCATTCCCGGCTGATAAATAGACACGCCGATGCTGCACTGTACCGGAATGTTCTGGCCGCCGGACTGAATCTTGGATTGAAGCCTCAGTATTAAACCGTCTAATACAGCGCGCAGTTCTTTTTGGTCATCAAGAGCGGTCAGAAGCAGTACAAATTCATCGCCGCCGTATCTGCCTACCACACCGTCATATTTCTTTTCATACTCTCGAAGGATATATCCCACACTCTTTAGTGCAATATCTCCGCCATCGTGCCCACATGTATCATTGATATACTTCAGGTTATCCATATCAATAAAAAGCAGCGCCTTAAGCATTTCCGGATCAGCATTTTTTAGGTGCGCCTCCGCTTTATTGAGGAAAACGGTTCGCGTAACCACACCTGTTAAACCATCAGAGAGGCCATCGCTGGTCAGGCGCAGTATTTCTTTGAAGTCAACATTCTCAGGCCGTTCGCTTTGATAAACTCGTTTTTCTAGTTCCTCCATTGATTTCATAAGAGTTCCCACAATCACCATCTGTTTAGCGATATATTTGCGTATGAATATCAACAAAACAACACATGCAAGAATCGTCATGCTGGCTACAATAATCAGGTATGGAAGCACCTGAAAAAAGGCGGTTTTAAGCTTAACCGTGCACAGTATATCCCAGTTCGTATTATCCACACGTTGGTAAGCAGTATAGCAAAGACTGCCGTTTTGAATACTCCAGTATGTACCGGGCTGTGCGGCAAGCATAAGCTCCTCAAGCTGGTCTGACGTAACGCCAAAAAGCGTATCGTCACGCAGCGCCTCCATCACAGAGTCGCCGTAAGCAAATCCCGCTGTTGAGGACATAATCTGTCCCTTAGAGCCAATCAGGGTTGCATCCGCTTTTAAGCTGCCCGCTGATTCCTCCAGAATTTGAACAGCCTCATCAAAATATATGGCACAAAAAAGAGCTCCTGTAATATTTCCCTGCTGATCTTTCAGAGGAACGGCCACCGTATAATTGAGAGTTGTACCGTCTGCGCCTGCCGCAAAGCTATCTGTTACCTGCCTCTGGCCTGTAGCAAACAACTGCTGCATATATTCTCGGCTTGCGAGGCTGGCTGGCTCAGCGCCGTCTGAATAGACAATTATATCCTTATCAACATAGCATATCATCATATACCCAAAGTATGGGCTCAGCTGATCCAGCTTTTTTACTTTATCAATAGGAGGAATTTCTGGATCATAGTAGTCTTTTAAGCTTGCTAAAGATTCCAGCAGATCGATTGCACCGGTAACCCGTTGTGATATCTGTGCCTGACTGCTTCTCAATGAAGTCTCTGCATCGGATTTCATCCGGTTTATAGAGAGCAAACCTCCCCCGACCAGAATAAACACTGTAACAAGCACACAAAACATTAAGCTGTAACGGATTATCGGAGAGAACGATACCTCCCATTGGTTGCCTTTTTCCTTTTTTCTATTTCGTTTCATATCGATTACCGACTTTCCTTTCAAGTTGTTTACAACTTTAATAGCTCTGCCTTATAGTATCTGCACTAATGGGAGAGGTACATATTTTTTAATCATGCTTGTGTCCCAACTCCAGCGCCGCGTTGCAGGTTTCATCTATAGAGGCGGCAACCTCTGCCGGGGTTTTCGTTCCCCTGAGCAAATCCTGGATATTAAGATAGAATACGTCCCGTACTCCCTGCCAGTTCAGATTGTCAAGACGAACAACGGTGGTCAGGTTTTGGCTATTCTCACTGTAGGCTTTCAGCATCCAGATGTCGTCCTCATATTTATCCATCACTGACTGATTGACCGGAAGTGTTCCCAATGTGTATTTCATTAACTCTTCATCGGAGTAAATATATCGGATAAAGTCCTTCGCCACCTGAATTTTATCATTATCTCCGTTATCAAATACACAGAAGCCGTTGGAGCTGGTTGTTGCATATCCATTTCCATCTTCGCTAGGAAAATTAACCAGGAACACATCCATTCCACGATTACGGCAATCCCAAAGATTTGTCAGATTGGACATGCAAATCGCCATCTGTCCGTTATAAAAAAGCGTTATGGAATCACTAAATTCAAGATTTTCAGCATTATAAGGAACATATCCATATTCATCCAAGGATTTGAGCCATGTTAATGCCGCAATTCCTTCAGGGGTATTCACAGCAAAATGTCCGTTTTCGTCATACAGGCTGCCGCCCATAGCTTGGAGCAGAGTCATAATGTGGCTGTCCCCCTGGTTGTTAAGGGCATACATCATAAAAGCATATGTTGTCTCATCCGTGAAAGACGCCTGTAAACCTGCAAATACTGTATTGAAATCATCTGTAGACCAATGGGCAATAGTATCCGGTTCAGGAATAAATTCGTCCAGTCCTGCTTTCTCCATCATTGTCTTGTTGACAGCCAGCGTATTTTGCAGCTGTTGATAAGGCATTACAAAAACCTGCCCGTCAAAGGTGTTCTGATTCCAAATAGTTTCATTTATATCTTCGCGCAGCCCGTCATCAATAATATCATCCAGAGCAACAAGCCACCCATTGTCCGCCCAAGCTGAGGTGTTCCATGAACCGGCATAAAAAATATCCACCGCATCCTCGGTACCGATTTTGTCTATCAGCTGCTCCTTCTCATCCGTGTAGTTATAACGATTTACTACGAAATGAACGTCATATTCAGTATATTGGGCATTGAAACGTTCTGCTGCCAGTGTCAACATCTCGCTGATTTCTGTTTCGCCTACACCCGGTACTTCACCAAGTCCAATTGGAGGCGTCGCGATTTTAAGCGTGATTGTTTTAGGCTCTTCATTTTTAGAAGACTGACATCCTCCCATTGTAAAGAGGAGAACGCTAGCTAATAGCATACATAACAGCTTTTGTTTCATATCACGATTCCCCCATTCTTATGTGTCCGATCTTTTCTATCATTTTAGCTATATTCAGCGGTTTTGTAATGGCATCATTCATTCCCGCTTCAAGCGCTTTATCTAAGTCTTCTTGAAAGGCGTTGGCTGTTACCGCAAAGATTATAATTTTTTTAGCATCCGGATGTACGCTCCGCCGGATACATCGTGTCGCTTCATACCCGTCCATTACCGGCATTTGTACGTCCATTAAAATCAAGTCGAAAGAACCCACCGGACTGGCCTCAAAAATATCCACCGCTTCTTTTCCATTGACGGCTTCTGTAAGGATACATCCCTGCTCTCCAAGAATCGTGGTTATAATCATTCTGTTGAGTTCATTATCTTCCACAACTAAAATATGGCTGCCTTTTATATCCACTGCAGTATCATGAACACTATGCTCCTTTGAATTGCCTGTTTCCTTTGAAATCGGGAATGGAATTATAATGGTAAATGTAGTTCCTTGCTCCGGCTTGCTTTCCACAGATATAGTTCCCTGCATTTTCTCTACCAAGTTCTTACTGATTGTTGTTCCAAGCCCGGTTCCATTTTTATAAATGGTTCTGTTCTCCTGCTCAAAGGGCTGCCAAATTTTCTCCAAAAATTCCTGACTCATTCCGCAGCCTGTATCCTTAATTACAAATTTTGTATTTACAACACCGCTTCCCAGTGTCTGCGTAACAGTTAAAATAACCGCTCCACCCTCCGGTGTGAATTTTATAGCATTGCCAAGTATATTCATAAGAATTTGCTTGATACGGATTTGATCTCCTATAATCCAATTTTGCAGTAAGCCTTGAGATTCAACCGAAAACGCAATATGCTTATTTCCGGCCTGTGTTTCTAATAAACTTTCAACTTCAGATAAAAGTTCATTTAAGTCCAAATCACGGCATATAAGCTCCATCTGTCCGCTTTCGATTTTTGACATATCTAGAACATCATTAATGATTTCCTTTAAAAATGTCGTTGAGGTAATTGTTCTTTGCAGATACTCAGATAGTATCTCCTTATTGTCCAGATTTTCCTGCATCAGATAGCAAAGGCCGGAAATTCCATTGAGAGGAGTTCGTATCTCATGGCTCATGTTAGCCAAGAATTTTGTTTTTGTCTGCTCTACGATTCGAAGAGTTTTTACCTCGTTTACTTTTCGGTAAATAAAGACCGCAATTGACAGACACGCAATTCCAATCAGTATAAAAAATACAAGTGACTGCATAAGCAAGCTGTGAACCTGGCCTGTTGTGATTGTATCAGAAAGCTGAACAACCATATTCCATCCTGATTGATATTTGTCATTCAGCGGTTCAATCAATGTGTAATATCCATTGTCATCCACAAAAAAACGAAAGAGCTGGCGTTCACCATTATGAATGCCTAAGAGGATATCCGACTGAGTGTAATTCTCTTGCAGGTCAGCATTTGCTAAAAAGCTCAAATAGTTGTTAGCAACGTCTTTTTCATAGACCGTACTTGAGGTCACAATATCACCGTTTGACTGTATAACAATAGTCATCCCCATCCGATCAAAGCTTTCCAGACGCATCTGCTCCTCAATGGAAGAAATGGGAACCAGACCTACGATACCTGTGACGGTTTCCTCACCACATTGCACAGGCATAGGCAGCCGAGCTCCACATACCATATATTCGCCCCAATTTTCGCGGCTGCTTTCCCGATAAATCGATGCAAACGGTCCGTCTGCGTCTAAATAATCGTCTTTCCATACCATGTCTTCCAGTTCTGTCTTTAGACTGGTATGAGCATATACATTCCCTTGATCTGTAACCAAATACAATCTCTTAAATGTTCCTGAAACCACATTAAGCTTTAAGTCAGTAAACGCTTCATCCAGCGTATACTCTCTAGCTGCATCCATACGATTGGTGATTGTCGTCAAAGCGACCCACTTACTATCCATTTGGTTTATCATATTCTGGCGGTCATGTTCAGCAATCTGTTCCATAAAAGAAACAGTTGTTGTATGTATGACATTCCGAACATTTTTCTGATATATCCAGTAACCAATGGATAGGAGACAAATGACAGCAGCAATCAATAAAAACAAGGGCAAAACTTTTGGCCTTTTATTTTTCATAGGATTACTCTCCTTTCCACATGGTCCTGATATTTGTCAGCTTTATTTTCCATAATAATTTACATTACTTCATGTCTTAAATATATACCTGCTCGCACTTGGAACCTAATCCATATTATTATAATACCAAACGCATATGTTTTCAATATGGATGACAACATTTTTATTTATAGGAAGTTATATCAAAAAAGCTTCCTTTGGTGACAGTTGTTGTGTTGCTGCGGCCCTATTTTTATGTTCAACTCACCTCAATTTAAAAACCACTAAAAGAAAGAACCCGCAAAAGTCCAGTATTACCGGACCTTTGCGGGTTCTTGTCACTTTTTTAATTTATTCACTCAATGAACATTGCATCTGCGCGGCACGCTTAATTCCAACAAAAGAATAACTCTCATAATGCTTTTTCACACAGGCCTAAGTCAACCGACATATATTTTATTTTCACAGATTTTTTACAATTTAAATATAAGCAGTCCCACCTAGATAAAGACCAGCCTCTCCAACACTTAATTTACTATAAGTTATTCTCTTCAATAAGACAACCAATTTTTTCCTGTGGTGTACTTATTTGTTTTAGCTGCTATTTGCTCATCAAAATCAAACTCTTTCTTTAGTCATTCAGTAATATTCAATATTTCTCGACCGTAGCTTAACTGTCGAATTAAAAACCTTTCATAGTATTTGTTGCAGAGCCAGCTACTATATTTTACTTACAGTCAAGATCTTACTCCATTCTTTCAAAATCTGTTATTTTTTTATCCAGACACAAATTGCTGAAAATCTGTTGAAATTGTTATATCCCACTTCTTTGATTAAATATAGATATTTCATCCATTAATTTGCTAACGATTCTTGACACTTTTTCTTATTCGTCCTGCTTGTCGATTGGAAATACTGTACAATGCACAGTATTTTAATTAAAAAAGGATTGCCTACGTAAAAGCTTTAATCAGATTCCTATTATCATCAAAGTCTTGTTTCCTACATAAGATAACTGTCAACATATCTACAATGTGCTTGATTTGTTTGAAAACACTTTCTAGCACAAATGAATAGGAAGTACGTCATTTTCCAGCCAGAACGTCCGACTTAATCCACCACTGTTTTTGTCTTCTCAGTCGTAGCTGGAAACATATCAATAATTAATAATAATCCATAACTCTAATTCTATCAAAATATGTTATTTAAAAGAAATGGACATTCTTCTTTACATCTATCACATCCAACATCTTCTTTTATAATACCCATACAGTTATTTTTTTTATTATTCTGCATTATATTATATTTTTCAAAAAATTTAACATCATTTATAGCATTTACAACTACCTGTGCTGATTTAATTGCTTCATAAATTGAATTTATGGTTGGTATACCTCCGGTATGCTCTTCTCTCGTAACTGCATTAATGATGTCTGCGCCATCTAACATAGCCATATAAGAAGCCCCAATTGCAGCAGACACATGATCCCATCCGATTGC
>URQQ01000090.1 GCA_900549995.1 uncultured Lachnospiraceae bacterium | reverse complement strand
TTGATAATTAAATATAACAGTTATTAAATTTCCTAAAATATGTGAAATATCAACTGGGATTTATCGTTTCATAATAAACTTAGTAACTTCTACATTTCCGTCCATCTCTTCGCCATCAGTGTTGAATCCGCATTTTTCAGTATAGAATTTTATGTTCTGCTCTTTGTTTGAAGGGGTCACCAATGTAATTTGCTTCCATTCGGGGCAAATTGACAGCATATATTGGAATGCCTGTGAACCTATCCCCATCCTCTGATACATTGGAATAACACATAAACAGCCAAGATAATAGTTCCCATTTCCTTTATTTTCAAAGGAAATCACCCCAATAGGAATACTATCTTTAATGATAATATACTTAGGAAATTTAATGATAGACAATTCCATTTGCTCCTTTGTTTTACCATAACCAGGACATTCGCCATAGTGAATATAATCTTCATAAAATGAAGAATTATAAATATTTATTAGTAAATTGGCATCCGATTTAGTGGCTTCTCTGTATGTCAGTAGCATTTTGTTTTTCCTTTCAAACTGGGATTTTGCTATTTCATTTTTTCTTTACATTCGCTACATTCTCTATCGTGAATGGAAATAATTCCACCACATTTAGAACAAGTATATTTTATTTTTTGCTGTTCCATGAAATGCTCCAAATCTTGTTCCTGAATAAAACGGCTGTTTTCTATAAGACTTGCTTGATACCGTTTGTTATAGCTTTTTTCAAGGTCTTTAATCAACTTACATGGATATTCAGCACATTCAAAACAATGGGATAACGCTTTTTCTTTGATACAGTCCTTTATTTTACATTTACGACAATGTTCAGGTTTCCCTTTATCACTATTCAAGCACCCAGCACAAGGTTTTTTATGGTAACAGTGCTTATAACAAACTTTACAATTCATTCCACATGGAGCAAACATACTTATATCAATTTTTTCTGGCATTTTCATAGTTCTACTCCTTTCGGTAAATCTTAATTTGTTTATATGCCCGCTGCAAATTAACTATTCAGAAGTTTTGTCAAATCCTCAATAGATACGTCCATTTTCGCAGATACTTCTTCCATAGTCATTCCAGAAGCAAGGAACCGCTTTACTACCATCTGCATATCCTCTCCAACCTCTATGAGATGTTCGTCCAGATCGTAGAACCGGATTACACGTTGCCCCCAGCTATGTTCGATAACTTCTCCCAGATACTCAATCTCCGAGTATTCTTTCAGCTTATTCAGGAAGCCATCGAAATTCTGCTCCTCAAAAACCACTTCTGCATTATTGGATTTCTTCAATACTTTTTCCTTTGGTATATTTACCAGCCAGTCAAAATCCTGCTGTAATGCCAGACCGCAGGTAAAAGCGATATTCTTTCCGTAATCCTGGTATACCTCCAGCCCGAACAGTTCCTCATAAAATTTTCTTGCGGCGCTGATATCTGCTACCGATATAACTGTACATACATACTTCATAGAAATGCTCCTTTCAAGCCTCTTTCTCTGTTCTTTAGTTCTGATAAAGCCTTTTGTATAGCACACAACTAAATGAAATTATACTGCTTCCTTCTCTTTATAACCATACTGCCCAATCTCCATAGTCAAATGTACCGCTGCCGTGATGTAATTTACCATCTTCCCGTAACTGCCTGAACGCATTTCTCATTCTGCTTAAAATCTCCGGCTGAATATCCAAACTATGATGCGCAGGAAAAACCTTTTTAACTGGTAGCTCCGAAATCTTTTCAAGAGAAGCAAGGTATGCGTCCGGGTCTGTTGACGGATAATAGGCAAATAAAGTGTCCTTGTAAACCAAGTCTCCGGTAAACAGATAACCTCTGTCTGATTCCCAGAAACACATATGCCCCGGAGCATGGCCGGGAGTATGCAATACCTGTATATTCCGTCCACCTAATTCAATGTTCTCTCCATCCTCCAGTACCTTTGTTGGCGTCCCTTGGAAAAACTCATAAGTGCCTGTATCGTAACCGTCTGGTAAATCGCAGCGGTCTGCCACCATCTCTCTGATTGTTTCTATTGTCAACGGAAACTCACCGTTCAGCCAGCTCAATTCTTCCGCATGGGCATAAAAGTCCGGAAAATATTTATGGCCACCAATATGATCCCAATGAATATGGGTAGCCACGGCCGTAATAGGCTTATTTGTCAATTTCATTACTTCATCATAAATATTGCAGATTCCCAAACCCGTATCAATCAATAAGCTGCGGCTGGAGCCATTTAACAGATAGCAATGCGTCTCCTCCCAATGCCGGTATTCGCTGATAATATATGTATCTTCATCAATCTGGTCAATCGTGAACCATTTATCCATTTACAAGCATACCTCCATAATTAATATCTGATTTCCTTTGCAGAACATCACTTGTTTTTCTGCAAAGGGGCGTTTATTACGTTCATTTATCTATATTCTCTATCCTTTTCAATACTTTATTAAATAATTGCAGTATTGAAGTCCTCACTTTTTCTTTCGCAACTTCAACTCAATATTGTTCTTTGCTGCCGCTTCCTGAAGCAGTCCTGCGGCAAAAGCGCTTTTTTCTTTGAGCGTCAGTGTATCCAAATCGGCTCTGTTCTCAATTTGCCTGAGTACCGCCTGCAGGTCTTGCAGATCCAGCAGATTGACTGCCACACAGAACAGCGTCTTTTTCCTCCCGTCATTGTAGTCGGCAAGTAGAATGTCCAGGATACGTGCCTTTTCTTCCTGCTCTGCGTTATAGGCTTCCATTCCAATCTGATGGGCCTTTTTCATATCAACTTTTCGGTTTCCATGCGTTATAAAAGAATCATAGTCGTCAATATGCTCATATTTTGGACAAGGGTATTCATCACACTGAAAGCAGTATTCCACACCGTTATGCTCCATGCTGCATCTTGCAATTTTACAGGACTGATTTCCCTCGCCGCCCCCGCAGCCGGGGCAATATTTATTCAAAAACATGGGGCAAAGCCCACAGTTCAAGCCACAAAGGGAAAATAATTGATTTTGTCGGTTAAATCCTTTCATGGTATTGACACCTCCTCCGGTTCATGGTTTGTATTTTTCATCAAGTAATTTTTTAATTCTCCAACCGTTTCAAAAATATAATCGGCATTGATGCTTTTCAATTCTTCTGCCTTTGCAGTTGTTCCCCACAAAGCAGACAAGCATATGACCCCGGCTTTTCCGGCCTCAGACACATCTGAAACCGCATCCCCTATATATAGACATTGCGCGGGAAGCAAATCATATTTTTTTAGCAGCAGCTTCAATGACTGCGCCTTAACATTTTCATGTTCACTGCCCGTCAGGATTTCGTCAAAATCATGTTCCATCCCAAACTCATTCAAAGTAATCCGGCAGCTTCTTTCGCCCTTTCCCGTTATCAGTGCCAGGATAAATCCTTTTGCCCGCAGAGCGGCAATCAAATCCGGGATGCCTTCATAAGGCTCGGAGCATTCATGATGCAGTTTTTCATATAGAAAATAGAAATCACATAACGCCTGCTTCCATTTCTCTGGAACGATGGATTTTATCATTCCAATCTCGTTCAATCCAAAGGTTTCAACAACCTCCCTGTCTGTCAGCAAATGCCCTGCATAGGGGGATACTGCCTGTCTGAATGCCTTTATACACATTGGTATCGTATCTCCGATTGTCCCATCCAAGTCAAATGCCACCAATTTAATCATGCTTTGGTTCCCCGTTAATTCTGCGAATCACTCTGCATGGATTTCCGACCGCCACACAATTTGGAGGGATATCTCGGGTAACAACGCTGCCTGCTCCAATCACACTGCCAGCCCCGATTTTAGTCCCGGGGAGTATGATGACGCCACCGCCAATCCAGCACCCGTCCCCGATCTCAACGGGCAGTGCATATACCTGGCAAAAGTGCTTTCCGCTCTCCGGGGTCCAGTCTGGTGTCAGGCGTTCTGCCAGTTCCACGGGATGCGTTGCCGTATAAATCTGCACATTGGAAGCAATCATGACGTTATTTCCGATTTTTATCTGATTGCAGTCGATAAAGGAGCAGTTCATATTAATCGACACATTGCTGCCGGTAATAATATTACACCCATAATCACACAGGAACGGCGCCCCTACCGACACGTTTGTTCCAATCCCGCCGAACATCTTATGTAAAATCCCTTTCTTCTCTTCTTTCTGGTCATAGGTCAGTCTGTTATAAATGTCAAGCAGCTCTTTTGCCTGCTTCTTATATTGCAGAAAGATTTCATCATGACAATTATATAATTCGCCGGCCATACATTTTTCTAACTCTGTCATAGAGACACCTCCCTCAATGATTCTGTTTTTTTATTTGCTCTCTCTGCGAATGCGGATCAGTTTCAAGGTGTCCTGATATATACAATCATTTGAATGCAGTTCAATCATAAGCCACCTTTGTCCGTTGCCTTCTTTTGTTTCACGGTAGATTGTCTGCACCTCATTAGATAATTGAGACAATATTCCTTCGACCTTTTCTTTCTCCTTATTGCCGATAACCACCAGCACAGTGAAGTAATTCTCTTTGGGATAGATTACACATAAAGATTTTCCTGCTTTTCTCAACTTTATATTCCATCCGCGGGCCCAAACGTCCTTGCTGTATTCAATTTTACGCAATGCTTTATATTCTCTATCCATAAATTCACAAAACTGATCAAACAGCGGATTACCAATGTAATCACTTATTTCAAATATATCTGGCATATAATTTATATCCTTCAAATCCAACATACTGATTCACAGTCCCCCTTTCCAATTACAATAGCACAGACATGGCTTCTGCAGGTTGCAATCAGTTACCAGCGAAATCTATGTCATATCTCGTGCCATGAGAGAAAAGAATTCCCTCTGTTAATTGAACACATAAGATGATCGTATTTTCATCATCAAAATTATTGTGTCCGTTATCAATCCATTCGCTGAATGCCTGTCTCAGCTTTTGGGCCATTTCATGGTTTTCCTTTTTGCAGAACCACCCAAGGTTTATCCCTTTGCCATGCGCCGTGAACCATTCGCCGGCCACCGCTACTATGGGGTTATTACCTATCTGCTTTATCTTGTTGGAGGCAGCGTATGTGATGATATAAAAACAGCCATCCTCATAATAAGCATTCACCGTTCTCACATACGGGATGTTTTGATCCGTAGTGGCAAGTGACAGTAAGGTATCGTGCCCAAATCTTTCATCCATTATCTTTTTCGCTTCTTGCGGGAATTTTTCACTCATAAACATATTCTCCTTCTAACTGCTGATGACTAATAAGGTTTATCCGATAAATCGGACATTATCTTTCTCCTGTTTTTATAAAATCCATAAGCTTTTCAACATCATCAAAATCATCATAATCACCCATTATACCGTTACGATGATAGACAATTCCGTTTGCCTCATTTCGTTCAAGACAATCCAATAACTCTTTCTCACCATATTTTTTCACAAATTCTGTGAATCCATAGGGCTTGATTTTAGCTAACAAGCCTTTTCTGCATTCCTCTTCGCATTCATAACAATGCCCTATACTTTTGGAAAGAGAACATTTCCTGTTTTCGCACCATTCCCTGTCCGGACATTCTCCTGAATTGCAGCCGGAACAGTTTTCTGAACACAAACAACAAGCTAATCCGCAACGAGCGATTCCTAATTCCCTTTTCATTTTTATCCTCCTTAAATCCAATATGTAATACGGATTTCTCTATTTCAATCCATTGATTTCATTTTGCAGGTTTGTTAAAAACCTACCCGCATGATGAACACCATCCATCTGCGTATGGTGAAATTGAAAGGCTACTCATTTCCACATTTGTGATCGCCGATGTGCCAATCACCATACTATCTGTTAAGTCTCTGTTCTCGCAGCTGTCAGCAACCTTTATTGTGTATCTTTTTTCGCCATCTTCTCCTCCACGGACTTCTATTTCCTGTTCGGTCTTCTCTTAATGGCTAATAGCTGCATGAAGTCTCCAAACAAAGATGTATCAACAGGCTCAAACATCAGCCATTTCCCATCATGATAGGTTTTTGAGTCATCGTAAACATTTTGAACACTTTCAGAATACTCACTTCGATCAGCTTCAAATCTTGCCCGCTCGTCCTTTCCCAAGATTACCATAAAACCAATGCAGTTCTCTCTTGCGTATAAGGCGCAGAGTGTTTTTCCGCCCCTGCGGTATTTGTATTCATAGGTCCATGCCTTACCGCCGCTGTTCCAAATGCAGTCCATATCGTATTGCTCGTCAATCGCAGAGCATAGCTTTTGCCACACGTCATATAAAGACTGTCCGACCAAGGCAATCATATCGTCAAAATTTGGTATTTTATCAAGCATATCCGATTTCCCTTCTTTTATCTTTTTCTAATCAAAAAACTTTCCTTTAAAGAAGTTCTCATTTCCAAGTTTTTGCGCTGTCAAGCGGAACATCACACATCCATCCGGGCATACGATTTCCTTGCAGTATTTACCGCTGCCGCCAATGTTTTCTAAATCCCCGCCGCTTCTGACTGCCTCCATAATAGGAAAAAGCATTATCATTACCTTAGAACAAATTCCTTGCCCATCCGCATTTACAGGGCATCCATAAGTACAGGTGTATTTATCTCCGACTTCCTCTCCGTTTCGGCAATACCGCTCTGTGTGATCACCACGAAGAAACCCTGTTACCTCAATTTCAAATTCGTATTCTTCGTCATACCATTTTTTCATGAATGACCTCCATTCCATCATTTTTCAGACAATTTTCATTTTTAAAGGTTTTATTATATCATGGAACTGCCTGCAGCTCCACTCTTTTTATACATTATTGTGTCCAAGATTTATCCTGTTTTTGTCCAAGTTTAGTCCTACCGGAATTTCACGCAATTCTTTCTGGAGGCGGTGTGCAAAACGGATTGTTTTCACCGTACCGCCTTTCTCCCTCCCATCGTACACAGCAATCACGCGGTCTGAATGCTCGACCAAATACCGATTGCGCTGTAAGTAGACGTTGGGCTGATATTCCTCTTGAATTACCACCATCTCAGAGCAGGCACTCAGCAAAGCTCTTGTTTGTACCCTGTGATTCAATCCTTTCACACGGTCACGGTATGGAAGCACTGCAATCAGTTTTAAGTTCCTGTTTTCTTTCTGCAGTTCCAAAACAATCTCAGCAAAATATTGATCCACGCCATCTGCAAAACCAGACAGAAAGACAGTGAAGCCGTCCTTCACTGCTTTTTTTATTTCCTGATGCAGAGCCTTCTTTATGCTGTTAATCTCTTTATCAGGCACATCCCTATGCCCGGTAATACAACATGTCTTTCCTTTCATTGTATCTCCCTCGCTCGATAGTTTTATTTTTTCATTTTACCTAATTATAATAGATTTATTTTTTTAGGCCAACGTAAACACCCCTTTTATTTTTGCGAATAAATCATATGTGTGAGGTACAATCTATTAGAGAATGGGAGGTAAAGGCTATGTATGAAGATTTCGTCCCGGAACGGCTGGCAAAACTGAGATTACAAAAGGGTGTATCTGCACGCGACATGTCATTGTCATTGGGACAGGCAAACAACTACATCAATAACATCGAAAATAAAAAGTCACTTCCAGCCATGCAATCCTTTTTTTACATCTGCGAATATTTGGGCGTAACACCGCGGGAGTTCTTCGATGAAGGAAATCCTTATCCGGAGGCTCTGCAGGAATTTATCGAAGAGGGAAAGAAACTGGATCCCAAGTCGATGGCTTATCTCCTCGGCATTATGAAGGAACTGAACAGCAAGAAGTAAAGCGGCCACGCCGGTTGGCTGCTTTTTTCTTACTATCATCTTCTATGTGTTCCTAGATTGTTCCTCGAAATATCCCATATTTATTCTTTTTCATTTATTATGTCAAAACTACACTGCTACCCAATTCAAATACAGCCTATTTCATAATGTCTGTTTTCGTATGAAGCGGAGTAAAAAATCTTATGGCCAAAACAATCTCGCCACAATATCCTTTTGCTTTACAAAAGGATATTCCCAGTACCTCGAATCCAGTGAATGCTCCGCATTGTCTCCAAGAACATAATAGCACCCCTCCGGTACCATCAGACCGACTCCGTTATGCTCTATCGCTTCCCCCTCCTCCGCTGCAATGCGCTTGACCAGAAGCTTCCCGTCATGATGGAAAATAATGATATCGCCTATTTCAAGTTTGGAGAAAATCCGGGTTCCAACGATATAGCTGTCTTTTTTCAACGTCGGTTCCATGGACTCTGTTGGCACATAACCCAACAAAAATACTGCCTTAAATAAAATCAGCGTAAGAGCCATAATAAGAAATGGAATCAGCCATATCCAGATATTCTTTTTTCTTATATTCATAATTTCCCTCCAAAATAAAAAAATCGGGATGCTGAAAACCAAACAAGGCTGTCAGCATCCCTTATGTTCTGCCCGTCATCATTCCAAATGATAGGCAGCTGCAATCTGTGCAAACTCCGGCCGGCTCTTCAAAAACTTCCGTGCCTTGGATACCCATGCACACACAAGCTTTGCCGAAGCATCCATTTTTTCTCCAATTTCGCTGCTTGTATACCCCTTCGACATCATGCAGATAGCATCTATGCCTTTCCTGGTGGAAGGCGGCGCATCAGCCTTTGCCTGTTCGAGTGCCCGTTTGATATCCATGCGGAAATCCGACAGCTCCTCTGGGTTTTCCTGTTTTGCAGCAATGTACGGCGTCACATCACAAGTGGTCTCCTTCGTCTGCCGCCTGGTTGCATAAATCATGGCATCACAGATTTGGTGCCAGATCAAACGGTAGGCATAGGTCGAAAACGTCCCGCCTTTGTCTGTTGATGCTGCTTTACAAAGCCCAATGCAGCCGATCTGGAAAAGATCCTCGTAGAAATACATCCCTACTTGATATGGCGGCTGCAGCTTATCCCGAATCACCTTATGTACCAGACCGATATTCTTTTCAATCTTTCCCCGTTCTTTCTCAGTCAGTGTCATGAAGCCGCCACTCTCCCTTCTAATGCCTGAAACCGGCACCTGTTCTTTCCGGATTTCTGGCGCGTCAACAGCCTGCGGCTCTCCTCAATGACCTGCTTGCAGTAATACTCGCCCAGATAACCGATATGCGCCTCCGATAAAGGTGCGCAGATCAAATCCGCCAACCACTGATAGGCGTCTTGTTTGCTCATCATTCCAGACTGGTGCAGCTGGTCAAAATAATGATGTGCGGTTCGTCTGAGAGTGCGAAGCTCATGATTGGCCAGACTTCCCACCGGGATATTGGTTCCGGCATGGACACGGACATAGGCATCGCATTCCGGATAGTGACTGCACACATAGAGCATGGTGTTTTTACTGTTATCATGATAGATTCCATCAGCACTTCTATAAATAACCGGGCTGCCACAATAAGGGCATCGCATGGAACCTGCCTGAAATCCCTTTCTTTTCTTTTTTTGTTTTTTCATCGTCTTACCTCCGTTTGGATAAAAGAAAAAGCCGGAAGGTCTGCAAAAAAGCATACAGAGCCAAGGCACTGGAATTTCAATGTCTCATCCAGCAAATTGACTCTGTAAGTATTTAAGCAGCCTTCCGGCTTTAATATTCAATTGACTTGCGTTGTTGTGGATCCGCTCAATGCGCAGAATCCGTAACGGTTCCCTGATTCCCTTGAATCAGGTCTGACGCTATACCACAAACGTACCGAGAGCCTGAACGCAAGCCCCTGCCACGGTTATAGTATAGCAAATAAGAATTAGTATGTCAAGCCTTATAGGAATATTTATTTTGATTTTTTATATAAAATATTCCTTTAGGGCTTTTCGTGTATTTGGGACTCAGTCTGGGACTAATCATCCTCATATTCATCTTCATCCTCATACTCCGCATCACTTTCTCTGCGTTTTTTCATCACCCGCATTGCGACCAGGCTGCCGACGGCCAAGACCATGCCGCCTGCAAACAGTACCAGATGAAGGATTGGGATACCGGCAACTGTGCCCTCTGTATCTTGCCCGCTATTTGATTCATTGCTTTCCTGTCCCGCATTGCTCTCATTTTGCGCTTCCTCTGTTGTGGCAGGGGCCTGCGTCGCTTCTGGGGCAGATACGGATGAATTCATACAAGTCAGCACATAAGATTTGCTGCCGCCCAGTTCCATTCTCAGAACACCATCTTCTCCGACGGCTATGGTACCGGGATACAGCCCGGAATCCGTTTTCAGCTGAAACTCTACGCCAGCCCAGTCTGCACCAAGCTGAATCTCCAGTTTCTCAGGCTCCATGACCTGCATTTCCGTCCCATCTGTCCCCTGCGGCTCCGCATAGATCGGCGTAACCGGAATACAGAGGATACAGATGAGGGAGAGGACTGTCAAAGCCCCTTTTAACAATTTTATTTTCATGGTCATTACCTCCTAAAATCAGAATCGGGCAGAAAATTCCTGCCCGACTCCTTTATGTTCATTTACATATTCTTACTCTGCTGTCTCTGCCATTTTCTTTCTGCGCTTTTTTGCCCAGAAGATGCTTGCACCAAGTCCAGCGGTGCTGGCAGCAATCAAGCCAACCCAAATCCACGGGTTGAAGTTATCGCCTGTCTTCGGCACATCCACAGTGACTTTATCGTTATGAACATTCACCGTCAATGTTTCATCTTTCACCAGCTCTACCGTTACCGGATCCGGACGCTTGTAGCCTGCACTGACGCTGTCCTCCACTTCAGTCACGGTATACTTGCCCACACGCAGGTTCTCGATAAAAATCTCACCATTTGCATCAGTCTGGAACGTCTTGTCATAATTATCACCGACAATGCGGAAGCTGAAGCCTTCCACTTTTCCATCGGAAGAAGTCTTGACAATCTTTAAGTTGCCTCTGAACGCCTGATTATAGAAGCCCTTGCCGGCCTCATTCTCGACTTCATAGGTATTTCCATCGGTGTCAATCATGATATAATAGGTATTTTCATCAAGGTAGAAACCGTCCGGAGCTGTCTTCTCTCTGATGAGCACACCGCCGTACAAGAGATCTTTCATCTCATACTGACCGGGCTCCGTCTCTTCCATTACACCAAGCAGCTCATCCTCTTTATCAAGCTCTTTGTTGCCGTTGGTATCACGATATACCTCAAATACTGCACCGCTGAGCTTGTTCTCCGGATAGTCCTTGTCAAATTTGGTCAGATGTAGGTTGCCGCGGATAAACTCATTGGTGATTTCCACTTCGATTACCTGCGCGTCTTCGTTGATTACGACCGGGAACTGCTCTGTGCAAAGCACGAAACCTTCCGGCTGCTCGATCTCCCGGATAATCCATTTTCCGTATGGTATATCATTGAAGGAGAAAGCGCCATCCTCTGCAGAAGTTGTTACAAGGATTGCATTCTCCTCCGTAAACTCTGTAACGGAAGGTGCAAACAAGCCAATCTTGGCACCGCTTAGTGCGTCTCCATTTTCATCAACTTTCATGCCGGATACAGAGCCATAGATCAGCTCATTGACAATGGCTTCGCCATCGTTGGCCTTCACCGTAATAACGGCGTCCTCCTGACTGCCGTAGGAAAATGTGACCGGATACTTCTCATCGCTCAAAATATAATGGGCGTCGGTGCTATGCTCCCTCAGGTAATAGCTTCCAAAAGGAAGGTCCGTTTTGACCACGCCGTTGCCGTCTGCATCAATGCCGACAACTTCGATGAGGCCGTCTGCCGGGATGACAGCGCCATCTGCTGCGGTAATGTCCTCCGCCGCATACAGGCCAAATGTGACATTGGTAAGTTCATTGTTATTGCCGATGCCAAAGACTTCGTTCACCTCAAGCATCTTCTCCAGACTCATCTGGACTTTCTGGCGTTCATTGTAGAAGCCCGAAGAAACTTCTGTTACGTCGATCTCCTGGCCGGCATATACAAGCTCTACCTGCTTGCTTTCCTGATTGAGTACCATACCAAAAGGCGCCTCAGTCTCACAGATCTCATATTTCCCCAGATAGAGCTCCTTGCTGGAAGCAATTCCGTTTCCGGCGGTCGTAATGGTATCGACTACATCGCCTTTTGCGGCTCTTAGGGTTCCGTCTGGCGTATAGATGTCTTCCGCTGCACGGATTTCATAGGTTGCGCCTTCAAGTCCACGGATTTCATAAACAGGCTGGTACATAATCTCTGCGCCATCCTTATCCACACCGTCCATTTCCGCAACGGTAGCAAAGACCTCGCCGGTCTTTGTGATATGGATGATGCCCTTCTGAGGCATATTATGCTTTTCGACCACGACCACATCCTGTGTGCCGTCTACCGTGAAAGGCACCGGCTCACTGTCCAAAACATAACCAAAACAGGTTTCCTGTTCAATCAGCTCATACTGGCCGTAGGAAAGCTCACAGGGGAGCATCAGCCAGCCCTCATCATTGGTGAAAAATGTGTCGATGGTAACAGGTGTCGGATAATACACTGTCTGAGAAATAATTTCTCCTGTGGACAGGTCTCGTACCTGGAAACCGACTCCCGCTGCAGGAATAATTTTTCCGGTTTCTGCATCATGCTTCTCCACGCGGATAAAGCTTGACTGGGTCAAGTTGTTTAGGATATAGGAATACGTCTGCTCATTAGATCGGATAAACACCGTGAAATCCGGAATAAATGCCTGTCCCTCCATGCCCTCAGTCTGATGGACAACATATCGGCCATAAGGCAGATCTTTGGAAATGGCAAACCCGTCTGCATCGGTAATCAGCTCGTCTCGTTCAGCTTCGCGGGCATTTTCAAAGCTGCCTGCGCTGGCAAGGTAAATCTGGAACTTGGCACCTTTCTCAGGCTGTTCGATTATACCTTCATGTCCAGATGCTTCGATTTCGTCCATAGGAACCGGATCCGGCTCATAAGGATTCGTTTCCGGTTCAATTTCCGGGACAGCACTTTCTTCTGTACCGGATTCTTCAGGTTCCTGAGCCTCTTCATCGCTTACTTCAGGTTCTGTGTTTTCTGTCTCGGTCTGGGCATCGTTGCCGCTTACAGTTTCCTCAGTCTGGACATCAGCGCCGTCTACGGCTTCTTCAGGCTGGTCGTCCACGCTTACGGCCGCAAGCATTACCATACCCGCTTCCTGTTCTCTCGCTGCAGGTGTGCTTTCAGTATCCTCCAGTTCTGAATCAATGTGTTTGATCAGGCGGATACGACCCATGATAACCTGTTCCGTAACTTCCATCGGAATTTGGTTCAGTTCAACCGTAAAATTACCAGGTTCTGCCGGAATCGGATAAATGGTCTCATCCAAAAGATATCCCGGAGAAGGGCTGATTTCACGGAGCGTCCAGTTAGAATCACAAATGAAATAATCACTGATAAAGGAGCCATTGGCATCTGTTGTGTAAGAAGCGATTAACTCATCGCCCTGATACAGACCGTACACCGCCCCTGCCAGACTGGCATCGCCCTGAGCATAGCCGGTTACGTGGTCCGTTTTGACCACTTCAACCCGGAATTTTTTCAGGATATTCTCGAAGTTTCTCTTTGTCACCTGTTTCCACTGAATCGGCGCTGTCTGATCATCCGGTACGACATAACGGATTGCCGTATCGACTTCTTCCACAGTGTAAGGTTCATTTCCGCTGATCAAGACATTTTCAAACTTCGCTACACCGGAAGCATCTGTTATGGCATACTCATCTACGGGCAAACCTGCGAGGGAAGTGCCAAATAAATGGAATGTAACGCCTTCCACGAAATCATCTTCTGAAGATTTGATAACCTCCAGAGAGCCGCGCTTGAGCTTATTGTTAAATGTTACCGTTGAAGTTTGTCCGCTGGCAATAGTGATTTTCTGAGTATCCTGCGGCAGATAGCGGTCTATCGACTGCTCTGTTACTGTATAAGTCCCAGGCATCAGCTGGATATCCACTGTACCGTCTTCCTTTGTGGTTACAGTCTTGTCCACACCATTACCGGAAATATGGAAACTGATTCCGGATACCACGCCGTCTTCTGAGGTCTTGCGGATGCGCCCGGTACCATAGGTTTCCGTATCAATCTTCATGTAGAATACTACCGGATCATCGGCGCCGCACATCATCGTCTGGAAACCGACGCGGCCCCAGATCAACATATCGTTTTTCACCCCAGGCACATTCTTCTGCACGCTGATGGATACCGGGCTGGTAATCATTTTGCTGCTGGTGAAGGTATACTTGTTTCCGGAACGGCTTACCGTAATCCCATCACTGCTGCTGAATTTAAGATCTGCCATCGTATTATTGGTATCTGTGAGCGTGAGGGAGTATTTCTTGGTTGCCGGGTCATACTTTAGCGTATGTACCTGTGCAGAACTGCTTTTGCCCGATGCAAAGCTCGGAATGGTCGTATGCTGCGACATCTGACCTAAAATCCAGTTATAGCACTGTTCCGCCGGGCGGCCCTGAATGGTACGCAGGTAGTTGTCCGCACGGATACCTGCCGAATTGGCGTGCAGATCCTGCGGACTGGTTCTGAGCTGCTGCTGGTACTCCCACAAAAGAACCTGTGTAGCCACCGCATAGTCATCCTCGTTAGCGCCTGACACAGGAGAGCTTTTCCCCGGCTGCCATCCATACACGCTGGTCAGCATAATACCATACTGGGCGCTGTAAGGGAGGTTCTGAAAATATGCGCTGTTCTTTCCGCTCTGGGATCTATATCCATTATCAGATGTACCATAATTAATACCAGACTCAATACAATACACGAATCGGCTCTCTGAACCATTGGAAATCATGTATTTTTTTCTGGCATTTCCGGCAGAGATGGTTTGCACGGAGGTATTGCCATCGCTGTCATATACCAGAAAACTGTATGAACTTGCGGAATAATAATAGTTTCCGTCCGCGCTGACATAATAATCGCCATAAAAGGAGGATACGGTCTGTCCCTCCGATGGTGTAAAAGCAAAAACCGTCGTCGGTATCAAGCCGATGACGGTCAGGAGACTTAAAAATCCGGCAAGCAGGCGCTTGCCTTTTTCTTTGATGATCTTCTTCATTAAGGTTTACCTTCCTTTCAATTTTGGGCACAAAAAAAGCTCCCCGTATCATACAGGGAGCCAGGCTTATGCTTAGTATAGAAAATAAAATGTATAGCTTCCTCCTCCGTTGTCCCGTACATAAATGGTAAAACAGGTAATCTGCGTGCCTCCATAGGAAGCAATTGTAGACGGCATAGAGGTTACATAGTTTTGAAGCGCCCGTTTCAAGCTATTGCCCTGAAAAGATTCGGACGCTGTTACCGGAGAAGCCCAGGAACAGGTGTCCGGCGTGCATGGAGTTCCGTCATCATCCGTAATATGTGTCAGACCCATAGACTGCCCAAGTGCGATCAGCTCTGAGCGAATCGCCTCTGCATCAAACGCATAATCATAGATGGTTTTCGGAGACTCCGGTTCAGTGGCAGATACAGGAGTTTCTTCCTGATTCGGCTCTGCCGGTGTTTCTGTGGGTTTGGGTGGTTCCGGTTGTTTTGGCTCCGGCGT
>URQQ01000089.1 GCA_900549995.1 uncultured Lachnospiraceae bacterium | reverse complement strand
GATCCGTGCTATTAAAGGAGGAAAATGAAAATGTTAACATCACTATCATTTGTATTTTTACTGGGTCTTGCCATGGCGGCGCTGTGCCAGAAATTTAAGATACCCCGTATCATTGGCATGTTGGTCACAGGTATTTTACTGGGGCCCTGTGTATTAAACTGGCTTTCAGAGTCGATCCTGGGGATCTCTTCGGAATTGCGGCAGATGGCATTGATCATCATACTGTTAAAAGCGGGATTGTCCCTGAATTTGGCAGATCTAAAGAAAGTAGGCAGACCGGCTCTTATGATGTCCTGTGTTCCTGCCAGTTTTGAAATTCTGGCCTTTGTTATTTTTGCCCCGGCTATCCTGCATATTTCAAGAGTGGAAGCGGCTGTAATGGGAGCTGTTTTAGGCGCAGTGTCACCGGCAGTTGTGATCCCGCGAATGGTTCAGCTGATGGAGACAAAATATGGAACAGACCAGAGAATTCCGCAGATGATCATGGCCGGTGCATCCTGTGATGATATTTTTGTGATCGTCCTGTTTTCCACATTCACCAATATGGCTCAGGGCGGCAGTGCACATGTTGCAGATTTTATCAATATTCCGGTATCCATTCTTTTAGGCATAGCACTGGGAGCAGTGGCAGGATACGGGCTCAGCTTGTTCTTTGAAACAGCTTATGCAAAAGAACATTATGTGCGCAACAGTATGAAAGTAATTCTGATCCTGGGAATGTCATTTTTCTTAATGTCTGTGGAAACATGGTTAAAGGGAAAGGTATCTGTTTCCGGTCTGCTGGCAGTTGTAAGTATGGCAGCAGTGATCCGGATCAAATGTATTCCCAAGGTATCAAAACGTCTTTCAGAGAAATTTGGAAAACTGTGGATTGCAGCAGAGGTGATCCTTTTTGTACTGGTAGGTGCAGCTGTGGATATCCGTTATACCATGCAGGCAGGGATCGCAGCAGTGCTGATGATCTTTGTGGGCTTAATGTTCCGGGCTGTGGGAGTATCCCTTTGTATGCTGGGCACGAAATTAAACAAAAAAGAGCGGCTGTTTTGTGTGATCGCCTATCTTCCAAAAGCAACGGTACAGGCAGCGATCGGATCCGTACCTCTTGCAATGGGATTGCCCTGTGGCCAGATCGTTCTGTCAGTAGCGGTTTTAGCAATCCTGATCACAGCGCCTTTAGGAGCAGCAGGAATGGATCTGACTTATGATAAACTGCTGGTACGATCAGAAGACTGACCAGCAAACTGGTTCCTGTATTTTAAGGGAGAAAGGCCATAGGCACCCCGGAACTGTTCAATAAAATGGCTGATCTGATTGTATCCTACGTCAGCACTGATCTCAGATATAGGTTTTTTCGTGTTTAGGATCAGATTTTTTGCCATATAAAGCCGGTATTCGTTCAGGTATTTAATAGGGGACAGCCGGGTATATTTACGGAACAGGTCGGTACAGCGGTTCTTATTGATGATCCCGTAGGCAGCAATCTGGCGGACTGTCAAAGGATCCTGATAATGGCTGTGGACGAAACTTAACATGGACTGGAACAATTCTTTTTCTTCTTTATCGTTCTGGTCCGGTTTTTCATCAAAGGAGCGGATCAGTTCCTCAAATACCTGGGATAGAAAATTTACAATGGAAAAATATCCCAAAGGTTCGCTGGTCTGATCTAAAAGACTTTCTAAAATGTTGATCTGGCCCGGATTTAAAAGCTGGATGGAACTGGTGAAATTTTCGTTTTCCAGGAAAGGCTGGATATAGTGTTTTAAGATCATGGGATGGAAAATGTCAGGAGAAAAGTTGATACACAGGGAACAGGTATCTTTTCCGGTGGTGCGGGAACTGTGAAGCTGATGGTCCTTTACCAGAAGGATCTTATCTCCGAACAGACGGAGAGAGTCACCATTGATGCAGTATTCCAGCTCTCCCTCTGAAACCCAGTTTAATTGCAGCTCATTGTGCCAGTGGAAAGGTGTGGAGTCACTGGCAGCATGGTGATAGGTCTGTGTGAAAATGGCAACAGGAAAGTCTTCTGACAGGTAATTGACTTTTTCCTGCAGGTCATCGGTAGTGGATATGACAAATTCAGTTCCGGCCTGATTGCATTTTGGAAAGGAAACATTCATAAAGTATCATTCTCCTTTTGTATATGTATGTTTGTATATTTAGTATGTTCAGAGTCTTTTCTGATATGAATTGTCCAAAGTATATCACTTTTCCCTGTTTTTCGGAATGGGGACAGTGATAATCTGGTACAAATGTGATATAATCCGTTCTATTAGTGATAGAAACATAAGGTTCATGTGACTATACTGAGGGTACAGACCGGACAGAACGCTGCCGGATAAAATGAGGAGGTCATATTATGATATCTGTAAACGGAGAAAGATTACTGGCAAGGATCAACGAACTGGGAGCAATTGGAAAGGACGCAGAGGGAAGAAGAACCCGACTGGCTGCTTCTGATACAGAAAAACAGGGCAGGGACCTGGTTTCCAAATGGATGAAGGAAGCTGGCTTAGAGGTAGTAGTAGACCGGATCGGAAATATTTTCGGTATCTGGGAGACGCCTGAAAATAAAGATCAGGCGCCCCTTATGATCGGTTCCCATATTGATACGGTCATCAACGCTGGACAGTATGACGGATGTCTGGGTGTGATCTCCAGTATTGAAGTGATCAAAACTTTAAAGGATGCAGGAATGGTTTCTGCAAGGCCTATTGTTGCAGCTGCTTTTACCAATGAGGAAGGCGTCCGCTATTCACCTGATATGATGGGATCTTTAGTTTATGCTGGCGGTATGGATGTAGAGGACGCTCTGGATGCAGTAGGAACAGATGGAACTGTTTTAAGAGATGAATTAAAGCGCATCGGATATGAAGGAACCGTAGAGCCTGGATTTATTAAACCATATGCATTTGTGGAACTGCACATTGAACAGGGACCGATCCTTGACCATGAGGGCATTCGCATCGGCGCAGTAGAGAATCTTCAGGGCATCCACTGGCAGAGAGTTACGATCGAAGGTGCTGCAAACCATGCAGGAACCACACCAACTGCATTAAGACATGACGCAGGACTGGCAGCAGCAAAGGTAAATGTATTCTTAAGACAGTTAGTGGAGAAGTCAGGGGGCGTTGCTACCGTAGGCTGTATTGAATTTAAGCCAAATGCCATCAATGTTATCCCTTCAAAGGCTGTATTTACTGTGGATTTAAGAAACCCAGACAAAGAAAAGCTGGATAATGACGAGAAGATCCTGGCTGCGTATTTAAAGGATCTGGCAAAAGAAGATGATGTTAAGATCTCCACCGAGCGTCTGACAGAATTTGATCCGGTTCCATTTGACGAAGGCATTGTAGAAAAAGTGGAAAAAGCAGCAAAAGCCCATGGTTTAAGTGTAAGACGCATCACTTCCGGCGCAGGGCAGGATGCCCAGATGATCGCAAGGATCTGCCCGACAGCTATGATCTTTGTACCAAGCGTTAAGGGCATCAGTCACAACCCGGAAGAATATACCAAAGATGAAGACGTACTGGCAGGCGCAGGCGTATTCTTAGATGTTGTAATGGATATGGCAGTTGTGGGAGTGCCAGCGGCACGTAACAACTGACTTTCATTAAGTCCAGCGGTGTGATGTCAAGAAAATAAATGATTTAAAAATCATACATTTTTGATATATACCGCAAAGACAAAAAACACCCACCTAAGCCCTGTCGACCAGATTTTTTAAATGAGCAGGGCGTAGTTCATCAGCAAGCAGATGGAATCTACTTTGCTGGACAGTATAGGCGGTTGTCTTTCAGCAGTCGAAAGACTAAACGCACAAATTTACGGGCAGTTAATGCGAGTGCACGTTTGTGTTGGCATCTGTTTACCTCTTTGTATTTGAGGTGGTAGAAGTCGCTGTATTTCTTGTCGCATCTTACAAGAGAAAATGCGGCTTCACACAGATAATACTTTAAAAATCGGTTGCCTGATGGAATGAGCCTTGTAACTTCGGCTTCAAATCCACCGGACTGGTGTTGTTTCCAGGCAAGCCCCGCATATTTAGCAAGCGATGCCTGATTATCAAAACGATTGATATCTCCGATTTCAGCCATGATACCGGCTGAATATACAGGCCCAATACCTGGAATGGATATCAATACATTTGGCAAGAGTTCCATCAGGGCTTTGATAGCTTTATCGAACTCTTTGATTTGAGATTCCAATGCCTTCATAGAGGTTATGGATATTGAAAGCACCTGATTAACAGAGTCATTTACCGTCTTGGGTAAACGGTAAGAACTGCGGGCAGCTTTCTGAATGGCTTTGGCTACTGCATCAGGATCAGGAAAGCGATTCTTTCCTTTTTCAATGATGAAGTCAGTAAGCTCATGTAAGTCCATATTTGCCAGTGCTTCTGCGGATTCAAATTCATCGTAGACAGCAAGGGCAGTAGTGCTGAAGGCATCGCTGAATACCTTCTCCTGCGTCATAGTAGAATACTTCTTGAACAGCACATTCATGAATCGCTGCTTTTCTTTGACAAGATTCTGAACAGCGAAGAAACGTGCCCGTGTGAGGTTTTGGAGAGCTTTATAACGGTATTCTCCCATATATACCTCTTTGTTGATTCTACCGAAACGCAGGCAGTCAGCAATAACAAAAGAGTCCACATAATCATTCTTTGGCAAGTCATTGTAAGTATCGTGAAACTTCTTGACTTGCTTAGGATTGAGGACATGAATCTTTCTGTTAAACGGTGCCAGAGTGGCATCTTCCCTTAAGAAGTACACGAGATTGTCTCCGTAAACTGAGGTTGCTTCAAGACCGATCAGAACCGTGTCAAGGGAATGTGAAGTTAAAGCAGAATAGATTTTTTTTACCAACAGGGTAGAACCTTCATGAGAGTTAGCAACAGAAAAGTTGCTGTGTTTATCTCCATTTGGAAGCATTAAGTAAACGACATTGGATTTGCTGCTTACATCGATACCGACGTAAAGTGTGTTCATTGTAATCACCTTCTTTCGTTGTAGATTAAAGTGTTCAATCGGCTTGGTAAAACCCATGATCATGGAGCATCGACACCCTCGCATATAAGAATCCAGCTTAAGATGGACAGATGCGAAACCACACTGCTAGATGGTTATCCATGAACTTAAGCAAACAGCCAGCCGGTTTGAAGCTAACTTCCATGTCAGGGGAACAGACTTAGTATGAAGCAACCATTACTGGTTCAACAGGAGTGAAAAGAACTATTACCTGATTGACACTGGGACAATTATATCATGGGCTTTACTAAGCCTATTGAACAAATATTTATTTAGTAACTTATTAACCAAAATATATGTATTTATGTATCTAAAAGATATTATACGAGGAGTGTATGGAAATGATTTTTGGAAATATGGATCACGTAGAAGAATTTCCGTATCTTGAAAAGGGAATAAAAGAGTGCTTTGAATATGCAAAGACTCATGATCTTGCTTCTTTTGAAAAAGGAAGTCACGAGATTGATGGAGATCGCCTTTTTGTGAATATTGTGGAGTACACAACCACAACTCCGGAAGAAAGATTCTGGGAAGCACATAAAAAATATCTGGATGTCCATGTGATGCTTCGTGGAACTGAGCAGATTGATCTGAATTTCATTCAGAATATGAAATTGAATGAATTTGTAGAAAAAGATGATTTCCTTCCAATGGATGGAAATAAGAATTCTTCCGTAGTATTAACAGACGGTGATTTTTTGATCTGTTATCCAAATGATGGACACCGTACCGCGGTTCAGGCAGGCGATAAACCGGAGACAATCAAAAAAGCAATTTTTAAAGTGAGAATTTAAGATTTTAGCAGGCCATTTATTCTGCTGAAGAAGAGGGCAAACCAGAGGTTTGCCTTTTTCGCATAAATCATATTAAGCATAACTTGAGAATGCATTTGAAATTATATATAATAGATGAAAGTAGGATTACAAGATGAAAAGGTATATAAGTATTGATATCGGTGGAACTGCTATCAAATATGGAATTATTGGTGAAGATGCTAAGATTATGCTGAAAAAATCCATGCCGACAGAGGCTGGGAAAGGTGGACCGGCTATTCTTGATAAGGTCATCGGCATTGTTAACGAAATGCTTGTGTCGCACTCAGAAATTGCAGGAATATGCATATCTACTGCTGGAATGGTAGATACAGAGACTGGTTCTATATTCTATTCTGCACCGTTGATTCCAAACTATGCTGGTACACAATTCAAAAAAATATTGGAAGAAAAGTTTCAGATCCCATGTGAAGTTGAAAATGATGTAAATTGTGCTGGCCTTGCAGAATATAGAAATGGTGCTGCTAAAGGAAGTAAAGTTGCATTAGTTTTAACCATTGGGACTGGAATTGGTGGATGTATTCTGCTAGATGGAAAAGTATTTCATGGTTTCAGCAACAGTGCATGTGAGGTTGGATATATGCACATGGATGATAGCGATTTTCAGACATTAGGAGCGGCAAGTATTTTAACAAAAAAAGTTGCTGAAAGAAAAAATGAAATAGAAGATAAATGGGATGGCTACCATATTTTTGAAGAGGCAAAAAAGGGAGATCAGATTTGCATACAGGCAATTGAGGAGATGACGGATACGCTCGGAAAAGGCATTGCAAATATCTGTTATGTGCTAAATCCAGAAATTGTTGTTTTAGGTGGAGGAATTATGGCGCAGGAAACCTTTTTAAAAGATCGAATTGAAGGTGCCGTGAAAAAATATCTTGTATCCAGCATTGAGAAGCACACAAAAATTACATTTGCAGAAAATCAGAATGATGCTGGGATGTTGGGCGCATTTTATCATTTCTGTGGAATGCATTAAAAGAATAGGAATGAGTTTATGGAATATTATGTGAAATCAGTTGTCCCGATTATTGAATCGAACTATGACAAGTTTACACCTGTTGAAAAACAAATTGCTAATTTTTTTATTCATAATTCAGAAAAAATGGATTTTTCAATAAAACACATTTCGGAACTGCTGTTTACATCAAAGGCAACACTGGTTCGTTTTGCGCAAAAATGTGGGTATCATGGATATAAAGAATTTATTTATCAATATGAAGAAACTTTAATTGAAAAGCCAGAAAAGATTACTGATAACACACGCATGGTATTGAATGCATATCAGGAACTACTGAATAAAGCGTATAGTCTTGTAGATGAAATACAGATTGGAAGAATCATGGGATATCTCAATAAGGCAGACCGCGTTTTGGTTTGTGGTTTGGGGAGCTCAGGGCTCTCGGCAAGAGAGATGGAAATACGTTTTATGAGAATTGGTGTTAATGTAGATTCGCTGCTGGATCCAGATATGATGCGTATGTCATCTGTGTTTCAGAATAAAAATAGCCTTGTGATAGGATTCAGCCTCAGTGGTGAGCGAGAGGAAGTCCTTTATTTACTGAGAGAGTCTAATCGTAAGGGAGCAAAAACAATTCTTTTTACAGAAAACAATAAATCTGAATTTGATGAATATTGTTCAGAAGTAGTGTTGCTGCCGTCATTAAAACATTTGAACCATGGCAATGTGATTTCACCACAATTTCCTATATTGGTCATGCTGGATATTATTTATGGCTACTATGTAGAACAAAATAAATATATCCGAGAGGGCATGCATGATAGTACTCTTCGTGCACTGGAAGAGGGAGAAAAAAGACGTAAGGAATTATATTAGGAAAGGATAAAAAAGATGATCATTGATAATGTGTATGTGTATACTGCCGATAAGATTTTTGTAAAAGGCGGTATTGTTTTGGTCGGAGATAAAATTATGCGGGTTTATGAAGAAGAGGATGCTCCGAAGCTGACAGGGAATGTGATTGACGGTAAAGGAAATTATGCAATCCCGGGACTGATCGATCTGCATTTTCATGGATGTAAGGGAGATGATGTTTGCGATGGTGACAAAGAAGCTCTTGGACGGATTGCTGAATATGAGGCCTCCGTAGGCGTTACCGCAATCTCTCCGGCTACCATGACTTTACCCGTAGAAGAGCTGGAACATGTCCTCAAAGTTGCCGCAGAATATAAGGAAGAAACAAATGATTTCCGAAAGGCAGATCTGGTTGGCATTAATATGGAAGGCCCGTTTATCAGCCATGTGAAAAAAGGTGCTCAGGATGAAAAAAATATTCTTCCTTGCAGTGTGCAAATCTGTGACCGGTTCCTGAAAGCATCCAATGGGCTTGTGAAATTTATCGGGCTGGCTCCGGAAGAGAGCAGTAATGCAATTGAATTCATTCAGGAAGTAAAAGACCGGGTGAATGTTTCCCTTGCGCATACCAATGCTGATTATGAAACTGCGGCGACTGCATTTGCGGCCGGAGCCAATCATGCGGTTCATCTGTACAACGCAATGCCTGAATTTACGCACCGGCAGCCGGGCGTAGTAGGGGCAGTGTTTGACAATAAGCATGTAATGGCAGAAATTATCTGCGATGGGATACACATCCACCCAGCAACGATCCGGGCAACATTCCGGATGATGGGAGCAGACCGTATGATCTTGATCAGTGACAGTATTCGGGCAACGGGAATGCCGGATGGTCAGTATACTCTCGGCGGGCAGGATGTAAAAGTGGTTGGAAAGAGGGCTACGCTTGGAAATACTGACACAATTGCTGGATCCGCAACAAACCTGATGGATTGTATGAGAACTGCGGTGAAACAGATGGGATTGCCTTTAGAAGTAGCTGTAGGCTGTGCAACTATCAATCCAGCCAGAAGTCTGGATATCGACGATCAGTATGGATCTATTGAAGCAGGAAAGAAGGCACATGTGGTTCTATTGGATAAAGAACTTAACCTGACTGCTGTGATTAAGGATGGAGTAAGAATCTGTTAAATTTCAGGTGCGGATGATCCAAAATAAAAAGGGTGAAAATTCATGTTGGATTGAATTTTCGCCCTTTTTTATGTGGCAGGTAAAACTGGTATTTTAAGAAGGAAATTTGATAGACTGACGGAAGCGAATAAACAGGCAACAAGGCGAATCATTTATCATTTAACCGTCAGAATATCCCTTACAATTAGGCGCGGGATGGTAAAGATGTGAGGAGTCTCTCTATTGGAAGATACTCAAAGATGCTTAATAGGTAAGAATCAGCGGTTTGAAGTATTGCTGAGAAACCATTCGGGTGTATTGAAGTTGCAAGTATTAAGGTAATACATTTGTGGAGATACTCCTGTATATTTTTTAAAAACGCGGCTGAAATATAAGGGATCATCGAATCCCACCAAATGTGCAATATTTGAAATAGTCATGGAGTTTGATAATAGAAAATCTTTGGCCTTTTCCATTCGTTGGTTATTTAAATATTGCATAGGAGATAATCCCATACGTTCTTTAAACATATGAGAAAAATAGCTTTCACTTAGTTTGCAGTAATTAGCCATAGAAGAAATAGACCATTTGTTTGCATATTTTGAGTTTAACTCGAGTAATAGTCTGTCAAATGAAAAATCATTATCAAAAGGTTTTGAAAGACTACTAAATGACCTGTGGATAGAACACAGAATAATATAAAAATTATGTAATACAATGTCTTGATATGACACCTTTTTAAGTTGCAATTCAGTGATAATTTCTTGAAAGAGCAATTTTAAATATAATCTTTCCCCAATATAACAGGTTTTGACATCGTATGTGTTTAGAATATCCTCGCATTGATTGCCGGTGAAATGTATCCAATAGACTTCGGGTTTTTCATTTGCATAATAAGAGTAAAATTGTGGTATTCCAGGACGATATAAAACAATGTTTCCGGCAGATAATGTAGTCCATTCATTGTTTATATAAAAATGTCCGCTTCCACGATGGATATAGATGATTTGATAATCTAGTCTACCGTCTTTACGATTGCAGAAATAATCTTGCGTTTGAAAGATCTGTTTTCCACAGCAATTTACCATTAGAGGAACATCGTTATCACAATAGCCTGTTATGTTTCTCTCTTCTCTATAATGACCACTAATATTTATCATAAATTGTATTCATTCCCATCTTTTTAATTAACTACTATGAGAATAACACATAAAAGCAGAAAAATCCATGCCAAAAGCAATTATGTTGATTGCGTGAAAGTAATAATATAGCTACTATTGATTTATAAAGCAATGAATCCATAAAAGGAGAGAGTCTCATTGAAAAAACAGATTATTCTATTGATGACGGATACAACCAGAAAAGATATGGTGGGGTGTTATGGTAATAAAAAAATGATCACACCCAATTTGGATGCGTTGGCACAAGAGGGAATCCGATATGAAAATGCGTATACTTGTCAACCTGTTTGTGGTCCGGCGCGAAGTGCAATTTTTACAGGTACATTTCCTCATACAAATGGCATGGTTACGAATGGGGTTCCACTGGGGGCAAATGTAAAAACGATTGGTCAGCGGTTAACAGATAACGGAATCAAATGTGGATATATAGGAAAATGGCATCTAGATGGTGGGGATTATTTTGGTTTAGGTTGTTGCCCAGAGGGGTGGGATGTAGATTATTGGTATGATATGAGATGCTATCTAAATGAACTGAGTGAAGAGCAACGTAGACGTTCCAGACAGCCAGAGGAATCTTATCAGCCAGATTTTTCTGAAGGTTTTACATATGCCCATAGATGCTCGGATCGAGCAATTAAATTTTTAGAGCAATATAAAGAGGAAGATTTTTTCCTTACGGTATCATATGATGAGCCACATGGGCCATCTCTATGTCCGGCACCGTACAATAGCATGTACAAGGACTTTAAATTTGAATCTTCTGCTAAATTTACGGATACCTTGGATAATAAGCCATTAATGCAGCGACTTTGGGCAGGGGACAGACTGACAGAGGACGAAAGTCAGATTAATCAGAGTTCTGATGGCTTGGCATTGTTTTTAGGATGCAACAGTTATGTGGATTATGAAATAGGAAGAGTTCTGGATGTGATTAAGGAAAAGCTGCCTAATGCCATGATTATTTATACCTCCGACCATGGGGATATGTTGGGAGCTCACAGATTGTTTTCTAAAAACGCAGCCATTTATGAAGAAGTTGTTAATATTCCGCTGATCATTAAAGGTGGAGAAAGGGGAAAGGTAGTTACAGCACCGGCATCTCATATTGATATTGCGCCGACAGTCATGGAGTATTTTGAACTGCCAACTCCGAAGCTGCTGGAAGGAAAGAGCATGCTTCCACAAATATACGATACAACATTAAAAATAAACAGCGAAGTCTATACAGAATTTACCAGGTATGAGATAGACCACGATGGATTTGGAGGGCTTCAAATCATGAGAGGTGTTATTTCGGAAAACTATAAATTGGCAGTTAATTTACTTGATAAAGATGAATTTTACGATTTAAAAAAAGATCCTGATGAAATGGTAAATGAAATTGATAATCCGGAATACCTGGAAATTATCTGCAAATATCATAAAAAACTGGTCACACATATGAATGATACAAGAGATCTGTATCGAGGTTATCAGTGGTCACTTAGAGATTGGAATAAAGGATACATTCCAAGGTGGGATAATGAAGGGTTTACACGACAGCGGGAAAATGAAGAATACGAACCACGTCAGCTTGACTATGATACAGGATTACCTATGAAAAAAGCAGTCAGAAGCAAGTATCTATATGAAATGGGGGAGAATGATGACAAAGGTAAAGTCTGAAATAAGATTGGAAACGAGGAATATTCGATTTAAACGACAATTGAAATTAAATGCCTGGTGTTGGTTGTTCATGTTATTAGCAGTTGTCTTTTATGTTTTGTTTCAAGGATATCCTATCATATGTAGCATTCAATACTCTTTGTTAGATTGGTCAGGCATGACATCTAATGCGACTTTTGTCGGTTTGCAAAATTATAAAGAACTGATGCACGATGACTTATTCTGGAATGCCTTTATAAACAGTTTTAAATATATGGTGATGATAGTTCCTTTGGAACTGGCGGTATCTTTGTTTCTTGCATATCTTTTAAATGATGAAAAAATGAAAGGTCGCGGATTATATCGTACGATGTATTTTGTCCCTGTAGTCACGACAGCCTCTGTAGTAGGAATTATCATGATATTTATTTTGGGAGTACAAGGACCAGTAAATCATCTTTTGATTTCCTTGCACATTCTGAAAAATCCAATAAACTTTCTTGGAAATGCAAAGTATGCGTTGCCTACATTAGTGATTATTTCTCTTTGGAAGGACTGTGGTACCTATATGATCTATTGGCTGGCAGGATTGCAGGGAGTTTCCCAAGATGTATATGAAGCTGCGACTATTGACGGTGCAAACAGAAGTCAGACATTTTTACACATCGTATTGCCTCTGATTGCGCCAACAGGAGGAATCATTGCAATACTGTGTGCCATTAATTCATTGAAAGTGTTTGACATTGTTAAGACAATGACAGAGGGAGGACCTTATTATGCAACTGATGTGATTGCGACATACGTCTACAGAACGGCGTTTTCAAGTGAAGTTGGAATGCCTAGACTTGGTTATGCAAGCGCAGCGGCTCTGTTTTTTGGAGGCGCCGTTATAATAATCGGATTGCTTCTAAATGTTATTAAAGGTCGTCTGCAAAAGAAGGCACAATAGGGGGTGAAGTAATTGAGCAAAGAAAAAAGAATTCATATCGTAAAATCAATTATTAAGCATGCTTTACTGCTCTGCGTGGGTTTTTTCTGGATATATCCGTTTTTGTGGATGATTTCTGCTTCGTTTAAAGGACAGAATGAATTTTTCCAGAATCGCCTAGGATTGATTCCATTGGTACCAACAATTGATAATTTTATACGCATATGGCAAAAAGCAGATTTTGGAACCTACTTCATTAACACTATTATTGTAACTGTATTTTCGGTCATTATAGTTTTAATTATGACTATGACAGCTGGATATGCCATGGGGCGTTACAAATTTGTTGGAAGAAATATTTGTATGGCGGTGTTTTTGGGAAGCATTGCCATTCCACTGGTAAGTACAATCATTCCAACCTATGAAGTTGTCAAAGGGATGAATCTGGTAGGTACTAAGCTGGGATTGATTCTATCTCAGGCCGGTGGAGCACATGTTATCTTTCTGTTACTGTTCACCAGTTTTTTTCAATCCGTACCGAAAGAGTTGGAAGAGGCGTCTAAAATAGATGGTTGTAATTATTTTCAGACGTTTTATTACATTATGATGAGGCTGTGTAAGCCTGTTGCAACGACAGTTGTTATTATGGAAACTATTTGGGCATGGAACGCTTTTATGCTTCCTTTAGTGTTGACACTGAATAACCCATCTTCCAGAACATTGGCAGTTGGCTTATATGCATTTAAAGGGGAAAACACGGTTGATTGGACAGGAATTGCAGCTGGCGGTTCGATTGCTGTAATACCAATCATTATATTATTCATTTTTATGCAAAAGCATTTTGTAGAGGGAATTGCTGGAGCTGTTAAGAGTTGATAAGAACAATCCACCAAATCACATATAAGAGAGGAGAATTAGTAATGAGATTAAAAAAAATGACAGTATCGTTGCTGGCTGCTGCAATGGCAGTGACAACATTGGCAGGATGTGGGGCAATGCCGTCAACAGGGAATGCGAATGGGAACGGTGCCAGTGAAAATACAGGTGTTGCATCAAAAGAGGAAGAGAAAACGGATGGACAGATAACGCTTCAAGTTGTAGATTGGAGTGATGGGTCTGCAGCACAGAGAGAAGAGTTTCATAAGAAATTTGAGGAAACACATCCTAATATTAAAATTGAATATACCATGCTTACGGTAGATCAGTTCAAGAATACTATTGTTACAATGATCAAATCCGGGGAAGGTCCTGACCTATTTCCTATTCCGGTAGGTCTTACACTAAATACTGCAGTAGAAGAGGGCTGGTTTCAGCCGATTAATGACTATGTAACAGATGATTTTAGAGAAAAATTTGATCCGGCAGCTTTTGCAGAAGGAGTTACGGATATTGGGGATGAATGGTATACTGTTACCGAACAAATGCCGATAATTCAGTGCCTATTTTTCTACAATAAGAGCATCTTGGAGCAGGCAGGCGTAAATGAGATCCCTAAAACTTATTCGGAGTTTAGAGAAGCTTGCAAAAAAGTGACCGAGATGGGGAATGGAAACATTTATGGCCTGATCGATGGGGGCAAGCAGATGAACCGCATGGATGTTATGGCAAGATCTCTGGCTGCTGCAGCTGGCGGTAAGGTGGCTGCAACGCAGAAGGTACTGACAGATAATGGAGTGGCACCTTATGATAGTAAGGAAATGAATGAAGCGCTTGGCCTTATTAAAGGATTGGTAGATGATGGAAGTATTCATCCGGATACCATTAATGTGAGTGCTCCAGAAGCAAGAGAATTGTTTGCACAGGGACAAGCAGCATTTCTCTGCCAAGGAATGTGGTGTGTATCCCAGTGGGATGCAAATTATCCTGACCTCAAATATGGAGTTATGGCAGTTCCTGTTCCTGATGGGGTAACAAATACTTATGTTCAGGCGGGCGAATTGTCTCCTTGGATGGGCATCTATAAACAATCTAAACATCCGAAGGAAGCGGCTGAGTATTTGATGGCATTATATGATGAACAGTATGGATACCAGCAGAGCAATGTAGAAAGCGGAAGTTTTGTTTCTTGTATTCCTGAAATCAATGAAAAATATATGACGAATGAACATATGAAGGAGTATTATACTATTGCTGAAGAAACGTCTAGGGTAGTACCTACTTTAGTAAAAAGAGATGAAAAAGCAAATGATTTCTATGTGGAAGTAAAAGACGTGCAGCCTAGTTTAGGTGCAATTGTGCAAGGCATTATTTCCCAGAGTCTTACCGATTATAGTAGCGCATTAAAAACACTAGCAGATGATACAACTACAGAATGGAAACGCGCATCGGAGGCAGTAGGAATGGATTATAGTTCCTTGGAGTTTCCTAACTGGGATGTGACAAAAGACTACACAGATGCAGATTATGCAGCATTAAAGTGATTTAGAAAAATGAAAATAAGGAAAATGATGCGATGATTTGAGGTTTATAAAATTCGCATCATTTTCTGTTGGTTATATATAAAAGTTAAAGTCTTAAAACTGTTGAGAGAGATTTATGGACGAAAAAAGTCGGAAAACAATATTATGGAAACTGTTCATATCTACGCTATATTTAAGTGCGTTTACTTTCGGTGGTGGATATGTCATTGTTACGCTGATGAAAAATAAATTTGTAGATGAATACCATTGGATAGAAGAAAATGAAATGCTTGATTTAGTGGCAATAGCACAATCTTCCCCTGGGGCCATTGCGGTAAACGGAGCAATCGTTATAGGTTATAAACTGGCGGGTGTTGTGGGAATATTCATAACAATTCTGGGAACCATTCTGCCACCTTTTATTGTTTTGACAGTAGTATCTATATTTTATAATGCGTTTAAAAGCAATTGGTTGATCAGCCAGTTGCTTGAAGGAATGCAGGCAGGGGTGGGTGCAGTAATAGCATCTGTCACGGTGGATATGGCAGCACCAATTGTTAAAGATAAGAACCATCTGCCTTTGATCATTATGTGTGTAGCGTTTATTGCAGCCTGCGTGTTTAGCGTAAATGTAGTGTATATTGTGATAGCGTGTGGGGTAATTGGTGTAATACGCACACTTCTATTAAAAAGGAGAAGCGGAAAATGATGTATTTACAATTATTCTTGAGCTTTATTCAG
>URQQ01000088.1 GCA_900549995.1 uncultured Lachnospiraceae bacterium | reverse complement strand
TCCAACCGACTGCGGGAAAATGTTGGGGCATCTTGCCAGGTGACTAGAATTTTAGAGGAATTTCTCCCTGAGGCTATTGAGGAATCAATAATTTTACCTCAGGAATGCATAGTAAAATGGGAAGAGGAAGATAGACTGAGCATTTTGGAAAGAGAAAATATAAAAGCTGAAATCATCTATATTGGTGGCGGGAATGCAATGGTATTGTTTGGCGGCAGAGAGATATTTCAGAGTGTATGCCGGAATTTGGGGAGAAAGACAGCTGAGAATTGTCAGGGGATATATTTGGCTGTTGCATATATAGAAAGTTCGCTGCAGAATTTTCGAAATGACATAGATCAGCTTACAGAGAACATGGCGAAAAATAAGGCAGATATGATACGTCAGCCGATCTATTCTTCCTTTCCGGTGGTCGAACAGGATAATGATTCTCATCAGCCAATCACCCGGTGTTATCGCTATAAAAAAGAGAATACCGGGATGCAGGAGGAACTTCCACAGGTTGACAATATGACTGAAATGAGATATCAGAAATGGATGGCTTATGAGTGGTCAAGGGAACACAAAAACAGGAAGTTATACCCATCTATCGATGGAATGATAAATTATGATTATCCGGTGGAGATGGATGCCTTGTGCCGTAAGCATGGAGAAGACAGCTATATTGCAGTGGTTCACATTGATGGAAACGGGATGGGCCGGCAGATTCACGAGGTATTACATGCATATGAGGAATACGCTAAAGCGGTTCCTTTATTAAGGGAAAAATCAAAAAAAATATCAGAAATTTTTGCAGATACCTATAAATCTATGCTTTTGAAATTGTATGAGTATACAAAACCAGAAGTTGATGATCAGGAGGGAAGGACAGTATTCCCTTTGAGGCCGATTGTACTGGACGGAGACGATATTACATTTTTATGTACTGCAGATTTAGCAATCCCGATCACGGTGGGATTTTTGAGAGAACTATTTTATGGTCAGGAAGAAGGAGTGCAAAAAATTACGGCGTGTGCAGGAATCGCTTTTGTGCATAGTCATTTTCCGTTTTATGAGGCATACCGTATCGCGGAGGAGTCATGTTCCAGGGCAAAAAACAAGTGGTATCAGGAAATGAAGGAGAACCATAGAAACCAAGGGAAGAGTTTCCTGGACTTCCAGGTGGTAAAGAATAATAACATTGGAGGAAGCCAAGGACATGAAGAATGGCAGATGCGCCCATATTCGATAGATTCAGATAATAAGAATAAGGGCTGTATCAATGATTCTGTGGTTCATTTGTATAGGGTGATAAAGGAAATGGAAGATAAATGGCCGTCCAACAGGCTCCATAGGATATATAGGGCGATACTGGAAGGGGAAGAACAGATAGAACTTTTGGAAAAAGAGTTTGCATCCCGTAACTACAATATAAAAGAATTGATTCAGACAGAAGAGTGGAAGAAATCTTCATTATTTGATGCACTAGAGCTTCGGGGATTGTGCAAAGTGGAACTATTGGCGGATTTTTTAAATATACAGGAGAAGTAGGTCAATGGGAAGATGGAATTTAAAAATTGTATTAAAAAGTGACCTTTGTACGGCTACGGGAGAGGATATGCCTGGGATAACGAATATCAAGACGGCACTGAAGCATGGAATTCCTTATATTCCTGCAAAGAGGATCAAAGGATGTCTTCTGGAAGCAGGAAAAGAAATGCAGGAAAATAGTTTGATTGAACAGACTATGTTAGAGTGTCTTTTTGGAAAAGTAGGGGCAGAGAGGACGGAGGGGATCTATATCGAAGATGCCCATCTTTATCTGGTGCCAGGGTATCTGTTTGGAGGAGAGAAAGAAGAACCTTTAAAGATTGATAATTATGAGCTGTTTCAAATGGAAGTACAGAACTGCCAAGAAGATGAAAAAGCTTATTTTGAGGAGCAGTTTACAAGGAGACGTACGCGTACAGCGATATGTGGAAAGACAGGAGCTGCAAGAAAGCATTCTCTGAGAACCATACAGGTGGTTCCTGCGGGGGTTCATTTTGTCAGTTCTATAGAAGGGGAATTGAGTGAAGAAGAGGAGAAGGTACTGTTAAAGTGCGTGAAGGGGCTGCGCCATATTGGAGTGGGAATTACGAGAGGACTTGGAGAAGTGGAGTGTACATTGGAGGTGGTACCGGCAGCGGATTCTGAGTTTGAAGGCAAAGGTGATGTATTAAAGGAAAATGTAAGCGTGTTTCATAAACTTAAGACAGATGAGGAAGTAGTATTACACTATGAAATTACTCTGGATTCTCCGATGGTTACTGATGGAACTGGTGACAGCCTCCCGGCGGGGGCTGTGTCAGGAGCCTTTGCCGGTATGTATATCAGAAAGTATTCGTTAGGAGATAAAGCCCATACAGATGAGAATTTTAGCAGAATATTTTTGCATGATGGTGTACAGTTTGGGGATGGATTTTTGAAAAGGCAGGAAAAAATATATTATCCATGTCCGAAAGCTATTGCAGAAATAAAAGAGGATAAGGGTAACTGGTTCCATGTGGAAAGTGAGAAAGAACAAAAAAGAAAAGAAATTCATGGACTGGTACATTGGGCGGACAGAGAGATACATCTGATATCTCCTCTAAAGGAAGTTCATTTTCATCATTCCAGGCCTGCTGATCGGGGAATCGGTCATGCACTAAATGACCGGGCTGTAGATACAAGTAATTCTACTGGAGAGTTCTTTCAGTATACTGTACTATCGAAAGGGCAGACCTATGCTGGTACTATAAGAGGGAAAGCAAAGGATATTCAGAGTCTGGCAGAGTGTCTTAAGGATTATGGTTACCGGATGAGATTAGGCAAATCTAAGACCGCAGAATACGGAAAGTGTACTTTCAAAATTATGAACATAAATCCAAAGAAGAGTTTGAAAAAGAGTTCGCCTTGTGGGAAGAAGTGGATGTTGTGGTTGTTAACGCCGATGATTCTCCGGGATGTACAGACAGGAGAATATACATTAGAAGATCGAGTGTTTCAGAGGCAATTGGAAAAAATACTGGAATGTAAGGTGATTGAGTTAAGAAAAGTTGCGGGCAGCTATACAACGTATGGAGGATATAACAGTAAATGGAGATTACCATCAGTATCCTTTCCGGCAATCGGTGTGGGGAGTACATATTATTTAGAAACAGACAGAGAAATCTATTCTTATAGAATTCAGGATGATAGATGGGGAGAGCTGACAGGGAAAGGATGTGGACAGGCAGCAGTCAGACTTTGGAATAAAGAAGAGAAGGGGAAAATCATTTTTGACACAGATGAAGTAAATGATGCGGCATACAGAACAACTGGTATAACAGGCAGATTACTTTATTCACGGAAGAAACAATTAGAATGTGAACAGGCCGCGATAGAAGAACTGGAAAGTATTGATGTGGAGAAGCTGCCGCCATCTTCTGCGATTGCACTTTTATCACAGTTGATGAGAAGTCATGCTGAAAATGAAGATTTTTACAAACAAATTAAAGAAGAAGTGGAGCATATACAAAAAGCTGAAAAGAGGAAAAGAGTCATGGAATTGATAGGTCCATGTGAGGGGAAATCTTATCAATTTATGAAACTTTATCTGGAAAATGCGAAATGGAAAGCGAGGGGCAGAAGCAGGGATGGAGTCTAATACGAGAACAGGCAATAAGATATGCGGACGGTTATGTGTGAAACTGACAGGATATCTTGACTCTCCGTTGTCAGTAGGTTCAGGAGAACAGGAAGAAACAGATGCAGATATTCTTCTGGATGCACGTGGTGTACCCTTTATTCCCGGCAGTACGCTCGCTGGCGCATTGCGTGCTTATAACAAGGAATTGGGGCTGGAAAAGGAGTCAGATCAGCTCTTTGGTACCCCATTTGGCGGAACTCCTGGAACAAAAGGTGATAGACAGAGCCGGATATTTTGTTATGATACATATCTTAACAATGCAACAACAAGTATTCGCAATGGTGTAAAACTAGGAAAAAACAAGACGGCAGAATCAGGGGCAAAATATGAAATACAGGTAATAGAACGAAATGCAGCTTTCTGTATGCGGATTGAAATTATTGAACGCGAAGATTTACTGAGTAAGGAGACCAACATTCAAGAAGTGGGCAATAGGGATAGGCTATGGGTTAAGCGTTGGGTTCATGGGTTTTTATCAGGAGAACTTCGTATAGGTTCCAGAAGCAATAGAGGCTTCGGAAAGCTGATAATTGAAAGTGCCAAAGTGAAAAGGTTTCAAATGGAACAACAGGATGATTATCTGGAATGGCTGGAGTGGAACTGGGATAATGATAGTGCTTTTGATAAGGCGGAAACGATTGAATGTAAGTATAGTATCAATGAAAAGAGAAACTTGTGTACAGAACATTTGCTAGAAGTTCCATTAGAGATTCCTTATACGTTGCTGGTGAGAACTTATAGTGCAGTATTTAGAAAAGGCGAGGATCTTCCGGATTATGGGCAGTTGACGGTGAAAAATAAAGGAGAGCAGGCCGTGATACCCGGAAGCAGTATTGCAGGTGCTTTCCGAAGCCACATTGCAAAGATTGTAAAAAGAATAGCTGAATTCCAAAGCTGGGAAGAAACGCAAAAAAAACTGGAACCGTTTTTCGGGACTTGGATAGATGGGAAAGAAAAGGGGGAAACTCTTTTGGCTTCCAGAGTTATTTTTGAAGAAATTGTGGTAAATGGAGGAAATGGATTACCGATGAACAGAGTTGCCATAGACCGATTTACCGGAGGAACTGTGGAAGGGGCACTTTTTGAAGAGATACCTTGGGCTAATGGGAATGTGACGTTCAGGGTGCGGTGGAAAAAAAGCAAGGATGATGAATGTAATAAGATGAGTAGTCATAAAGTGATCTGTGGAATGCTTCTCTGGGCAATTTTAGATTTGCAGTCTGGTATTTTGCCGCTTGGCGGAGAGACGGCAATCGGGAGGGGAATATTCAGAAAGCCTAAGGATCAGAAATCCGAGATTTGCCTGGATGGAAAATCATTATGTGAGAGTGAGACATGTGAATATATGCAGGCCGCTGCTTTATGGTGTAAGGGGGAGAAAAATGGTACAGCAGGAAAATAACTTGTTGGAAGGATATGAAAAAGTAATTTTAAACTCAGAACAAGACGTAGCAGGGCTAGTGAAGAAATATTTTAAGGAGAAAGCATGGATTTATGCAGTTCTTGATTATGCAGTTGGATTTGGTTCATTTGAGGGAGATCGTTTTTTACTGAGACTGGGCAGTCAAAAAGAGCCACGTCTATTGGAGTGGAAATATCTTCAGGAGCTTCGGGTTTTTAATACATATGGGGAATTACGTCTGTCGCCATTGGAACAACAGTGGGTAGGAAGGTTTCGAGGCTGCATTCCATCAGGGGAAAATGAGAATGTGGAATTGGAAGAATATTTTGTGGATGAGCGTCAGAAACTTTGGGGGAAGGCGAAAGAGAGTAAGATAGTTGAAGGTCTTTGCTGGAGTCTGTTGACATCTGGAAGAGGAGCAAAGATATGGGTGCCCATGGAGATGAGAGAACGAGAGGAAGCGGCTATTTGTGTAAGAAAGTTCCTGCGTGCGCCTTCCATGGATCATCCGGAATTGGTATATCAGACAGATATGCGCATGGTGAATTTTTGTCTGTGGAAAGAGGATAATGTTAACGGAGGTCGGTACAAATATGGAGAAGATATATGAAGATTTTAATGAAAGATTTGTAAACCCTTATAATTTCATACCACTGGGAAAAGAATGCCGGCGTGAGATATCAGGAGAAGATGGCTGTTATACAGGTTATTTTGAGTGTAGTATGAGATTATTGACTCCTTTGTTTATTCCAAACACTTCTTCATCTGTAAGGCTGTTGAAAAAAAGTGAATTTGAAAATGGAATGAGAGAAGGACATAAAAAAGAATATAAAGGATATGATTTTTTCTCATACGAAGATTACTCAAACGTGCAACCATATATTGACAATCCACCACCACCGCCTTCGAATCCAGTGATTCCGGGAAGTGAAATCAGGGGTGCGGTAAGAAGTGTATATGAGGCAGCTTTTAATGGATGTATGTCATCAGTGGATGGAGACAGGGATCTATCAGGAAGGTGTGGAGAAGCTAAAAAACCTGGTCTTTTATACTGGGATAAAAAGAAAAAGGGGTGGTATTTGGAGCCATGTAGGAAAGCAAGGCTATGTGTGCAACAGAAAAATGCACAGTCTAAAGAAAACCAGGTGAGCAGAACATTATACGATAGTTGGGAGGAAGGCCAGGAAATATGGGTTGATATCGATAAAAGAGGTCTGGTAAAGGGATATAAAGTCAATGTAAATGTTAGTGAAGAAAAGCAAATGTTATCTTCTTATTATAGAAAAGGTTATCTTCATAAGGGTGAATATATAAACAAAAAAAATTGTGAGGCAGTTTTCTATATGGTAAAAAAAATACCAGAAAGCTCACTTATGAAGGTTTATGATGAGGACATTGAGTTATTAAATAAAATACTAAATGAGTATAGAGATGATAAGAAGAATTCTAAAGCGCAAAACAGGGGGTGGTATAAGGAATTTAATATAAAAAAAGATGGATCCTATAATCTTGTATACTATGAAAGGGATAATCAGGGGCATACATATCTATGCCCAGCTTGTATCGGAAGAGAAGCTTTTAAGAAAAAGTTAAGAAGCCTTTTGGAAAATAATGGAGGTTATCAGCCTTGTAATAGTAAGAAATTATGTCCAGCGTGTCAAATATTTGGAATGATGGAAAAGGCAGAAAAGCCTGAAACGTACGCGTATGGTTCCAAGGTTAGAATTACAGATGCAAGACTAGTACATCCGGTGAATGATAGCAGTGCTTTATTTGAAGATCCAATTGTTTTATGCGAGCAGGGTGAGCCGAGACCAAGTGCGGTTGAATTCTACACGAAATCTCCATATGCGCCACATGAAAAGTATAGAGATGTTCATAAACAAGGGTATTGGACTTACGATTATAAGTGTGTAGATGATGTTTATTCAGGTGGCAGGGAAAAAAATGAAAGAGTAGCCTTAAATAAAAATCTACCTCAATTACGAGGACGAAAATATTACTGGCATAGTGAGGTAAAAATGGAAGAGTTTGAGGGGAATAACGTCAGCACCATGAGACAGAGAATACGCCCTTTAAAAGCCAGTACAGAATCAGATCTGGAGCCTGCATTTCAATTCCGCGTGTACTTTGAAGCGTTGAATAGAAAGCAAATAGAACAATTAAAATGGGCGTTGGATTTTGGCAATCCTGAATGTGCTCATAAAATAGGGAGAGGAAAACCACTGGGATTCGGAAGTGTACAGATTATGATTAGTGGTCTGCATATACGAGAAATTGATGAGAATACCGGAAAGTGGAACCTGATAACTATAGGAGAGCGGGAAGAATTAAGTTATGACAGTTTCTTCGGGGAGTCTGGTTTTGACAGCACAAAGATTCCAGATGCTTTAAAAATAATGTCTAACTGGATAAAAAGACCAGCACATGTAAGGTACCCAATGGGCGAAAGTATAAAGAATAAAAAGCAACAGGGGGATAATGAAGTTGCTTCTCATCAATGGTTTAGAATAAATAAAGGGGAGAACAGGTATAAGTATAATTTTTCTAAAGTTTTACCAGATGCCAAAGATGATGCAAAGAAAGAACTGGAAAAGGACAAGGCATTGTATAAATTGATATCAATTAAAAGATAATAGACAGGTGCGAATGTCAAGTGAACATAAATTCTCTGGGAGATTCGCACCTTATAAAGTAGATGAAAACATCATTTTGTTGTGGAAAATCGAAAGATATAGTATTTTCGGCTTGTATTTCAAAAGAAAAAAGGGTAGTATTTAGGAGAAAGAGACAAAAAGGTAGGATTTAAAAAAGAATTATTATATATATTTGCTGTCACTTCCTATATGGGAGTGTGGATTGAAACATCCAGCATATCAAAATCTTCTTCTTTCAAGATCTCGTCACTTCCTATATGGGAGTGTGGATTGAAACGCATATGTAGCATTTCATAAAGCCAACAGTCAAAGTCACTTCCTATATGGGAGTGTGGATTGAAACTCCCAATACTGCCTCCTTGAATACGGCTGTGGATGTCACTTCCTATATGGGAGTGTGGATTGAAACAGCATTACGACAAAAAAATATTAGTCTTGATAATCGTCACTTCCTATATGGGAGTGTGGATTGAAACATCTTCCATATCATGATACAAAAAATCGTATTCAGTCACTTCCTATATGGGAGTGTGGATTGAAACTCTACAGTCGTACCAATATCAAGCACACCATTCGTCACTTCCTATATGGGAGTGTGGATTGAAACGGAAATATGGATGCTGAGAAGGAAAAACTTGCGGTCATTTCCTATGTGGAAGTGTAGATTGAAATGTAATTAATATATGAATACCAGATAGAAGAAACAGTTAATTTAGGAGTATCCCATAGTTTGTGTAAGCTTTTAAACTGATGTAAAATAGACATACCAGCTTGGTGGTTTATTTTGTAGCAAGCGAATAAGATTCCTCATAAAAAGCAGCTCTTCGGAAACAATTTGGAATTGGATAGAAATATACTGTAAACGTGATGTATAAGGTGGTATAAAGTAGATTCCTGCTTCCAGGTGTTAGAAAAACTTTGGAGAAGAGGGGTGTAAAGATAACCAGATGCTTGGAATGTCAACAGATAGGGATATATGTAAGGAAACAATCGGAAACAAGAACATCCGATTGTTTCCTTTTTGGTCTATCTGGCGGCAGTACTTAGGACAGAATAATGGAATAGAGAGCATTGATGGTAGTTGGGAAAAAATCAGATATGTAGTTGTTGAATAAAAACAAACGTGATAGACTTAGCATGTCAGTTCATTGATGTTATGCTTAAAGTTGTGTCATGACCACAAAAAATACAAATGTATAAAAAAACTACTGTCCTTATTTCAAGGAAAGAGCAGAAAGTATGATAGATGGAGTGAGCCGGACATGAGGAATGATATAATAATCCGCAACAAATAAAAAGTAAGGGGGTAGTGTCTTGTGAAAAATCAATTTTACATAGCTGTGTGTGATGACGAGCAGGCAGATTTAAATGAAATTGCAGAGATGACCAGGGAAATCTGCAGAGAGGAGCAGGTCAGCGCAGCGATATCTTGTTTTGGAAGCGCAAAAGAGTTGTTAGATGAGGTACAGAACGGCAGAAAGTATCATCTTTTACTGATCGATGTACTGATGCCGGAACTGGACGGTATGGAGCTTGCGAGAGTGCTTCGCAGACAGGAAGAAAAGGCATCTATTGTATTTATCTCCTGTAACCGGGAAATGGCACTGCAGGGATATGAGGTAAATGCTGTACGTTATCTGGCAAAGCCATTAAAGGAAAGAAAACTGAAGGAAGCAGTCTCGTTCTGTTATGAGAAGTTCCAAAAAAACAGGGAGCTTCTTCTGCCGGTGGACGGGAGTATGAGAAAGGTATCACCAAAGGATATTTATTACGTTGAGATCGATGGAAGGAAAAGCAAGATCAGGATGGAAAAAGAAGAATGGAATGCCAGCTGTTCAATTACTGAGATGGAAGAACTTCTGGAAGGACAGGGATTTGTCCGGTGCCACCAAAGTTTCTTAGTGAACTGCCGGTGTGTGAGAACCTTCCGTACTTCTTTTATGGAACTGACAGATGGCAGGAGGATTCCTGTCAGCAAGCATCGCGTGAAAGAAGTACGGCAGATTTTTTTTGACTATTTGAATCACTAAATAGGAAGTACAAAAGTAACAGTATAGGTAGTTCCCGACTGGTTTAAAGAGAGCATATTATCTCCCCACCGGCTCATGATCTGCCGGATAATTTTCAGCCCATAGCCGTGTCCCGGCGTGGGTGTTTTTTTATTTCCGGAACTATCCGGCATGGAATTTTTACAGGTGAAGACAAAAAGCTGGTCTTTACAGTGGAAATCCAGTTCGATATAAGCATTGCCGTGTCCCGTACGGGAGGCGGCATTAATCGCGTTATCCAGAATATTCATTACAAGGCAGCAGAGTTCTGTATCAGTAAGCGGCAGCTTCTCTGGCGCGTCAGAGCGGACAATTTCCACAGAAATATTCTTGGAAGAGGCAGTGTTTAGTTTGCCGTTCAACAGGATATTCAGTGTCTGGTTACGGCTTGAAACCACTGGGCGCACATTTTCCGCCTGTCCGATCAGATCGTCCAGATAATTGGCTACCTGTTCCGGTGTCTCCTTTGCCATGGAGCGGAGGAATGAATAATGCTTCACTGTGTCATGGCGCATCATTCTCACTTCTTCGGACTGCCGGCACAGATTTTCGTAACTTTCTACGGCAAGTTCATTCTTCATACGCAATACCGCAGCTTCTGTGCGGCGCTGCGTTTCCCGTTCTACCAATTCCATAACGGCAGCAGCGATACTGGAGATGAGACAGAGGTTCCAGATCAGCTTTAAAGAAAAATTCGGAAGGAGGATTCTGGCATCACCTTTGATTTTTGAAAAGGTACCGACGGCATATTCTGGAAGAAGGGGAATACTGGCCGCCAGGAACAGCACATAGCAGGCTGTGAGGACAAGGGCGGTCTGTGCCAGATGGCGGAAGAACCGATTGCCCTTTTTCCAGAGAAAGAAAGAACCAATCAGTACCGTTGACAACGCTAAGAATCCTGTTATCTGTGGTAAATTCATGAAGAAAATGTACTGGCTGCCGTGTTCTGGAAATATACTGGATGGCATGATGATCAAGTAGAGAATAGTGCCAAGCCATTGTATAGCAGAAACGGTGGCATACAGCGGGCGGAGTCCTTTTGCATAAAAAGTGAGAAATAAAAGCAGTACGGCCACAGACAGGTGGAAACACAGCCATATGGGATCAATGGCCGGCGCACCGAAATATTGATAAAAGAAATCTGCCTGAGATAGTATGCTGCACATCTGGAAGAAGACTGCCAGTGCAAACACGGGAAGTCCGGGAGAAAATATTCCGGCGGCAGCATTCCAGAGAAAGGCGGCCAGCAGGAAGAGTTCCAGGGCAAACATAAGAACAGCGGGAAGAATCGTCTTTGTTGTGGAGGCGATCAATCCGCTTTCGTATGAGTATCCGCAGGAAAGTGTTATATCACATGGATAAACAGTTACTGTATCTTCCTGCTTTTCTGATAAAGAACCGCCTGATTGAGCGATGGTGAGCGTCTTTCCAAGGCAATCCGGAGGAAGAGAAACTGTGACAGGGTCTTCCCGGTCATACTCCAGCATGGGGAGTGTAAGGTAACCAATCCGGTTGTCAAGGTCCGGGCAGTCGGTGTAGATCATTTCTCCATCCAGGAAAACGCTGACAGTCCGGTTGACTACACCGATCTGCAGCGTAGGGCTGTCCAGTTTTTCTGTCAAGATACGGGAATAGTAAAATGTTTGTCCGGCGTAAGAAGAGCCGAGATAGCCGCCACTGCCATCGGGCGTCAGTTCCGTCACATTTCCGGACTCATCAGTAAAAAATGTCCATCCGTGATTGCCTGCCCATTCCTGTCCATCATCTGGGAGAACAGAAAGATCATAAGATACATCTTCCATCGGCTGTGTATAGTAGAAAATGGCAAAGGCAGCGGGGATACAAAGTGATATGGAAATCAGCAGTGCGGGTATCAGTTTCGTTAATTGTTTCATGTTTCAGACCTCCAATCAAAAATATTCTTTTAGTGTAGCAGGAGTATTTGGCAGATGTCAATGCAGCCAGAGAAACCGGCTGCCCAGTTTTGCCGTTTTTTCGCCCAGTTTTGCAGAAATGCTGAAATTACTGGAAAATTTTACTATAATACGAAAATAAAGTGCATTGTGTATAGAATTCTGAAGAATATTATAAAACCCCGGATGCAGCAGTGATTATCCTGTAATTTAAAAATGCAGTGATTATCCTGTAATTTAAAAATGAATACGCACAATGTAATGAAAACCAGGGCGCTGATCCATGCATCCTGGTTTTACGTATCTTAAATCAGAAAGGCTGGTGATTGGACTTAAAGCTTTTTTATGTAAAATTCCATGGTTATGAATTTAAAAAGGGGAAAAACTATCAGTGTAGATTTTTGCAGTCATGTAAGTGGCTTTACTGCAGTACGTAGAGACACATAACTTACTAATCTGAGGAGGAATACGTAATGAGTGCACAAAAACAATCATTGAAATTGCAGCCAGAGCAAATAATTGTGGAATTTCGGGGGTATCTGTATGAACGGGAGAAAGCGGCGTCTACGATTGAAAAATATATGACAGACGTCAAAACTTTTTTATCTTATCTGGATATGGATTACTGGGTAGACAAGCCCAAAATTATGGAATATAAGGAATGGCTATGTAAAAATTATGCGCCGGCCAGTGTCAATTCTATGCTGGCGTCATTGAATCAGATGCTTGAGTTTCTGGGGGCCAGCAGCCTGAAAGTAAAACGGATTAAAATCCAGTCACAGACCTTCCTTGCTGATGGGAAAGAGATGTCAAAAGAGGAATATAAGCGTCTTCTTTCAGCGGCCAGGGAAAAAAGTGAGCAGCTTGCCATGGGGATAGAGACGCTTGCGGTTACCGGTGCAAGAATCAGTGAACTTGCTTATTTTACGGTAGAGAATGTGAAAAAAGGATTCGTGGAAATCGTCAACAAAGGGAAACACAGGACAATTCTTCTAAGCGACAGTCTGCGGAGAAAACTTTTGTATTATGCAGTGAAACAAGAAATTAAAAGGGGTCACATCTTCATTACCAGAAACGGCAGGCCAAAAAACAGGAGCAATTTCTGGCGTGAGATGAAAGCGTTGAAGGAGTCGGCAAACGTGGCCGGGGAGAAAATATTTCCGCATAATTTGAGGCATCTTTTTGCACGTTTATTTTATAAACAGACCAAAGATCTGACGGGACTGGCAGATCTGTTGGGACATAGCAGTCTTGATACGACCCGTATCTATACAGCCAGTTCCAGCCGTCATTATAAAAAGGAAATTGAGAATATGGAACTGTTAATGTAAGGAGACAGCATTTCTAAAAGCAAAAAAATACAACATAAGAATAGTTATGTTGTAAAAGTTAAGAAACGATATGGCCAGATATATGCATATCAGCTTAAATACATATAATTCGGGATAAATCTATATTTAATTTACACCTAAAAAGTACCTATGTCAATTGCATGGTTTCTCTTTTGTGTTATTAAATGTCAGACGTAAAAAAAAGAGCATTAAATTTACAACATAACTATTCTTATGTTGTAAACTGAACCAACCTTAGGGTGAATTTGATCTCTGGGTATTGATTCATACAAGTAAAGAACTTATTGGCTGTGAGAATCGCATAGGATAAAAAAATTAAAAAAGTAAATATCAACATGTGAAAGGCGGAATGAATGTATGTTTGAAGAAGTTGTAAATATTTTGAAAAATTATACGATGGTTGATCCGGAAGAGATGAGTATGGAAAGTGAATTAGTTGCACAATTGGGATTAAATTCACTGCACATGGTGGAGCTTATCATTGCTTTTGAAGAGACTTTTGATGTAGTGATTCCAGATAGAAAAATTTCGAAATTACACAGTATAGGGGATGTTGTCTTCCTGTTGGAAACGCTTTGTGAATAAGTAATGCAGCAATTATAAAGAGATAGGTTTATGAGAAAGTTTAAGTTCGGCTAAAAATCAAAAGTGGGAGAAAGGGAGAATAGATGAGAATTGCCATATGTGATGATGATAAACAGGAATGTGCCGGACTTCTTGAATCAATTCAAAATTGTCATCCGGACAACAGGACCGCTGAAATCTTTACGGATGGTACCGCGTTTTTAGATGCGGCACAACAGGTTCCTCATTTTACAGTTGTTTTTTTAGATATCTATATGCCTGGGGGAAATGGCATTGATATTGCAAAAAAAATGCAGCAAATATCACCGGAAACCAACATTGTGTTTATCACAACCAGTACACAACATGCCGTGGAAGCATTTTCGCTTGAGGCACTGCATTATCTTGTGAAACCTGTCAGTAAGGAACAGATACGAGAAGTTTTCCAGCGTATACAAAGGATTCAGTCCAGAGTGCGTCCATGTTTTTCTGTGAAAGTCGGATATAGTAAACAGATGTTGTATTTTGATGAAGTGGCAATGATTACCAGCTGTGATCATACCATAGAAATTCGCTTATTTAATGGACGAAGTATCAAAACACGCGAAGTATTATCCAAAATATTATTGAAGCTGGACAGCTCTTTTATTCAGCTGCAGCGGGGAATTATTGTAAATATGGAATTTATTGAGTGGATGCAGTATGAACAGTGTGTTCTTCGAAATGGACAGACTGTACTGTTAAGCAGAAAAGAAAGGGCCAAGATCAATAAAATGTATGACGATTACATTTTCAAGAGAATGCAGTTTGAAAAAGAATCTTAAAAAAATTTAAAATGGACAGTGTGAAAAGATATATTTTCTGCCTTTGTATCTGAATTGTACGGAAGAATGAAATCATACGGCAAGTCGTGAATGGTAGGGGCTGATGACGTGAACGGAAAGCATCAATTATTTGTGACATGATATACTTATTAAGTAAGCTTCATAAAAAAAGAAGAGTAAATGATCAGACGAATTCATCAAGGAGGAATGACAGAAAAGATATGATTCAGAATTTTTTTTTGCATCAGAAGAACTGAAGAAAGATGATATTTATACAAAGGTGGCGGATATTCTCCCGTGGAAAGAGCGTAAATTAAAGGCAGCAAAGTATCTGAAAAACAGTGACAGATGTCTATGTATAGGTGCTGGGGGACTCCTTTATTATGTTCTTCGGCAATATGGAGTTTCTGATTTTGAATTACATGAAAATCTATATGGGAAACCTGAATTAAAAGAAGATCAGAATCTGAAATTTAATCTTTCCCATAGTGGTAATTATATTGTCTGCGCAGTGGGAGACGCCCAGGTAGGAATTGATGTAGAAAATAATAAAAAAGATAATTTCGATATAGCAGAAAAATGGTTCGCAGAGAAAGAATATCAGTGGCTGTCTGAAACAAAAGACAGACAGGAAGGCTTCAATCGTCTGTGGACGTTAAAAGAGAGCTATATCAAAATGCGGGGAATGGGATTGTCTATACCGCTGGATTCATTTTGTATTATCCCGGGGGAAATTATGAGCAAATCTCCGAATGACAATGGATTCACAAAATTTTTAATGAAAAAGGATACAAAAGTGATCACACTGAAAAAGGAAGAACAGATGGAACATTTATACTTTCGGGAATTTGGGCTGCCGGGGCATCATGTCTCGGTGTGTGCAGAAACCGATATATCTACACAGATGAACCGTGTTCAAGTATCACAGATTATATCATCTTCTCATATAAAGTGAGGGTGAATGATCTATAAAATACATTATTAAACAAGGAGGCATTAAAAATGGACAAAAATCAAATGAAAGAGCTATTTGAGCAAGCCTGGAAGGAAGTATTTCAGGTAGAAGAAGTAAAAGATGAGGATGATTTCTTCGAAATGGGAGGAGATTCTATCAAAGGAGTCCAGATTGTAACCTGGTTATTACAAAAAGGAATCAAACTGGAAATGATGAAAGTATTTACAGAGCCTACTTTTGGAGAACTGAGTGAATATCTTGAGGAAACACAGCCAATGTACGTTCCGGAAGCTATTGTAACAAAAGAAATGGCTGGAAAAGCACCGGCTGCACCAACAGCTCCAACAGCATCAGCTGCACCAGCGGCTTCACCGGTACCACAGCAGGGCCAGCTTTGTACCCCAGAGCAGATGGCAGCAATGCAGAACCAGCAGGGCCAGCTTTGCACGCCAGAACAAATGGCAGCAATGCAGAACCAGCAGGGCCAGCTTTGCACGCCTGAGCAGTTAGCAGCAATGCAGAATCAACAGGGCCAGCTTTGTACGCCAGAGCAGATGGCAGCAATGCAGGCGCAGCAGGGTC
>URQQ01000087.1 GCA_900549995.1 uncultured Lachnospiraceae bacterium | reverse complement strand
GCTCTGTCAGTGTAGTCTTACCAGCATCAATATGAGCCATAATACCGATATTTCTTGTTCTCTCTAATGGATATTCTCTTCCAGCCAAGATTTTTTCCTCCTATATTATACGCAATTAGAAACGGTAGTGGGCAAATGCCTTGTTTGCCTCTGCCATCTTGTGCATATCTTCTTTCTTCTTTACGGATGCGCCTGTGTTGTTGGCTGCATCAAGAATCTCATTGGCCAATCTTTCTTCCATCGTCTTCTCTCCTCTTTTACGAGAATAGGATGTAAGCCAGCGAAGCGCTAAAGCCTGTCTTCTGTCTGCTCTAACTTCGATTGGTACCTGGTAGGTTGCTCCACCGATACGTCTTGCCTTTACCTCAAGTACTGGCATGATGTTGTTCATAGCCTCTTCGAATACTTCGATTGCCGGCTTGTCGGATTTTGCTGCAACCCTGTCAAATGCTCCGTATACAATCTTCTGGGCTACGCCCTTCTTGCCATCCAGCATAATGTTGTTGACAAGCTTGGTAACCACTTTGTTATTGTATAACGGATCCGCTAATACGTCTCTTTTTTGAGTATGTCCTTTACGTGGCACGGTTCTTCCCTCCTTAATCATGATTCACCTTATTGAACATTTTTAATCCAATAAGTAAAATTAATTCATCGGTACTCACATGTGTCTCTCTATCTCCTAAGGATTGGCCTCTGGAATCATTGCTGTTTCCATTCCCAATGCATGTGTTCGTGCGGGACATTTATCTTATCGATATAAAACCCGCAACCTACAGGAATCATAGTTCTGTTTGTGATACGATTATTTCAGTTTCATTCGTCCAAAACTACTGTTATTTAGCAGCTTTTGGTCTCTTAGCTCCGTATTTAGAACGAGCCTGTCTTCTCTTTGCAACACCTGCTGTATCAAGTGTTCCTCTGACGATGTGATATCTTGTACCTGGTAAGTCTTTTACCCTACCACCACGGATAAGAACAACACTATGCTCCTGAAGGTTATGTCCTTCACCTGGGATATAGCTTGTTACTTCGATTCCGTTAGAAAGACGAACTCTGGCGATTTTTCTGAGCGCTGAGTTAGGTTTCTTAGGTGTAGCTGTCTTTACTGCTGTGCAGACACCTCTCTTCTGTGGTGCAGAAATATCAGTTGAGCGTTTTCTCAAAGAGTTATACCCTTTTTGAAGAGCTGGCGCTGTTGATTTCTTTACAGATGTCTGACGTCCTTTTCTTACTAACTGGTTAAATGTTGGCATTTCTCTTTCACCTCCTATGGTTTCTGTTTGGTTGCTGTTAAAATTCTTGTTTTGGCACACAAAAATAAACTACATTTCTATGCACGCTAGATTAGTTTATTACGATTTTTTCAAAAAGTCAAGGGATTTATACACGAACTATGGTAAAAATCTTGTAAATAAGAATTTTTTGTAAAAATATACCCGTTTTATAGAAGCAGACACCATATTGGCAATGTAATCATTGATAAAATTGTAGTCAGAAATATCATCCCTGTCGCATATCCTTCGTCTCCTCCATATTTAGAAGACAAAAGAGCCGTCGTCACAGGCGCAGGCATCCCTGCCATAATCACAGTCACGCCCCGGAGCAGAGGGTTGATCGGAAGCACCGCGGTCAGCGCGAAGATGATTCCCGGGATGATTAAAAGGCGTACGCTTGTATACCAGATCATTGTTCCGTCAATCAGTCCCAGCGGATTCATTTCCGCAAGCATCATCCCTACGAGCATCATACTCAGAGGCGTATTGCAGTTACTGATTCCCTCTACCGTACTGTTTACAAATCCCGGCAGGTGAATTCCCGTAATCATTACAATCAGCCCCAGGTAAATTGCGGCAATGCATGGATGTGTCAGCACCTTTTTTACCACACTCCCCTGCTTTTCCTTCATGAAACAGGCCGTTCCAACCGTCCACATCACAACTCTCACCGGGAACATAAATACGGAACCGTAGAATAGACCCTCGGTTCCGTAAATTCCTTCAATCACAGGATTGCCAAGAAATCCGCCGTTAGAAACAATCGTCCCATAGCGGAGCGGTTTTCTTTTCTCCTCGTCTGCTTTTCTGTATAACAGAAAACTCATCAGCACTGATATCACATTATACCCGGCAGACAGAAGCAGGATTTCCACAAATGCCATGAGCATACTCTGATCCCACTTCATCTGGAATGCATGGAAAATATTAAACGGCAGCGTCACATAGATACAGAAATCAACCATACCTTTTCTTGTTTCTGTCTGTATGATTCCTTTCCTCCGGATCACAAATCCGACCGCCACAAGCAGAAACATCATCAGCTGCATATGAACCATATTTTGAAATGCCATTTTATAAACCTATCACATCCGCAATTTCACGCATCTGTTCCAATGCAATGTCGATAAAATCATCAAAACTGATCCCGGTAAATTCTATTGCTTCCATATAATCACGGTTCGCGCCGGAAGCAAATCTGCTCTCGTTAAAACGTTTCATCACTGACTTATGTTTTACACTTGCAATCTTCTTATCAGGGTAAATCTGTGCAACCGCCTTGCAGAATCCGCTCATAGGATCAGCTGCCAGAATTGCATACTGTATTGTCGTCTTTGCTTTCACGCCGCTCTTTGGATTATGTGCACAGATGGCGTCAAACATTACCTGATCATCGATTCCTTCTTTTTTCAGTATCTCAACAGACGTCGGGCCGTGTACGCTCAAATCATGCTGCCAGTCGCACTGCTCCTCATCCAGGTCATGCAGAAGCCCTATGATTCCCCAGTACTCCTCCTGCCCCGGAGCCAGCCTTTTCGCCAGTCCTTTCATAATCGCCTCCACCGCATAAGAATGGTCAATATAATTCTGCCCTTTCATATACTTCATCAATATATCGTGTGCCTGTTCTCTGTTCATTTTATTTCCTCCTGATATCTGCAGATTTCACAAAATACTTACTTTCCCATTGTAATACAAACTCCTTAATGGGTAAAGCCCTGTGCACCTTTATTTATATCGCCTTTTCCATGAATCAGAATATGTGCATGATTCAGTTCATCTATGGCTCTTTTGAAATCTTCAATAAAAAGTATCCCCAGCTGCATACTTAAATCTGCCCTCACAACGACTCTCTGAATCACCTGATTCTCCATATGATCCGGCAGCGGATATGCGGGTACCTGCCATCCGCTCATCCTTACCCGGTCTGCCAGATCATACAGATTCCACTGCCTGTTCTCATCTTTTTTGAGCTGCCAGCAGACAATCGGTATATTGCTGCCGTCGTTATAGATCTTAAACAACCCGGTTTTATTTATTTCATCCGCAATGTACATTGCCACATCTCTCGTCTTTTCATGAATCTCCCTGTATCCCTGATATCCATACCTCAGGAAATTATAATACTGCCCGATAATCTGGCTTGCAGATCTGGAAAAATTAATTGCCATCGTCGGAAGTTCTCCTCCCAGATAACTTACTTCAAAGACCAGTTCTTTCGGCAGACATTTTTTATCCCTCCACAGAATCCATCCAATTCCCGGATACACCAGGCCATACTTATGTCCCGAAGTGTTGATCGATACCACATTTTTCAGCCGGAAGTCCCATGGAAGCCCGGGATCGACAAACGGCGCAAACATTGCTCCCGAAGCACCGTCAACATGGATATAGACTTTATACTCCGTCTCCCTGTTATGCTCCTCCACAAGCCGGTCAAGCGTCTCGATGTCATCGTATTTGCCTGTGTAAGTAATACCGAGAATCCCGACAATTCCGATTGTATATTCATCCACATACTCCATAACTGTCTCCATATTAAGGCTCATATGCTCTTCATCCATCGGAACCGTCCGAAGCTCAACATCCCAGTATACGCAGAATTTTTCCCAGCACACCTGATATCCGGAAGAAATCACAAGATTGGGTTTTCTCTTCGTAATATCAAGTCCAAGTCTCTGCGCATTTTCCCGCCACCGGAACTTCATTGCAAGTCCGCCAAGCATACATGCCTCTGAAGACCCCACAGTCGATGTGCCGACAAACTCCTCCCCGGCATCCGCATTCCACAGATCCGCCAGCATATTCACGCACCGGTTCTCAAGCTCCGCCGTCTGCGGATATTCTGATTTATCAATCGCATTCTTCTCCAGACACTCCGACATCAGTCTCACAGCCTGCGGCTCCATATAGGTCTGGCAGAACGTTGCCAGATTCATCCTTGCATTGCCTTCATCCATAAGATCATCTTTGATTAACTGGTAAACTGCATCCGAGTTCAGCGGCCCTTCTGACAATTGATACTTCGGCAGCGGCTCATCACTTAACCGGCTCCCAAATACCGGCGGCACACACTGCGCCTCCATACGGTCTTTGGTACTTCTTGAACATAACATAGGAACAACCCCTTTCTTGAATTTGATTCGTTTGACAGTTGCTTTTTTACCCCCGCTTCCCTATAATTGGAAATGGTATATAGATAAGATCATTACTTAGGAGGATTTATGGAAATAACATTCGTTACATTTCTTATTGTATGTCCGCTTCTTTTTCTGGCCGGACTGATTGATGCAATCGGAGGAGGCGGCGGCCTGATCTCTATCCCTGCTTACCTTCTGGCAGGACTTCCCGCCCACACAGCGGTTGCAACGAATAAAATGTCTTCAACCTGCGGTACTGCCCTGGCAACATGGCGTTTTATCAGAGCCGGACTTGTCAATTTCAAACTGGCTGTACCTGCCGTAATTGCCGCAATCATAGGATCTTCCATCGGCGCTCACCTTTCGATGATGGTCAACGAGAAAACACTTCTGGCAGTTCTCGTGATTATCCTTCCCGTTGCAGCTTTCCTTGTCCTGAATAAAAATCTCTTTCATGACAGAGGTTCTGACACAGTCACATTAAACCGCCGGACTTATATCACAGCAACCGCGGCAGCGTTTATTGTCGGTTGTTATGACGGCTTCTACGGACCAGGTACCGGAACTTTTCTGATCATTGCTTTTACTGTATTCGCCAAACTTGGAATCAAGACCTCGAACGCCCAGGCGAAGATCATCAATCTTACTACAAATGTTACATCTCTGGTCATCTTTCTTTTCAATGGCCAGGTACTGATTCCTGTCGGAATCGCCGCAGCACTGTGCAACATGGCCGGCGGTTATATCGGCGCAGGACTTGTGATGAAAAACGGAAGCAAAATTGTAAAGCCGAGTATCCTCATCGTGCTCGTTCTGCTGATCATCAAAATTATCAGCGGTTCCAACTGATGGACTACTTTCTCATGTTTTTCGGGTCTCAAAATCATGCTTTTTCATGCAAGCATGAAACGCATGATCTTTAGACCCTGGTATTATAACATTATACGCCAAAACTGCTGTCCCGTCATCGGGGCAGCAGTCTTTTTTTAAAGTATAATTCTTTCGTGAGCCAGGCTCTTATCTGAAATCTCTTTATTGTTAAACGGTGTGATTCTGAATGACAGTTTAAATGGTTCAAATTTTGCGCGGTATTTATCCATCTGCCACTGTCCGCAGGAGTAAGTTCCAAGTGCATTTTGTTTATAATCTACGCTGAATACGACATAATCCCGTTTCACAAGATCACATGTATGCTTTGCATCATCCAGATCTTTGTCTTCATAATAAGAAGCGCTGAAGTTAAAGCTTCCCTCCGTTGATGCAACAAGTCCCATTCCGCGGTCATTCGTAAGAGATACCCATTTGCAGTCCATGCGGTTGCCGTTTGCCTGGGGCACGATGTAATTGGTAAACAATCCATCCACCGTGTTCTGGTATACTCCAAATAATCCGGCTTCTTTGGAATCTGCATAGTTCTCTCCCGGCCCACGGCCAAAGTATCGTACATTGCCCATGGATTCATCTAACTGCATCTGGACGCCGATTCTCGGGAACATCTCTGGTGCAAGTTCCGTCCTTCCTGACGGTACGCCCTCTACTTCAATCATTACATCCCCGGTCGGGCATACAACATAAGAATAAGTAGATTTAAAATGCCATGCGCTGTTGGTCGTACTGTTAATGGTCTGTACTTTTACCTTCAGGAAATGTCCGTCCTCTTCATAGGACACATCATTTACGACTTCATGTTCAAGATGCAGGAAATATACTTTCTTTAACTGGTCAATGATTTCCATATCATTGCTGATCGGTGCTCTCCAGAAAGTCAGTCTTGGTCCTTTTTTCATGATTTCCATACCATCACGCACAAGACTTGTGATATTTCCTCTTACAAGATCGAAATCTACATGGAAATTGGCACCTTCTGCCCTTAACATCATATGGTTTCTCGTAACTTTAAGTTCACCTTCAGGAACCACTTCTATTCCATCTGCATGAACCGGAAGTTCAAACTGCGCTGTAGCAAGTTCATATCCTGCCTTCGCGTAAGCTGTATCCTCTTTCAGCTGGTAAGAAATATTTACATAATACTCTGCTCCTGGTTTCACTGGAAAATCCAATGTATATGGGATGGTGATATCCGCAGATGTCCGCGCCGGAATCGACGGCAGTTCCATACTTCCGCTCTGGATCATCACATCATCTTCCATCACATTATATACAAGGTTAAAGCAGTTAAGGTCCGCAAAATCATAACGGCTTAAAAGGTTCACAATTCCCCTGTCAAGATCGACTGCCGTTGTTGTCACCGGCTCCACTACCTTCTTATACTCATAGAGTCCCGGTGATGGTGTACGGTCCGGCATCAGCATTCCATCGATACAGAAATCTTTATTGCTTGGGTCATCGCCGAAATCTCCGCCGTAACGATAGTATTTCTCGCCGTCCTCTGTATAGGATTCAATTCCGTGGTCAAACCACTCCCAGATAAATCCACCCTGCAGTTTATCATGCGCATAGGTCAAATCCTGATATTCTTTTAAGTTTCCAGGCCCATTTCCCATTGCATGGCAGTATTCACAATGAACATGCGGTTTCTCTGACTTCTCAATGATCGTGCTCATGAGCAGTTCTCTTGTCGGATGTTCAATCCAGGTGTACATTGTGGAATATACATCTGTCACTTCCGCATCAAAGTCACCTTCATAATGCACAAGCCTTGTCGGGTCCATCTCTTTGGCTTTCTTTGCCATCGTCCGGAAATTGCATCCAAATGCAGATTCATTTCCAAGAGACCACATTAATATAGAAGGATGATTTTTATCTCTCTCGATCATACGCGTCATTCTTGTCACATATGCAAGTTCCCATGTCGGGTCATCTGAGATCCATTTGTAATCTTTCGTCAGCTCAAATCCATGACATTCAAGGTCCGTCTCATCGATCAGGTACATACCGTACTCATCACAGAGATCATATAAATAGTAGGAATCCGGATAATGACATGTACGGATCGCATTCACGTTGAACTGTTTCATCTGGATAATATCCTGTTCGATCTCCTCTTTCGCAACCACACGGCCGTTTCTCGGATTATAGTCATGTCTGTTCATTCCCTTGAACTTGATTGCGACACCGTTGACAAGGAATGTTGCCCCATTCAGACGGATATTGCGGAACCCGACCTTCTGCGGAATCACTTCTACAATCTCTCCGTCTTTTTCTACTGTCATCAGAAGCTGATACAGATATGGAGTCTCCGCTGTCCAGTGATTTACAGACGGAATGCTCGCTTTTAATGAGACACGGTTTCCATCACTTTCTGCATCCTGTGTAAATACGCAGTTTCCTTTTGCATCCAGCAGTTCAAACTTTACATTCTGCCCGGCTGCGCTTCTGAGAACAGCATCCACGCTCAGAATTCCATTCACATAATTGTCATCCAGATCTGCCACTACAGTGTAGTCATTGATCCCTTCTTTCGGCACTCCAATCAGCTCAACATCACGATATATACCGCTCTCCCACCACATATCCTGGTCTTCAAGATATGTTCCGTCAGACCACTGGTATACACGTACCGTCACATCATTTTCTTCTCCGATGCGTACAAGCTCTGTAATGTCAAACTCCGCTTCATTGCGGGCGCCTTTACTGTATCCGACTTCCTGTCCGTTCACCCATACGTTATAAGCAGAATCTACACCGCAGAATCTCAGGAGAATCTGTTTTCCCTCGAAACTCTTCTCAACGGTAAAGGTTCTCTTATAAATTCCTGTCGGATTCTCCGTCGGTACGAACGGCGGATTAATCGGAAAATTATACCAGAGGTCTGAGTAGTGCATCTTCCCGTACCCCTGCAGCTGCCAGTTTCCCGGCACCGTAATATCATCCATTCCTTCAGTGCAAAAATCACTCGCATAGAAATTCTCCGGGCTGTATTCCGGTGCATCCAGGAACATGAATTTCCATACCCCGTTCAGGTTTTTAAAAGCATGTGTGTATTTATTATCTCCAAGCATCGCCCTCTGCCTGTCCGCAAATGTAAGAAAATGTGCTCTTGCAGGCATTCTGTTTACACAGTCAATCTGATGGTTTTCCCATAATTTCATATCTTGATCCTCCCAATTCCTCATCATTTAATTAGTTTTTTCACTTTTCTGTTTCTTTTCATAACGGTTCCAGCAGAACCATGCGAACCCTACGAACACGATCAGTCCAATCACATTGTATGCCAGCGTTCCGATCGGGTTGGCAGTTCCCTTCGGAAGTGTTCCGTTGATTGCCTCCTGAATCAGAGCCGGTTCCGGAACGGTCGACATAAAGAATACAAAGACGAACACAATCATCAAAAAGATTCCCGCCGCAATACCAAACGTACGGTTACCGAATTTAAAATCACGCTCCATGTCATTTTTCTTCCAGCGCAGTGCAATGTACGCCGCAATCAGGAATAATACCGGAAGAAGTGATGTTGCCGCTGTCATGTTGATCAGTGTCTCAAGAAAACTGTCCATATTGCCGATCCCAAGTGCCGGGATAATCAGAAGGATTGTGACTACAATTCCCTGTACAAACAAAGCATTGGTTGGATTTCCTTCGTCATTTGTCTTTACGATCCATTTACCAAATACCCCTTCCGGGATTTCAGAGAAGAATACTTTTACCGGTGCTGCTGTCCAAAGTGCCAGTGATCCGAGACTTCCAAGAAGAAGAATGACTCCGACGAACCGTACCATAATTCCTCCAGGTACATGGAAGTGTGTGCCAAGCAGTTTGAAGATATCGAAAATACCATTGGAGAAGTTCCCTGCAAGTACCTCATTCGGCACAACAAGCCCGACTGCGACTGCTCCGAGTACATACATAGCTCCTACAACAATTGTTGAAATTATCATCGTCTTTACAAATGTCTTATTTCCGCCTTTGACGTCCTTAATATATACCCCGATACTCTCTCCGCCGCCGACTGCCTGAAGCACCCAGGCCATCGTCATAAAGAAGGTCCAGTTAAATTTCGGAGAGATTGTTTTCATTGTAAAATCCTGTGCCGGCTCCTTGCCGAATCCAAATACGACAACGAATGCGAGTACTACGAAAATCACTCCCATCAGGAGTCTTGCTGTCCCTGCGAAGTTTGTAACTTTTGAAATCCAGCCGACACCTTTGATTGACACATAAGTCGCTGCCCAGAACAGCACAACTGAAATCAGTGAAATAATCTTTGTTCCATTTGCTCCTTCAAACACATTCCTTCCTACAAAGGCATAAGACCCGTAGATCAGCGTGTTTGGAAGCAGTGAACAGAAGAAGAACAGGTTTACAAAGAAGTATGTCCACGCTCCCAGGAACGCCCATTTCGGCCCCAGCGCACACTCGATCCAACTGTGCACTCCCGACTCTTTTCCGGAGTTCGCCGATGCGAATTCTGCAATCATCAGTATGAATGGCAGGAAATAAAATACTGATCCGAATATATATGCCGGGATGGTCGCCAGCCCTATCTGGATACTGTTATTGATAATGCTCGGAAATGCAAACACTGCCGAGAATGTCATCAGCATCAGTGCCGGCCCTCCAAGTCTTTCTCTTGACTTTTCCATAATATAAATCTCCTTTATCTCATCTTTTCTTTCAGTTTCAATGAAGCATCTGCGCATGTGCTTTATGAGAATATTTTAGCAATCTAATGCATCTATTTCTTACAATTATGTTGAAATAATTTATACATATGTTGACAACTCGATTGTGCAAAAGTTATAATTCATTTAGATCAGCCGCCAGATCCGAAGACTGATTTATCCAAACACCGGCGGCGGACATAGATAAAATCAGGAGGTTTTTCCATGGGGAAAATATTCAAAGATAATTTCGATGTGCTTTTTAATGATGATATGGAGGGAGAAGAGTTCCATCTATATGAATGCGGCTACGAAGAGTGCAGTGCTGCAAAACCTTACGAATTCAAACCTTTGGACTACTGGGTCATCCACTGCTGCGTGAACGGACAGGGATATCTGGAAATCCATGACAAACTCGACCACATACACACAGGTGATCTCTTTGTCATTCCTCCCTATACGCGCAACAAATATTACCCGGACATGAATGATCCCTGGAGCTACCGCTGGATCGGCCTGCGCGGAACGCTTGTTCCAAAGATGCTGGAAAAGTGTAATATTTCTCAAAAGTCCTATCTGATTCACCATAAAAAGGATCATCACCTGGAAGCTTTATTCGAAAATGTCTATAATGCCTCTAAAAACGGACAGCCTCTCATGGCCTCAGGCTACGTACTGCACCTTATGGATTATCTCCAGAACAATATCCGCAATACAAAAACTGACCAGCTGACGGCGGGAGAATATTACTTTAATGAAGTAAGAAAATACATCCAGCATAACTATTTTAATGATATCACAATCACAGACATCGCACAGGAAATAAACATTGACCGGACTTATATTTTCAAACTGTTCAAAAAATACATGAATCTCAGTCCCAGCCAGTATATTCAGCACTTCCGGCTGGACAAGGCATCGATTCTTTTGAGAAAAAGTTCACTGAGCATTACAGATATCGGATACGCTGTCGGGTTCAATACCCCTTCCCATTTTTCGAAGCTTTTCTCTGAATATATGGGCACCACTCCGTCAGAGTACCGTAAAGATTTCATTGTTACTAAATTATAATTACGTTAATGTAAAAAAGAAAGGATCATTGTTATGAAAACTTCATCTGATTTAAGAAAATTACTGGAAAGCATCGACCATAGAAGCTACCCTGCCTATAAGGGAACCCAGGGCACCTATGACTTTGGGGACTACGCCCTTTCCATCGACCATGTACAGGGAGACCCCTTTGCCGCACCTTCCAGGGTAAGCATTCTTGTTCCAGGACGGGTGGCAAAATTTCCAAAAGAGCTGTCCGATAAGCCTTACAAAAGAATTGCACTTCAGGATCATCTGACCCGTCTGTTCGGCAGACAGATTGACCAGTATAATTTCAAAGCGAAGGGTTCCGGTAAGAGCGGGCTATTATCTGTCAGCCGTTGCGGACAGGAAGTGCTTGAACGGACTGCCTGTGCGATTACCCCTGCAAATGGCAATGTGGCCCTCCATATGGAAATCGGTTTTCCTGCGAATGGGCGTACAATCAATTCCAGAGAATTGATCCGTATCCTTTTTGACTTCCTCCCAGGATGTGTAAAATCTGCCCTCTGCTACACTTCACTCCATCCGAAATCGGTCGCAGATGTCATCGATCTGGCAGAAGACCAGCATTATATCCGTACACAGCTGCCCCTTTTGGGGCTCACAGCCTTCGTGGCGGACGGCTCCATCCTCCCACGGGAAAGCGGTGTTTCTTCCCGTCCGATGAAAAATGCAGTCCCGTTCCAGTCTCCATCTTCTCTGCGGGTCACTCTGACTCTTCCGCACCAGGGAGAACTTAGTGGAATGGGGATCAAAAAGGGAATTACCCTGATCGTCGGCGGCGGATACCATGGCAAATCCACACTTCTGAAAGCACTGGAGCTTGGTGTGTATAATCATATCCGGGGAGACGGACGTGAATATGTCATCACAGATGATACTGCAGTAAAACTGCGTGCAGAAGATGGACGGAGCATTAAAAACACCGATATCTCGATGTTTATCAACAACCTGCCAAACGGCAAAGATACCGTGTCCTTTACGACAGAAGATGCAAGCGGAAGTACCTCTCAGGCCGCCAATGTCATTGAGAGCATGGAAGCCGGCACTTCATTATTCCTCATCGATGAGGATACCAGTGCCACCAACTTCATGATCCGTGATGAACTGATGCAGCGCGTTGTCCACCGCAGCCAGGAACCGATCACTCCATTTATCGAGAGGGTAGAAGCTTTGTACAGTACACTTGGGATTTCTTCTGTGATCGTTGCCGGAAGTTCCGGTTCCTATTTCCATGTCGCCGATACTGTGCTTCAGATGGACCGTTACATCCCGGAAGATATTACTGCCTTTGCCAAAGAAGAGGCCAGGGCTTTTCCACCTGTCACACTGCCGGAAGATCAGATATCCACACCAGACTTTGGACGGGTGTTTAAAACAAACCGTTCCTTTAAAAATAACGCAAGAATTAAGATGAAAACACTTGGCAAAGACGCCTTTTCGATCAATCACGATTCCGTTGACCTGCGTTATGTGGAACAGATTACTGATATTGAACAGACTGCTGCACTCGGATTTATCCTCCAATACGCAGAGCTCCATCTGTTTGACGGAAAGAAAACACTCCGGCAGATTGCAGAGGAACTGATCCGCCTCATAGAGACAAAAGGTCTCTTTGCGATCCTCGATTGCAACTATGTAAAGGCCGGCATCGCCGCACCAAGAAAGCAGGAAATCTTCGCCTGCCTGAACCGTTACCGAGGATTATAATGCTGTAAAACAGACAGATCTCCTGACTCAGACACCATAACCAAAGGGAGCCTGCTTTGGATCATTTCCGCGGCAGGCTCCCCTGGTCATACAGCCTATTTATTTTTTTCTGCTCTCAAAATAGATAAAACGGTCGATAGCATCAAGAATATCTTTAAACTCCTCCCGGTCAGCCAGATCAATATATTTTCCAAGTATTTCTTTCTCCTGTTCTCTGTACCTTCCATAGAAAATATCATAAAGATTATGCCCTCTCAGATAGATCTTGATCTCTTCCATGTGAGCTTTTACATCTTCCACCGTCAGAAGATCATGTCCGATCACCTCCGCGAGGTGCCTGCCGCTCTTGATCCTGTAAAGGTATTCCTTCCATTTCCCAAAAAGTATCTGATAAAATTCTTCCTCCGAACTTACAATTCCAATCTGTTCCATAATCTTTGGATTCAGAAAATAATTCTCAAAAGAATAATATTTCAAAATCAGGACATTCCGGTCTGTCACCTTTGGGAGTTTATCTGCATCCTCTCTGTTCCGATCTTCATAGTATTTGCAAAGCTGACTTTTAAGCTTCTGGCTGTCCTCCCCGTCTCCGTCCCGGATCATCAGGAACTGGTCTCTTAGATAAATCTGATTCATATACTTCAGATTCGCATAAGTCTTGATGTTGGTACAGCTGTTCGTTGTAATAATTGCAGCCCTGGAAAGTTCACCATTCTCATCGTACACTTCCGAATAGTACTTCCGAAGAAGAAGCGGCAGCCTGCTTTTGTCCTGTTTTCCTTCCACAATGAAAACAAAATTCACATTCATCAGGTCATTGGCCGTGTAACCGAGATCATCCAGAATCTGGCTGATGTCAGTCTTCTCCTTCACCATAGAATATAAATGTTCATCCAGAACCGTCTGGCGGATCTGCCTGCTGCTGAAGTTAGATAACAGGTTCGGGGAATGTGTCGTGAAAATCACCTGGTTCTTCTTGGATAAACGATATAAAATCTCCCCCGACACCCTCTGAAGCTTTGGATGCAGAAAAATCTCCGGATCTTCCACCAGTACCATACTTGGGATTCTTCCATCCTCATTCACATATGTCTCAAGGAGAGAAAGCATATAGATACTTCTCATGCCTTTTCCCATATCATCTGCAGGCCGCGTCACGTTCTGCTCCCTGTTATAAACCTCCGCCGTAACTTTCAGCATCCGTTCCACATCCCGGTTCATCGAATAGACAATCTCATCAAGTCCTCCATTTTTATGAAAATTCGCATTCACCTTCTTTGCAAACTCCCCAAGATTGGTCTGATAAAGTTTATAATCCAGAAGCTTCGCCGCTTCAAATGCGCTTAAATTCTCCGGTGTCTTTTTGTTAATCAGGCCGATACACGAAAAGCACTGGTTACAACGCTTTGCCCGGTCAAACATACAGCAGCCGGTTCTCATCCTCTTTAGTTCTTCGTCCTCCTGAAACATCAGCAGATCTCTCTGAAACTGCCCCATTTCCCGCTGCGTATCAATGTAGTATATTCTGGGAAGTACTTCCGGGATATAGCTATTATTCTTTCTGATCCCATCTCCATACCTGATTTTACCGGATCTGTTCGCCGAAAATTCAAACGTCAGAATTTCTCCCGAATAAGACGGAAGTTTCTCTCTGAAGCTTCTTTCCCACGCCTCATATCTGCGGTACTGGCTTACAATTCCGTTCAGATGGAGAAGCCTGAGATCCTCCTCTGTAATGCGGATCGACACCATGATTTCAATATTGGGATATCCCTCGTGGAAATCCTCCTCTTTTATTTGATACGCCCCGCACACAGCCCTGACAGCATCGAGGACGGATGTCTTGCCAGTGTTATTCTTTCCCACCAGAATCAGGGCATTCTCGATCTGTGGAATATTCATATCTCTGATAGATTTAAAATTTCTGATCCGAAGACTTGTAATCTGCATCCTTTCCTCCCTGCCGCCTATAACCACCTGTTATGACTTCAGTATAATACGCCCTATTCTCATTTACAAGAAAAAGTACCGGCTTTTACGGCCGGCACTTTTTCCTCTGTCTCTATTGGTAATCAAATACATCAATCCATTTCATCAGGAAATCTTTTTCAAGTTCATTGTCTTTCGTGAGCTGGGCAGCTGCCACGATCGGGAGCCATTGCTGTACATACTGCATCGCGGTGTCGCTCTTCTTGCAGAATGTCTTCATATATATATCCGCTGTTTCCTGATCTTTCAGCGCGAAAAGCAGGTATGTCATCGCTGCATCTGCACTTGCATTTCCCTGTGTTGCATGAGCCCAGTCGATAATCGTCATCTTACCGTTTTTCGCAACAATCACATTGCTCGGATTAAAATCGCCATGGCACAGTTTATCATGTTTCGGCATGCTTTCCAGTCTTGTCAGAAGTTCGTAACGTGTTGTTGCATCCAGTTCCTTGAGACTGTTAATCTGACGGGACAGCTTATCTTTCAGCTTATTTAACAAAGGTGCCTTTTTAGAATGCATACTCAGCTGCAGATCCACAAAATCTTCGATATATTTTGTTTTGTTTTTCGGATCAACATCCATCATCTCAGCTAAAGTTTTTCCATCTTTATATTCAATCACAAGAGCCCATTTTCCATCGACTTCTGTAACTTCCTTCACTTTGGCGATACCAAGACCTGTCTCCTCAACTCTGGCCTGATTCAGCGCCTCATTAAATACGTCTGACTTTGGATGATTTTTCTCAAAAACTTTTACAATACCTTCCGATGTCTTATACACTTCTTTGTAAGAACGTTTTACGATTAATTCTGCATTTTCCAATTTCATAGCCATACCTCCTGTATGATGATGTGCGCGCCTTGTTTTTATTTGATATGGCTATTATACACCTAAAAAATTCATTTGAAAAGACTTTTTTGAATAATTTTTAACAATTTTTTTATACCTAAAAATATCGTTAAATTATTATCATTCTTTTCTCTTTCCACATGAATCTGATTATCTATATAATAGCACTCACGAAAAAAAAGCGCAATGCTTTACGCATCACGCTTTTTTCTATCTCTTATTTACCATAGTAGCATTTCAGATAAAGATCTTTGATCTCTTTCATCAATGGATATCTTGGGTTAGCACCTGTACACTGGTCATTGAATGCCTGCTCTGTCATGTCATCCAGTGTATCTAAGAAGTACTTCTCATCAATTCCGTAATCTTTGATTGTTTTCTTGATTCCGATCTTCTCTTTGAGAACTTCCAGTTTGGCAACAAAGTTGTCAAATACTTCTTTGTCGTCTTTTCCTGTGCATCCGGCAAAACGTCCTAATTCAGCGTATCTTGCAAGTGCATGTGGATACTGATACTGAGAGAATGTTCCCATCT
>URQQ01000086.1 GCA_900549995.1 uncultured Lachnospiraceae bacterium | reverse complement strand
GGCTGGTTCTTGATTTCCTTTTCAAAGATTAGAGCCTCTATATTCTGATTCCCATATGAAGCATCAATCTCCCATATATCTTCACATGGAAGATATCCCGGCAGACGCCGCTCCTCTTTTACATAATATTTTCCATGACACAGCTGGCTGTCAAACACAAGGTTTCCATCCTCCAATGTTGCTTTTGTTTCAATCAAGGTATCCTTTGGAATCAGTACCTCACCTTGAATGGACTGGATGTCCTCCCCGGCATATAAGCCAAATACAACGCCTTCCAGTGGTTCATCGGATACGCTGTCCTGCTTTTTCACGGAAATCTCTATCTTCTGCCGCTCGTTCCTATAAGTTACCCCTTCATATACAACCGCCACCGAATCATCTTCTGCAGTCAATGTAAATTCCTTCTGCTCTGTATTCAACACGAAATTCTCTCCTGCAGTCGTCTCTTTCAAATAATAGCTGCCAAGGGGCAGATTATTCAAGATTGCCTTTCCTTCTTTGTCAGTTGTCAGAGTGGCTACCAAGTCATCTTTTGCATAACGGATAACGGGATTTTCTTCCTCGTCCACAGCCCCATCCGGAGAATAGATGTCCTCTTTTGCGTGCACTTCAAAAACAGCGCCTTCTACACCTGTTTCTTCATACAGAAATTCCTGTTTAATTCCAACTGTTCCGGTTTCCTGCCCGGTTAACGCATCTTTGATATTGGTAAAAAATCCAGCCACTTTCTCTAGGATTCCTTCCCCTTTTACACTGGTAAGCTGTTCCCCAACCTTTGTAAGTGTCAGGCTTCCCACTTGCTCGTCATTATACTGGACCACTTCCACAATATACGCCCCCGTGTCCGGATCAATCTGATGTGCGGTGTCCGCATTGATTACAAGTTCTACCGCCTCTTTTGCATTTGCTGTGTAGCTGCCATATACTGTTACTTCCAACGGTGAAAGAACATTTTCCCCATCTATGAGGCTCTGTTCATATCCCGGCCTCACAAAACCATCCGGTGCAGAAATTTCTTCAATGCGGTAGTGCCCTGCCTTTAATGCCTGTGGCAGCACAAGGTATCCTTCGCTATTGGTTGAAAACTCTGAGATTTTTCCTTTCTCCGGATAATTGATAACCTGCTCTACATACACTTCTTTTTCACAATCAAAAATTTTATAGGTAGCTGAATTTTTAAGAATCGGCCGGCCAGTCTGCGCATCCTTTTTAACAATCTTCAATAAAAAGTCAAACGGACGGTCATCAAAAATACGCCACTGCTGTGGTTCCCGGCTGTCCTGATCTACGGTGACAACAAAGGGATTGACCTGCTTTAAATTCGCCGGTGTCTTTGTCTCCACGCAGATATAGGTACCGTAGGGCAGTTCCACACTTTTTGCATATCCTTTGGCATCGGTCACCAGTACCGGCACTTCTACTGCTTTTCCATCTGTATAAGTCACCGCCGGTTTTTCTTTTGTGAAATCATACGCGGTAAAATCCTCTGCCGTATACGCTGCCCCGCTGGATGGCTTCAGGCTCCCGTCTTTGACCTTAGAAAGGGCGCTGATTAAATAAACCGTAAATTCCGCGCCTTTGACCAAGTCGGTCTCTGTCTGGTTCCCGTCCTCGGATATCTTTATGATCTGAAATGCCTGCTTCATCACCTTCTCTTTTACAGTCACTGCCTTTACAACCACTGATTTTTCCTGTCCTTCGTAGGTAAGGGTAGCATCATACTCGGTGGAATCAAGAAGATACCCTTCCGGCGCTGAGATTTCTTTTATGAACATACTGCCCAGATAGACATCCTCAAACTCAATTTCTCCGCTTTCCCCAAATGTCTTCTGCTGGATTAAGCTGCCTTTTTGATATAGGACGCCCGTTCCGTCCGGTTTCTGGATATCGTCCTTTGCATACAGCCCGTACACCGCGCCCTGCAGGCTGGCATCACCCTGCGGCTGGAACCCCTGTGTTTCTGTATCTATTTTTCTAACCGTGATTTTCCCCTTGACCGGAGTATCTTCTGCTTCTACCTTTATCGTTTCCCCTGCGGTAACCTTAACCGGGTATACTTTATTATTTACCGCATACCCAAACGGGGCGGTAATCTCCTTCACATACACCGTTTTTACCGCTGCGTCAAAATAATCGCTGACAGTATTTCCGTTTCCCTCCGTCACCGGCATCTGCAACAGCAGATTCCTGCACGCAGAATCCGTATAAATTCCGTATACCGCACCGGCCAGAGGATTCTTGGTTTCTGCATCTTTCTTTGTCAAGTCAATCCTTGTCATCTCCAGCCAGTCCACTTTGAAGCTCACCGGCTGTGCGCTTTCTGATTCAAAGACACCAATGTCCTGACTGGCTTCTCCGGTCGTAAGCACCAGCGTTCTCCATGTCTCTCCCACAGAACCTTTCAGATTCCCCGAAGCATACTCCCCTGTCACGGTCATCTTTGCCGCAAGATAAAAGGTATCACCCCCGAATACCTGAAGCTTTCCATTGGTGGCAGAGGTGCCTTTTGTCTTATTATAGCCTGTTACATCCTTTGGGATGTTGATGGAGATGTAGTTCCTGTGATCACCATTCAGTTTGATATCTGGCGTTTTCTGGGTGTCACCACTACGGACAGCCTCCAGACTCGTTTTTGAGAGGGACAGTTCTCCCTTGGGCGGCTCCTCCATTCCGGTCAGGTAGTCAATATAGGCAATGACTCCTGCGTTAACTAAGTCCGTATAATTGCAGCCTGTAAATGCCAGTTCCCCTGCATAAGTATAGCTGGCTGCAATGTGGGTATAGACATATTTCTCTTCCGCACTCTTTCCTGCCAGATAACTGCCTGTCACATCCCCCGCGCCGCCATATCCATAATACAGTACTTTCTGCAGGGCTTTGTTGGAATCCAGTACCTGGGCAACATAGTCTCCCGTGGGCGGCGAAAACTTCTGTGACTCCAGACAATAAGCAATCTTGCCATTTACCCGGAACCAGCAGGTCAGATAATTTCCAATATAGCTTGGATAATAGATTGTCTCCCCTTTTTCCAGTGTAACGGCAGTCCTTGCTGAGAAGTGATTGTCTGCACCTGAAAATATCATGACATTCCCGGATGCAATATCTTCTTCCAACTGCCGGAGTTCTTTCCCTGTATCATTTTCATCGGTACTGATTACCTGAACCTCCTTCTGTGTACCTAGGGCATCCTCCGAGTCTTCTTCAGACATCGTATCCTCTTTCTGCTTCTTTCCGCCATTTACTACTGCATGTGCCTGTCCTTCCGTATCTGTCAGCACCACCTTCCGTGTAATAAAATACACATCCTTCTGGTCTTTTGGCATTACCCTATAGGTTGCAATATAGGTTCCTGCCTGATCTGGATGGTATGCGCCGCCATTTTCATCTTCAATACTGGCAAGGGTTACTTCTTCTGTCTCAGGATTGTAATGGATTCCCTCCATGCAGCTTTCCACCATGAACGTATCATCAGATACCTCTTTTGTAATGTCCTCTGTGGTAACTGCCGCTCTTTCTGCAGCGTCTGGTTTTTCAGTGGCCAAAACGGACTCCCCTGCACTTTCTGATAGTTCGCCTGTTTCAGCCGCATAAGCTGCGGCACTTCCAAGGGTACTTACTCCCATCATCAGGGCAACTCCTAAAGCCACCGCCCTCGCCTTCATTCTTCTGAATTTCATATCATGCTCCTTTCCACCCGCTTGATACCGGGTGACCCTTTTTTATATAGCAAGACCGCAGGAAATCTTATCCCTGCGGTCATCTGCACAATCCCCGGTCGCTGCGGTTCCTGTCTTTTCTTTTCTGTTCATTCATTTCGTGTTCGGTACGCTGCACTGCCTCCATAACTGGTAAAACGGGCAGCTTGTTCTGCCTGCACCCTTCCAGTATCCCCTTCAGATAAAAATCCGAGGGGGGGTGGACGGGCAGTCTTTATAAGGGGAATTCATGACGTATACTGCTACATTCTGGCGTATCCCCTTTTCATTACGGACAGAAATCGTTTCTTTCCCGTATAAGTGTGGATACCCCTCGTAATAGTCCAGACTCTTCTCACAGCGTGGGGTAATATTCCAAAGCACCCCATCCACATGGCTCCCTTCTTCCGGCAGGATGGTTGCGACCCCATTTCCCGGATTTCTTCCACAGAACGCCAGCCGGTAATCATCCAGCTGAACGTTCTCTACTACAACAGCATCCGGACACCTGAATTCCATCTGTTCCAGATTCATGTTGCTTCCATAGGCAAAATAATACCTCTCTCCTATTTCAAACACCTCCTATCGTGCCGCTTCCCTTCTGTTCCGGCACTCATAATTACTTTTGTCATAACGCCATGCCCGGTCACCCTCCAGATTTGCCAGAAGATGTTCCCGGACATTCTTGTATTCTGGCCCGATCAGCCCCAGCCGCAACAGAAATGTACGGAAGGTAAAGCATGGATTTTCAGAAATCTCTGTCTTTCTCATATGGGCACATTTCTGGTTAATGGCCTGTGCGGAAATGGCAAGGGCAAGCGTAATGTTCGCCCTCACTTTCCCGGCATGGAGCGTACTGTTAAAACACCGCCATTCCACAGTTCCTTTGTCAAACACTGCATGGAGATTCAAAGCGTAATATCTTGTCTGGTCGTAGTGGCTGTGGGAACAGCCTCCATTTCTCCGTTCTTCGTACCAGAGCTGCCGGAACTTCTCCATAGACATATTATTTGACGGCATCCTGCGGATATCGGCCAGCACATTTTCCCGCACTTTTTTACACCACTCATCTACTCTGGAGGGATTGACTTTCAGTGCCTTAAAGAGAATGTCTTCTTTTGCATACATGATAGTCAGGGCATTCTTGAGGCTTCTCGGAGTGTGGTTCGACGCATCCACATGGACATGCATTCCACAGGATGCATTCACTTTTCCGCCATGCCCGCGCAGACACCTTACTACCCTCTGCAGCTTTTCCATTTCAGAATATTCAAGTTTTGGACTGACCATCTCCGTCATATACTTTTTCCCTGCATAGACATAGCGATTGCCTTCCCTTCTCTGTGACGTAATGCTGCCGTCATATGTGAATTTCCATTCCTTCCCTTCTGGATCTTTTACGCCCCATGTATCATAGTAAGTTCCGATATAATAGGGCGTTGTTCCGAACATCTCCGCTACAGCGCCTGCTGCTTTTTCCCTGGTAATCCCGGTCATTTCAATCTCTGTGCCATAGTATTGTTCTTTTAAATCGATCAGCAGTCACGACCTTTCTTCCTTTTCAGAATGTGTACTGACTTCTTACCTGTGGCAAATTCCTGTTTTTCCATCTAAATCTCCTGTTTTTCCTTCTTTACTTCCATGTCTGTTTCCCAGAGCTGCCTCCCAATGGCTTCTACCACGTTGACCGTAACACCATTCCCAGCCTGCTTATATAGCTGGCAGTCAGAGGTATTTGCCTCCATTCGGTCAATCTGCCCGTCATAATACCCCTGAAGGCGCAGACACTCTCTCGGTGTCAGCCGACGGATCCTTCCATGATGGATAACACCATGCCGGTCTACCGTTGTGAGCGTGAACATTGGTTCCTCCTGCCCTCTTACTCTGTGTCCTTTTCCTTTCTGCCGGGGTTTTGCCCTATCTGGGGTATAAATAGCTCTTGTCCCCATTTTCTCCAGAACACTTTGGTCTGCCGAATGCAAGGTTCCCTGAGAGCTGCCAGTGGTCAGTGTATGGGCAATTTTCTCTCCTACCCTGCCCCTTCTGGTATTTATCCCTGCATATCCAAGGTCAATGCTGTCGCCAGGATAGGCCATCTTATAGCCTTTTTTGGTGTTTTCCTTAATCGGCACACCCACTTCGTACAATCCGGTCTTTCCTCCCATCCCGCCTGTTACTGATGTCAGGGTACAGCTCACTCCTGCGGGGTGGTAGACTCTGCTCCCCTGCCTGCCCGGAAGGAGTTGTATAGGAGCTGCCGGGTTTGCTCCTGGGTAAGGAAGTATTTTTCCGGCACATCGTCCATCAAGATATCCGACAATATACACTCTCTTTCTTGCCTGCGGGACTCCGAAATCCTTGCTGTTAAGCACTTTCCATTCCACACAATACCCCAGTTCATAAAGTGCACCAAGGATGGTGTAAAACGTCCGCCCCTTGTCATGTGATAGCAGTCCGGGTACGTTTTCAAGGAGAAAATACTCAGGCCGCTTGTCTTTAAGCAGTCTGGTAATTTCAAAGAAGAGCGTCCCTCTGGCATCTGCAAAGCCTCCCCTTTTTCCAGCAGTTGAAAATGACTGGCAGGGAAATCCTGCACAAAGCAGATCAAAGTCTGGCATGTCTCCTGTGTCAATGTTTCTTGCATCATTACAGAACCACTCCCCTTCCGTATCGAACAGTATCCGGTAATTCTTATCCGCATGGACGTCCGCTTCACAGTGTCCCACACAGGCAAATCCCCCTGCTCTTGCTAATCCTTCACGGAATCCTCCGATCCCGCTGAACAAATCAAAAAATCGTATGGCTGCGTTTATCGACCTCCTTTATATGATTGCTCCTCATTAACGACAAAGAAACGGCATAGATTTCTCCACACCGCTTCTTTCATATCTGCTATTTAGTTTCTTTTATTCCTGCCATCCGGCTTCGGCTTTCTCCACGGATTCCTCATCCTCCGGCTGTTCCTCTGGCGCTATTTCTTCCTGAGCAGTCGCCTCCTGCTCCGGCTGACTTTCCTCTGTATCCGGCTCTACCGGACCTTCTTCTGCTTCTTCCGGTATTTTTCTGCACTGCAGTCTGCTTTTCGATTCCTGCCTGAATTTTGCCTCCTCTGCTTCGATTGCCTGCTCGATGATGGTAAGCAAAAATTCTTTCTGTTTGCACCCCTTCTTCGTTATAACCGCTTTCAGCCTGCTAAAAAGTTCTTCTGATACCTGTACTGCGACTGTCCTCATTTCCATGCTCATCCTCATCTCTCCTTTACTGAAGTGTTCCTCAATGACCTGAAGTATAAATTTCTGTGTGTTGCTCTCTGTCAGTTCAATTTCCTGCCTGACCCGTTCGTGTAACTCTATAGGGATCTTTCCGCAGATGTTCTTCATCTCTGACATATGCATCTCTCCTTTCGTTTTCTACACACAACATACTCCAAAGATGCATGGAAAGCTATCCACAATACCTGACAAATATCGGCCTCTGAAAGACTCAAAAACGAAGCATATGCAATAATGTATGTTTCCTGATGACTATCTCTACATTGTTACCACCCCCTCTACAATTCCTTTTCCAGCTGGGACAGGAAATCCAGCATTTGGGATGGGATTTCCTTCGATGATGGTGCTGGTTTGAGATGTTCCGGACTGACACCTTTTAACTCTTCCCGAACAGTTTTCCGGATGAGCCTCTCCATCTCCCCCTGCTCCTGTGCCTGAAGGATAACCTGCACCAGATACTGATTCTTCTGCCCTGCTGGAACACTGGATAGGATTTCCCATGCATGCCTGTGCTTCGCATTTCCCATGTCGGGCCGGAAGGAAAAGACGGGCCGCTTCACTGCGCTCCCATCTGCCCTGCAATCCGCTCGTACCCGGCAGCGTTGGCATGGACGTCTGTTAGGAAAATCTGTCGGCACAGCCCATCCTGCGGCGCCACATGGCGTTTTATGATGGACGCTCCCCCGCCTATGAATACGGACGGTATTGCCTTTAAATCAAATCCAGCCTCCATCACTGAAGACAGTATGCGCTCCGTATATGTCCTTCCGTGGCGTAGGATGATTTCCTTTGCCACATTCCCCATGCTACATGGGAATCCTCCCAGAACACGTTCAATCTGAACATCTGTAATCGAGAGTCCTGTTTTCCTCCGCACCTGCTCTGTAATCTCGTCAATGCACCGTATAACACCTAACTCCAGACTGCGGCATGTCTCCGCATTCGGAACAGCATTATCAAGCCGCATCAGGTCAACGGTCCACCCTCCTACATCAATCAGCAGGACAGATGGCTCACCGTTTATGAATTCTGGATGAAGCGCTACTACGGAATAGCCTTGGGGGAACAGTTTCACATCCGTTATTCTGATCTTATAGTCTTCATTTTCATACCGGAAACAAATCGGCTGCTCTTTGCGGAACAGATATTCCCTGAATGACCGCTTCTCCCTGCCAAAGCTGGCAAGGGGAAGACCGGCTGCGAGGGTGACTTCTGTTTTCCTTTCCCATTTCCTATAGCGGATTTCCTGTGCAATGGCTGCCATAGTAAGCAGATAGTAATTATCATTGACAGTCTTATCCTTTAAGAGCGCCTGCCGCCCCGTACCGCAGACATAATAAGTCCCCTGATACTGAAGGACATTCTGCATGGTATAAGGCTCGTAATCGTAAGCCGTAAGTCCCGTTGGGAAACACACATGGGTCCCTTTTACGGCATAATATCCATGATCGATTCCTATAATGATAGGCATCACATCCTTTCCATCTATGTTTAGGAACACTGGCAGGTTCTTTGCTGGGATTCCCTGCCGGCTCCAAAGCGTGGCTGGGAAAGGTTCTCCTGCTTTTTTCCCAGCCAGTGGTCTTTATGTTGTTTTGCCCCCTTTCCCCTATGGAACCGGAATGGGGAGATAGCGGAGGGCGGATTCTTTCACCTCTGCATGTTTCTTTATCTGAAGTTTTCCTTGTCCGGCCAGCTCAAGCATATCCCTATACTCTTCTTCTGTCAGGAATCTCCTGCAGTATTCCCCCTTCCTTCCCAATGCTGACTGCCCTTCCGTAATTAAAAACTCAATCATATGCGTCATGTCTTCTCGGAAACGTTTCTCACAAAATATTCCATCGCCTTTCACATAATTAATGCCCTGCGCTTCTCTGGCGGCGGCCAATAATTCGTGTACGCTGATTTCTTTTTCCTCCAGCGTCCCTCACCTCCTCCACTTTTAACTAAAAAACAGGCAGTATATCTGGCTGGTCTGCCAAATATCTGCCTGTTTTTCAATTTCTATGATTCTTCTCCTGCTTCTTCATACCCTTCCAAATCCCAGCCGTTTTCTTTCCCGATTTCTTCTGCATGACGGAACAGCCATTCCTGCTGTGCTTCATTTGGGGCATTTTTGCAGAAATCATGTACCCACATATCATGGAGACGGTAACCTTCATCATAACTTCTTGTTGATTCCATTTTCTCCGGATAGTCATCATTGATAAAATGAATCAGTGCTTCAAACTGCTCTCGGAACTGCCCTGCATACTTATTCCAAAGTTCCAAGTTATAGTGCTTGAACCCGAAAAAATCAGTCAGGTAGGTCAGCCTGTCAAAATCCCCAAAAGTCATCCTTTCATTTCCTGTCAGGATAGCCTTATCTTTTTCGCTGCACAAATACAGGAATGCAAACCGTTCTATATCTGTCTGATGCATAATTTTCCTCCCCTCCGTCAATAATTCGTTATTACGAAACATTATAGGAAATAAAGCCAGTAAAATCAATATTAAAGTTTCCTTATTGCGAAACATTTTATTTATGAAAGGATGACGCTATGCAGAAAATACGACCAGATATGAATATCGGACAAAACATCCAGACTCTGCGCTATCAGAACAAGCTTACTCAAGAGCAGGTTATCGCAAAACTGAACCTAATGGGCATCCCTGTCACCAAAAGCACTTACGCCAAACTGGAGACGAACCGCATGAACATCAAGGTCAGTGAATTGGTCGCACTTTCCAAAATATTTGGCACTGACATCAACGCTTTCTTCAAAGGTCTTTTATAACATCCCAAAGGATATTTTCATCTGCTGGATATTTCTCTGTTTATATATCTCCCCCGCCTTTTGGTCTCTTTCCTTTTTGTCTCACTTTTACAACCGATTCTGCAATCTTTTCCATGTAAAATCAATAGAAAAGTGCAAAAAGTGAGACAAATGATTTTACTGCATTTTGCCGGAAAAGATTGTTTATGCCAAAACCACGCACGAAGACTGGTGAGAAAAATCTAATCAGCCAGCGGCTGATTGAACTACGCAGGGAAAATGGCCTATCCCAAAGAGACCTAGCCGAAAAACTCCAGTTGGCCGGCTATGATATGGATAAGAATGTAATCACCCGGATTGAGACAAATAAAAGATATGTGACGGACTTGGAACTGAAGGCACTGTCTGAAATATTTCATGTATCCTATGGATTCCTAATTGATGGAACGAACAGAGACGATGCAGAACGCTGACCGGCGTTTCCGCATCGTCCTGTTTTTTACCGCTCCTGCCCTTTTTCTTTCCCACCTTTTTCACTTTCACCAATTTTTTCACCTTTCCAAATCTCCCTTGCATTCTCAAAAAGGTATCCCGTCATTCGCTGCATATCCTCAAAGTTTTCGGAATACGGAATCCCAACGGTGATGATCAAGGCATCCAGAAGCTTCCTGTCATCATGCTGGCGATAGAGTTTCTGGCAACTGCCCCAGTAACCGTCACCCCCGGTATGTAGCATTTCATACCGTCCGTCAATATGAATAATATACTCCGCGGTATCCACTCCGATATCCTTCTGGACAATCTCCTGTCCTTCAAACATTTTTCCATCCGCATAAACATCTATCGTCTGAGCCGGCGCCACACAGATTGTCATGGTCCGGTCCATGTATTCTGGATATTCTTCCATTGGTTTTTCCTCAAGAAGCACCCGTGCTTCCAAACGCGGCGGCAGTTTATAGTCCGCCACCAGGCTTGCCAGCTTTTTCCCTGTGTATTCTTCAAAATACAGCGGATCTCCAAACACGATATGTTTGGGGCATTTTACCTTATAGATTTTTTTCTTCACTTTCATCCCTCCCTGTTAATCTGTATAAAAATGGCCGGAGGAAGTAGTTTCCCCACCGGCCATTTTCAGGTTTTATTATGGTTCCAATATTTTTTTCAGTGAATATCCATCTCGGATTCCTTTCAAATATAGTTCTGTTTCTTCAATGTACCGCTTATCATTTTCTAATTTTAAGCAGTCAGATATCGCCTGCAGCTCTTCCACAGAAAATGCCCTTCCCTCTGTAATTTTACTTTGATCCATTAATCCATCTATAAATGGATATCTTCTATTCAGGTCACTTATCTGTTTATTGATTTCCCCATAGTCCTTACAGTTCTCCCTTGCATTTTGCTCCGCCTCTATCACCGCATAATTAATAAGCTCCATCTGCCAGGATTCCAGATTCATGTGCTGAATTGGCGGCTTTATCTTCTTAGCCCCTTTTCTGGAAAGTCCCAAAAGTGCCTGACAGTATGGCACCATATCTGCCTGTCCCATTAGATACAAATATTTTCTTTCCACTGCCTCCATGTTTTCTTTCAGCTGTCTGTACCTGAGATAAATCTGATGTTCCTCCGATGTGAAATGTATCTCACCAGTGGCATCCACCAATCTTGTTATCACAGAACACTTTCTTGACTCTTCTGTCAGTTTCTCCCGCAATTTCTGGTATTCCATATGGTTCTCTAGCAGATATTGCACTACTCTGTGGTCCAGTTCTGGTTCCATCGCATCCAGCCACGGGATACTTTCGTCCTTTATGTCCATCTCCGTGTCACCTCCTTCTTTGAGACAACACTATACCAGCTTCTACTAAATAATCTATTCACAGAACCTACCAAAGAACTGGAGCTGAAATTGTCTACTTTAGACATGACCTTGAACGGCTTTTTCATTTTTCATATGATTATATTTCTGCTTAATTATTCTTTTATTTATAGCTCAATATTTATCTTTCTTCATTCATAGAAGCCACAGAAAAACAGCTAATTTATCTATGCATATCTAACAATAAAAAAACTGGTAATGAGACTGAACACCCCACACCATATATAAACTTCTCTCCTGTATTGTTCCTAAGCTTAAAGTAGCAGAGAACCCGATCACTAAGGGATTCTCTGCTACGTCTGAAGATAATGTGAAATTGATATTATTATCTATAATATCTTTCAAATTTCATCTTATAATCTGTTAAGTACACCTTATCCACTAAAACCGACTTTTCCCAAGAACGTGTATACTTAAAACAACTTGCCAAACTGGAATTAGTAGCATTATATAGGTGTTCCTACTTCTATCAAATTACCGTCTAAACCATTAAATCGGATTATTTTTTGTTACTAATACTTATCCAGAATCTGCATTTCTTTGTAGTTCGCAAATTTCCAAAAACTTGTTCCATTGTTCTTCATCTTTTTTTACTGTACGCAGTTTCTCATCACAAAGCAAATACGCTTTTTCTAAATTCCATAAATAGGATTCATAATATATTTTTTTACCATACAAATCGATACTATTATCATACTTTTCCATAGACGCTTTCATAATTGTATTAAAAGTACCTTCTTGGTTTAGATAATTTACTAAATCACTATGCGTATAATGGTCTTTTTTCCATATAGACCACTCAGTAAATGTACCTCTTATTATCCCATTTGTAAGTATCATATCTAATTCATTTGCATATCTTATCGGATGTTTTGAGCCAGACCAGATTGAAAATAAACGATTCCCCAAAACCGTACAGGTACGAATTGTTCTTTTTTTTCCATTTTCTTTCAAATTATCGGCAAAATATTTTTTTCGAAATCCATCATCTGCAAACGCTTCCTTTGAGAGGTCTAACTGTTTAGATGCTTTTTCAATATGTTCAAATGTTGCTCGCATTTCAAAATTGCTCGTTGGCATCAATGGCTCTTTACATTCTATAACAATAATTTCTTCATCCGAAATAACAAGAACATCAATCTCACCCTTCTGACCTTTGTATGTATATTTCTTATTCGTAAATACCTTGTAATCATAGTTGCATCGCTCGAATGAACTTGCACAAAATCTAACTAATGGTTCTAAACCACCATCATCATTCACAATTTCATTTTTTGACAAATGCGAATAAGCAATTGTATTTCTCAATAAATTAGAACGCGATACAATAGAAAGTGGATAAATAACTTTTTGTCCTATTTCCACAAAAGGTGTGTATTGCACATCATATTTATAATTGCTATCATATTTCAGAAGATTATAGATTTCTTCAGCTTTTTGTATATCCTTCAAAAACATTGTAAAGAACTGTATTAACATATCCCTATTTGTAAGGGGAATTAACGATTGCAAAATAATTCTCATGTTTTTTTCGTTATCATAAATACTTTTTTGCATATAAAATACAAATCTGAAAAATCTCTGACATAAAATGATATCGTAAGCTGTGCAGTGTTCTGTAATTTTTTTATCATACAGTTCATCTGGTGTCATATACATTTCCTTTATAAAATGCTCAATTTCTAATGCTTCCTCCTTAAAAATCTCAATTTTTCCTAATACTTTTTGTTCCGAAACAAAATCTATTATAGCTGTTGGTATCTCAAAAACATAACGAGATAAAATTCCACTATTTATTTTCTTTACAACTGTATCCCCCATCTCTTCTAACACCAAACTACTAATCTTTGATAAATAAGCTGACTCATCAGTTTCAGCAGCTCTTCCGTAGAACAGTATTTCCTGCATTTCTTGTTTTATGAATGCCATTCTAATGCTCTTCTCTAAAGAATCATCTCTACTTTTTATTGTAATCTCATTTCCATTCATTAAAACATCGTAATCGAAAAAATCTATAAGTAACTCGGTTTCTAATAAATAATTAATCTGACACGCCAATAATATTAGTCTCTCAATATCATCTGAAAGAATATATCCTGCATCAACAAAATAATTTTTTTCCTGTGATATTTCATATATATCTGTATATTTAAATAAAAGATAAGACACTCCTTCCGCAATTTCTTCTTGAGAATACGAATTTAATTTATTAAAATCTGTGTGATTGCTTTTTCCACTACCCATAAAAAACAACATGTCTATATATGCTAGTAGTTCTTTATGAAGAGAAGATTCCAAATTTACATTTTGTATTCGCTTTCTTATTCGTTTCTTATAGTGATCCCGCATAAGCACATCTATTTTCTTTTCTATTTTACAATATATTTCTTCAAACCAATCACAGTTGGTCTTCTGTATAATATATGAAATAGATAACTCTGAGAAGCCCAAAATATCTGCTTTGTCTCTTAAATATGTCAAATAATACTTTGCATTATTTTTTCCTTTTATTCCAAAAACTTTATACCTAAATATTCCCTTCCTTCTTGCATTTTGTATAGCTTCATCTGGATACCATATTGCATAGCATATAATTACGCTTAATACTTCTTCTTTACACTTATTTTTTGAAGATGTCAAAATTTTATTAAGTATTTTCTTATCACTGTTTGAAAGATTGTTTTTACTCTTCTTTAATTCCTCATATTTTCCGATATCGAACGTGTCTAAATTGATCATACTTAAAATATCTTTTATTTTCATCAGTGTTAATTATCCCCCAAGTTTCTGTGATACATTTTTCCATTTCATCATCTGATAAACTTCTCGCACTGAGTCCATAACATTTTCCAATGCAATTTCTCTTTCATAACATAATTTTCCTCTACATCAGTAAATACTTCTTCTGTATTTTGAATTCTATCTTCTAAGACTCGTTTTCTAGCTATTGCTTTTCCTTTGACAAATACCGAGTTATCGATAAGTCAAGAAGCATCCTTCTAGTTGCTCGGTCAATTCAAATTTTCCAGTTTGACAAACTGGATGTTATAGATGTTCTTTTTGTTATTTTTCTTATTTTTTTCTTCTCTTTTTACCTTCTATTCAAAGTATATCTGCATAGTATCTTCCTTTAATATTGGAAAAGGTCACTTTGGCGGGAAAAAGGTTCATTCCCGTGGCTGCCATTCCAACAACACTACAGGCCCATTCACTCAGTTCATTCGGAAGTTGAAAGCACTCGGATTCTCCATCTTTTAGAATTGTTACTGTTGGAGTGAATTTCTGATCTACCCCAACCGATAATACATTAAAAGTCTGAGAACCTTCATGTAACGGCAAAAGGAGTTGCTTCCTTGAATCAAAATATACCTTCCCACCCCTTTGGTTAAAATATGATTCTTCATCAAAGGGAATTACAGGCTCAACGGGCAGTTTGCATCTTCTCTGGTCAAAATATCTTGCCAACTGCTCACAAGCAAATGCATTAAAGTATTCGCCTTGCATATCTATATCAGCCCTGATCTGCTCGACAGATTCAAAATGGTTCATAAAATTAAGCAAAGCATTGAATACAATCAAATCGTCCGAATAAATACCGGAATACGATTTATACCAGGCTGGTTGCCATTCGCAAATAAGACGATATAGCTTTTTATAAAGTTCTAATTGAGCTTCACTCAAGCAAAACCAACCTACGTCCAGAATCTTTTTGTTGATGCTTTCATTAAGAGATTGGTATCGTAAGGAATCACATAACTCCTTCAACAGCTTAGAAATGATTCCCGCCATCATATCTGCTATACGAAGACCTGGATGTTTTTTAGAATCTGCTTCATCTGAATTATCCAGTCCTATTTCACGAGCAGATTTTAGGGTTTTGCTTTCTTCCTCCGATTCGCCTTCTTTATCAATAATCAGTGAATAGTTCTGTATATCTTTTTCCTGCAAATACTTATTGAACCCATCAAAAGACATATGATAATCCCAATCAAGCTTTGGGGCATCTGAAATCTCATCTAATACGAGTAAAATTTCTTGAAAGGCCATTGTCTCTGCTTGCTTCAATTCCAGATTGTTTTTATTGTATTCAATCCTATCTCGGAAAAACTTCCTTAGTTCCTCTAAAAAGTCTTTAGGTGATCCGTAGAGGAACTTAATGATTTCCTGTGGACGATATATAACGAGAGCCTTTGTAATGGAATACTTCATTAAGTCTGCGTCAATGAGAAAACTGTTTCTGTATCCTTGAAAAATCTGTAACACAAGGTATTCAATCTTGCTGGAAACAGAAAAATAAATATGAATATCCTCGTCAAAAAGCGACAGGAAATCATTTACAAACTGCGCGTTCTGTTTGTTGAGGGAGGCAAAACCATGCTTGAATTGTTTTTGCTGAAACATCGTACTTTTGATTTCACCATTACGATCCTTTCTGTCTGCGTACTTGGTCTCAAAAGCAGCATGCCGTTGCAGAATATCATCCTTCTCGGCTGACCATCCTACAATCATGGTTACGAAATTATCATAATAATTAGCAGCACTTACCGTCTTATAGTTGATTTTTCGGCTATGCTCAGACTCATCATAGTAGAAATTATATTTAGACATTTTGTAACGCCTCCTTCATATAAATGATAATTTAAAAGCAACTGCACAAGAGATCATTTCAGCCGCCTCAGCAATCCGCTAAATTCAAATTTCTCTCTCGGATAAACTGGAGTTTATTTCTTTACCAGTTCATCTAACATTTTGCGATTATCACTTCCAGTTGGCACATAACTGTTTATGTACT
>URQQ01000085.1 GCA_900549995.1 uncultured Lachnospiraceae bacterium | reverse complement strand
GAGGAAATAAAAGTAAATCTCCTCGCTTTTCTGCCATCGATCGCTGGGTTTTCTATATATTCAGTGATAATTTCCCCAATCTTTCCTGTTAATTCCAAGAATTCATCATCACTCAGCATTAAAGTAGAAGTAGAAAGGGACAGCATATCCTTGACAGGATCTGCATGATCATGCTGAAAATAGTTTTGGAATGACATTATCAGTGACATAAGAGGATAAACGAACATGGATTCCATGTCTTTGGGATCGGGGGACTCTCCAAATGGCTGTTTTACCAGAGTGTAAGTTTTTTCTACGGTTCCGCGGATTTTCTTCTCATCTGTTACATCCAGGCATCCTCCCTCGTAGAGTGCCCGGATATGCCGGTAAAGGCTTGCTGTAGGTATATCGTTCAGTGCTTCCTGTATTTCTTTTGGTGTGCCTTTTTCGTGAAGAATCAGATATTCGATGATTCGCTGCCGGGTAGGATTCATGATCATGGTTATAAAATCTTTGCTGTTCATAAGTTTCCTCCTTCTATTATTATCATAATTTGATAATATTCTCAATGGTAAGAATTGTCAATAGAAATGTGGATGAATATAGGAGGAAGAAGTAAACTTATTGGAGTTTATAAAAATACATGTTATAGTTGTGATATAATAAAATAAAGTTATTATTTATAAAAATAAAGTTTGAATATCTTGTAGTGTTAAATCTGTCTAATTATAAAAGGTGGTGTTTGAATGTCGTTTCAGACGGAGAAACGTGAAAGTATCAAAAGATATATGCTATGTAAAGTCAGAGAAGATGATGGTCAGTTTGTTCAAAAGACAGCGGAAAACTTTGTTGTATCTGCCACATCAGTCAAGCGCTACTTAAAAGAATGTCTGGATAAAAATATAGTGATTGCTGATCAAGGCAAAGCGTGTGGCTATAGTCTTTTGACGGTTGAGAAGGAGTGGAGTTATCAGATTGATCCATTTTTAATGGAAGACTCGGTTTATTATAAGGATATTGTTCAATATTTGGATGACATCTCGAATGAGTGTATGCATATCTGGGCATACGCATTTATGGAAATTATGAATAATGCAATTGAACATTCTGGCGGAACAAAGATATACTGCAGTTTAAAGAGGGATTTTCTTTATACAGAAATTTCAATTACAGATAATGGGGTTGGAATATTCCGGAACATACAGAATTATATGGAGAAAAGATGGAGCCGGAAAATGGATTTTGAAGATATCCGGATTGAGTTATACAAGGGGAGGCTTACGACTGACAGCTTAAGACATTCGGGCGAAGGGATCTTCTTTGTATCAAAAATGCTGGATTCTTTTGCCATATGGTCAGGAAATACGATATTTTCACTTCATTGTGCCGAGAGAGAAAAGTTTGTGAAGTCTCACTTGTTATCTTATGACTCGAAGGTAAATGATATCGGAACGATGGCTGTGATGAGACTTTGTAATGATACAAAAAAGACACCGAAGGAGGTATTTGATATGTTTGCTCCAATCGAAGAGGGATTTGTGAAAACATATATTCCAATCAGAGAAGTATGCCCTCATGGGGAACCGATTGCCCGCTCGCAGGCAAGAAGGATTTTATACCGGCTGGAAAATTTTCAGGAAGTAGAGTTTGATTTTGCGCAGGTTGAATTTATGGGGCAGGGATTTGCAGATGAAATATTCCGGGTGTTTCACAATGCCCATCCGGAAGTTGCCCTGACATATCTCAATGCGGAACCATCTGTGGCGGCAATGATTAAACATGTGACGGCGGGAAACAAATAGCTGTCTGCCGGCATTTTTGTGTAAATCAGTTGCATATTTAAAAAACTGATATTATAATAGAACAAAAATGCGTGCACGGTTACACAACGCAGGATGGAGCTTTTTAACTTATAAAAACTTGTCGGAACCGTAATGCAGAAGGTGAATGGTGGAATTAAGATGGGTATAACATTACAGCAGATTGCCGAGGAGGCAGGGGTTTCAAGAGGGACTGTTGACCGGGCGCTTAATAACCGGGGAAGAATCAACCCGGAGGTGGCAGAAAAGATTAAAACAATAGCAAAGGAAATGGGATATCAGCCGAACCGTGCCGGCAGGGCGCTTGCGATGGCAAAACGATCCATTAAAATTGGGGTGATTCTCCAGGCGATGGACACACCGTTTATGCAGGAAGTTTACCAGGGAGTTCTGGATGCCAAAAGCGAAGCAGAGCGGATGGGAGCTGAAGTTAAGATAAAGAAAATCAAAAAGACAGATCCGGAGAAAGTGATAGAGACGATGCAGAACATGCGCGCGATCGGATGCAGCGGGATTGCGCTTGTCCCGGTGGAAGATGACGGGTTAAAAGAGATGATTGATGAGTTTGCGAAGGAAGAAATTCCGGTTGTCACATTTAACTCGGATATTGAGGAGTCGGCAAGAATCTGTTTTATCGGTCAGGACACTTTTCAAAGCGGGCGGGCAGCAGCAGGGCTGATGTCAGAAATTATCAGAGAGAATGGAGTCGTACAGGTAATCTCGGGGTATCCGAAGAACCGGGGACACAGGAACAGAACGACAGGATTCCTAAAGGAACTTAAAACTCTGCGTCCGGATATAGAAACTTTGGAAGTGCGCTATAATTATGATGACAATCAGGAAGCAGAGGCGATTATGAGAGAGGTGTTGGAAAGTCATCCGGATATCGGAGGAATTTACTTGACGGCGGCAGGATCAGAGGGAGTATGTAAAGTGCTGGAAGAAAAGAACCTGGAGGGGAAGATCAAAGTGATTTCCAACGACTTGACAGAAGGCAATGAAAAATATTTAAGAAGCGGTGCCATCCGATTCCTGCTTGGGCAGAACTCCTTCGTACAGGGATATGAACCAGTGATGACGCTGTTTCGGAAATTGTTTGACGGGGTGGATCCCGAGAAGGAATACGGATATACGGAAATAGAGATTAAGACAAAATACAATATATAGCTGGATGAAGCCTAAAAACAGTGGCAGAGTTTTAGCAGAGGGCAGATCAAAAGCATAAGAAGCATTACAAAAATATGTGCAGAATACAAAGTGGTCCGGAAGGGATCTCAGTATTCTGCACATATTTTTTTGTTTCGTTGACTTTTACATTGGTATGGATATTGCCTGCAGGTGATCTATAACTTTTTTGAAGAACTTTCTCTGGCAACCAATTCTACACCTGTGTAAATTGTGATTGCAGGTGTGTGAACGGAAGATTCAATACGCTTGATAAGCAAATAAACAGCGCTTTGTGCATAATCATCGGTCGGTACGCGAATCGAAGTTAACTGCGGTGACAGAGCAGGGATTGGCTGATCATCGATACCAACAATACAGATATCATCGGGAATGTGATATCCAAAAGAAGTCAAAGCCTGCATCGTTCCTGCGGCAAGTGTGTCATTGGCCGCAATATAGGCAGACGGCAGCTCGGGCTTTGTCAAAAGATATTCCTTCATACTGTGTATTGTTAATTTTGATCCATAATCTAACGAAATATTATAATCATAATCATTGCAAATTTGATATTTACGAACAAGATTCTGAAAACAATGATAGCGGTTGGTGAAAGAGTTGACATGCTGTGCGCTGTCTATAAAACCAATCTTTCGATGCCCGTTATCATAAAGATGTTTAAACGCCAGCGTTAATGCACGCTTATTGTTAACGCACACGGCATCCAGAGATATTTCGTCATGGTAATTCCCGATCAGAACGGTTGGAATCCTGGATTTTTCAAAAATTTCAAGATCTCTTCTGTCGGCCTCAAAGGCGATCACAATTACTCCTACACAATCTTCACAGATCTGAGAATACTGCTGGGCAGAAGTTAAGGGAGCTGTTTGGCTTAATAAAATGAGATTGTAGTCACTGGAATTAAGGCATTCAGATATCTTGCTGGCTAAATCAAACCAGTAGAGCGAACCCTCAATTAAAGTACTGAATTTTTTAAAGACCAAAAGGCCGACGTTTTTTTTACGCGGTGTGGCAGGCCTTTGCGGCGGCATATAACCTAACTGCCGGGCGGTCTCTAGTACCTGTTTTCGCATTTCCTGACTTACGCCGGGACGGTTATTCAGTGCAAGGGAAACTGTTGCAGGTGATACATTGAGTAGATTGGCGATATCTTTTGCAGTAACAGACATTATAAAAACCTTCCTTTACATAGTAATTTCAAATATAGTAGTCCAGATGAATTTAAATAATAAAAAAATTATCAGTAGTGGTGCGACAGTTTTCGCAAAGGAAAAATATACCAATTCCTATTATTATAGTATAGAACAAATCTGTCAAGTTGGGCAAAAATTATTTGGAACTAAAATTAATATAAAGTTTAAAAAGTGATTTAAAAATATTATAAACTAAGATGTCAATGTTTGCAAATGGAAAATGATAGAATTGCACAAAAAATATTAAAAATGTCACAGAAAATATTATTTATGCACAAAAACATTGTTGACAACGTATTTAAATTAAGCTAATATATAACTAAAGTTTAAATGAAGTTTAATTAAAATTAAAAAAGGAGGTAAGTGTAATGAAGAAGTTGATGAGTACGATGTTAGCTGCATTAATGATGGCAATGCTTCTGGCCGGGTGCGGTAGCTCGGCAGGTGGAGAGGATGATTCTTCTCAGAAAGGCGGAAGTAAGGACGGATATGTAATTGGGTATAGTGACTGGGGACTGGTTAACACCTGGAGAGTTCAGATGCAGGCCGAATTTGACCAGACAGCGGAACCGTATTTGAAAGACGGAACAATCAAACAGGTTATCCATTGTAATGCAGATAATGATGTTACAAAACAGATTCAGGATATCCGGGATTTGATTTCGAAAAAAGTTGATTTGATTTTAGTATCCTGTATCGATGAGGAATCTTTAAATTCAGTCATCGCGGAGGCAATGGATGCAGGAATTCCAGTCATTGCGTTTGCACAGCTTACATCCACAGATCATATCACATCACAGGTTGGATATGACGATTATACATATGGGAAAATAGGCGGTGAGTGGCTGAGGGAAGCACTGGATGGAAAAGGCGATATTATTGTTTTAGGTATGACAGCAGGAACGTCCACAGACGAAAATCGTATGGCTGGTTTCCAGGATGCTGTCAAGGGCAGTGATATTAAAGTTCTTGGACAGGATTATGGTGACGGAGACTATGGAAAATCTAAAACAGTAATTGCTTCCTTACTTTCGGCATATCCAAACATTGACGGAGTTTATTCTATGTGTGGGCAGACAACCCAGGCATTGGTGGATTACTGCAATGAAGAAGGATTGCCTTTATATCCGGCACCGGGAGAAGCTGCGAATGGATTCCTGCGTGTATGGAAAGATAACATGAATCATGGATTTGAGTCAATTGCACCGGCAGCACCGACGTCCTGCGGAACAAAGGCGCTTGAAGTCGGCTTAAAAGTTCTTGCCGGAGAAGAAGTTGATGAGTATTATGATGTCAATATGCCAATTATTACCGCAGATAATATTGATGACTATTTCGAACCGGATCTGGCAGACAGCTACTGGGCGACAGGAACATGTGACTATGATCTTGCAGTCAAGACGTTTGGTCTGTATGAAAAGTAATGACGATGAATTACTGCCTGAAATAAATCAACTGGCTGGCAGTATTGCCGGCCAGAATTTATGAAGCATTTATTTAGGGATCAGTAGTTAGGAAAGGGTGAATGTGATGAAACCAGTCCTGGAGTTTGAGAAAATATGTAAAAGCTTTGTGGGAACTAAGGCACTGAGCGATGTCTCTTTTTCGGTTTACCCAGGAGAAGTTCATGTATTAATTGGTGAAAATGGGGCAGGAAAATCTACGTTGCTTAAAATTTTATCCGGTTTATATAACAGAGATTCCGGAACGATCATTTATAATGGAGCTCCTGTTGAATTTAAGAATCCGGAGGAAGCGAAAAAAGCGGGAATTGCGATGGTATACCAGGAACTGACGATATTTCCTTATCTGACCGTGCTTGACAATGTGTTCTTTAATTATGCGGATGAAAGGAAAATGAAATTAGACCGGAAAGGGTATCTGAAACGGTACAATGAGTTGGCTGATCAGTATGGAATATCCTTGGATCCATATGTCATGGCAGGGGAGCTGCCGATTGCGAAACAGCAGTTAGTAGAGATTATGCGTGTTCTGATCAGTGATCCGGAAGTAATTATTTTCGATGAACCTACCGCGGTATTATCTAAAAATGAGGTTCTGATTCTGACGAAAATCATTGACCATATGATAAAGCAAAACAAGTCTGTCATTTTTATTTCCCATAGAATGGAGGAAATTTTTGAGATAGGGGATAAAGTGACCGTCTTAAAAAATGGACACCATATTATAACAATCGAAATTGAGAAAACGAATACTGCAGAAATTGTAAAGTATATGACGGGTAAATCTCTGGAGAATGTATTTCCACCTAAAAATAAAATCAGCAGTAAAGAAATTATTTTTGAAGCGAAAGATCTGAGTGTTGGGAAAAAAGTTCAGAATATAAGTTTTCAGATTCGACGAGGGGATATCTTGGGGATTGCCGGATTGGAAGGGCACGGGCAGAATGAACTGATGAGGGCACTTGCGGGAGTCGATAAAATCAGCAGTGGTGAAATTGTATTTAACGGTGAGAGTCTGAAACTTTCAACTCCGCGGAAAGCAATTGCAAAAAAGATTGGCTATGTTCCGGAAGACCGCAAGAATCAGGCGTTGTTTTTAAATCAAACCGTACAGTTCAATGTTTCGATAGAGAGTTTAAGTAAACGTTTAAAGGGAATTTTTCTGGACCTGAAAAAGGAACAGCAGTTTGTTAAGGAAAGTATAGAACGTTATGAAGTCGCAGTACCGAGTATTTTACAAAATGTTGTACGGCTTTCTGGCGGAAATCAACAAAAATGTGTAATCAGTAAAGTAATGGCAATTGATCCCAAAGTATTATTATATAATGAGCCGACCCGGGGAATCGATGTGAAAACAAAACAGGATATTTATCATATGATGCGGAAACAGGCAGATGACGGGATGGTTATTATCATGTATTCCAGCGATATGATGGAATTAATAGGAATGTGTGATCAGGTCATCGTTCTCTATGATGGTAAGGTGAATGGCATTCTTGAGAAAGAGGAAATTCAGGAGAAGAATATTATGCACTATGCGGTGGGGCTTTCGTAAGGGGGATGGAATATGAACAAATTAGGTTATATGGCTAAAAAACGGATCAAGAATCAAAGAGAAGTCTATGTCATCTGGGTGATCTTACTCATGATGGTAATCTTAGCCTGCCTGAGTCTTGAAAATTTTGGGAATGCCAGAAATCTTATGAATATTATCGGAACCGCTCTGCCACTACTGCTTTGTGCTTATGGACAAATGTTTGTCATATTTATCGGCGGAATTGATTTATCTGTCGGGCCGATCGTTTCTGTGGTTACTGTAATCATGGCTAAATTCGCGGCTGAGTCTGCTGGTGGCTGGATTGTTCCGGTTGTGATCTCGCTTCTTTCGGGAACACTGTTTGGAGTGGTAAATGGTTTGATTGTGACAAAAGGAAAGCAGGAACCTATCATTGCGACACTCACGACCATGTCAATTGCGACAGGTTTAGCCCTGGCAATTCAGCCGACAGCAGGAGTTTCGGTGAAAGCCGTCGCGTTTTGCCGTACATTATCAGGAAGTAAGTATATGTGGGTTCCCATCACTTTGACGATTCTGGTCACTGCTATTGTCTGGTATGTTTTTTCACAGACTTCTCTGGGGATGAAAATATATGCGGTAGGCGGGAGCGTTTCCTCTGCTGTATCAGGCGGTGTCAATGTTGACAAAATTAAGATGATTGTTTTTACGATGTCAGGATTCTTCTCGGCACTTGGCGGGATTTATCTGGCCACCTTATTGACGGCTGGAACTCCTACAGCGGGGGATCAATATACAATGAGAACCATTACGGCAGTCATTGTCGGCGGTACATTGCTGACCGGAGGAAAAGGCAGTGCATTGGGAACTGTGGCCGGTACATTTATTATTATGATGTTAAACAGTATTCTGAATTTTATGGGAGTCATCACTTTTTGGCAATATGTATTTCAGGGAGTAATGCTCGTTGGTGCGCTGACGATTACGTCACTTAGAAACCGCCGGAAAAACTAAGCTGAATCTGGAGTTTAATAAGTTTTGACAACAGAAAATATAATTCGTTTAAAAAGAGGTCTTTTTATGAATAATATAAAAAGTATAGACATAGACAGAAAGTTAAAATGGAAACAAAATCAGCCGCTGTTCCTGGCATTTATTTCGTTTCTGGTGATTGTTATATTGTCCCAGGTTCTAATGCCTGGATTTTTATCAGCAAACCATATGAATACGTTGGTGAATCAGGCCGCCTTTTTGGGCATTGCGGCTATTGGGCAGATGCTGGTTGTTATGACAGGCGGAATTGATATGTCTATCGGGTATACAGTGACATTGGGGTCTGTTTTGGCAGCCAATATTATGAGCCATAATAATGCAAATACATGGAAAGCAATTGTAATCGTAATCCTGGCAGGGATCATCGTTGGAGTCATCAATGCCACAGGAGTTTACTATCTGAGAATACCGTCACTTGTAATGACTTTAGGTGTAGGCAACATTGTGTATGGATTTTTTCTTTTGTATTCAGACGGGGCGCCTTCGGGATATCGTTCTGATATGTTAGCAGGATTTGTGAATGATAAAATTGGAAATGTGGTCAGTGGACAGTTGTTCATATGGCTGGTTTTATCGGTTGTAATGGTAATTCTTTTAAAAAGAATGGTGACAGGCAGGTCGATTTATGCCTATGGAACAAATGCTGAAGCAGCAAGATATTCGGGAGTAAACAGTGCTGGGGTTGTGTATTTTGTATATATTGTTTCGGCAGTATTGTCAAGTGTGGTGGGATTATTGCTTGTTGGGTATGCCGGAAGTGCCAGCATACGTGCCGGTGATGCGTATAATATGGATACAATTACGGCGGTAGTACTTGGCGGCACAAGTATTTCCGGAGGAAAAGGTTCTTACTGGGGACTGATTCTTGGAGTTCTTATTATGTATACACTCAGCAGCCTTCTGGCGATGGTGAATATTCCCCAGTATGGGAAAGATATATTACAGGGGGTCATCATTCTCGCGATGATTCTTCTGGTATATAGAAACCGGGATTAGCAGAGGAAATGATCAGAGAAAAGAAAGGAGATTCTTATGAAACTACATGTTTTAAGTAATGGTGTACAATGCATTGATAAATCACTTATGGTTGCAGGATACGGTCAGATGACTTACAATCATCCGGTGTCCACAACGAAGCTGATCGAGATTCCGATCCATACGTTTCTCATTGAACACGAGGAGGGTCTGGTTTTATTTGATACTGCATGTGATCCCAAATGGAAGAAAAACTGGCCGGAGGATATCAAAGAACTCTCTCCTTATCTGGCAAAAGAGGAGGAGCTGCTTCCAAACAGATTACGGCAGCTTGGGTATACACCTGAAGAAGTGAACTATGTTGTAATGTCTCACTTACATAATGATCACGCAGGGTGTCTGTATATGTTTAAAAATGCGCAGATTATTGTAAATGATGCTGAGCTGACAAATACAGTCCACAATTATGTGACAAAAGAATCGCTGAATGTGCATGTGGCATCTGATGTAAAGGCGATGATTGATGCGGATTTAAACTGGAGGCCGGTGAAGGACGATGAGAAGGAATGGGAATTTCTGAAAGGTCTTACTGTTTTGAATCTTGGCTCGGGCCATGCATGGGGAATGCTGGCTCTGAAGATTGAATTAAAAAATTCAGGAAATATTCTTCTTGCGGCAGATGCGATTTATACAAGTGAAAATTATGGGCCGCCGGTGAAGAACCCGGGGATTGTATATGATACATTGGGATATGAAAAATCTGCGAAGGAAATCCGGGCATATGCTGAAAAATATAATTGTACCGTGCTATTTGGACATGATATTGAACAGTTCAATACACTGAGGAAAGCCCCGGAAGAGTATTATGATTAATGACAGTGTTTTGTCAGGGGATTCCCCTGACTCTTGGGAATAATCACGAAAATATGTGTGGAATACGTGAGAATCCAGAATGGATTTAAGTATTCTGCACATATTTTTTGTCTTTCGTTTGACAATTCGTGAAAGTTCATAAAAAAATCTTCGTTAATTTGTACAAAACAGATATTGCGTTCACGTGCACGCAATGGTAATATACATATAAAGCAAAACAAGTTACACAAAAAAAGACATTACTTCCGAAAATGCAGAGAAAGCAGGCATGAACGGAAAGAAACCAAAAAGGGAAAAAGAAAGGCGGTACAAATTATGTTAAGAGTTGGAGTTATTGGATGCGGCGGAATGGGTAAGGACCACATTAAAAGACTGACAAACAAAATCCAGGGAGCAGAGGTAGTTGCGGTATCAGATGTATTTGAAGAAAGTGCAAAACAGGCGGCGGCAATCTGTAACGCAAAGGTTTATACAGATGCAAATCAACTGATCAATGATCCAGACGTAGATGCAGTATTTATCGTATCACCGGGATTTGCGCATGTAGAACCATTGTTGGAGGCAATCAAAGCAGGTAAAAGAATCTTCTGTGAAAAACCTCTCTGTACAACAGCTGCTGATTGTCTGAAAATTGTAGAAGCAGAGGCTGCAGCAGGAAAACATCTGATCCAGCTTGGATTTATGAGAAGATATGACAAAGGATACATGCAGGTGAAAGAAGCCTTGAAATCCGGAGAATTCGGTGAGCCTCTGATTCTTCACTGTACACACAGGAATCCTGAAGTCGGCACGAATTACAACACACCGATGGCAGTACATGACACCGCAATCCATGAGATTGACGTACTTCACTGGTTAGTAGATGATGAATATGAATCAGCACAGGTCGTTCTGCCGCGCGTCACAAAATACTCACATTCAGAGCTGGCTGACCCGCAGATCATGATGCTCCGCACAAAAAAAGGTGTATGCATCGACGTAGAAGTATTTGTAAACTGCAAGTTTGGATATGACATCAACTGTGAAGTTGTATGTGAAGACGGAGCGATCAAAATGCCTCAGCCAATGTACCCGGACATCCGCAAGAACGCAGCGGTATCTACAGCAATTGACACAGACTGTTTCGTAAGGTTCAAAGATGCATATGATACAGAAGTACAGGCATGGGTGGATGACGCGAAAGACGGAGTCATCAACGGGCCGAACGCATGGGATGGATATCTGGCAGCAGTCACAGCAGACGCACTTGTAAAAGCGCAGACAACAGGAAATGTAGAGAAGATTACAACAGCAGTAGAAAAACCAGAGTTTTACAAATAAATTTTTTTGAGCAGTGCGTGCACGAGAACGCAAGAAAGTGGAGGATGGTAAAATGAAATTAGGATTTAATGAAGCAACCGCGTTAGAATGTAAGGGGCAGTCTCTGATGGCAGATCTTGAGGCCTGCGAAAAATATGGGTTTGATTACATAGAGATTCGTTTTGACTGTGTGAAAGATTATCTGAAGGATCATACAATGGACGAACTTGCAGACTGGTTTCGGAATCATCATGTAAAACCGTGGGCATATAATACTTTGATTTTCTTCAATCAGAGAGATGAAGAAGGGGTCAAAGAGATCGATGAGGAGACAGAGTTTATCATCGAATTATGCAAGGCGATTGATATGAAGATGCTGATCACTGTTCCGTCATTTGACATAAAAGATAAATCAGTCACAGAGATCAAAGAAGAGGCAGTAGAAAGACTTCGCTATCTGTCTGACAAAGTTGGAAGCGATATTAAGATCTCACTGGAATTCTGCGGCGCGCCAAATTGTTCCATCAACCAGTTTGGCACAGCTTATGATGTAGTGAAAGCTGTAGACAGGGACAATGTCGGTGTGACAGTCGACACATTCCATTTCCATGAAATGTGCTCAAAATTAGAAGATCTTCAGAATGCAGACGGAAGCAAGATTTTCGCATACCACTTAAATGACTGTGAAGATCTGCCGCTTGGATCATGCGGAGATGATAAGAGACTGTGGCCGGGTGAAGGTGTGGTAGATCATGAAGGAATTGCGAAAGCACTGAAATCTATCGGGTTTGACGGTGTATGTACCATTGAAGAATTCCGTCCGGAATACTATGAGATGTCTCATGATGAAAATGTAAAGAAAGCAGCAGAAGTGACAAGAGATTTTGTAAATAAATATTTCAACTGAATCAGGGAAGTCCCTGCTTAAATTAATCTACTGTACGGGAAGGGCAGCCGGCTGATAAAATAATGGTACCGCCCTTCCGGTAAAGTGTTCATGGTAAAGGAGAAAGCCAATGCTTGATAAAAATAAAGTTTCATTAGGAATTGCACCGATCGGCTGGACAAACGATGATATGCCGGATCTTGGAAAAGAAAATACATTTGAGCAGACTGTAAGCGAGATGGCTTTGGCAGGCTTCAAGGGATCTGAAGTGGGAAGCCATTATCCGACAGACCCAAAAGAACTGAAAAAGGCGCTGGACCTGAGAGGTCTTACCATCTGTAACCAGTGGTTTTCATCATTTCTGATCAGCAGACCATATGAAGAGACCGAAGAAGAATTTATAAAACAGTGTGATTTCCTGACGCAGGTCGGCGCAAAATGCATCGGTGTGTCAGAACAAAGTTACAGCATCCAGGGAAATCTTTCCCATCCGATCCAGGAAGGCAAATATGTGATGAATGATGAGGAATGGAATCTGCTTACGACAGGCCTTAACAAGCTTGGAAAAATAGCGAAAGATAAGGGCATGGTGCTTACGTTCCATCATCATATGGGGACAGTTGTACAGACAGAAGAAGAGATTGACCGTTTCATGGAATCGGTTGACTCTGAACTTGTATTCCTTCTTTTTGACAGCGGGCATCTCTCGTTTGCAGGAATAGATCCTGAGAAAATTTTGAGAAAATACGTGAATCGTGTGCGCCATGTGCATCTGAAAGATCTGCGCAAAGCGGTGGCAGAGCAGTCGAGAAGAGAAAAATGGAGTTTCCTGAAAGGTGTCCGTGCAGGAACATTTACAGTACCCGGAGACGGGGATGTAGATTTTGCACCGATTTTTCAAATTTTAGAAGAGGCCGGATACGAAGGATGGGTTGTTGTAGAAGCAGAGCAGGATCCTGCTTTGGCGAACCCGCTTGAGTATGCAATGAAGGCGAGAAAATATATTGCTGAGAAAACAGGACTTTAAAATGGAGGGATGGCCTTATGAAAATAGCATTTGATGTCGATGTATTGGCAAAACAGATGGGAATCAATGAGATGGTCCATCAGGTTGCCGATTGGGGATATAAGTATATTGAGCAGTCGCCGCATCCAAGAATCAATCCGTTTTACAAGCATCCTCTTTTTTCGAAAGAGTGTGAAATGGAATACAGGAAAGCGCTTCGGGAGACCGGCGTTGAGATTTCTTCCTTTATTGTAGTGTACCGATGGTCTGGTCCTGCAGAAGAGCAGCGCAGGATGGCTGTCGCAAACTGGAGAAGAATCGTGGAGATCGCAGTGGATATGGGAGTTCAGGTCATCAATACCGAACTTTCAGGGGACCCAAACCAGCAGGAGATCTGTAATGGGATGTGGTTTCGGTCTATGGACGAACTTTTGCCGCTCTTTGAGAAGGAAGGAATCCGGGTAGAAATTCAGTCACATCCATGGGACTTCTGTGAGCTGAATAATGAGACATGTGATCTGGTGAAGAGCTACCGCTCTGAGAATCTGAAATATGTATACTCATCACCGCATGGATTTTTCTATGATAAAGGAAAAGGGGATGTAAGATCGATGCTTCGCTATGCGGGGGATGATTTAAGCCATGTACTTTTTGCAGATACATTTAACCAGACAAAAGACTGCCGTTATATTTTAAATCCGCCGTGGCTGAACCAGATGGGAAGAGAGGATGTTGCGGTTCATCAACACAACCCGATGGGTGAGGGGGATGTGGATTTTGATGGAATATTTGAAACATTGCGTGAAATGGATTTTGCGAATAAGACATTCAAAGTTGGCGGCGATGCAATTTCCTGTGTATCTATTTTTGGATATCCGGAACGCATGGATGTAGAAGCACCTCGTGCAAGGGAGCGGATCGAAAAGGAGCTCCTGGGAAAATAAAACCGGAGGAAAAAGTTTATGAAATCAGCAGCAGAATTATTGAATTATAAGCAAAGTAAAAAGGATATGAATGAGTTCATCAAAGTGCCGGTGCCGGAAAAGCTTGCGTACTGTTTTGGAGATCCGGCGTTAACTTTGATGTACACGATGACAACGACACTTCTGATTTATTTCTATACAAACGTTGTGGGAATTTCCGCAGGATCTGTCGGTATGATCATGCTGGTGTCCCGGGTGTTTGACGGATTTTCAGATGTACTTATGGGAACAATCATCGACCGTACGCATTCAAAATACGGCAAAGCGAGAATCTGGATTTTAAGGCTTGCTGTGCCTTACGCTTTGGCGGCAATTATGCTATTTACAATGCCTGGAATCGGGCCGATGGGAAAGATTATATATGCTTTTGTGACATATAATATTATGAACACAGTGGTATATACTGCAATCAGCCAGCCGTTCCACGCACTGGGCTCCCTGATGAGCCGCGACCGGCGGGAGAGAGATGTTATCTGCAATATCCGTATGGTGCTGTCGATCACAGCAAGCATGATTATTACGGCATTTACGCTTCCGCTCATCAATCAGGTGGCCCGTGCCATTTCAAATGAACAGGCAGCATGGATTATCGTGACATCTGTGTATGCAGTCATCTCAGGGATTGTACTGCTGAATACATATGCGACTTGTACAGAGCGTGTAAAAGCCGCGGAAAAAACGAAGGAAAATATTCCGGTACTGAAAGCTTTAAAAGTGACCGTAACCAATCCATATTTCCTCATTGCGCTTGGCCTGATGCTTTTCTATACGGTCTATCAGATTATCATCGGAACAGACCTTACTTATTACTGTCAGTATGTGTTAAATGATGTAGACCTCGTGATGCCGTTGTCGGCTTCTGAGAAAATAGCGACCATTATTGGAATTGCACTTCTTCCAAAACTTCTGCCGAGATTTGGGAAAAAGAACCTGATCTGCGCGGGGTGTATTGTCGGCATTGCAGGACAGCTTCTGTTCCTTTTGAATATTACAAGCGTACCGCTTGGTGTGGTGACCTGTATTATGAGAGGATTTGGAATCGCTCCGTTCTATGGTGTACAGTATTCGCTTCCAAGTGATGCGATCGAGTATGGACACTGGAAAACAGGCGTCCGGGTCGAAGGGTTGATGTTCTCTTCCATGAGTATGGGGCAAAAAGCAGGGTCTGGATTTACTTCGGCAATTATGGGAGCAATTCTTTCCATGGCTGCATTTGACGGATTAAAGGCAACGGCCGCAGAGCAGTCGCAGGCGGCGGTTGAAGTAATTAAGAATTTCTACCTGTATGTTCCGATCGCGCTCTGGGTGATCATGTTCGCAATCGCGGCATGTTACCGTCTGGATAAAAAATATGACCAGATGATGCGCGAGTTGATGGAGCGGGAAGGGAATCTTCCGCAGGAGGAACTGGCGGCGAAATCTGAGTGCGGACAGGCAGAAGAGAGAGATTCGAACAAGGTTAATATCGCGATCGGACGTCTGTATGGCAGTGACGGTCGGAAAGTTGCGGAAGCACTTGCAAGAGAATATGGGGTCAGACTTTACGACCGGCAGATTATCTGCCTGCTTGCGGAAAAGCTTGGTATGGAAAATGCGGATTTGGATGGTGTGACGAGACTTCTGGACAGTTATAATTATCAGAAGAGCAGCGGAATCGGCATGTATCCACAGGGAACACCGCTGGCAGCCGGGGATTATGGTGATGCCCAGATGTTTATTGAACAGAGCAAGATCATGACGCAGCTTGCGAAACAGGAACCCGGGGTATTTCTTGGACGGTGTTCGAATGTAGTTTTGAAAAACATACCGCATACATATTCATTTTTCCTGTATGCTGAGGATGACTTCCGTGTGAGAGAAGGTCTGGAAAAAGATACGGGTGAGAGTCTGCAGGAGTTAAAAGAGCGGGATAAAATGAGAGATGAGTATTACAGGCGTTTTACCGGGTACCGGAGGGATGACGCTTCTCAGTATGATATGGTGATCAATGTCGGACGGACTGGGGTTGACCAGGCGGTGGAACTGATTAAGGAGTATATCAGGATCAAAGAGAAGTCAGAGACCTAAGAGAATATTTTGTCGTGTAGGAAGGACCAGATCTGCAGCAGCAGATACCTGGTTCTTTTTACAAGTCTTGCTGTATCTTGGGCTGAAAGCGGCCGGATTCTGGCAGAATTATAAAGAAAACTGTTGCGTAAATACAGAAGGCATACTATAATAAAATAAAAATGCGTGCATTTATGAGAAAAGCATATGTGCATACGCGTGCAAATGGACGGTGGAATAAAAATGGCGGTGACAATACAAGATATCGCAGAGGCGGCTGGGGTCTCCAGGGGAACTGTAGACAGGGCTTTGAATAACAGAGGGAGAATCAACCCGGAAGTTGCCAGGCGGATTCAGCAGATTGCTGACGAGATGGGATATGTTCCCAAGAAACGGAAAAAAGAAGCCGAAAAAAAGAAAATAAAAATTGGAGTCGTGACACAGCTTTCCAAGGCATCCTTCATGATCCAGGTGAAAAAAGGAATTGAAGATGCGCGCCAGGAACTTACGGACCGTGGAGTCGAACTTCTGCTGGAGGACTGCTTAAGCGTCGATGAAGGCGAACAGCTGAAAGCCATAGAGAAGCTTGTAAAACAGGGAATCGAAGGTCTGGCTGTCATGCCGGTAGAATGCAGTGCAATCCGTGAGAAAATCAATGAACTGGTTGAAAGTGCACAGATTCCGGTAGTCACATTTAACTCAGACATTGTCGGGACAAGACGCAGCTGTTTTGTTGGTCTGGATAATAAAAAGAGTGGACTGACAGCCGCAGGTCTGATGGGAGTCATGACACGCGGTGTAGGAAAAATTCTGGTGATCACAGGCTACTTTGGAAACAGTGTCAACAGTATGCGTGTTGACGGATTTGTCGAAGAGATTAAAAGCACCTATCCTGAGTTAGAACTGGTCGGGGTACAGAGCAGTTTCGACGAAGCAGCTGAAGTACAGAAAATCATTGAAAATACCATTTCCGTCTTCCCGGATCTTTCTGGAATTGTTGTTGTATCCGGCGGACAGGCAGGGATCCGAAATGCATTTGAGAACCTCGGTCTCAAGAAACGCCCGTACGTGATAGTGTACGACCTCACGCCAAGAAATGTAAAAGCACTCGAAGATAATGTTGTAGACTTTCTGATTGACCAGGCAGGATACGTGCAAGGCTACCGCCCGCCGTTCATACTCGCAGATATGCTGCTGAAAAATCAGAAACCAGATCAGGAATTCGTGTATACAGATATCAATATAAAGACAAAATATAATATTTAGGTGCAGTTTGAGCAGTTTGGGACGTAATCTTTTTCAAAAGGATTACGTCCCAAACTGCGTTTAGACCTGTCCCTAAATGACGAAA
>URQQ01000084.1 GCA_900549995.1 uncultured Lachnospiraceae bacterium | reverse complement strand
CCACCGGACGTTATCCGGCATCCTGCCCTGTGAAGCCCGGACTTTCCTCGTCTGCGGCCTTTCGGCACCTGCAGCCGCGATTGTCTGTCTTACTTCCATATCCTCTGTGATTTTACCACTTCATAATGCTGTTGTAAAGTGCCACTTTTTAAATCTTCTGTAGATTTCGCTATCCTCTCTTACAGGAACAGACTCAGATTCCCTCATCCGTAAGCAGCTGGTCTCCGTCTGCCGCTGTTGTTGCAAGCGTATCACAGCGCTCATTCTGCGGATGTCCATCATGCCCCTTCACCCAGATAAAACGCACCTGGTGTGCCTCTTTTGCCTTCAACAGCCGTTTCCACAAGTCGATATTCTTTACCGGTTCGTTCTTTCCCCGTTTCCAGCCCTTTTTTATCCATCCATCAATCCATCTCTGATTGAAGGCATCGACAACATACTTGGAATCTGAATAAATTTCCACTTCACATGGTCTGTTTAAGGACTCGAGTCCAGCGATGACAGCCATCAGTTCCATTCTGTTATTTGTTGTCTTCTTATACCCGCAGGACAGTTCCTTTACGTGAAGCTCTCCTTTGGAATCCAGATATTCAAGCACGGTGCCGTATCCTCCCGGTCCGTCCGGATTCCCTCTGGCTGCACCGTCTGTGTATATTTTTACTAGCATTTCTCTTACTCCTTTGCCCTATGATAACGCCCATTCCCCTGTTTCCATAAAATGGGCCGCTGTCTGATCCGCTTTTTTGATAATTTCGTGGTCATACCCGATAATTCCCAGAAGCCGGATTGCGTTTCTGGATGTTGCCCTGCCTTTTTGAAGCTGATAGTTAAACAGAATATCATTTTCTTTAATATCCTCCTGAAAATGATAATTGCTGTACACATCCTTAAGCACATACGTAAGTTCAATATCATGTGTCGCCGCAAAGCATAAAACCTGTTCTTTGGCAAGACTCTTCAAAATCTGAGCCGATGCGGCAATTCTCTCAATGGTATTCGTCCCCCGCAGCACCTCGTCTACAAAGCATAACACAGGAATCTCATCGTTCCGGTGGTTGATAATCCTCTTGAGCGACTTGATCTCCACGATATAGTAACTCTCCTTCCCCTGAAGGTTGTCCGACAAAGCCATGGAGGAATAGATCTGGAAAAAGCAAGCCTCATATTCTGTCGCAGGGCATGTGTTTACAGACTGTGCCAGAATCGCATTGATTCCTGCCGTCTTTAAAAAAGTAGATTTACCTGAAGCATTCGATCCTGTGATCAGCACTCCCCGATCTTCCTCGATAGAGTTTGCGACCGGCTCAGCAATCATCGGATGGTATACATTTTTCAGATTCATATAAACATTTTTCTGCTTTTTCAGCACCGGCACAGTATAAAATGGAAGATATTCCCTGAAAGATGCCACCGCAGCCGCAGCCTCCAGAATTCCGATATTATCAAGAATTTCTTCGATCTCTTTCTGATGTCTGTTCAGTTCCTGGCTCATCATATTAAATTTAATCAGATCCACATGAAACAGTATCCGGATGTAATCCAAAAGCGCATCCATAATATCACCGCCCGCTGCTGCATTCGAAGTGAGGAAAACCGCTCCGGCCTTAAATTTCAAAAACACAGATTTTGCCTTTTTGATTCTGTCTGTATAAGAATCAAACTCTGCAATTTTCACTTTCGATACGGTATCTGCCGCCTTAAGTAGCTTCAGAATATAGACAAATGTTATGATATAAGGCTCAATTTCTCTTTTCCTGTTAAAATACGTGCTGATTCCAAAGACAATACTGATAAATAGTGCCGTGATTCCGATCCCTGTGTGGAACATCATCAGCAGCAGGCTTATCACATACGCTGCAAGCAGAAGATAATGTCTCCCGTTGCTCTCCTGTTTTACACCCTCAAGCCTGCTGATATAATCAATGATGGAAATCTTCCTGCTTCTTCCTATGTCGCTGAAAACTGTCTGCATTTTCACCCGCTCAGCCGCATGTTCCGTGTAATAACGGATCAGTTTCTCCCGCTGATCGAGTACTTCCTGATCCGTCACGGGCGTCCGCAGCATATAGTAAAGATACTCCTGTCCCGCTGAACTGTAAGTCTGATTCATCATACAGAAGATTGAATCCATATCCATGTCGTTCCATGTTATATCATCAATGTAAGGAATGGAACTGTCCGCTTCCAGTTTATGTTTGAAATAATGGCTGATACACTCAAATTCCTCATACTCATATTCTCTTTCCGGAATCTTTCCCCAGGAATTCTTGATGCGTATGCGGTTCATTTCTTTCTGCTGTTTTGCGCTGATATAGAAAAAGAACATCACCGCTGCAATAATTCCAAAAATTATCAGTGCTACTTTTAAATTACTGTCCATCTTTGTTCTCCCGTCAATTACTTAAGAGCGTGTCATCAACACGCTCTTTTACATGCATATCCATTTATAAAACGAAGACCTGGTTCTCTCCGGTAATCTCCTCTATCTTGTCCCTGTATTGAGTTGCCTCCGGATGATTTTTTATTTCCCCGCATATAAAGCATTTGCCCCAGAAATGCATCGGAAATACATGTTCCGTTTCCGTATGACGCATAAACCAGTCCAGTCCGTAATAGAACTGATCCCCCAGTCTTGGATCTACCGGAACAAAAGCTGCATCGATATGTTCCCCTTCAATCTTACTGATCCCATACTGGTAATTGCGCTTCATCATCTCATTATAGACGTTCCCTTCTTCTTCCCAGTGCCACCAGTTCAAATCTCCTGCATGATACAGCGTCTTCCCCTGTGCGTACACTAAAAAGGCCACGCCTTCGTCTGTCGACTTCAAGGTCCTGACCTTAATACTGCCAATCTCCCTCTCAGAATTTGGACCGATAAAGACCGTATGGTCCATATATTTTTTGGAAGGAATATCGTCTGATAATATATAAGTAATGTTCGGATATTTTTCTTTCCAGTCATAGATTTTCTTTTTAAAATGATCATAGTGTCTGTGGCTCGCAAATACATAAACCTGCTTATTTTCATCAAATTCCGGCAGCTCTCCCTTAAAATAATCAAAAATAAGCACCGTATTCTCTTCTTCCACCATGAATCCGCTGTGGTATAAATATGTTACTTTCATTCTTTATCACCATTTGTCTTACCAGACAGAATTTCAGACGCATAGAGTAATTCCGGCATAATATAATCCAACGCCTCTTTTACTTCCTTTGGGCTGTCCGGAAGATTGACAATCAATGTGTTTTTCCTGATCCCCGCGGTTCCTCTTGTAAGCATTGCCTTCCTGCTGATTTTCATACACTGCGTTCTGACTGCCTCCGGAATTCCCGGAAGTTCTTTTTCTATCACATCCTTTGTTGCCTCAGAGATACAGTCTGAATCTGTAAATCCGACACTCCCGGCAGTGATAATCAAATCCGCCACACTCTCATCTGCAAGAACTGACATGATTTTTGACAACACATCTTTCGCTTCTGGAAGTACCTTTAAAAACTTCACTTCAAATCCGGCCTGCTCTACTGCTTTTTTAATGACAGGACCGCATAAATCCTTTTTTGCTCCCCTATATTCCAATGTATTTACCGGTATAATTGCTGCTCTCATTCATTTATCCTCCGCTTTTGGGAAAATATCTCCCTTTGAAATCTGTATTTTTCAGTTGCCTTTCCTCTTTTTATAACCCCTTTGTTTAGCGCTCACATACTCATATGCCTGCATTCAGCTGCCTGCCAGCAGGCGCTTTCTTCCGGCATATTCGTGCGTTCGTCTTTGCTCCGCACGCACCTCGGGAACTTCGTTCCCTCGCTGTTCGTTGCACTCACATACTCATATGCTTGCATTCAGCTGCCTGCCAGCAGGCGCTTTCTTCCGGCATACTCGTGCGTTCGTCGCTATGCGTTCAGTATATCATATGTTGGGGGGAGGGGGAACTGGTATTTTTTCATCATGATTTATTTTATTTTCATGCCAATTCCCGCGATGACACGGTATACTTCTGTTGCAACCTGTGCCAGGAAACATCCGACTCTCCCTGTCTCGTCCCTGAGTTTTCTTTCAAATGGATCTGCAGGCGGGACACCGCTGCCCATCTCGCTCATTATAATTACCACATCCGGGTTCATCTGAAGCATCGCAATGGTCTGTGCCATCGGATCTTTTCCCTCTTCCAGACATTTTTCGATTGTCATCTGGTAAGCCGCCATTACAAGTTTATCTGGAAAATGCTCCATCGCAAATTCCCTTTTCCCCTGATTCGCTCCTCCGGTTATAAATATCATAATCTTTCCTCCATGCATGTATCCTGATCCTTTTTCAAAGGATAGTATATCACATTTTTTCTCTGTGTTCACGCATTTATATAATAATACATACAAGTCCGCCGTTACTGTCGTTCACAATTTTCTGCATGGTATCCTGAAGTTTCACCTGGCTCTCATCATTGATCATCGCAATCTTATTGTGCATACCTTCCATCACAAGTTCTTCTATGGACTTTCCGAAAATATTTGTCCCCCAGATACCGTCCTCTGTTTTTGCCGCCTCATTGATGTACTGGACAAGATCCTGTGCCTGCTGCTCGCTGCCGACAATCGGCGCAATCTCCGTCTCTATATTCGCACGGATCATATGAATCGATGGCGCCTCTGACCGGATCTTCACCCCATATTTATTCCCCTGCTTGATAATCATCGGCTGATCCAGGCTGATCTCGTCTTTTCCTGGATTCACAACACCATACCCCTTCATTTTCACACTTTCCATCGCATCTTTTACATTTTCATATTCCCTGCGCAGTGCGGACAGCTCTTTCATCGTCCCAATCAGCTCATATTGTCCCTGAATCTGTGTTCCGGTAAGTTCGCTGAGCATTTCATAATAATAAGACTCCCTGATCTGAATCCTGACTTTGACGCAGCCTGTATCCATCTCGATGCCGTCAATTTTCATCTCCTCAATATAAGGGCTGTCAGGTTTCTCAATTCCGCCTGCCGCGTCTTTGATCTCTTCCATTTCCTGCAGAAGCTTTCTGATATGCCCCAGCAGATCGGCTTTAATCTTGTGATCCCTTGGCAGCATTTCTACCCATTTCGGAATGTAGAACTGAATTTCAGATACCGGAAATTCAAACAATACCTGCTCCATAATATGATTGATATCTTCTTCTCTGAGCTGCTCGCAGTTTACAGCCATCGCACTGACATGATACGTATCCTGAAGCTTTTTCACCGTCTGCTTTGCCTCTTCGCTGAAAGGTTTCTGACTGTTTACAAGAACAATGAACGGTTTTTTAATTCCCTGAAGCTCCTGAATCGTCTGCCGCTCTGCTTCTTCATAATTTTCCCGCGGAATTTCTCCGATGCTCCCGTCTGTCGTAATCACAATCCCGATGGTCGCATGATCATGGATGACTTTCTTTGTTCCAATGCTCGCCGCTTTCGTAAATGGAATTTCATGGTCAAACCATGGGGTCTTAACCTGCCGCTCTTCATCATTTTCCACATGCCCGGCTGCACCGTTTACCATATAGCCGACACAGTCAATCAGCCGCACTTTGACAGAGACATCATCCATCAGCTTAATCTCTGCAGCTTCCTTCGGTACAAATTTCGGTTCTGTTGTCATAATTGTTTTTCCAGATGCAGATTGAGGAAGCTCATCTTTCGTCCGTTCCCTTGCGTGTTCATCCTCCATATTCGGCAGAACAAGCAAGTCCATAAAACGCTTGATAAAAGTAGATTTTCCGGTTCTGACCGGCCCTACGATTCCTATGTATATTTCTCCGTTCGTCCTCGCTTTTATATCTTTGTACAAATGAAACGTATTCATAAAAATACCCCCTTGCTGTGCTGATAACAATCTATGCCGGCAAGGGGGTATTTAGAATAATTTCTCAATATAAATTTTAAATCTGAATGTACTCGATAAATTCCTCCGGCGGCATCGGCCTGCCGAAATAATATCCCTGGGCGTTTCTGCAGCCAAGTTTCTTCAGAAGAAGCATTTGTTCTTCTTTCTCTATACCCTCCGCAATAACACCTGTTCTCAGTTCCTCACACATATCACAGATATGACGGATAATCGCCTGCTCTTTTTTACTGCTTTCCAGATTTTGTATCAGGCTCTTATCGATTTTCAGCGTCTGAAGATCAAACATCGCCAGCATCGCAGTATTCATGTATTTCATTCCAAAATCATCCAGCGTAATTCTGAATCCTTCTTTCTGGAGCTGCCGAATCACTGACTGCAATGCCTCTTTGGTCATTCCGCCGATATTCTCTGTTATTTCCAGGTCAATCCATTCCGCCGGTATCTTATATTTATTCAAAATCATTTTCAGCGTCTGCGCAATCTGATCCTCTTCAAGCGTAAGTCTGGATAAATTCAGCGCCACCGGCACTACTTTCCTTCCTTCACGCTCCCATCGGCTTAACATACGGCATGTTTCCTCTACCATATAGAGATCCAGATACCGGGTCAGCCGCTCTGACTCCATTGTACGGATAAACTGATCCGGAGATATCTCTCCGCGGTCCGGGCTTGTATACCGCGCAAGAGCCTCCGCCCCAATCACCTCTCCGGTCTCCATGTTTACCTTTGGCTGAAGATACAGGTAATAGTATCCTGCCCTCAGTTCCTCCAGCAGTACCTTCGCGTTGCTGGGACGGATATTTTGTTTCCTACGCTTCTGTTTCCTGTGGTAAAGCTGTTTGGCACTGATCATCCGCTCTTCTGCTATCCCCTGTAACTTCAGTATATCTGCACCACCCTCAGACCAGACACTTCCGCAGGCTGCACCGTCATACCCAACCGTCTCCAATTCTTTTTCTGCCTCCTGTACCACAGCAGAAAAATCTTCTCTTGAGATATCCTCACATACGGCAATAAAGGTATCCCCGTTCAGACGGAATATATTCTCTTCCTCAAAATATTTTTTCAAAACCTGTGACGTCTCAACCAGAATCTGATCTCCCCTGACATGTCCGTAACGTTCGTTTGCCTCTTTCAGCCAGTTCAGATCCAGTACGATCAATCCCGTAAGATCTGCATACCTGTCTTTCCGTACCGAGATCCACCTGTCATATCCATTTCTTCCCTGAAGACCCGTAAGGCTGTCATGATAGCCGGCATACTTCAGTTCCTCAATCATTTTGTTCGTTTGAATGATAATCCCGGTAAAATGGCTTAATGCTTTCAAAAATGTCAGATCGCTGATACTTCTGGATGGATTCTCTACAACGATGAAGCCTGATGCCTGCTCATCCGTAGAATAAGAAACCGCCCCGAACGAATGGACTTTATATCTCGACATCCATTTATACTCATCCACATTGGGAATTTTAATTTCTTCAATATCATCTACATATATCATTTCATCTTTTTTCAGATGTTCTGCCCAGAAAGTACTGGAAAACATGCTGTCCGTCTGCATGTCTTTTCTTCTCCGGATTCCTTCTCTGCACCATTCTTCCATGAAACTGGCCTTACATTTACTGTCATCATATCCAAATATATAGGCACGGTCTCCTTTGTATACATTTGCCGCTGTCCTCACCATGATCTGAAGTGCTTTCTGAAGATCAGGTTCCTCAATCATTTTCCAGATACAGCTAATCAGCCTGTGTCCTGAGTCCCATTTATCTTTAATATGCTGCGCTGTATTCTCCTTTTCTGTAATATCAACTGCATATTCAAAACGAACCGGGCTCCCCTGCCACATGATCAGCTTGTCCTTGATAGAAAACTGGCGTCCGATCAGATTGTTTTTGTGTTCCCATGTATAACTTTGGTCAAACCTCAAATATTTATTCGTGCAGAACGGACAAGGCTCCTCTAACCCCTGAAGTACTTTATAACATTTCTGTCCAATGTAATCATCCTTAAGAGCCAGCTGTTCACGGATAAACTTGTTCGCATATTTCATTTCGTAAGTAAGCGGATCACAGATGTAAATGGCATCGTCAATTTCATCCGCAATGCTTATATCCAGTATTCCTGGCATGCTGCCTGCCTCAGCCGCCTCATCATCAATCTTGGTACGGCTGACTAAAATATCATGTTTCCCGGCAATTGTTTCGTCATAGAACGTGATACATCCCTTTCCGTTCTTTTTGGAACGATATAAGGCCACGTCGGCATTTTGATAAAGTTCTTCAAAAGACTCTCCATCTTCGGGATACATCGCCGCGCCAATACTGCCTGTAATCTTTCGTCCCTTTCCAAATGCCTCCTCAATCTGCCTTCCAATCCTCTGGGCACTCTTTTCCGCCTGCTCCTTCTCTCCGGAATCTTTCAGAAATACAGCATATTCGTCGCCGCCGATCCTTCCCACAATATCCACACTTCTGAGGTTCTCCCTCAGGATTCCGGCAATCTGCTTTAATACCTGATCCCCAAACATATGTCCATATGTATCGTTGACCCTCTTAAAATCATCCACATCCAGTATGAGAAATGTGTGATGTCTTCGCTTTTCAGTCTTTGAGAGGTATTTTTTCACCTGCTCCTCAAAATTACGTTTATTGTAGAGCATCGTCAGTGAATCCATTCTGGACTGATACTTAAGCTTCATCTCCTCCTGCTTTTCTTTGTCAATATCCCTGAGGTAGAATAATCCTTTCAAGTCATCCGTAAACGGATCTTCCAGAAGATACATCACTGCTGCCAGCCAGACATACCGTCCATTATCATCAATTCTCCGGTGCTCCAGCCGTATTTCACATTTACCTTCCTCATAAGCCTTCCTCAGCTGCTGCGGAAGAAAGAGGTCCAGATACTTCTCACGTTCCTCAATATGTACATATCTGCTTACGATGGAACGAAGGTATTTCTCATAACTTTCGCCGTCCCATACTTCCTGATACCGGCTGAATCCAGTCTTAATCTCTTCTACCGTATCTCTCGTGATATTCACCTGGGCATAGGATACCGACATGGGAATCATTGCTTTGCGGTACCGTTCTTCTTTTACAAATGACAGTTCCGCTTCTTTTTCTACTGAGATATCTTCCAGAACACCTACCGCTTTCACCGGTGCTTTCTGTTCATCATAAAGCGCCGAGAGAGTCATTCTGTTCCATATATAAATTCCATCTGCATTACGTACCTTTACAACGCAGGACGCCTTTGCATCTCCTGCCTCAATTCTTTTGAAAACATTCCTGACCGCGTCAATATGATCTTCATGAATATATCCTTTCTCAATCAGTGATTCCGGGACATTTTCAATATACTCATCAGCACCGTAAATCTCGGCTGCATAAGAAGTCTGTTTCAATGCCTTTTTCTGTATATCATAATCGAATATCAGATCAGCGGTCTGCTCCAGCGCAATCTTTACCCGCTGTTCGTCTAGCCGGTGCTGCGCCTCCATCCTTTTCTGCTCCGTAATATCCGCAATCACATTATATGACACCGTCTCCCCGTTCTCACTGGCGAACGTTCCCTTCGTATAAATGACTGCTTTACTGCCGTCTCTCCGTGTGATATGCTTCTCAAATTCATAGGATTTCTCATGATTGGCATATGCATTCCCGATGACTTCACTGATGTGTCCGATATCCCCTTCATCAATCACAGCAACCAGCCTGCAGCCAAGTTCAATTTTCATCTCTTCCCTGCTGTATCCGTAAATTCTGTAGAATTCATCATTGCCATATAATAAAGTGAAGTCATCATCCATCCTGACTTTGCAAATCCCCCCATTTACAAAGCAGCTCAGGAAATCCAGCTCATCTCCGCTCAATACTCCCATGTTTTTTCCTCCGTATGCCAATTTCTCCGTTAAAAGCTTTCTTTATTTTATCATATTTCGAGGTAAAAGTATACGTATTCAGACTTTCAAGTCTTTTTTTGGTAAAACAATGCACTTCACGTCAATTTGACTCACTCTCTGTCAGCTCCAATTTGACAACGGCTGTGCCAGATATTAAACTAAAGACAGATCTTTTGATTAAGGAGGCGTTTTTATGCATGCCGGTAAAAGCCAGCAGAAAACAGAAAAATCAGCACTGAATATCTCTCTGATCGGAGGTACGTTCTTTGTCGCACTGGAAGTCGCCATGGCGCTGTATTCAAGTTCTCAGGCCGTACTCCTCGATGCTGTATATGATGGCGTTGAGCTGGTCATGATCCTGATCTCTTTGATTATCATCCCATTTTTATATCAGCCATCCAGTGAAAAACGTCCCTTTGGTTATCTTCAGATTGAATCCTTTTTTGTTGTGATAAAAGGATTTACAATGGTGGCCGTCACCGTCGGTCTGATTATCAACAACATTGGAATCATGATGCAGGGAGGACACCACGTCTCTTTCACAACGATTGCTTATTTTGAATTATTTGTATGTATTGTCAGCGCAGTTGTAGTACTTACACTGAGACATTATAATCAGGAACTGGACTCTCCGCTTGTCAGACTCGAAATCCAGGAATGGAAGATTGATCTGGTTTCCTCCCTTGGGATGTCAGCCGCATTCTTTCTGCCGTTGTTAATCACTGCTGACTGGTTTACGCCCTGCCGTCCGTATCTTGACCAGATTTTTGCCGTGATACTGTCCATTCTCATGCTTCCGGCTCCGGTAAAAGCAGTCATTACTTCCCTGCGGGATCTGTTTCTCCTTGCACCTGAGGAGGAAACAGTAGAGCATATTAAAGAAATAGTGACTCCGATTCTGCATGCATATGATTACAATAAATTATATTTTGACATTGTCCGTACCGGAAGGAAACTCTGGATCAGTGTGTACATCACATTTGACCGGGACGAGGTATCAATTTCCAGATTCCGCATCGTACAGAATTTTATCATCCAGGCATTAAAAAAAGAATATCAGGACTTTTATTTTGAACTTCTTCCGGATATTGAATTTGAGGGAAACAGCGAAGTCTCCCAGTAAAGAAAAGGAGGATCCCAGTGACTGGCATCCTCCTTTTCTTTATTTTATTTCATTTCTCTTTGCTTTCATAGAATCAAAGTTCGACAGAATCAGATTCAACGCAAATCCAGCTGCAAGCGCCCATGCAGAACCTTTGAACGCAAGAACTGCTGCCATGATACCTGCAATACTTTTATCCGTATTCGTCGGACAGTAGTCCATCCCGATTCTTGCGCATACATATGCCTGGAAAAGCAAGGTAATCGCTGACCCAACCGGGAAGATCGGACGCATAAATGATACTACCGGCACAAGAATTACACTGATAAATGTTGCCATACGGAAAGAACTCATACCGCCAATCAATGATTTCATCGCCTTTTTGCCTTCTTTATATCTCACAGAGACAGAGACTGTCATCCCCACCCAGAGTGGACCGGAAAGCGGCGGGAATGGTGCAATAATCGCAAGGATAAAGTTTCTCAGTCCGCTGATGAGATTCGAACGGCTGGAATTAAAGTCAATATATTCATCATCTCTTGATTCCTGCGCCTCTTTAATCAAAGTTTCGGTTGTCACGAAATCCCCAAATGCAAGGACATAACAGATTAAAGCCAGAGGAATCGCATTGATAAACATTGATGCACTTGGAATTCCCACACTGAAGATACTGTAACTTTCAATAATTCCTTTAAAATCCGGAATCTTGATGATTGTCCCAAGTTCAAGCGCCGGAAGCGCAAGCTCTTTGATCGCGATTCCGAGGAGCATCGCCAGCAGGTACGGGAACAGATTCCCATATCTGGCCATCAAATCCAGAATCTTATTCGTCTTTCTCTTCTCCTCGCAGAAAGGTGAAAAACTTAAAAAGATCAGCAGACCGGTTCCAAGAAGAATCGCCACAGGATAAGTCAGGAGCTGTCCGCCCTCCCCCAGCTGCCCCTGCATTACAGTGATTGGTGCCGCAAGGAGGATTCCTCCTTTGATAGAGGTCGGAATACTATGTACGAACTTGTCTGCAAGTTTTGTAATCCCCATGAAGAAAAAGACAGCTGCAACCATCAGCTGCAGGGCAATCATTGCCTGCGTCCGTTCTGTGCCTTTGGCAAATCCGCTTAAGTACGCAAGTGTCAGCGGCAGTGTCGGGGTAATCCAGCCTGGAATTACGGGATCTCCGAGCCAGCAGTGAATCATATACAGGAATACTTCAATGATAACACAGCTCCATGCAAGTTCATACGGAAGCCCCATATAATCTGTCAGATACGGAATGGAACTAAGTGCAGTTGTTCCGATGATCAGGCCCTGGATAAATTCTACAGATTCCAGTTTATAGTGTACAAAGGGAATTCTCCATTTAAATGGTCCAAGTGGAATATAAGGAAGTTCTTTTGGATTTCTTTTTGTTGTCATAACCTAACTCTCTTTCTACTTTAGTGTCTGAGACTTCTGATACGCCTCAACCGGCATTTCTTTTCCCACAAATAATTTATAATTTGCCGCCCCCTGCCATAAAAGCATTCCTTTTCCGCTGACGGCTTTACAGCCTGCTTCTTCTGCTTCCAGAAGGAGTTTTGTCTTCTCCGGATTATAAACGGTATCCGCCACCACGAGATCTTTGCGTAATAAAGACCGGTCTACCAGTGACTGTCCTTCATATGGCTTCATTCCGATCAGTGTCGCATTCACCACAATATCTGCGCTTTCAATCTCTTCTGCCAGCCTGTCCTTATCTTCCAGACAGTCTACCGTAACTTTGCATGCAGGAACTTTTACCGCCAGTTTCGCTTTCGTCCCTTTGGCTCTCTCAATAAATGAATCATTGAAGTTGAAAATATTAATTTCCCTTGCTCCATCAAGAGCAAGCTGCACCTGAATTGCGGTAGCTGCGCCGCCCGCGCCAAGCACAACTACTTTCTTTCCCTGCACTTCCACGCCATGCTTCTGCAGGTTTGTAATAAAGCCGATACCATCCGTAATGTACCCAGTGATAACACCATTTTCATTCACAAATGCATTGCATGCCCCGATGATCTCTGCAGCCGGTGATAACCGGTCCACCAGCTTTGCAGCCGCATTTTTGCATGGCATCGTAAAATTCCCGCCCCTCATACCCAGGAGACGGATTGTTTCAAACACCTCCGGCATCTGCTCTTCTTTGACATCAAACGCCAGATACGCATAATCCAGCCCATCATGCTGAAAACTGAAATTGTACATTGCCGGTGAACCAGAATGCCCGACCGGCGTTCCAAACAGCCCCATCAGCCCTGTATGCCCTGATATTTTCTTCTCCATAGCTTAAACCTCCCACCATCTTCTTCCGAGTTAACACGGATTGTCTTCCTTCGTTCAATCCTGCTCTTATTCTTGATTATATGACAATGTTAAAAAAAAAACAAATTGATAATTTTCTGTCAATCAATAGATTTTATACATATATCATGATATACTGAACGCATAGCGACGAATGCAGGATAGTTTAGGAATCTGTTGACTGCCCGCAGTCATAAAGATTCATGAACTATCCTATGTGAGTGCAACGAACATCGAAGGAACTTTGTTCCTGAGATGCATTCGGAGCGTCTCACCGCGAATGCAGGATAGTTCAGGAAATCGTCGCAAAAGTCATAAAGATTGGGGATACCGTATGAATCTATATCATTTACGCTATTTTGTCACACTGGCTCATCTCGAGCATTACACAAAAGCTGCCGAGATGCTCTCGATCACTCAGCCCAGCCTCAGCCATGCAATCGCCTCTCTGGAAAAAGAGCTCGGCGTAAAACTTTTCGAAAAGGAAGGGCGCAATATAGCACTCACAAAATGTGGACGTGTGTTTCTCGAAGACGTGGAAAAGTCACTGAACATTTTGGAATCCAGCGTTCAGAAACTCCAGATGACAAGTTCTGGGGAAGGGCGGATTGACATCGCTCTTCTGCGTACATTGAGCACAAACCTTGTCCCGACATTTGTACGGGGATTTCTGGATTCCAATCCCGGGAAGAACATAGATTTTCATTTTCACAATTCTACCGGACTTACCCCTGATTTAATTGAAGGACTGAAAAACCGGAAATATGATATTGCCTTCTGCTCAAAGATGGAGAATGAACCCTCTGTTTTATTTACTCCAGTCGCCCGCCAGGAACTCGTTGTCATTGTCCCGCCGGGTCATCCGCTTGCAGACAGAGATGTCATTGACCTCGCAGAGACTCTCCCCTATGAACAGGTCGTCTTTTCGAAGCGAAGCGGCCTGAGGCCGATCATTGATAAATTATTTGAGCGAAGCGGAGGACTCCCGAAAGCATCTTATGAGATTGAGGAAGATCAGGCAGTCGCCGGACTGGTAGCTGCCCATTTTGGAATCGCCGTCGTTCCGAATATGCCGATTCTAAATCTGATGGATTTAAAAGTGATCCATATCGGCAAACCTAACTGGGAGCGTATGTTCTATATGGCTTCACTCAAAGATACCTATCAGGCTCCGGTAATCGAAGCATTTCAAAAATATGTCAAAGCACATGCTGACATTTAAAATATCCCTGGACAAAAAATTTCCTTTGTCCAGGGATACTTTATTTTTCTATTATTCCCATGGAAGATCTGAATGCTCAATTCTTCCATCCCGAAGCATTAATTCTTTTACCGCTTCTTTGGCACTTTTCCCCTCGAACAGGATGTTGTTCACCTGCTCGATAATCGGGAGTGATACATCGTATTTTTCTCCGAGTTTCACTGCAGCTTTCGTAGAATACACTCCTTCGACAACCATCTGGACCTCGTCCATGGCCTCCTGCATTGTCTTTCCCTGGCCAATCAGAAATCCGGCTTTCCTGTTACGGCTGTGCTGGCTGGCACAAGTCACGATCAGGTCTCCGATTCCGGTCAGGCCCGAGAATGTCTGGATTTTACCGCCCATTTTTACGCCAAGACGTGCGATCTCTGTGATCCCTCTGGTAATCAGCGCTGCTTTTGTATTGTCCCCGTATCCGAGACCGTCAGCAACACCTGCCGCCAGGGCAATCACGTTCTTCAGCGAACCTCCAAGCTCTATTCCTAAGATATCAGGGCTTGTATATACACGGAACACCTCACTCATGAACATCTTCTGAAGGTATTCTGCTGTCTCTTTCGATCTTGCACCTACCACACAGGTAGTCGGCATCTGGCGGCTGACTTCCTCCGCATGGCTTGGACCGGAAAGTACTGCTACATCTGTTCCCGGGAGTTCTTCCTCAATCTGCTCAGAGAGCGTCATCAGAGTACTTTCCTCAATACCTTTTGCCACATTTACAATTTTCTGTCCCTCGGCCACATACGGCTTCATGCTTCTTGCTGTTGCTCTTGTAAATGGTGAAGGAACTGCCAGTACAAGGACGTCCATTTCTGTCATTGCTTCCTCAAGCACATTCGTAAAGCAGATCCCCTCCGGTATATGTACTCCCGGAAGTTTACCCGCGTGTTCTCTCTTTGTGGAAAGCATTTCCACCTCTTCCTCATTGATCGACCACACTGTCACCTCATGTCCATTATTATGCAGCAGAATCGCAAGTGCTGTTCCCCAGCTTCCTGCACCTAACACACCGACTTTTGCCATAGCACACTCTCCTTAATCATCTTTTTTCTTTGCACCCAGCTTGTTTTCTGTACCGCTCATCAGTCTGCCGATATTCGCGCGATGCTTATAGAACGCAGAAAACATCAGGAATATCACAATAGCGTACATCTCATAAAGCCGGGGGGCAGCCAGCCCGAAGTGGCCTCCCTGCCCATATACAACAACTTCTATAACAAATAATACCACAATTACAAGAGAACCTAAAGAGACATATCTTGTAATTCCGACAACCGCTATAAATACAATCAGGCATATGACGGCCATCCATATATTTGTAGATAAAATCAGTCCTGCTGTCGCGGCAATTCCTTTTCCGCCTTTAAACTTCAGATAAAATGGATAATTGTGCCCAAGGACAGCCCCCATGCCTGCGTACATAGACAGTAACGGCATGATATCCGAATATGTCCTGCCGTAAATCAAATGCGCCACTAAAACCGCGGCCACACACTTAAAGCAGTCCCCAAGAAATGTCACCGCACCGGCTTTCCATCCCAGGGTCCGCAATGCGTTCGTTGTACCCGCATTGCCGCTCCCGTGTTTTCTGATGTCAATGTGATGCGCCTTTCCATAGAAAAAACCTGTCTGTAATAACCCAAAGGCATACCCGATGATCACGCAAACCAATCGTTCCATTCCTACTTATCCTTTCTCTCCCGTATAAAGAATTTTAATGACGTTCCTTTAAATCCAAAGGCCTCCCTGATTTTATTTTCCAGATATCTTGTATATGAAAAATGCATCAATTCTTTATCATTTACAAAGATTACAAAGGTTGGCGGCTTTACCGCTACCTGAGTAATATAGTAAAGCTTCAGCCGTTTTCCCTTGTCAGAAGGCGGCTGCTGCATAGCGACTGCTTCTGTCATAATTTCATTCAGAACGCCTGTCGCCACTCTTAAGTTCTGGTTTTCGATAACCATGTCAATCATATCATAAAGCTTTGGCAGTCTCTGTCCGCTTTTTGCCGATACATACATGATCTCTGCATATGGCATGTAAGAAAGAACCTGTCTCACTTTTCTTTCATATTCATACATGGTTTTATCGTGTTTCTCAATCGCGTCCCACTTATTTACGACAATCACAACACCTTTGCCTCTTTCGTGGGCAATTCCTGCGATTTTGGCATCCTGTTCTGTGACACCTTCTTCTGCATCAATCACAACAAGCACTACATCGGCACGTTCCACCGCCGTCACTGTACGGATAATACTGTACCTCTCCAGTTCTTCTTTAATCTTGCTTTTTCTCCGCAGTCCCGCAGTGTCAATAAATACATATTCTTTCCCATTATGCCTGATTGCAGTATCTACGGCGTCCCTCGTTGTACCTGCGACATCACTTACAATGACTCTGTTTTCACCGAGAAGTTTGTTGATAATGGAAGATTTCCCTACATTAGGTTTTCCGACAATCGCGATTCTCGGACGCTCATCCTCTTCCTCTTGCGATGAATGCTCAGGGAAATATTTAATCACTTCATCAAGCATATCTCCGATCCCCTGCCGTGATGCTGCAGAAATTGCCATCGGATCTCCGATTCCCAAATTGTAAAACTCATATACATCCGGCATCATTTTAGCATAGTTATCTACCTTGTTCACTACAAGGACTACCGGTTTGCCTGAACGTCTGAGCATATCTGCCACTTTAGAATCAGAATCAACAAGACCCTGCTTCACATCTGTAAGGAAAATAATCACATCCGCCGTATCAATGGCAATCTGCGCCTGCTCCCTCATCTGTGATAAAATAATATCCTTGCTGTCCGGCTCAATTCCGCCGGTATCAATCAGCGTGAAATCCTGGTCAAGCCACGAGACTTCCGCATATACCCTGTCTCTTGTGACTCCAGGGGTATCCTTTACGATGGAGATCATCTCTCCTGCCAATGCATTGAAAAGTGTAGACTTCCCTACATTTGGCCTTCCTACAATTGCTACTATTGGTTTACTCATTCTCTTACTCCTTGTATTTACATACCGTCTATTTCATATCGTTTCTGAAAGACTTCTTTCTATAATTAAACCTCGTCTGCTTGATTTTACAATATTAAGCGCCACTTGTAAAGTCTCACATTTCTATACAACCATCAGATTCAGGCATTCTTATCTTGACCTCACAGTATAAATAATGGTATAAAAGAAGGGTAGATAACTTAATTTATATGGAGGCCGTCATGCCAAAGAAAACATTATTAGAACAAGCGTTGCCTGTAGCTCCGCTCAAAATAGCTGCTCTGGAAAGCTGCAGTACACTGGCTTCAAAAGTCAATGATTATCTCGTAGCTTTCCGCAACGATGAGAAAATCACCGTACCGGATTCCGCCATTTTTTCCAATTATCAGCTGGATAACTATCTGGTCAGTTCTTCCTGTCCAAGATTCGGTTCCGGCGAGGCAAAGGGAATTCTCCACGAATCCATACGTGGCGTAGATCTTTTTATTATGGTAGATGTATGTAACTATAGTATCACCTATACTGTCAACGGTCATGAAAATCACATGTCCCCCGACGATCATTACCAGGATCTGAAAAGAGTCATCTCTGCCGCTACCGGAAAGGCACACCGCATCAATGTTATGATGCCGTTTTTATATGAAAGCAGGCAGCATAAACGCAGTAAAAGAGAATCGCTCGACTGTGCCCTTGCACTGGAGGAATTGACCAATATGGGAGTCTCCAACATCATTACGTTCGATGCCCATGACCCGCGTGTTCAAAATGCAATCCCGCTCAAGGGATTTGACAACTTCAATCCGCCTTACCAGTTCATGAAAGCGCTCCTCCGTGCGGAGCCTGATCTGAAAGTGGACAAGGATCATCTGATGATCGT
>URQQ01000083.1 GCA_900549995.1 uncultured Lachnospiraceae bacterium | reverse complement strand
AATCATCAACCGGATCGCACAGGAACATCCAATCCTTGTAGATAAATACCTGGTTGGAAAAGAGATTGAGGTAGATGCTGTATGTGACGGCGAAGACATTCTCATTCCGGGAATCATGGAGCATATCGAGCGGGCAGGAATTCATTCCGGAGACAGTATTTCCGTCTATCCGGCACAGAGTCTGACAGAGAAGACGAAACGCACGATTGAAGATTACACGAAGAAACTTGCGCAGTCACTGCATGTCATCGGACTGATCAATATTCAGTTCATTGTCTGCGGCGAGGAAGTGTATGTGATCGAAGTAAATCCGCGTTCCAGCCGTACCGTGCCTTACATCAGTAAAGTGACCGGAATTCCGATTGTGCCGCTTGCGACAAAGGTGATCATCGGAAGCAAGATCAAAGAGCTTGGATATACACCGGGACTTCAGAAGGAAGCAGATTATATCGCAATCAAAATGCCGGTATTCTCATTTGAAAAAATCAGAGGCGCAGATATCAGCCTTGGACCGGAAATGAAATCTACAGGAGAATGCCTTGGAATTGCGAAGACATTTAACGAGGCTCTTTACAAAGCCTTCTTAGGAGCGGGTATCAACCTGCCGAAACACAAAAACATGATCATGACCGTGCGGGATGCAGATAAAGAAAAGGCGGTAGAGATCGGACGCCGCTTCGAAGCAGTCGGCTACCGGATCTTCGCAACGTTCGGAACAGCAGAAGCACTGAACAATGGCGGAGTAAAGGCAATTCCGGTCAAAAAGATTGAACAGGAATCACCAAACCTCATGGACCTCATCCTCGGACACGAGATCGATCTCATCATCGATACACCTCCGCAGGGAGCAGACCGCGCAAAAGACGGATTCCTAATCCGCCGGAACGCAATCGAGACAGGCGTTACAGTACTCACAGCCATGGATACGGCAGAAGCACTCGTGACAAGCCTTGAAAATACAGATATCAGACAGCTCACACTGATTGATATCGCAAAAGTACAGTAATTGTTTTAGAATTGTAGTCGGGGACGTAATCCTTTTCAAAAGGATTACGTCCCCAATTGAACATTATCGAAAGGATTTTCAATTATGTACAAAATTCTGATTATTGAAGATGATCTGACAATCGCCCATGCCATGCGTGCTCATCTTGAGAAGTGGGAGTATGAGGTGCGGTGTGCGGATGATTTTAAGGATATTATGAAGGAATTTTCTGAATTTGATCCGCAATTAGTACTTCTTGACATTATGCTGCCGTTTTTCAATGGTTTTTACTGGTGCGGGGAAATCCGGAGAATTTCAAAGGTTCCGATTGTCTTTCTTTCGTCTGCGTCGGATAACATGAATATTGTGATGGCAATGAATATGGGCGGGGATGATTTTATAGAGAAACCGTTTGATTTGAATGTTCTGACTGCGAAGGTGCAGGCGATTCTGAGGAGGACGTATGCATTCCAGAGCCAGGCGAATGTGCTGGAACATCGGGGTGTGACACTGAATATGGGAGACGCCACAGTGGTTTATGGGGACAGGAAACTGGAGCTTACGAAGAATGATTACCGTATCCTGCAGATTTTGATGGAAAATGCGGGAAAAATTGTGGCCCGGGATGAGATTATGACGAGACTCTGGGAAAGTGATGAGTTTATCGATGATAATACGCTGACTGTGAATATGACAAGGCTTCGGAGAAAGCTGGAAGATATCGGACTTAGCAGCTTTATTTCGACGAAGAAAGGAATTGGGTATATCATAGAATGAGGACGTATTTGCTCTCTTATTTGAAAAAGCGTTGTGGGAGTCTGTTATTGTTGTGCCTGTTTACCGGTATTTTTTATGTTACATTCTATCTTTACAGAATCAAAGTGGAAGCTGTATCCTATGCTTTTCTTTTGTTCGGGGTATTTGCCCTGCTTTCAGTGGCAATTGATTTCGTCCGTTATGTGGGGAGATGCAGGCGGCTTGAACAGGTGAAATCTTCCATTTCAGGGGGAGTGATGGATTTTCCAAAGCCAGCCGACAGTGCGGAAGAGATATACCAGGAGATCATCGAAGATTTGTACAGGCAGAAATCGGTGTTGGAATCGGATACCGGAATTGCCAAAAAAGAAATGATGGATTACTACAGTCTCTGGGTGCACCAGATTAAAACGCCGATCTCGGCGATGAGGCTCTTGCTCCAGAGCGAGGGTGCGGAAGAACAGAAAGTCAAAAAGGCGATGAAGATGGAGCTTTTTAAGACAGAACAGTATGTGGAAATGGTCTTATCTTACCTGCGCATGGAAGAGATGTCAAACGACCTGATGCTTAAGTGGTATCCGCTTGACGAAATGATCCGTCAGGCCGCCCGCAAATATTCTCAGATGTTTATACTGCAGAAAATCAGTCTGGATTACAGGCCGGTGGAATCGATGGTGTTAACGGATGAAAAATGGCTGTTGTTTGTCATGGAGCAGATTCTCTCAAATGCGCTGAAATATACAAAATCTGGCGGCACGATACACATCTATATGGCACCGGATAAAAAAGAGACGCTTGTGATTGAGGATACCGGAATCGGGATTCAGGAAGAAGACCTGCCGAGGGTGTTTGAAAAGGGCTTTACCGGTTATAACGGCAGGGAACAGAAGAAATCTACCGGGATTGGCCTGTATTTGTGTAAACAGGTGATGGAGAAACTGAATCATGATATAACGATTGAATCTGCGCCTGGTGAGGGAACGAAGGTGTATTTAAGCCTGTATCGGAAAGAGCAGAGACTGGAATAGGAACGGAAGATGATAAAAATGGAAGAACTGATTCTTAAAGAATATACAGAATTAAAGAAGGAAACAGTTCATATGTTTGACGTACAGTTTACCGTCATTGGTATATGGGTTTCTTTATTAGGTGTGTTGTTGAGTATAACTGTTAACCATATAAGTGAATTAGGAAAAACAGTATCTTTAATGGATGATCCAGCACCGCAATATGATTTAGTCTGCTGTGTTTTTTTAATGTTGGTTTTACCAGGAATTTGTAGTTTATGTGGAATGATTTGGCTAGATATAACAACAAGATATGTTAAAGAGGCTCATTATCTATACTTGCTTGAAATAAAAATAAATAAGTTGTTTCATACGAAAGAAGGATTAAATTGGGAACATTATTTATATGAAAAGACAAAAAATAAAACATTTTTTTTCAGGACTAATCATTTGTATTATTATATGATGTTGGGGTTTATGTTTGTGTGTTATATTATGGTGATATTTATTGCTGCTAGCAGTTGTGATATACTAGACATTCCAAAGTTTTATATTGTTATGCTGGTTATACTAATGATGACTACTGTATTTTTTTGTAGAATATACATTAAAGAAATTAGATCATATTGGAAAGAAAAAAGGATTACCGAACAGGAATTGATTGAAAAGAATATTAGTTCATAAAATGCATAATTTAATTTTCACACTTTATTCAATTGCCGGATCAGATATTAAATGAAAAGTCTATATCTTATCCGGCATTTTGGAGATAGCAATTTGATCTGAAAAATTGTCTCGGGGACAGGCCGTTTTATTTACACCACATTTTATTCGTCATAAAGAGACTCGAAGATGCGGATATGGATCTCTTCATCTTCGATAATCCGCCTCAGGCATGCCACAATATGTGGGTCTGCTATTTTCTGACATTGCTGTTCATACTTTTGAACAGCATTTTTTTCGCCGTTCAGCGCATTCATCAGCAGAGCTTTGATTTCCATTGGATAATTGTTATACCCGGGGGTCCAGTAAGCCATCCGGTTCCCGCGGTACGTCCATAGTCTTGGATTTTCGCCCATCAGACGAGCGATCTGCCCGAAGATTCTCAGATGATGCATTTCGACAATGCTGATTTTGTGAAAAATATTGGAAAGCCGTTCATCTTCATCGATCAGAAGATTGTTGTAGAGATAGAGGCTTACGGCAGACATCTCGGAATTATTTCCTCCCATATTGTCGAGCATCATCCGCCCGTATGCCTGATTTCTCTCGCAGACCTGTACGGGAGGATAAGGTTTCGATGAGGCAAATGCGACAGACTCTTTTTTTGGTTTTTCTTCGCAGTGGCTGCATTCATTACACATAGTTATTTTCGCTCCTTATATTTCTCGTTCTGACATGATAATCTATGTTTAGAGACAGAGAATTATGATAGACCGGAGGCGATTTGCCGAAACTTACAAAACGGTAAGGATTTTGTAAGCTGAAATTATGGCAGGACATCTGGGGGCACGGCTATAATGAGCATATAAGGAAGATCATTAAGAATAGAAAGGCGGAAAATAAAATGTCACTTTTGGAAGTTAAAAATGTGAAAAAAATTTATACAACAAGGTTTGGAGGGAATCAGGTACAGGCACTGACCGACGTATCCTTCTCTGTAGAATCCGGAGAGTACGTGGCTGTCATGGGAGAATCAGGCTCCGGCAAAACGACGCTTCTGAATATTCTGGCGGCGCTTGATCAGCCAACCAGCGGGAAAGTTCTTCTGAAAGGAAGAGATATGGGAACTGTGAAAAATAAAGAGATTGCAGCGTTCAGACGTCAGAATCTGGGATTTGTCTTTCAGGATTTCAATTTGCTTGATACATTTTCACTGGAAGATAATATCTATCTGCCCCTTGTCCTCGCGGGGAAAAAGTATGATGAAATGCATAAAAAACTAATACCGATCGCGCAGCAGCTTGGGATTGAAAGTCTGCTGAAGAAATATCCTTATGAAGTATCCGGGGGACAGAAGCAGAGGGCGGCAGTTGCCAGGGCATTGATTACAAAACCACAGCTGATCCTGGCAGATGAACCTACGGGTGCGCTGGATTCTAGGGCTGCAGATGACCTGATGGAGCTTTTTACGACGATCAATCATGACAGGCAGACGATTGTCATGGTGACCCACAGTGTGAAGGCGGCAAGCAATGCCAACAGAGTACTGTTTATCAAAGACGGAGTTGTGTTTCACCAGCTCTACAGAGGAAACCTCACGAATGAAGAGATGTATCATAAGATTTCGGATACATTGACAGTTCTTACAACAGGGGGTGAAAAAAGTGAGTAGTATGTTTTATCCGAAACTTGCCTTATCCAACCTGAAGAAAAGCAAACGGACATATTTACCGTATCTGCTCACCTGCATTCTGACTGTGATGCTGTACTATATCATGAATGCGCTTGCCCGCAATGAAGGACTCAAAGACATGCCCGGGGCGTATGCGCTGTTGATGATTATGACCTGGTCTACCGTTGTTGTGGCAATTTTTGCAGTGATCTTTTTGTTCTATACGAACAGCTTTCTCGTAAAACAGAGAAAAAAAGAGTTTGGGCTTTATCAGGTACTTGGGATGGATAAGGGCAATATTACTAAGATGATGACCTGGGAAACCATATACACATCTGTGGTCAGCCTGACGGCAGGACTCATTGGCGGAATTTTGCTTGGAAAGCTTATGTTTCTCTTTCTCTTAAAGCTGATAAATTTTGAGGTACCATTGAAATTTGCTGTGGAAATGAGGTCTGTCAGGGAAACGGTCATTTTATTCCTCTGCATTTTTGTGGCGTCGCTTCTGTTCAATCTGCTGCAGGTACAGCGTGTAAACCCGTCTGAACTGCTTCAGGGAGGCAAACAGGGAGAGAAAGAACCAAAGGCGAAATGGTTCATCGCGCTGCTTGGATTTCTGTGCCTTGGAATTGGTTATTATATTGCACTTACGACAGAATCACCGCTGAGTGCGATCGGCAAATTTTTTGCCGCTGTCATACTTGTTATCTTCGGAACATACCTGCTCTTTACTGCCGGCAGTATTGTATTTCTGAAAGGATTGAGAAAAAATAAAGGATTTTATTACAATACAAAGCACTTTATCTCTGTCTCGGGCATGATTTACCGGATGAAGCAAAATGCCGTGGGACTTGCAAATATCTGTGTCTTAAGTACCGTGGTACTTGTGCTTGTATCTACTTCCATCTCGATGTATGCGGGAATGGAAGATATTATGGAGACAAGATTTCCATATGATGTGATGCTGAAAAACTACGAGGGCAATGACCTGGAGGCAAATGCAAGAATCGATCAGATTGTCGAGGAAGAAACCAGAAATTATGGTGTCAGTCTTGAAAACCAGGCGAAGTATCAATATGGTTCTCTGAATGCAATCGTAGATAAAAACAAAATGTTTCTGGAAGAAAATTCAGATGTAGCTTACAGTATGGAGAAATTCTATGGAATTGAACTGATTTCACTGGAGGAGTATAACAGGATGGAGGGAGCCCAGGCGGAACTTCTGGACGGCGAAGTCATGGTATACAGTCCGGAGGCAGAATTTTCTTATTCGGAAATTGAGATTCAGGGCAGTCAGTTCAGGGTCAGAGAATTTATCAAATCCATGAATGTCGTATCAGACGTTTCAGGGGAGGTTGTCCCAAATATTTATATTATTATGCCGGACAAAGAATCTATCATGAGCCTGCTTAAGCAGTATACAAATTATGGGTATGACATGTATTACAAAAATGTATTTGACCTCAAGGGAGAGAAAGAGAATTGTCAGAAAGCAGCTTATGCCATCCGAAAACAGGTAAACAGTGAACTCTCCGCCTGTTCGACGGAAATCCGGGATGCGTCCAGAAAGGAATTTTTCGGCATTTACGGCGGTTTTCTCTTCCTTGGAATTTTCCTTGGATTCATGTTCCTGATGGCGACTGTACTGATCATTTATTACAAACAGATTTCAGAAGGAATGGATGATAAAGAACGGTTCCAGATTATGCAGAAGGTGGGAATGGGGACGAGAGAGATCCAGAAGACGATCCGCAGCCAGGTACTTCTTGTGTTTTTCCTTCCGCTTGCTGTGGCTGTGATCCATATAGCCGCTGCCTTTAAGGTAATTACGAAACTTCTTGCGATTATGAACCTGGTAAATGTCTCGTTATTCCTTACATGTACGGTTTTAACGGTGATTGTTTTTGCCATATTTTATGCAGTTGTGTTTGGGATTACGGCGAAAGAGTATTATAAAATTATTCAGTAGTTACTTTGAAACGGAGGTTTAGGCCTCCGTTTCGTGTTCCCCGGAAAGAAAGAGGGGAAATTAGCTGTGCATAAAATTCTTAATTAATCTTAATATTAAGTGAAGATACCGGGAAAACACGGATTCCTCTGTTACAATGAGTGAAAAGAAAAGTTTATTCTGTTATAAATAAAAATCAAAAGAGAAAATGAGGTGTGTATGAATGAAGTGGATTGGCAGAATCATCGCCTGGGCGTTTTTATTTCTGGTGCTGGCCGGGGGATATTTTACCTACAGAGGATATCAGGATTACAAAGAAGCGACAGAGAATCATGTGATGCAGAACCAGGCAGAGGCGGTCAGGAATAAAGAAGGTTATGTTCCGCTCGCGGATTTGCCGGAGACTTATGTTAATGCAGTAATCGCGGCGGAGGACAAACGGTTTTATAAGCATCCGGGAATCGATATTCTTTCGATCGGGAGGGCACTGTTTAATGATATCCGTGCAGGAAAGATGGTGGAAGGGGGAAGCACCATTACCCAGCAGCTGGTAAAAAATCTTTGTTTTACCCAGGAGAAAAGTATTGACCGGAAGATGGCAGAAATTATGATGGCGCTGCAGGTTGAAAAAGACTACAGTAAAGATGAATTATTGGAGCTTTATGTGAACAGTATCTATTTTGGCAATCAATTCTATGGAATCGGCGAAGCCTCACGCGGGTATTTTGGAGTGGAGCCTGCGCAGATGACAGATTCACAGAGCACAATTTTAGCCGGAATTCCAAATGCGCCGTCTGCGTATGCCTGGAACACGCACCCGGAACTTGCGAAAGAGAGGCAGCAGAAAGTGCTGAAATCTATGGTGAGACAGAAATATTTCACCCAGCAGGAGGCAGATGAAATTGCATCGCAGAATTGAAAAAAGGACAGGCAGATGATAGAATGGAAGAAATAATACAGGGAGGATTGAAAAAAATGACAAAACACAGTGAACGTGAAATTATAAGGGCAGAGCATGTAAACGGAGGCGCAGGACATCTGCTGAAGGAAGCTCTGATTTTGCCGGAACAGATGGGGGAACACTGCAGCATGTTTTCAAGGGTCACGCTGGAGGCCGGATGTGCACTTGGATATCATGAGCATCACGGGGAGACGGAGACTTATTATATTCTGTCAGGCAATGGGATTTACAACGACAACGGGACAGATGTGGAAGTGGAGGCTGGTGATGTCACATTCTGCGAGGATGGCTGCGGACATGGACTTCGCAACTGCGGGGATGACGATCTGTCATTCGTGGCACTGATTCTGAAGAAATAATCATACGAAATGGGGGCTGGCAGAAAATCTGCAGCCCCCATTTTCAGGCATTATTTCAGGCATTCTTCCAAAGCATGGAGGAGTCTGTCATTATCTTCGGGCAGCATGATGCAGAAGCGTATGAATTCTCCGTTCAGGTTCTGAAAGGAAGAACAGTCCCGGATCATAAGATGGCGCCGTATGCAAAATTCAAAGACCTGGGATGCGGTAAGCCCGGGTCTGGTTATCTGCACGAGGATAAAGTTGGCAGAAGCCGGGTATGTCCGGACCTGAGGAAACTGAGAAAGCTTTTCAAGTATCCGCTTCCGCTCTGCGCTTATCAGGCACCGTGTCTTCTCGATATAGGAGGAGTCATTCAGCATCTTTTCCCCGGCATAGGCAGCAACACTGTTGAGGCTCCATGGATTCTGATGCGTTTTTATTGCCGCAAGAAGAGCGCTGTCAGACGTAATTCCATAGCCGAACCGGAGTCCGGGAGCAGCAAAAAATTTGGAGACACCTCTCAAAACCATCAGGTTATGATATTGTTCCACAAGAGGAATGGCAGAGATTTGCGCAGTTTCCAGTGCAAACTCAGCGTAAGTCTCATCGATCATTACAAAAATGTTGCGCCGTCCGCATTCTGCCAGTATCTGTTGAAGCTCCCCAGTAGAAAGGGCAGAAGACGTCGGGTTGTTCGGATTGCAGAGAATCAGCAGTTCTACGGATTCCTGAAGATGTTTTAGAAAATGGTCCATATCCAGTTTAAAATTTTGGGATGCTTCCAGATTGTAATACGTGGCGGTACCTCCGGAAAGTGCAAGTTCCCGTTCATATTCGGAATAAGTCGGGCCGACTACAAGTGCCTTTTTTGGGGCGCGAAGAGAAATCAGCAGGGAAATCAGTTCTGTGGCTCCGTTGCCGACGACGACATGACCGGGGTCAGCCCCGCAGTAAGATGCGATGGTATTTCGAAGAGACCGGTATTCCCGGTCTGGATACCGGGTGATGATATCCAGGTGTGAGGCAAGATCTTCCTTCACAGAGGAAGACAGTCCAAGTGGGTTTACATTCGCACCAAAACTGACAATCGAGTCCTTTGGAATCCCGTAATATTCAGAAATCTGTTCCAGGTCGCTTCCGTGAAAATTGGGTTTAACAGTCATAACAGTTACCTTCTTTCGATATGATTTACCATATTTATTGCCGTACGGCATTGCCATCCGGATCAAAATAAACTATAATCTAATATAAATGCTATTGTATAATTACTATTTGAATGCAAAATAATCCTTGCATTTTATTGTACATAAAGGCTGAACTCAAATTCATTATAATATGATTTCAGGAAAAAGAAAAGAAGAAACCATACAGAAACGAGAGGCAGATTACCAGATGAAGAATAAGATAAAAAAGTTTTCGAAGGGGAACTTTGAGATCGCGCAGCCAGATGTAATATTTCCGGAGACACACCTGGTACTTACAATCGGAGAAGGAGAAATTTACGAAGGAAGTTTTTCTCTGCAGACGAATGCAGCCAAAGGAATCAGAGGGCTTGTCTATTCGTCTTCTTTTCGTGTGCACTGTAAAGAACAGGGGTTTGAAGGAAATCCAATTACTATAGAATATACATATGATGGAAGCCATCTGCCGCCGGGGCATGTAGAACAGGGCAAATTTACTGTGGTGTGCAATGGAGGTGAGTATGAACTTCCGTTTACTGCAATTATAGAGAAACCGTTTCTTATGACCTCTTATGGAAAGGTGCAGAGCACAAGAGATTTTAAGAAACTGGCATTCCGTGATTTTACGGAGGCGCAGAAGCTGTTCAAGTCGAGAGATTTTTATGAGATTCTGAAATATGAAGATAAACGGATTCTCTATTTATACGATAATATGAGGAAATGGTCTCTGGACGATGAGGCATTGGAAGAATTCCTCGTAGGAATCAAGCAGAAGGAAAGAATCTTCTTATGCCTTTCGGCAGAAGAAAAACTTTATGCGGATCTTTTGGAGGACACAAAATACAGCTTAACTGTCACGAAGAATACCTGGGGATATATGCCCATGCAGTTTGAGGCGAGAGGGGATTTTCTGAGAATTACGAAGCGTGTGACAACGACAGATGATTTTGTGGGGAACTCTTTTGAACTTGAATATATTATTGAACAGAAAAAACTGCATGCAGGGCACAACTACGGTGAGATCCTTGTTCATACGCCATATGAAACCGTGCGGTGTGAGATTGAGGTTGACCAGAATGGCGCGCGTGACGAGGAACGAAGAGACTGTGATTTTCTTATGGCGCAGGCGCTGAAGGGTTATTTGGGTTATGTCGGCGGAAGAAATGAGCTGAGCACCTGGGTAACGGAAGCTCTGGCCAAGATAAAGCAGATGAAGGCGAAGAAGCCTGATGAGCGGTGGTTTGAACTTCTGCAGGCACATGTCCATCTGCTTGCGGGAAATGATGAAGAGGCCAGAGGAGTGCTTGAGAGTTACAATTATAAGCGCGGTGAACTGGAAGACTGCCCGGAGGTGGGGTCTTATTATCTGTTCCTCACGGCGCTTCTGAAAAAAAGCGGAAGCCATGTGAACCGTGTCGTGGAAGAATTGAATAAGCTTTATCTTAAGAATACTCAGTCATGGCAGATTCTATGTATGCTGACGCAGATTGATCCCAAATTCCGCAATCCGTCGGAACAGCTCCGTGTGCTGGAACGCCAGTTTTTTGGAGGTTCGAATCAGATTATTGTCTATCTGCTGGCGTATCAGTGTTATAAGGAAAAGAACTCGAGGCTGAAAAAACTTGGGGCTTTTGAGATACAGGTATTGAATTTTGCGGTGAAATATAAATTGCTGACAAAGGAGCTGGCATTGTATGTGGCGAACCTGGCAAGCCAGCAGAAACTTTTTCACAAGCATCTGTTTAAAATTCTGGAGCAGATCTATGTGATGTATCCGGATTCTATGGTACTGACAGCGGTCTGCACGCTTCTGATCAAAGGAAATAAAGTGTCAAACCGGTATTTTAAATGGTATCAGAGAGCGCTGGAGGCTGAACTGAAAATTGCCCAGCTGTTTGAATATTATATGGCATCGATCGATGAAGACCGTGTAAGCGGGGCACTGCCGAGATCCATCTATCTATATTTCATGCATGGAAACTCACTGGAATATAAAAAGGCGGCTCTTTTGTATGCAAACGTGATCACTTATGAGGACGAGTCGAGTGAACTTTCGGACGCATACCGCGAACAGATCGAACGGTTTGCATGGGATCAGCTCGAAAAGCGTCATATCAATGAACAGCTGCGGGTTATCTATAAGAGATTCTGCAGGGAAGAAGATATGACACCGGAAAGGCTCAGAGCACTCTATGATATCTGCCATGCCTACAAGGTGACGACGAAATCCAAGATGATGAAGCAGATTTTAGTCATTGAGCAGGATGGGACGATCCGGCAGACTGTTCCATATACGGAAGGCGGCGTACAGGTATTTCTTTACAGCAAGGAATCCAGAATCGTGTGGGAAGGAAAGGATGGCAAGCATTATATAGACTCAGTCACCTATGATACTGTCCGCATGTTCTATGAGCTCCGCTTTATCGAAATGTATAAGAAATATTCGGCAGAACTTGGGAATGTAGGACATGAGAATCCAAAGACGGAGCTGACATTTGAAAATCTCCATATTCATGGGCTGGAGGAATTCGATGAGGCAGAAGTGTTCCGCATGTGCAGCAAAAAAATCAGAGAAGAAAATTACGAGGAAGATGATTTCTTAAGCTATCTCTGTTATGAACTGTTTAAAAAGGACCAGTACGATAAAGTGACATTGACATACCTCGCCAATTATTACTGCGGTGCTACAAAGGACATGAAGAAGTTATGGCGTGTGGCGAAAGAGTACGGTGTGAATACACACAAACTGGCAGAGAGAATTATCACGCAGATGCTGTTCTCGGAAGATGTATTCCAAGAGATTGAGGTCTTTGTGGATTACTATGAAGGCGGGGCGTATTTCCGGCTGAAACAGGCATATATGGCATATATCTCCAGAGAATATGTGGTGTGGAACCGGATGGTGGACGGCACGATTTTCAAAGTTGTGGAGCGCGAATACGGGCAGGATGAATATATGGCAGATATTTGTAAAGTTGCCACGTTAAAGTATTACGCTGATCAGAATTATGAAGCCGGACTGGTACCGATGCTGCGGTCATTTCTCCAGGAACTGTGCGAGAAACAGCTGATTTTCCCATTCTATCTTTCTTACCCGGAGGAATGGCTCAGGGAGACACAGCTGTATGATAAGACCATGGTATCCTATCAGGCGCATGCGAGAGATTCCAAGGTGAAAATTGCTTATAAAGTCGGACACACTGGCGATGAAGAATCGGAATATTGTGTGGAGACGATGGCTCCGATGTATGAGAATATCTATGTGAAGCAGTTTGTGCTGTTTGACGACGAATATCTGAGTTATTATTTTAAAGAGACAAGAAAAGAAAAAGCAAAGACATCTGAGCGGCAGCAGTGCCGGCAGACACGCGAGATTCCTCCGGTAGGAAAGTATGGGAAATTAAACAGTATGGCAGGACTTAAGAAGCATGAACTTTTGGAAGCCATGGAAGAGTACCAGTGTGAGGACTTGCTTGCACAGAATATATTTATTACTTATTAACGGCTTACAGGGGAGGATCCCTTTTTGCTGTATGGAAAGGCGGAGAATGAGGCCATGATACATGGAAGCATCATTGGTTATGACTTAAATGAAAAGAACTGTCAGATCAGTTATTATAGTGAAGAACAGCATGAGCCACAGACAATGGAAGTGGCCGTGGACAATTATCAGATTCCGCTGGCAATCACAAGTAAAGGTGATTCCTGGATCTATGGGAAGGATGCCAAACGTCTGGCTGCGGTCCGGGAGGGCAATGTGATATCGGATCTTCTGAACCTTGCGATGGATCAGGAAAAGGTGATACTTCGGGGTAAAACTTATGAGGGAGTCTGGCTTTTGGCCAAGTTCATAGAGCTTTCACTCCAGCAGTTCCGCCGGATCGACTTCATCACGTTTACCGTTCCGGAGATGAGCGTTGACATTGACAAAATGCTCAAGGGAATCGGACAGCGCATGGGAATTCCAAGGGAAGCGATCTATGTGCAGGATTATAAGGAAAGTTTCTGCCATTATATGTTTTACCAGCCGAAAGAGCTCTGGCAGTTTGAGTCGGCGCTGTTCTACTGTGACCGCGATGAAATGAAAGCCTATATGCTGCGGAAGCTGAAGACAAGACAAAGCGTGGGTATCAATACCTTTGTGACGGTGGATGAAGTCGCAAGCGCCCAGATGAATGAGCTGGCAGCAGTGTATCCGGTACTGAATGTCGACAAAGCAAAAGAGGCGGATGCCAGATTTAAAATGTTCATCGAAGGTGTATTTGAGAAAAAACTTGTTTCCTCTGTGTTTCTTACCGGGGAAGGATTCGAAAACAACTGGTATCCGACGTCTTTGAAAGTACTGTGCAACGGACGGAGGGCGTTTCTTGGCAATAATCTGTACAGTAAGGGAGCGTGTTATACTTCATACCAGAAATATCTCGGTCTGATCGAAGGGCCGGTTTACCTCGATGAGACGAAGATGACGGAACAGATTTCGCTTCGTATGCGGGTTGACGGGAAGGAGCAGTGGTATCCGATTGTATCCTGGGGCTCCCGGTGGTATGAGGCCGATAACCAGCTGGAAGTGCTTCTGGAGGATACAGATGATATAGAGATTCATATAGAATCTCTGGCATCGGGTGATCTGGAAGTAGTGACGGTAGAGATGGATGGGATACCGAAGCGGAAAAATTATTCCGTGCGGATTCAGATTCAGGTATTGTTCCAGAACGAGAAGACCTGCCAGATTATATTTAAGGACATTGGCTTTGGAGAGTTTTTCCCGGAGACAGACTTTCAGGTAGAGAAAACGATACATTTAGGAGGCAGTCATGGGCAGTTTAATTCTTTGTCATAGAAAGAAGGCAAAACAACCATATGAGATTACAAGAATACGGCGCAAAATATTTACGATAGAAGAGCTGTGCTATTATCTGTGCAATAATCTGTATCTTGTAGATTACACGATCATGAACAATCAGCTCTGTGACTGGATTTCCGAGGAACTGGAACTCGATGACCTGGCAGAGGAACTCAGGGAATCCCTGCAGCACTATGGGTCGGTTGAAAAGTTTGTACTCTCAATTCTGACAGCTTCTTCGATTTATACAGCCGGAGAGATATCGAGAATCCAGAATGTGCTGGAACGTCTGAAGAATCAGAAAGATATTGAACGGAAGAAATTCAAGGCAGACAACCTGTTGCAGAGCGGCGAGACGGAAGCCGCGATCCTTGTGTACCAGGAGATACTTCATGGGGAAAAAGACGAGACGGTGGATGGTAAATTCTACGGAAGAGTCTACGGGTGCCTCGGTGCCTGCTATGGAAGAATGTTTCTTTATAAGGAGGCAGCAGATATGTATGAGGCTGCGTTTCTGATCTGTGAAGAAGAGTCGATGCTGAAGGCATATCTGTATGCATGTCTCCGGTTTATGCCGGAAGAGGAGTACCGGAAAATGGTCGAGAAAAGCAACATCTACACGGCGATGAACGCGGCGCTTAAAAAGGAGATGCAGAAAGCCCGGGAAGATGTAAAGGGTGAATATACAGAAGAAATGATGGAAGAATGGAAAGCGGCGTACCGAAGCTTTCGGAGATAATAAAACAGAGGAAAAGACAGAGTCTTTAGGGCTTTGGCTTTTCCTCTGTTTTATTGCTTCAGTAATTGACAGAAGTGAAAAATTATGGTACGATAACAGAGCAGTTTAGCGTGGTAGAGTAATCCATTGATAACATAGAAAAGTGCCGCGCAGGGAGGTTAAATTATGAAGAAAAAATTAGCATTAATATTAGCTGGTGTGATGGCTGTATCGGTACTGTTCACAGGATGCGGAAAGAAAGAGTCGGACACATCCGGCGAGAAAAAAGAAGACAAGTCCGCGGCCGAAGATATTTCCAAAAAGGACACATTTACGGTTGGATTTGATGCGGAGTATCCGCCTTATGGATATAAAGATGACAACGGTGAATATGTAGGTTTTGATCTTGACTGTGCACAGGCGGTCTGCGATGCGCTTGGCTGGAAACTTGAGAAGAAGCCGATCAACTGGGACTCAAAAGATATGGAACTGAATTCCGGGACGATTGACTGTATCTGGAACGGATTTTCAATTACGGATGACCGAAAGGATGCCTATACATTCTCTGATCCGTATGTAGACAATACACAGGTGATTCTTGTGAAATCAGATTCGGGAATCAAGACGCTTTCTGATCTGAAAGGGAAAAATGTCGTTGTGCAGGCAGCGTCTTCTGCTTTGGAGGCGTTAAACGGAGATGACTGTAAAGATCTGAAAGAAAGTTTTAAAGATCTGACAGAGAATCCTGACTATAACACAGCATTTATGAATCTTGAGTCCGGGGCTGCAGATGCCGTTGCAATCGATATTGGAGTTGCACAGTATCAGATTGCTGAGAGAGGCGCAGACAAATATGAAATTCTGGAAGAGCCATTCTGGACTGAGCAGTATGCGATTGCATTTAAGAAGGGCAATACAGAACTGAAAGACAAGGTTCAGGATGAACTGATGAAACTTGTTGAGAATGGTAAATTTGAAGAGCTGGCAGTACAGTATGGAATCGATCCATCCATGCTCTGCCTGGGAAATGAGAAAGAATAAATGAACAGAGCAGATGAGAGCGACGTAACCCGCCGCTCTCGTTTCTGCGGGGAGGAAATCTATGAGTTTGTCGGTCATGTTACAACAGTTGTTAAGCGGAATGTGGGTATCGGTTCAGATCTTTGTGCTGACCCTGGTATTTTCACTGCCTCTCGGGCTGGTTGTGTGCTTTGGCAGGATGTCTAAAAATCCAGTGGTGAAGGGGATCACCAGCGCGTATATCTCGGTAATGCGCGGGACGCCTTTGATGCTGCAGCTGATGGTAGTATATTTTGGACCATATTTTCTGTTTGGTATTCAGATTACAAAGGAATACAGTATGACTGCGGTGCTGATCGGGTTTGCTGTCAACTATGCTGCTTATTTTGCAGAGATTTACCGCGGAGGAATCGAATCTATCTCTGCGGGGCAGTATGAAGCTGCGAAAGTACTTGGATATAATAAAGTACAGACGTTTTTCTGTATTATACTGCCGCAGGTGATTAAACGGGTTCTTCCGTCGGTGACAAATGAAGTAATCACACTTGTAAAAGATACTTCGCTTGCGTTTGTTCTTGCCGTCTCGGAGATGTTCACCATAGCGAAACAGATCGCGAGTTCGCAGGCGACAATGATGCCGTTTGTCATCGCCGCGGTATTCTATTACATATTCAATCTGATTGTAGCAGTTGTTATGGATAAACTTGAGAAGAAACTCAATTATTACAGGTAGGAGGAAACTTAAGATGAGCTTATTAGAAATGAAACATATCCGCAAAGGATTTGATGGGCTGTCAGTGCTGAAGGATATTTCTCTTACGGTGGATAAGGGAGAGGTCCTTGGAATCATCGGACCGTCCGGTTCGGGAAAGTCAACGCTTCTCCGCTGTGCGACGGGACTTGAGACTGTCGATGAGGGAGAGATAATCTATCAGGGTTCTTTTGGCCTTGTGTTCCAGAACTTTAATCTTTTTCCGCACTATTCTGTGATGAAGAATATTACCGACGCTCCGATCAGGGTGCAGAAGCGTGACAAGAAAAGTGTCTTTGAAGAGGCGAGGTCACTGCTTGAGAAAATGGGACTGCAAGATAAGGAAAATGCATATCCGTTCCAGCTCTCCGGAGGGCAGCAGCAGAGGGTTTCTATTGCAAGGGCGCTCGCGATGAATCCTGACATCCTGTTTTTTGATGAGCCGACATCTGCCCTGGATCCGGAACTTACGGGGGAAATCTTAAAAGTAATCAGAGATCTGGCGGCAGAACATATGACAATGGTGATCGTAACGCATGAGATGGAATTTGCCAGGAATGTGGCGGATCATATTATATTTATGGACGACGGATATATTGTAGAGCAGGGGACACCGGAGGAAGTATTCGGATCTGACAACGAAAGAATGAAGGGATTTTTTGGGAAGTTCCGGATTTAAATGATTGGGGACACAGCACTTTTTTATAAGTACTGCGTCCTCAATTGCGTTCATTTATAAGCAACATTAATAAAAAAACATTACAATATTGAATGAATTTTTAAATTTATGGCATAGTGGACGTGTTGCTTTTCTATCTGCTATGTATTATAATTTTTGTGTAGTACTGTTTGGACGTCCAGACAGGAGTATTGATAATATATTTCGAAGAAAAGGATTGGTGTGAAACGTATGAAAAAATTAGAACAACTTTATGAAGGCAAAGCAAAGAAAGTGTTCAAAACAGAGGATCCGGACGTTGTAATTGTAGATTATAAAGATGATGCAACTGCATTTAATGGTGAGAAAAAGGGAACAATTGTCGGAAAAGGTGTGATTAACAACCGTATGACAAACTACATTTTTAAAGTCCTGGAAAAAGAAGGCGTACCAACTCACTTGGTGGAAGAGCTCAGCGACCGTGAGACTGCTGTTAAAAAAGTGGAGATCGTTCCGCTTGAGGTTATCGTACGTAATGTGGCTGCCGGAAGTTTTTCTAAGAAACTGGGAATCGAGGAAGGCAGAAAGTTATTAGCACCGACATTAGAATTCAGCTATAAAGATGACGATCTTGGCGATCCGATGATCAACGATTATTTTGCAATCGCTATCGGAGCTGCAACAAGAGAAGAAATTGACAAAATTACAGAGTATACATTCAAGGTAAATGATGTACTGAAGAAATTCTTTGCAGATGCAGGAATTGAACTGATTGACTTCAAGATTGAGTTCGGAAGATATCACGGAGAAATCATCCTTGCAGATGAAATTTCACCGGATACATGCAGATTATGGGAT